>JBGARR010000022.1:0-51316 GCA_044230125.1 Phycisphaerales bacterium
GCGTCCTTGGTGCGCACGATGATGACGTTGTCCAGGCCGATGGTGGCGATGGTGTGCTGCGGATCGTCGCTGACGGCCAGCACGTTCATGCTGTTGCGGTGCACGGTGCGCGCGTTGCCGCGGTTGCCCTGCGCATCCGCCGGGCGCGTCGCGCCGAAACTGGGCCAACTGCCGACATCCAGCCACTCGACGGACATGGGCACCACCGCGATCCGCAGGCGCGCGTCCTGGCTGGCCGGCTCCATCAGCGCGTAGTCCACGCTCACCTTGGGCAGCGTGGGATAGATGCGGTCGATCGTGGCGCGCGCGGAGGCGCCGCCCCATGCCGCGGCGATCTCGGCAAGGCCACGGGCGTTCTCGGGGCGGAACCACCCCAGCGCTTGCATCACCGTGCGCGCGCTGAAGACGAACATGCCCGAGTTCCAGCCGAAGGTGCCGGTGCGCAGGTACTCCTCGGCGTGCGCGCGGTCGGGCTTCTCCACGAAGCGCCGCGCGGCGAAGGCGCCCGCAAAGCCCTGCAGCGGCTCGCCGCGCTCGACGTAGCCGTAGCCGGTGGCGGCGAAGGTCGGGGTGATCGCGAAAGTGACCAGCCGCGCCGGATCCGCCTCCACCAGCCGGAAGGCCAGCTCCATCGCGCGGTCGAACTCGGCCTGCGGCGAGATCAGGTGATCCGAGGTCAGCACGGCGAAGACCGCATCGGGGTCGCCGATGCCCAGCACCGCGGCCGCAAGCCCCACCGCGTTCAGCGTGTCGCGCCCCTGCGGCTCGCCCAGGAAGTGCGCGTCGTCCAGCCAGGGAATGTCCGCGTGGATCTGGGCGCGGAAAACCTCGCCCGCGCAGACGAAGCGGTTGGCGGGGGGAACGATCCGGTCCAGGCGCCCGGCGGCGATCGAGAGCAGGCTGCGTCCGTCGATGAGAGGAAGCAGCTGCTTCGGGACGGCGCGCCTGGACATCGGCCAGAGTCGGGTGCCCGAACCGCCCGCCATGATCACTGCGTGTCGCATCTGCGCCGGAGCGTACTGAAATGGGGTTTCCCGAAGCGGGATAGGGCAACGGCCTTCGCCGCGGGCGCGCCCGCTCCGTAGCATCACGGCCGTGATCACCCAGATTTCAGGCACGCTGGTCGCGATCGTGGACGGCGCCGCGCATGTCCAGGCGGGCGATCTTGTCTACGAGGTGCTGGTCCCCGCGGCGGACAGCATGGCGCTGGCGGCCAGCCTGGGAAAGGTGGTGCGCTTCCATACGCTGCACTACTTGGAAGGGCAGGGGCAGGGCTCCAGCTTCTGGCCCCGGCTGGTGGGCTTCCAGACGACGGACGATCGCGATTTCTTCGAACTCTTCACCACCGTGAAAGGGATCGGCAATCGCAAGGCGCTGCGCGCGCTGCAGATGCCCTTCGGGCGCATCGCCGAGGCGATCGCCGCGCGCGACCACGCGCTGCTGCAGACGCTTCCGGAGATCGGCAAGCGCACCGCCGAAACGATCTGCGTCGAGCTGAAGGGAAAGATCGACCGCTTCGTGCCGGGGGTTGGGCGTGGGTTGGGCGTTCGCGTCGGCGGCAGCACGGCCGCAACGCGCGCCGGCGCCGTGGAATCAAAGCCCGCGGGCGCCGCACGCGCGCCCCGCGGCGCAACGGGCGCCGCTGGCGACGCACCACCAGCCGCCACCGCAGCCCCAGAGCTCTCCCCCAATGCGCAGCTGATCTTGATGGCCAACAGCGCCGTCGAGGTCCTGGTGCAACTCGGCCACGCGCGCGCCGCCGCGCGCGAATTGGTGGAACGCGTCCTGATGCAGTCCGATCCGGCCCCCACGACCGCCGAGGCGATCGTGACCGCCGCACTCGCCTGACGCAGAAGCGCCGCGATCGCACCCTATTTCCCGCACGCCGCGGGGTCCAGGTACCAGCGCAATTCACCCGCCACGGGCCGCAGCGCGGCGATCGGCACCACGCCAGGATCCGCCCCCGCCGCGACGCGCTGAAGCATCGCGTGCTTGTCGGCCCCCATCACCAACGGCGCCACGAAACGCGCGGCGTTCAGCATGGGCATCGTCAGCGTCACCCGTGGCACGGGTGGCGCCACGGTGGTCGGCGCGGGGACGCCCAGCGCCAGCCGTTCGTGCGCTTCGAGCGCGGGCGAACCCGGGAAGATGCTGGCGGTGTGCCCGTCCGGCCCCATCCCCAGCAGCACGAAGTCGAGCCGGTCATGCCCCTTCTGCCGCCACGCCAGCGTCTCGCGCAGCTCGCGTTCGTAGCGCTCGGCGGCGTCGGGCAGCATGGCCAGCATCGGGTGCACCTGCTCGGGTGGGATGTCCGCATGGTCGGCGATGACTTCCTTGATGCGCCCGAAGTTCGAGAGCTCGCTCTCCACCGGCACGCACCGTTCGTCCACGATCCACAGGTGCGTCCGCCGCCACGGCAGCGCGCGGAAGCGCGGGTCGTACATCAGCTGTTCGTACAGCGGGAAGGGCGTCCGCCCCCCCGAGAGCGCCAGGTGGAAGTCCCCGAACTCGCGGACGCAGCCCGCGGCCTGCACCATCAGGTCGAAGGCGACCGCGTCGTACAGCTCCTCGGCGCTGTGGCGCGCGACCACGGTGCCGGGCAGTGCGGGCGTCGCGATGGGCGCCTCCAGCCCCTCGACATGGATCTCGTCTTCGTCGTGCGCGTTGCTGGCGTCGGACATTTGCGCGAATGGTAGCGGTCCCGCGCCGTATCCTTCCTCTCCCATGGCCACCGCACGACCGCGCATCCTCACTGGCGACACGCCCACCGGACAGCTGCACCTTGGCCACTGGGTGGGCAGCGTCAAGCGCCGCGTCGAGCTGCAGGAGACGCACGACTGCTACTTCATCCTGGCCAACTACCACGCGTTCACCACGCGCGCCGACAAGCCGCAGGAGATCCGCCGCGACACCATCGCGATCGTGCGCGACTACCTGGCCATGGGCATCGACCCGGTGAAGTCCACCATCTTCCTGCAGAGCGAGGTGCCCGCGATCCATGAGCTGGCCTTCCTCTTCGCGATGCTGCTGCCCTTCAACCGCGTGATGCGCAATCCCACGCTGAAGACCGAGATCGAGATGAAGGGGCTGGGCGACACCTACTCCTTCGGCTTCCCCCTCTACGCCGTGGGGCAGTGCAGCGACATCCTGAGCTTCCGCCCGGTCGGCGTGCCCGTTGGCGAGGACCAGGTGCCGCACCTGGAGCTGACGCGCGAGGTGGCGCGGCGCTTCAACCAGATGTACTGCGGCGTCCCCACCGACGCCAAGGACGAGGAGCACGAGAAGCTGGGCGGGGTCTGGCCCGTGCCGCGCGCCGAGGTGGGCAAGGTGGGGCGGCTGCTGGGCGTCGACGGCAAGAACAAGATGTCCAAGAGCCTGGGAAACGCCATCTTCATCAGCGACACCCCCAAGGAAGTGGAGACGAAGGTGAAGAAGATCTTCACCGGCCGCCAGAGCCCCACCGAGGCGGGCGACGTGAACAACGCGCTCTTCCAGTACGTGGAGACATTCATCACCGATCCCGATCGCGTCGCCGAGCTGCGCCGGCGCTACGCCGCGGGGGACAACATCGGCGATGGCCACGTGAAGGTGGAGGTCGCCGCCGCGATCAACGCGCTCCTGGAGCCGATGCGCGAGCGCCGCGCGCGTTTCGAGGGGCACGAGGACGACCTGCTGGACATCCTGAAGGATGGATGCACCCGCGCCAATGTCACCGCCGAGCAAACGTTGGAGATGGCCCGCAAGGCGGCGGGGCTGCACTTCTTCCCCCGGACGCTGGGGTACAAGTGAGCGCGGCGCGCCCGCGCGCGGCGCGCCTGCGCGCGGCCCGGTGATCTGCCCGGCAGATTCGCGCATGCCCGCGCATCGCGCCGATCTATCCTTGGTGACCGCGCCATGCCCGAGCCCACCGATCCCTCCCTCAGCCATGCCTGCCCGCATGTGGACAAGAATGATCCACGCTGCCAGGAGCGTTTTCGCATGGGCGAGCTGGACGCCATGTACCGGTACTGCCTGGGTGGCTACTACGGCTGCCGGGTCTTTCACCGCATCAACCGCGACGAGGCGTTTCGCTCCATCGCCGACCGGCGCCCGGCGCCCGGTGCCGCCGCCAAGACGCAGCAGGTGACGGTCCATGGGCGACGCCGCTACTGAGATGAACGGCCGCCGCAAGCGCGCCGCACCGCGGCCGCGCGCGGAGGTCGCGCACGACACCGCCCAGCGCGCGGCCGTGGTCACCCCGGAGTACGACGCGGCCATCCGTGACTTCATGGGCTTCGCGCGCGTCGAGGCGGGGCTTGCCCCCGCCACGCTGCAGGCGTACGCCCACGACCTGGACGAGATGCGCGCCTTCCTGGGGCGCGCGGGCGTGCGCTCGCCCGCCGAGACGGGCGTGGACCACCTGGCCGCGCACATGCGCTTCCTCTCCAAGGAGCGCGGGCTGGAGGCCAGCTCGATCGTGCGGCACCTGGCCACGATGCGCGTCTTCTTCCGCTTCCTGCACGCCAACTTCCGCATCACCAAAGATCCCGCGCGGCTGCTGGAGCGCCCCACCAAGTGGAAGCGCCTGCCCGGCATGCTGACCCCCGGCCAGATGAAGAAGCTGGTGGAGTCCCCCGGGCCCGAGCAAGGGGCGCTGTGGCTGCGCGACCGCGCGATGCTCGAGCTGATGTACGCCGCCGGGTTGCGCGCCAGCGAGGTGGGCGCGCTGAAGCTGAACGACCTGAACGAAACGCTCGCCATCGTCAGCGTGATCGGCAAGGGGAACAAGCAGCGGGTGGTGCCCATCGGCATGCCGGCGCTCGCGGCGGTGCTGCAGTACGTGGCCGAGCTGCGCCCGCAGCTGACGCGCTTCGGCGACGGCCGCGACCGCTTCCGCCTGCTGCTTTCGCACACCGGGCGGCCGCTGGAACGCGTCGCCGTCTGGCAGATCGTGCGCAAGCACGCGCTGGCCGCGGGCATCCGCGGCGTGCACCCGCACCTGCTGCGCCACTCCTTTGCCACGCACCTGGTGGCGGGGGGCGCCGACCTGCGCGTGGTCCAGGAACTGCTTGGCCACTCAGACATCGGCACCACGCAGATCTACACCCACGTCGACCGCACGCACCTGCGCAAGACCATCGAGAAGTACCACCCCCGCGAGGCCAAGGGCGCGGCGTAGACGGATTCCTGGGGCGCGCCCACGGGGAACCTGGCGGGACCAGCGGTCATCTCCCTCGAAGGTCAATTTCCGCTCGATCCGGGTGCCCGCGCGTGGCTTCTATACTCCCCGCTCCCCATGCAGAACCTGACCGCCCTCCTGCCCGCATGGCTCCCCTCGGGAGCGTCCCTCGCCCAGCTGCTGGCCAGCCTTTTCGTGGTCGTCGCGGGCCTGCACATCATCCTGGGCGCGTGCGCGTACAGCATCTGGCTGGAACGCCGCCTCTCTGCCTGGATGCAGGACCGCGTGGGACCCAACCGCGTGGGCCCCTTCGGCCTCCTCCAGCCGCTGGCGGATGGCTTGAAGTTCATCATGAAGGAGGACTACACGCCGAACCACGTGGAGCGCGCGATGTTCTTCGCCGCTCCCGCGTTCCTGGCGATCCCCGCGCTCATCGGCTTCGTCATCATCCCGTGGGGCGGCACCCTTGACCTGTCCACCATCCCCTTCGCCGGGCTCACCGGCACGGTGAGCATCGTCGGTGCGGACGTCAACATCGGCGTCGTCTACATGCTGGCCATCGCCAGCCTCAGCGTCTACGGCGTCGCGCTGGGCAGCTGGGCCTCCAACAACAAGTTCGCCTTCCTGGGCGGCCTGCGCGCCTCGGCGCAGATCATCAGCTACGAGATCCCCATGGGCGTCTCGCTGCTGTGCGTGGTGCTGATGGCGGGCACCTTCGTCCCCAGCGAGATCATCAGCCACCAGATCGGTTCGCTGGCGGGCCAGCAGGCGGGCGTCTGGAACATCTTCCAGCAGCCGCTGGCCGCGCTGATCTTCTATGTCTGCATGCTGGCCGAGACGAATCGCCTTCCCTTCGACCTGGCCGAATGCGAGAGCGAGCTGGTCGGCGGCTACCACACCGAGTACTCCAGCATGCGCTTCGCGCTCTTCTTCCTGGCCGAGTACTTCAACATGATCGCGGGCGCGGCGCTCTTCGCGGTGCTCTTCCTGGGCGGCTGGAGCGTCAACCCCTTCGGCGCCTTCATGCCCGGCCTGGACCTGCCGGTGCAGGGGGGCCTGCCCCTGATCCTGGCCCAGATCGGCGTGATGGCGGGCAAGACCTTCCTGCTCCTGAGCCTGGCGATCGCGCTGCGCTGGACGCTGCCGCGCTTCCGCTTCGACCAGCTGATGCGCCTGGCGTGGGAGGGCATGATCCCCACCGCGCTGCTGGTGCTGATGTGCACCGCCGTCTTCATCTACTTCGGCATGACCTCTTGGATGTGGGTGGGCAGCCTCATCTGCTTCGCCATCGTCTACTTCGTGGGGCCGAAGCTGCCGACGAACGCGAACCCCAACGCGAAGATCGCGCTCATCGGCAGCCGTTACTCGCCGGCGTGATGCTTGCGGCGTGACGTGTGCCGCATGAAGTGCGGCTGGGCGCTCGAGCCTAGCGCGCCGGAAGGCGCACCCCCCGCCGGCCCGCGCCCGTGTTGTCCGGCTGCTTCAGTGCTGTCGCGCCAGCGCGCGCATGCGGCCGACCCACGCCCCGTACTCCAAAACGGCGCGCCGCCGCGCTGCCGCCGTCGGCATCCTGGCGGCATCTGTGCCGAAGGCCGTCTCCATCCGCCAACGCCAGTAAGGGCCGCGCATCCTGAAGCCGGTCTTCCACCCCAGCAAGAAGAGGTTCCAGAGGGCGCTGATCGTCTGCATCGTCGGACAGGATACGGCGCGCCGCGCGGTGGCCGCTTCCTGCGCGGACCGCCCTTCCGCCCGGTGTCACAGCTATGTCAGCCTGCGCTCCTACACTCGCGCGTGCGATGGCCAAGACGCGCACATGCTTCCTCTGCCGTGAATGTGGCAACACCCAGCCCAAGTGGATGGGAAAGTGCCCCGACTGCGGCGCCTGGGACGCGCTGGAGCGCTTCACCGAAGCGCCCGAACTGGCGCCCGCGCTCCGCAGCTCCGGGGGCCGAAGCGCGTTCGGGGAGCCCGCGGGCGGGAGCGGTGATGTCGACGGGCCCGCTGGCGTGGCCGATGCCGCCGGCGCACCGCCTCGCTCCGGGGTCCAAGGTGCCGCCCGCCGTTCCACCCCGCTTGCAGACGTGAAGCCGCTCGACGTTCCGCGCATCGCGACGGGCATCGGCGAACTCGACCGCGTCCTCGGCGGCGGGCTGGTCCCGGGCAGCGTCGCGCTGCTGGGCGGCGACCCTGGCATCGGCAAGAGCACGCTGCTGCTGCAGGCCGCCGCCGCGCTCGCGGGGCGCGGGCAGCGCGTCCTCTACGCCAGCAGCGAAGAGAGCGCCGCGCAGATCAAGATGCGCGCCGACCGCCTGGAAGGCACCGATGCCGCGGCGCGCGGCGCCAACCTGCTGCTCCTTTCCGAGGCGAACCTGGCCGTCATCGCGGAAGAAGCGCACCGCACCCGGCCCGCGCTGCTTGTCGTCGACTCCGTGCAGCTCATCTATCGCGGCGACGTCGACGCCATCCCCGGAAGCATCACGCAGCTGCGCCGCTGCTGCCTGGACCTGGTGGGGTACGCCAAGACCACCGGCACCGCCGTCGCCATCGTCGGCCATGTCACCAAGGAAGGCGACCTGGCGGGACCCAAGCTGCTGGAGCACCTGGTGGATGTCGTCCTGGCTTTCGAAGGGGACCGCCATCATGCATATCGCGTCGTGCGCGGCGTGAAGAACCGCTTCGGCAGCACGCAGGAGGTGGGGCTCTTCGAGATGACCGGATCCGGCCTAGCCGCCGTGGAAGAGGCCGCGCTCGCCCCCGAGTCTTCGGGCGCGGGCGCGCGCCGCCCCGGCAGCGTCTTCACCTCGGTGCTCGCGGGCTCGCGCGTCTTGCTTGCCGAGATCCAGGCGCTGACCGCCACCGGCTTCCTGGGTGCAGCCAAGCGCCGTGCCAGCGGGCTGGACGCGGCGCGCCTGGCCATGCTGATCGCCGTCCTGGAGAAACATGGCGGCCTGCGCCTGGGGGACCAGGACATCTACGCCTCGGCGCTGGGGGGGATGAGGATCACCGAGCCCGCCGCCGACCTGGCGACGGCGCTGGCCGTGGCGGGGGCCTTCTACGAGCGCGGTGCGGGCGGCGCGACGGTCGCCTTCGGCGAGATTGCCCTCTCCGGCGACGTGCGCTCGGTCCGGCAACTGGACCACCGCGTGCAGACCGCTGTCCGGCGCGGTGCCCGCACGCTTTTCGTGCCTGCACCGCAGGCCGACGCCGCGCGCGCCGCGCTGGGCTCCGACGCAGAAGTGATTGCGATCCGCCACATCCGCGACGCGCTCGACCACCTGGCCTGAGCGAGCGCGCCCAAACCGCAGCCGCCCGGCACGCAAGCGTCCTGCACGCCGGTGGCCCGAGCGTCCCCATCCCGAGGTCACGGGAGTCGAAGGCACAGTTCCTGCCCCCCGGGCAGCGCCCTGCCGTCCCCGGCCGCCCCACACCTTTCGCGCCGTGTGAAGAGCGCGTTCAGGAATCGTTCAGGCCCACTCCGGGAGAGTGCCCTTCACAGGTTCTTGCCGCATTCTTCGCATTCCGGCCCCGGCAGCGGGACCGGTGTCCTTCGATCGACCCACCCAGACCAGGAGCATCCCACGATGAAGACCCCCCGATTCACCGGACCCGCCGCAGGCCTCGCCGCGCTCATCGCCGTCCTTCCTGCCTTCGCCGCGGACGACGATGCAATGCAGCGCATGCAGCAGCAGCTGGACGCGCTGAAGCAGTCCAACGAGGCGCAGTCCAAGGAGATCCAGGAGCTGAAGGCGCAGAATGGAGAGGCGTGGCTGACCGAGCAGCGCGCGAACCAGATCCGCGGCATCGTGGGCGACGTCCTGGCGGATTCCGCGACGCGCAGCAGCCTGCAGGGGGACGGCGCCACCGCGGGCTACGACAAGAACTTCTTCATCGCCAGCGCTGACGGCAACTTCCGCCTGAACATCGAGGGGCAGCTGCAGGCGCGCTTCGCCTACAACAACATGCCCAACTCGGCGCTGGCAGGCGCCGCGGCCAACCGCAAGCAGGTGGCCAACGAGTACGGCTTCGAGCTGCGCCGCGTGAAGCTGAACTTCTTCGGCAACGTCTTCGACCCCAGTTGGACCTACCGCATGCAGCTGGCGTACGAGCGCGACGGCCAGCTCAGCGGCACCCCGCTCAGCTTCGAGGACGTCTTCATCCAGAAGGCACTGGACAACGGCTTCTATGTGCGCTTCGGCCAGTGGAAGAACGTCTTCAATTACGAGGAGAACGCCTCCAGCCGCTCGCAGCAGTTCGTCGAGCGCTCGGCGGTCAACCAGTACTACAGCACCAAGTTCGTCCAGGGCATCATGCTGGGCTGGGAGTCCGAGGCGCTGCGCGCCTATGGCTCGTACAACGACGGCGGCGGCAACCGCAACATGCAGGTGATCCAGGCCGGCACGGGCAACCCGACCGAGTGGGCCTTCACCGGCCGCCTGGAGTGGAAGCTGGCGGGCGCCTGGGGCCAGTTCAAGGACATGCAGGGATGGCGCGGCAGCGACTTCGCGGCGATGATCGGCTTCGCCGCCAACTGGCAGCGCGCGGGCGGCGACGCGCCCGCCAGCAAGGCCACCGTCGGCAACGGCAACATCCCCAACCTGACCGGCACTGGCACCGTCGAGACGCAGTTCGACCTGCTCACCTACACGGCGGACCTGAACCTGCGCGGCGACGGCTGGAGCATGTGGGCGGCATTCCTGGGCAATTACCTGTACGGCGGCGGCGCGCCTGTGAACGCTCGCGGCGTCAACGAGAGCAGCTCCTTCGGCACTGTGGTGCAGGGCGGCTACTTCATCACCGACGCCATCGAGCTCATCGCCCGTTACGAAGGGCTCTGGGTGCAGTCGGACAACACCAACACCGCGCAGGCGAACGCGCTCATCGACCAGTCGCTCAGCATCGTGACGGTCGGCGGCACCTATTACTTCAACAAGAACGCGGTCAAGCTCACGCTCGACGCGGGCTATGCCTTCGAGGCGGTCCGCTTCAGCAGCGGCCTCTTCGGCGAGTCCATCTCCGGCGCTGACTGGCGCCCCTCACAGACGGGGGAGGGCTCGGGCGAAATCGTCGTCCGCGCCCAGATGCAGCTGCTCTTCTGACGGCCGCCACGGCCGGGATCACCAGCGTCGCCGCCGCCGGATTCGCTCCCCGTCGCGCGAACGACCCTTGCCCCCGCATTGGGGGCCAGCCCGGAAGCCGCCCGGTCCACCGCTGGACCGGGCGGCTTCCTGCACCAGGGCGGATGGTCGTAGCCTCTGCAGCATGCTGGTCCTCTCCATCGCCGACGCGCTGGCGCTCAGCCTTGCATTGACGCAGGCCGTGCCGCCCACGGCCACCCCGGCCACCGCGCCTCCTATGCCGCCCGCGTCCGCGCCCGCAGCGGCAGCCCCGCCGCCGCCCGTTGCCCGCAACGCCGAGGATCGCCTCGACCGCATGCAGCAGGAGATCGAGGCGCTGCGCGCGCAGAACAACGACCAGGCGCAGAAGATCGAGGCGCTGGAGCGCGCGGGCGGCGAGACCTGGCTGACCGAGCAGCGCGCGTCGCAGATCCGCGGCATCGTGGGCGATGTGCTCAGCGACGCCAGCACGCGCAGCAGCTTGCAGGGGGACGGTGCCACCGCGGGCTACGACAAGAACTTCTTCATGGCCAGCGCCGATGGCAACTTCCGGCTGAACATCGAGGGGCAGCTGCAGGTGACATTCGCCTACAGCCACCTCTCGCAGGGCGCGCTGGCGGGCGCGGCTTCGGGCCGAAGCCAGGTCGGCAACGAGTACGGCTTCCAGATCCAGACGATGAAGCTGGACTTCTTCGGCAACGTGATCGATCCCAGCTGGACTTACCGCGTGCAGTTCGCCTCGAACCGCAACGGAACGGTCAACGGCCGCAGCGTCAACTTCGAGGACATCTTCATCCAGAAAGCGCTGGGGGACGGCATTTTCGTGCGCGCGGGCCAGTGGAAGAACATCTTCAACTACGAGGAGTACGTCTCCAGCCGCACCCAGCTCTTCGTCGAGCGCTCGCTGGTCAACCAGTACTTCAGCACCAAGTTCGTCGAGGGGGCGATGGTGGGCTGGATGGGCGAGTCGACCCAGGCGTTCGGGGGCTACAACGACGGCGGCGGCAATCGCGACATCCAGGTGGTGCAGCCCACCGGCAACCCGACGCAGTGGGCCGTGACCGGGCGCGTGCAGCAGAAGCTGGCGGGTGCGTGGAACCAGTTCGCCGACATGCAGGGGTGGCGCGGCAGCCCCTTCGGCGCGCTGGTCGGCGCGGGAATCAACTGGCAGCGCGCGGGCGGCGTCCCTCCCACGAATCGTGCGTACCCCGGCAATGGCGCGCTTCCGCCCGCCGCCGGCACGGGCACGGTGAACGACCAAGTCACGCTGCTCACCTACACCGCCGACCTGAACCTGCGGGGCGACGGCTGGAGCGTCATGGCCGCGTTCCTGGGCAACTACACCTATGCGGGTGGCGCGGTGGCGAACGCCAGCGGCGTGAATGGTGCGCTCAGCTACGGCACCACGATCCACGGCGGGTACTTCGTCTCCGATGCCATTGAGGTGATCGCACGATACGAGGGGCTGTGGGTCAGCTCCGACAACCACAACGTCACCAGCGGCAGCGCCCTCACCGCGCAGACGCTGAACCTGGTGACGGCGGGCTTCAACTACTACTTCAGCAAGAACGACGCCAAGTTCACCTTCGATGCCGGGTATTCCTTCGAGCCGCTGCTCTTCAGCAATGGCCTCTTCGGCGAATCCGTCTCGGGGGGGGACTGGCGGCCGTCGCAGACGGGGCAGGGGGGCGGCGAGATCGTGGTGCGCGGGCAGATGCAGCTGCTCTTCTAGCGCGCTGGTCCGTATCCTGCGCGCCGTGCGACCTGAACCAATCCTGAGCATTGCGGCGGCGCTCGTTCTCGCCCATGCGGCTCACTCCGCCAGCACGGCCCGCTCGTTCCTCCCGGACCCGCCCGCGGCATCTCCTTCACCGGTAGCGAACCCCCCCGCCGGATCCTCCGGCGGCGCGGCAGCCACCACCCCTCCGGGCGACCGCTTCGACCAGATGCAGCGACAGATCGACGCGCTGCGCGAGCAGAACGATCGCCAGACCCAGGAGATCGCCGCCATGAAGCGCGCCAGCGGCGAAGCGTGGCTCACCGACGAGCGCGCCGCGCAGGTCCGGGGGATCGTCGCCGACGTGCTGGCGGACGCGCAGACGCGCGCCAGCCTTCAGGGGGACGGCGCCACCGCAGGCCGCGACAGGAACTTCTTCATCGCCAGCGCAGATGGCAACTTCCGCCTGAACATCGAGGCGGAGATGCAGGTGCGCTACGCCTTCAACAACATGCCCAACGCGTCGCTCGCAGGGGCCTCCTCCGACCGCAAGCAGGTCGCGAACGAGTACGGCTTCGAGATCCGCCGCGCGAAGATGAACTTCTTCGGCCATGTCTTCGATCCCAGCTGGAGCTACCGGATCGAGCTGGGCTACGAGCGCGACGGGGCGCAGAGCGGCAAGCCGCTGAGCTTCGAGGACGTCTTCGTCCAGAAGGCGCTGGGAGAGGGGCTCTTCCTGCGCTTGGGCCAGTGGAAGACCTTTTTCAACTACGAGACGGTCGCCAGCTCGCGCACCCAGCAGTTCGTCGAGCGTTCGCTGGTGAACCAGTACTTCTCGCAATCCTTCGTGCAAGGGGTGCTGCTGGGGTGGGAGTCGAAGCAGTTCCGCGCCTTCGCCTCGTACAACGATGGCGGCGGCAACCGTGACGTGGCCATCATCCAGCCCACCGGCAACCTGACGGAGTGGGCCACCACCGCACGAATCGAGTGGATGCCCGTCGGTGCGTGGGGCCAGTTCAAGGACATGCAGGGATGGCGCGGAAGCGACTTCGCCGCGATGGTCGGGGCCGGCGTCAACTGGCAGCGCGCGGGCGGTGTGCCCCCTTCCGGGCGCCTCACAGTCTCCAACGGCCTGCTGCGCCCCGCCAGCCCGGGGCTCACGCAGGTCAATGACCAGGTCACGCTGCTCACCTTCACCGCGGACGCCAACCTGCGCGGCGATGGCTGGAGCGGCTGGGCTGCGTTCCTGGGCAACTACCTCTACGGCGGCGGCGCGCGTGCCCGCGCTGTGGGCGTGGAGGGCACGCTCTCCTACGGCGCGGTGGTGCAGGGGGGCTACTTCGTGAGCGACGCACTCGAGCTTATCGCGCGCTACGAAGGGCTCTGGGTCATCAGCGACCAGGACTCGATCACGGGCGCCTCGACCGCGCTGGTGAACCAGACGCTGAACATCGTGACGCTTGGCGCGAGCTGGTACTTCCATAAGAACGCCATCAAGTTCACCCTCGACGGGGGCTACTCCTTCGAACCGGTCATCTTTTCGACGGGTCTCTTCGGCGAGGGCGTCAGCGGCGCTTCCTGGCGAGCGAGCCAGACGGGGACGGGTGGTGGCGAGACGGTGGTGCGTGCGCAGATGCAGCTGCTCTTCTGAGGACGCGGGGCGCCGGCTCAACCGCCGTCGAAACCATCCGGTGGCACCAGGAATCGATGGAGCGCGGAGGTACTTTTTCAGGTTTTTGGCCGCCCAGCCCGACCCAGAGTCGTAAGTCTTTTCAGATGGCACATTTACGGAAGGCCACGTCGGGATAATCCGCGCGATTCAGGCCACTTCACACCATGCCAACACGCCCCGATCAACCTCGCTATGATCTCGCCTTCAACCTGACGGCCTCAGTTGGCCGATAGGGCTTGAATCCCGTTCGCCGGTGCCTTGGAGGCATTGGCATTGAAGGACGGAATCTCGTCACTGGGACCGGCGGTCCAAAGTCAGCGCCCCGGCCCGAAACAAGGAGCGAACGCACATGAGTCTGACCAAGTTTGTTGGGCTCCTCGCGGGCTCGACCCTCACGCTTACCAGCGTGAGCTACGGCGCCACCGAGGCGGACAACGACACCACTGCCCAGATCAACGCGCTTCAGAAGGAAGTCGCGGCTCTCAAGGCAGGCCAGAACGAGCAGTGGCTCACCGATCAGCGCGCGGACCAGATCCGTGGCGTCGTTCAGGACGTCCTGTCCGACAGCAGCACCCGCTCCAGCTTCCAGCAGGCTGGTGGCGCGACCGCTGGCTACGACAACGGATTCTTCATGTCCAGCGCCGATGGCAACTGGAAGCTCAAGATCAATGCGCTTGAGCAGGTCCGCTTTGTCTACAACAACAAGTTCTCGCCGACCGTCGACGGCCCGAGCGGCAACGATCAGAGCACCTGGGGCTTTGAGAACCGCCGCACGCAGGTCTTCTTCTCGGGCAACGTCGTTGACCCGAGCTGGAAGTACCTGGTTGGCTTCGCGTACGACACGCAGGCCGATCCGTACGTTTCGACCGCGGACTCCTTCAGCATCGCGTACGCGCAGGTGACGAAGGTCCTCGGCGACGGCTTCAGCGTCACGCTTGGTCAGCAGACCATTCCGTGGACCGCTGAGAGCGAGCTGTTCAACGCCGGCGACACCCAGATGGGTGAGTACTCGATCTTCGAGTACATCTTCGGCGCTGGCCAGGCCGCTGGTCTCAGCCTCGCGTGGCAGAGCGATGTCCTCCGCTTCAACGGCGGCTGGTACAACATCGTCGAGCACGGCGCTGGCACCAACGTCAACGCGTGGAACGCCTCCAGCAACCAGAGCATCGCGGTTGCCGGTCGCCTCGACTGGAAGATCGCCGGCACTTGGGAGCAGTTCACCAAGGAGTCGAGCTTCAAGGGTGAAGAGTTCGGCGCAGTCGTGGGCGTCTCGGGGCTGTGGCAGAATGGCCGCCGCATCAACACGCTCACCGACGGCTCGGGCTACCCCGCGAACCCGCTGGGCTTCAACGTTGACGGCCGCCTGAACTTCGGCGGCGCCAACCTGATCGCCCAGTTCATCTGGGTGGATGACCTCAATGGCGGTACGGGTTCCCTCTGGGGCCTGAACATCCAGGGCGGCTTCTTCCTGACGGACAACTTCGAGATCTTCTGCCAGACGAACTACACGGATGACAACGACAAGAGCTGGTTCCTCCAGCCCGGCGTCAACTGGTACTTCGCGAAGAACAACCTGAAGGCCACGATCTCCGCGATCGTTCCGCTCTCGGGTGATACGGGCGCAGGCGTCACGACGCTGCTCCGTGGCTTCGAAGGTGGCGTTGGCCTGTCCCCCTCGGACAACAACTTCTCGATCATCGCCCAGCTTCAGGTCATGTTCTGATCCTCGGATCAGCACTGCACTGCAGCAAGCGACATGAAACTTCCAGCAGGTCCGGCTCCGGCCGGACCTGCTGTGTTTTTCGGGGCGCGCCGCCACTAGCCTGCCCGCCGTGATCCCGGCCGTCCGCGTCGCCCGATTCGCGCTCCTGGTGGCGGCACACGCCACCATCGCGGTGCGTGCGGCCGAAGCCGCGGGTGCATCCGACGCGGCAGGTGCGGGGGCACCGGCGGAGGCCTCGCTGCCGGACCGCAGCCAGTCAAGCCCAGACTTCCAAGCGGACCTGCGCGCGTTGCGCCAGGAGCTGACGGAACTCCGCGCGCAGCAGGCCGAAGGCTGGCTAGACGCGATCCGCGCCGAACAGGTCCGCGGCATCGTCGCCGATGTGCTGCGGGACTCGCAGGTGCGCAGCGCCTTCCAGGGCTCTGGCCCGGGCGCCCAGGCGCTCTCGGGATACGAACGCGGCACCGGCTTCTTCGTCGCCACCGCCGATGGCGACTTCAAGCTTGCGGTCTTCGGGTTCACCCAAGCGCGCTTCGTCTACAACGCGGGCTTCGATGCGGCCGAGCGCACCCCGTACGACGCCAGCAATGTCTGGGGCTTCGAGTCGCGGCGGAACGAGTTCTTCTTCAGTGGCAATGCCCTTGACCGGTCGCTGCAGTTCCTGCTGGGCATCTCCTACGGCAGCCAGCCGGATCCCGCATACATGCCCGCGGCGAACGGCAATCCCGCAGTGGCCGAGGGGAACACCTTCAGCCTGGGCTACCTGAGCGTCACCAAGCAGCTGGATGCCGGTTGGTACCTGCAGGCCGGATCCATCTTCACCCCCTGGACCTTCCAGAGCCACCTCTTCAGCGCGGCCCAGACGCAGATGGGCGAGTACTCGCCGCTGGAGTACGCCTTTGGCGCCGCCTACACCACCGGGGTCAGCATCGGCTACGCGGGCAATGCGGTGAACTGGCAGGCGTGCTACGGCGACGCGATCGGCCTGGCACCCAGCGGCTGGAACGCCGACAGCAACCAGGGCGTCTCGCTCTCCGGGCGGCTGAACTGGAAGCTGGCGGGCACCTGGGAACAGTTCGCGACCGAGACCAGCTTCCCCGGACAGCCCTTCGGGGCCTTTGTCGGCGTCGCGGCGCGGCTCCAGGAGGGACGCGCGATCAACCCCGCCGCACTGGCCGTCTCGGGGCAGCTGGGGGCCACCGCAGACTTCTCACTGATGTTCGGAGGTGCCAACCTGATCGCCCAGGGCGTCTTCATCGACAACTACCTGCAGAACGGCACCTCGGCGTGGGGGGCGCTGCTGCAGGGGGGGTTCTTCGTCTCCGGGTCCGTCGAGCTCTTCGCAGGCTGGACGCTGCTGCACGCACTGGGCACGCAGCAGTACGGCAATTTCGGCGCCAACTGGTACATCGATCGCGATGCGCTGAAGGTGACAGCACGGGTGATGGTCCCCGGCGGCGGTGATGAAGCGAACTTCTACGCGGTCTTCCTGCCCGCGCAGGGGCTCCTCGACGCGGCCGCGCCGAACAACCAGGTGGGGGTCAGCCTGCAGCTGCAGCTGGCCTTCTGATCCGGGCGGGTTTGCTAGCATTCGCGCAGCATGGAACGCACCGCACGCCCGATGATCCAACCGGTCTTTCGCGCGCTCCTCGGCGCTTCGGCGCTGCTGTGTGTCGCCCCCGCCACCTTCGGGCAGGCGGCTCCGCCCGCGCCAGCGGCAGCGCCGTCGGGCGATGTCCTGAACCGGCCGAAGCCCTCCTCCGATGACCTGCTGAAGCGCCTTGAGACCATCGAGGATCGCAATCGCGAGCTGGAGCAAAAGGTGGCCGACCTGACGCGGCAGCAGGGCGAGGAGTGGCTCGGCGAGCAGCGCGCTGGGCAGATCCGCGAGATCGTGAAGGACGTGCTGGCCGACTCGCAGACGCACGCATCGCTGCAGGACAGCGGCATGACGGCCGGGTGGAACGACGGATTCTTCATGGCCAGCTCCGACGGACGATTCCGCCTGAACATCGGCGGCTTCGCGCAGACGCGCTTCACCTGGAGCAACATCCGCACGGGCCGCTACTTCGGACCGCCGACGCCAAGCCCCGACCAGTTCGTCTTTGACCGCAAGGACGACCGCTATGGCTTCGGCCTTCCGAACGTCCAGCTCTGGGCGGATGGCCACGTCTTCAGCCGCGACTTCCAGTACATGATCAAGGCGCGCTTCTTCCAGGAGGTCACCACCAACCTGCAGAAGGGCTCGGGGGGCGCCACTGCGGGCGATGTCGACTTCAGCGGCTTCCAGCTCCTGGATGCGTGGATGCGCTTCAACCTGGACGACAACTGGTCGATGCGCGCAGGGCAGTTCCGCAGCCCATTTTCGCGTGGTTTCCTGGTGCTCGAGCAGTACCAGATGTCCTCGGCGCGGTCGGTGGTGGACTACCACTACGCGCTGGGCTACTCGCAGGGCATCGAGCTGGAGTACGGAAACGACGACCTGCGCGTCCGCGCCGCACTGAACAACGGCGAGCAGGACAACCTGCTGGGCGACCCCAACGACAGCACGGGCGGCGACCTGTACAAGGTCTACCCGACGGGCAGCTTCGGCGGCCTGAACAACCCGTGGTACGAGCAGAACGCGGCGCTCAGCGTGACCAGCCGCGTGGACTGGAAGCCCGCGGGCAGCTGGAACCAGTTCCGCAGCTACACGTCCCCCGCCGGCGACCCCTTCGGCGCGCTGGTCGGGCTGGGCATGCACTACCAGGAGTCGCGCGGCTACCAGACCAACCAGGGGACGCCCGGACTGCAGGATCCGCTCTCGCAGTGGATCAGCGTGACGCTGGACGGGCAGCTGAACTTCGGCGGTGCCTCGCTCTATGGCGCCGTCTTCTACAACTACGTGAACGCCCCTGGCGCGATCGTGCCGCTCTTCGGCTCCTCGCAGCCCAACGTCCAGCAGGACTTCGGCGACCTGAACATGTTCGCCTTCGAGGTGCAGGGGGCCATCTACCTGATGCCCAAGGTCGAGCTGTTCGGGCGGTACGAGTTCGCGTACATGTCGGGCTTCGACGAGGCGACCGTCGCAGCCGGGAATCCCCAGCTGCTTGATCCCGATCCGATGAACCTGCTGACGGTCGGCGTCAACTGGTACCTGGACGGACAGGACGTGAAGTGGACCACCGACCTTGGCTGGGCGATCACCGCGGTGCATCCGTGGTTCGCCGACCTGGATGCGGGCTGGCGTCCCTCGCGCAGCGACGAGATCGTCTTCCGGACGCAGCTTCAGCTGATGTTCTGACGCGCGGGCGCGCGTTTTCCCCAAACCCCGTTCCCTATACTTGGTGGCCCATGAGCGTGGTCCACCGCGTCGAAGTCCGTCCGAAGCCGGGGCACCGCGATCCACGCGGCGAAGGCGTCCTGCGCCAGGCCGAGGCGGTGGGGCTGGCGCGCCCGGCGCGCGTCGAGCACGCATCGATCTACCTGCTGGAGGGGGACCTGCCGCGCGAACTGGTCGAGCGCATCGCACGTGAGCTGCTCTCCGACCCGGTGACGCAGGATGCCCAGGTGCTTGCGCCGGGCACTGCCAGCCATCGGCGCGGCGATTCGCTGGTCGAGGTGCATCCGCTGCCGGGCGTCACCGACCCTGCCGCGGAGAGCGTCGAGCTTGCGGTGATGGCGATGTTCGGCGCCCCGGTGCGCGTGCGCACCGGCGACCGATTCGACCTGACGGGCATGGCGCAGGAGGCTGCGGCCCAGCTGGCCGAGCGCGCATTGGCCAACAAGGTGGTGCAGGGCATCCATTCGCAGCCCTGGCACCCCGCGCACTTCCCCACGGGGCAGCACTACCAGCTGCAGGTGCGCACGGTGCCGCTGACCGCGCTGGACGATGCGCAGCTGGAGCGGCTGAGCCGCGATGCGCACCTCTTCCTGTCGCTGGAGGAGATGCGTGCGATCCAGACGGAGTACCGCACGCTGGGTCGCGAGCCGCGCGAGATCGAGCTGGAGACGCTGGCGCAGACCTGGAGCGAGCACTGCGTCCACAAGACGCTGAAGAGCACGGTGCGCTACCGCGAGGCCAACCTGGCCCCCGGGCAGCATGCGCTGGCCACCGCGGGCGCAGCAGAACGCCCCGGCCACGCACTGGCCGCGGATGGCACGCTGACCATCGGCAACCTGCTGAAGAGCACGGTGGCCGCGGCCACGTTCCAGCTCATCGACCCTGCGCGCGCGGACCGCATCGACTGGTGCCTCTCGGTCTTCGTCGACAACTCGGGGGTCATCGCCTTCGACGACCTGCACGCGGTCTGCTTCAAGTGCGAGACGCACAACAGGCCCAGCGCGATCGAGCCCTACGGCGGCGCCGCGACGGGCATCGGCGGCTGCATCCGCGACATCATGGGAACGGGGCTGGGCGCCAAGCCGATCGCCGCCACCGATGTCTTCTGCGTGGCGCCGCTGGACCTGGCGCAGGTGCCCGCGGGCTGCTTGCCGCCCGCGCGCATCCTGACGCAGGTGGTGGCGGGCGTGCGCGACTACGGCAACCGCATGGGCATTCCCACGGTGAACGGCGCGGTCTGGTTCGATGCGCGCTATGTCGGGAACCCGCTGGTGTACTGCGGCGTCATCGGCATGATGCCGCGCACGATGGTGAAGGGAGCGGCGCGCAGTGGCGACCGGATTGTTGCGATGGGGGGCCGCACCGGCCGCGATGGCATCCACGGGGCGACCTTCTCCAGCGCCGAGGTCGAGCATGGCCATGCCAGCGAATTCAGCCACGCGGTGCAGATCGGCAACGCCATCACCGAAAAGAAGATGCTCGACGCGATGCTGGACGCGCGCGACCAGCCCGACGGACCGCTGTACAGCGGCGTGACCGACTGTGGCGCGGGCGGCTTCTCCAGCGCCGTGGGCGAGATGGGCAAGGACCTGGGCGCGCAGGTGCACCTGGAGCGCGCGCCCGTGAAGTACGACGGACTCAGCCCCACCGAGGTGTGGATCAGCGAGGCGCAGGAGCGCATGGTCTTCAGCGTCCCGCCCGCCAAGATGGAGCGCCTGCAGGCGGTCTGCGCCGCGCATGGCGTCGAGATGTGCGACCTTGGCACCTTCGGCAGCAGCGATGGATTCATCCGCCTCTTCTGGCACGGCACCGAGGTGGGCGCGCTGGAGACGAAGTTCCTGCACGATGGCGTCCCGATGCCCGTGCGTGAAGCCGTGTGGGACGCCGCGTGGAGCGCGCAGCAGGCGCCCGCCCCCGGAAGCGGCGCAGGCGTTGGGCCGCGCCTGGTGGACACCGCATGCACGCTGCTTGCGCACCCCAACCTGGCCAGCAAGGCATGGATCATCCGCCAGTACGACCACGAGGTGCAGGGGGGCAGCGTGGTGAAGCCGCTGGTGGGCATTCTGGGCGGTGGCCCAAGCGACGGCGCCGTGGTGCACCCGGTGCCGGGAAGCGCGCGCGCGCTGGCGATCGCCAACGGGCTGGCCACGGGCTGGAGCGCCGATCCGTACGCCATGACGCTGGCCGCGATCGATGAGTGCGTGCGCAATCTGGTCTGCGTGGGCGCCGACCCTGCGCGCATCGCCATCCTGGACAACTTCTGCTGGCCCAGCTGCGACGAGCCGCGCAACATGGGTGCGCTGGTGCGCGCGGCAGAGGCGTGCTACGACGGTGCGATCGCCTACCGCGCACCCTTCATCAGCGGCAAGGACAGCCTGAAGAACCAGTTCCGCACGCAGGACGGACGCACGATCATGATCCCGCCGACGCTGCTGATCTCCGGTTTCGGCATCGTGGCCGATGGCGCGCGCGCCTGCACCATGGACCTGAAGTCCGCCGGGAACGCGTTGCTCCTGGTGGGCACCACCGGCGCGCGGATGGGCGGAAGCCATCGCGCGATGCTGGGGGCATGCGCACACCGCGACATGCGCTTGCCGGAAGTGGACCCCGCGCGTGGCGCGCGCACCGCGCACGCGGTGGCTGCGTGCATCGGGCGCGGCATGGTGCGCAGCGCGCACGACCTGAGCGAGGGCGGCCTGCTGGCCGCGGTGGCCGAGATGTGCTTTGCGGGCGGCCTGGGCGCCGAACTGGACCTGGGGCGCGTGCCCGTGGCGGCGGATGGCGCGGTGCCAGACGAATGCCGCGCGTTTGCCGAGGATCCGCATCGCTACCTGCTGGAAGTGGAGCCTGCCATGCTTGGACAGGTGTGCGCGCACCTGGAGGGCGTGCCGCACGCCGTGGTGGCGACGGTGACGGAAGCGGCGACGCTGGAAGTGGTGGGTGCGGAGACGGCGGGCGAGCGCATCGGGATCGAGGCGCTGCGCGCCGCGTGGAGCACACCGACGGGAGGATGACCATGGCAGCGCACCCCAACGACACACCAAGCAGATCTCTTTCCGCGCAGGGCGCGCCACACGGACATGAATCGGGCTGCGACAACGGCCTGCGCGCGCTGGTGATCACCGCGCCTGGCATCAACTGCGATGGGGAACTGGCGCAGGCCTTCGCGGCGGCGGGCGCCTCGCCCCACATGGTGCTGCTGGGCGAGCTCGCGCGCGATCCCTCGCAGATCGATGGCTACGACCTGATCGGCCTCCCCGGCGGCTTCAGCTTCGGCGACGATGTCGCGGCGGGGCGCATCATGGGCGCATTGATCCGGCGCACGCTTTATCCCGCGCTGGCCGCGGCGGTGGAGCGCGGCACGCCGATCATCTGCCCTTGCAACGGCTTCCAGATCGCGGTGCAGGCGGGGCTGCTGCCGGGCCCCGGCGCGGGCGCGCCCTGGCCCGCGGATCCCGCCGCCCCGAGCATCGCGCTGGCGCAGAACAGCGATGGCCGATTCCGCGATGCGTGGACGCGCGTCGAAATCCCCGTCAACACGCGGTGCATCTGGACGCAAGGGCTTGCGCTTGACCACGCCACCGGCACGCTGCCGAGCGCCCATGGCGAAGGGCGCCTGGTGGCCGAGGATGCCACGCTCGACGCGCTGGAGGCCGCGGGTCAGGTGGCGCTGCGCTATGAACAGGCGGATCACTTCAATGGCAGCATGCGGCGCATCGCAGGCATCTGCGACTCCACCGGGCTGGTCTTCGGGCTGATGCCGCATCCCGAGCGCTTCACGCGCTGGACGCAGCACCCTTCGTGGTCGCGCCTCTCGGCGGCACAGCGCGCGGGTGAACCGCTGGGGCTGCGGATGTTCCGCAACGCCGTTCGGCGCGTCCTCTCGGGCGGCGCCACGGTGAGCGCATGAAGACGGGCGCACGAATGAGGGCCGGCGCGCGCATGAAGTCCAGCGTGCACACGAACGGCGGCGCGGTCATTCCGGCCGGCAATCGAACCAGAACGCGCGCACCGCGCAGCAGGAGCCGCACTTGAGCAGCACCACCACCGGGACCCTTCGTTGCGGCGTCGTCGGCGTCGGCAAGATGGGGCGCCACCACGCACGCCTGTGGACGCAGCTGGATGGGTGCGACCTGGTGGGCGTGGTCGACAGCAGCGCCGAGCGCAGGCAGCAGGTGGTGGACCAGTACGGCGGCAAGGGGTACGAGAGCGTCGAGGAGCTGATCGAGGCCGGGGTGGACGTCGTCACCATCGCCACGCCGACGGTGCACCATCGCGCAGCCGCCGAGAAGCTGCTGGCGCGCGGTGTGCACTGCATGATCGAGAAGCCGCTGGCCCCCACCCCCGAGGAGGCGCGCGCGATCGCGGACGCCGCCAGCAGGAGCGGCGCCGCGCTGCAGGTTGGCCACGTGGTGCGCTACGACCCGGTGATGGTGGCGATCCGCAAGCTTGGCATGGTGCCGCGCTTCGTCGAGGTGGACCGCGTCAGCCCGATGACCTTCCGCAGCGTGGACGTCGGCGTGGTCCTGGACATGATGATCCATGACATCGACGTGCTGCTGATGCTCTTCGGCGCGGAACCCGCCGAGGTGCGCGCCAGCGCCGTCAGCGTCCTTGGCGAGGCCGAGGATGTCTGCAACGCGCGGCTGGAGTTCCCGCGCATGGCGGATGGCTATACGCCGGTGGCCAATGTCACCGCCAGCCGAATCGCCATGAAGACCGAGCGCAAGATCCGCCTGATGAGCGATGACATCTATGTCAGCGCGGACTTCGTCGAGCGCAAGGGAACGGTGGCGCGCAAGGGCGCCAACTTCTCCAAGATCGCCGAGGTGCGGCAGCTGCTGAAGCAGGGGGCCGACCTGAGCCACCTGAACTTCCTGGACCTGCTGCAGGTGGAGCCGCTCGCGGTGGACGCGGGCGAGCCGCTGCGCCTGCAGGCCGAGGACTTCATCGGCGCGATCCGCGAGGGGCGGCGCCCCTTCGTGAACGCCGAGGATGGATTCGCCGCCGTGCGCACGGCGGAACGCATCGTCAGCGCCGCGCGTGCGGCGGGCGCACGCATGCTCTGACAACCGGTCCGATCGGCGGTGCGCCGCATCGGAATGCACCGCTCCGCGCAACGCCGATTCGTCCGGCCCCCCTCGATTCCGCCGCCGCTTCCGTCCGCCTCTCCCCTCCGTCTCTCCGCCTCGCACCAAGCAACAGCCCGATGACTGCGACGCACACGACCAGCACGTTGACACCTTCCGCGCTGCGCTGGACCGAGCGCGCCCCCACCGAGGTCGACGTCGCCATCGTCGGAGGCGGCTTCAGCGGCCTCGTGGCGCTGGTGCACCTCTGCCGCCTGCTGCCCGGCGGGCGTTTCGTGCTCTTCGAGCGGCTGCCGCGCCCCGCGCCCGGCGTGGCGTACGGTGCGTGCGATGAGTCGCACCTGCTCAATGTCCCCGCGGGGCGGATGGGCGCGTTTCCCGAGGACGCGGGCGCATTCCATCGCTGGCTGGGTGATCGGCATCCCGGCGCGTACAGCGCGGATGACTTCGTGCCGCGTGCGCTCTTCGGCCAGTACGTGGGCGAGCTTGTCGTCCAGGAACTGGCGCAGGCGCGGGCACGCGTCACCCTGGCGCGCGATGCGGTGGTGCATGTGGAACGGATGCCCTCGCGCATCGAGCTGCTGCTGGCCTCCGGGCGCACTTGCGTCGCGCGCGCGGTGGTCCTTGCGCCCGGGCTTCCTCCTTCGCGTGCGCCGTGGACGCGCGTCGACCACGGCGTGGCACGCAGCGCGCTTGCCGCGGATCCCTGGGACTCGCATGCCTACGACGACCTGGCGGCTCAGGATCCCGTTCTGGTCGTCGGCAGCGGATTGACGGCCATCGACATCGTCCTGGCGCTGCGCCGGCGCGGGCATCTCGGCGCGATCACGATGGTCTCGCGAAACGGCAGGCTGCCGCTTCCGCATTCCGCCGGCGGCCCGCCGATGCAGCTGCCCGCGGACGCCTTTGCGGGCGGGCCGCGCGGCGCGCTCGCGGCGCTGCGGCATGCGGCGCAGGAGCGCCTGCGCGCGGGGCTCGGGTGGCAGGGAGCCGTGGACGCGATCCGTCCCCACGTCACGCAGGTCTGGCGTTCGTGGACGCCCGCGCAGCGCGCGCAGTTCCTGCGCCTGGCGCGGCCGCTGTGGGAGATCCACCGCCATCGCGCCCCCGTCGCCGTGCTCGCCGAGATGGAGGCGCTGCGCGCGGCGGGCACGCTTGAGATCATCCGTGGCGAGATCGCCTCGCTGCGGCCGCGCGATGACGGCGGCGTCGACGCCGCGTTGCGTTCCCCCGGCGGCGCCACCGTGCAGCGCCGCGCGATGCGCCTCTTCAACTGCGTTGGGCCTGCATCAAGCGTGCGGGACACCGTCGATCCGCTGCTGGGGTCGCTGCTGCGCGGCGGCCTGGCCAGCTGCGACGCGGTCGGTTTGGGCCTCTGCACCGACGAGGATGGCCGATTGAAGTCGGCCGCTGGCGCGCTGGATGAGCGCATGTTCCTGGTCGGCGCGCTGCGCCGCGGCGAGCTGTGGGAATCCACTGCCGTCCCGGAACTTCGCGGCCAGGCTGCGCTTGCGGCACGGGCCGCCGCGGCGCTGGTCGCGCGCGAGAGTGCTTCGAGCGCCTCCGCCAGCGGCCCATCCGCCGCCAGCAGCCCACCCGCCGCCGGAACCCCGCGCACCGCACAACCTGAAGGGACCACCTGATGCTCGTCGGCAGCCACCTCAGCGTCTCGGGCGGATTGCATCTGGCCGTTGAAGAGGCACTTCGCCTTGGGCTGGACTGCGTCCAGATCTTCACCAAGAACCAGCGTCAGTGGAGCTCCAAGCCGCTGGACCCCGAGGCAGCGCGCCTCTTCCGGGAAGCCGTGCATGCCGCTGGGTGGGACAAGCACCCCGAGCGCCGCTTGGTCAGCCACAACAGCTACCTGGTGAACCTGGCCAGCCCCGATGCGGAACTGCAGCGCAAGAGCCACGCCATGCAGCTGGACGAACTGCAGCGCTGCGAGGCGCTCGGCGTCCCCTCGTGCGTGATGCACCCTGGCGCCCACATGGGCAAGAAGGGCAATGCCGCCGACGAGGCCGCGGGCATCGACCGCCTGGTGCGTGCGCTGGATGCGCTGCACAAGGAGACGAAGGGTTTCCGCACCGTCACCTGCATCGAGAACACCGTCGGCGGAGGCACCAGCCTGGGCGGGCCCTTCGAGCAGCTGGCGCGCATCCGCGAAGCAGTGCGCGATCCCGAGCGCGTCGCCATCTGCTTCGACACCTGCCATGCCACCGCGTATGGCCACGACATGACCACGGCCGCGAAGGCCAAGGCGGTGTGGAAGCACTTCGATGCGACGGTCGGCCTGAAGCACATCCGCGTCTTCCATGTGAACGACTCCAAGGGCAAGGTGGGCTCGCACCTGGATCGCCACGATCACCTGGGCGATGGCGAATGCGGAAAGCCCTGCTTTCAGGCGCTGGCCAAGACGCGCGCGTTCGCCAGCATCCCGTGCATCATGGAGACCCCCAAGGAAGGCAAGTTGCGCGGCCGCG
This sequence comes from Phycisphaerales bacterium, assembly GCA_044230125.1. Taxonomy (GTDB): domain Bacteria; phylum Planctomycetota; class Phycisphaerae; order Phycisphaerales; family SM1A02; genus UBA966. The sequence goes on from JBGARR010000022.1 coordinate 26,277, forward strand.
ACCCCGACCGCGCCAATGCGGCGTGGCTGCGTGCGCTGGCCATGATTGCGTTCGCCGCAGTGGTGGGCATTGCCATGCCGGGCTGCCGTCCTTGGGCGAAACCAGAGACGCAGTACGCCAAGGTCGAGGCCTCGCTGCCCGCGCAACCCTCGGCCGAGGAGGTGGATCGCCTGGCCAAGGCGCGCGCCGTGGCCGCGCGGGGCGACTACCAGGAGGCGCTCACCTCGATGGGCGAACTGCTGGTCGAGCACCCCAAGCTGGCGGCCGTGCAGGTCGCCGTCGCGGAAACCAACTTTCAGCTGGGCGACCTGCGCGCCGCGCAGCGCTCGTACGAAGCAGCGCTCGAATCGGAGCCTGCCAACACCGATGCGCGCGTGGGCTTGGGCCGGGTGCATGAAGCCGCGGGCCGGCCCGATGACGCGATCCGCGCGTACCGGCAGGCGCTGGTCGACGCGCCCACCAACCTGGTCGCGATGGCGGGCCTGGCGCGCCTGCTGGAGCAGGTCGGCGACGGCTCGGGCGCGATCCCGTTCATCGAGCGCCTGGCCGCGGACAGCGCCGCGGACTCCGCCGCATGGGCGCGGCTGGGCCGCGCGTACCTGCGCGCCGGGCGCGCCGTGGACGCCGCCGCCGCCTACGAGGAATCGGTGGCACTGGGCGAAGTCGAACAGACCACGCTCGAGGGGCTGGTGACCGCCTACACGCTGCAGAACCGATACACCGAAGCCGCCAGCGGCGCCGAGGAGCTCGCGCGCCGCTGGCCCAGCGCGCATGCCAGCGAGGAGTGCGCGTGGCTGCAGTTCCGCCTGGGTGACTTTGCGCGCGCGGCCGAGGCATACCGGCGCGCCGCTGCACAGGACCCCAAGAGCGTCCGCGCATGGAATGGCATCGGCGCATGCGCCCTGAATGCGTGGCTCTTGAGCGATCGCATCGACGGCGCCGCACGCGAAGAGGCGCGCCGCGCCTTCGAGCAAAGCCTGGCCCTGGAGCCCGCGCAGCCGCAGGTCACCAAGCTGCTGGCGACCTACGCCCCCTGATCGAATACGCTTCCCTGCATGCCAGATCCTGCGCTCCTTGAGTGCTTCCCCGCGCCAGTGGCGACGCCCTTCCTGATCGAGCACACCAACGAGGAGTTCACCTCGGTGTGCCCGAAGACAGGGCACCCGGACTTCGGTCGCATCATCCTGCGCTACCAGCCCGCCAAGGTCTGCGTCGAGCTGAAGAGCCTGAAGCTCTACTACCAGAGCTTCCGCAACGAGGGCATCTTCTACGAGGCCGTGACGAACCGCATCCGCGATGACCTGGCAGCGGCGATGCGGCCGGCCTGGTTGCAGGTGATCACCGAATGGAAGGGGCGCGGTGGCATCAGCAGCCGGATCATGGCCACCGCAGGCGAAGTCCCCGCCCACTGGCAGCGCGGCGCCTGAGAGAGTGCGCTGGGCTTCACTTACCAATCGTCGGCTGGCGAGGCGGGCATCGCTGCGCTCGCCCGAAGGCAGTGCGGGGGGACCGCGCCCTCCGTTGCGCGCGGGGCCCTCGCTCCACGGACGGCCTCGCTCCACCCGGCTCCGCTCGGCCTCGGCCATCCGGGCTCGGCGGGGATGCACCCGGGACTATTCGGTGATCCTGCTGCCCGCCTTCGCCCTCCTGGACGCCGCTGCGCGAGGGCCCCGTGCTCACTGCGGGCGCTCGGACCGTGACCATCGGACGCGAGTATTCCGACAGGTCACGCAGCTCGAATCACGTGATGCGTTCCACAACCGTCCCTTTGCGTGAACCACGCAAGCCTGGCAAGCGCCCCGGCCGTCCACGGTCGAGCGCCCGCAGTGAGCACGGGGTCCTTGCGCAGCGGCGTTAAGCCGACGAAGGCGGACAGCAGGATCACCGGATGGTCCCGGGTGCATCCCCGCCGAGGAGGCGCCACGAGGCCGAGCGCAACCTGGTGGAGCGAGGCCGTCCGCGGAGCAAGGGCCCCGCGCGCAACGGAGGGCGCGTCACCTCGCAATGCCTTCGGGCGAGCGCAGCGATGCCCGCCGCATCTTCGGAAAAAAAAGAGCGCGCGCCTGAGGACCAGGCGCGCGCCGGGGTGTGTCAGTTCAGAGACTGATTTCAGCGGCGACGACGGCCCGTCAGCCCGGCCAGTCCCAGGAGCGCGAGCGCGCCCGGAGACGGGACGTTGCCGAAGAGCAGGAACGAACCGCTGCCGGTGTCGTTCGCGGACCAGTTGGTGCCGAAGTTGGCGCCAATGCTGTAGTACAGGCCGCTGTTGGCCTCGCCGTTCGACCAGATGAACGCGTCATCCGCGCCGTTGACGAGGATCGCGCCCACCGAGAGACGGTAGGTGCCAGCAGCCAGGCCACCGGTCAGGTTGCCGGCGAACTGGTACTCGATGCCGCCCTGCGGGTTCAGCGCGCCAGTGGCGGTGACCTGCAGCTGGGCGAGCGTCCAGGTCTTGGTCGCGATCACAGTGCTGAAGTCAGCGCTGTAGATCACGGCCTGGAAGCCGGCGAAGTTCGCCAGACCAGGCTGGACGAAGTTCTCGGAAGAACCCCAGAACGTGAGCTGAGTGAGGTTGTACCCCTGGCTCGCGGTGAAGGTCTGAGCCAACGCCTGCGAGTAGAAGTAGCTGCCCCCCGACGAAATGGCATCGGCTGCATAGCCGGTGGCCTGCCCGCTGGCATTCGTCATCGGAAGGTTGGAATCGATGAGCGCAGCCTGTGAGGCCGAGACCACCGTCAATGCCGCCAAAGCGGTAGAGGCAACAAAACGCATCTTGTGTAACTCCTTTTCCCTGTGATCGTGAACCGACTGCCCGCGGAGCGGGCCCCTTTATGCCTGACGCGGTGCGCCAAGCAACAGAAGGATGCCACAGAATCGGTCCGGGAAAAGCAATTGGGGGGCAAATGCGCCGGTTTTTCGCGCGAACCAGGGCGGGCGCGGGGTGGCAATAACCGCAAGAATGAGCAGATTTCCGGAATTACATCCCGACTGGGAGGCCCTGCACCCCAAGATTATTTGCCATTCCTGCCGATTCCCAGCGGAGCGGGCGTGAGCCCCCTGAGGGGGGGTTTTTCATTTCTTCACGATTTCTCCCGACCAAGCGCCCCCGCCGGGCCGGGCATGATCCTCCCGGCCAACCCACCCAGCTAGAGCCCCGCCACCGTCGCTGCCAGGTCTGCACCCAGCAGCGAGCGGAGCCGGCGGAGGGTGCTGGCGTTCAGCTCGCCGCGCTCGAAGCGCAGATTGACCACGGCCTGTGCGCCCCCTCCGTCGCGGGATTGGCGATCCCTGGCATCGGCCGCCGCGATCAGGCGCTCGACCGCCAGCTCCGCGATGCGGTTGCAGAGCTCCGCGTGGCGGCGGAGGTGCTCCAGCCGTAGCGCCTCCAGCTGGCGATGCTGCTCCGGGCTGAGGGTCGGGATGCGCAGGGCCGCCTCCAGCTTGGGCAGGGCGTTGCGGTTATCCAGGTAGACGCTGGGCGCCGCCGCACGATTCCACGCATCATTGAAGAGCGCCTGTCCGGCGGGGGAGAGCGCCGCCGCAATGGTGGCATGCCCCGCGATGACTTGGCGCTCGAGCACCGCCTTGGCCGCGCGCACTTCCTCCATCTTGGCGCCGAAGCTGCCCGCGGGCGCCGCGCCGGCGTCCACCGTGATTGCCTGCGCGACCGCCGCTCCGTGCTCGGCGCCCTGCGCCTGCGCTGCCTCCTGCCGCCGCTGGCGCTCCTGGCGTTCGTGCTGAATGATGTCGATGCAGTGCGCACGTTGCGTGGCGCGCGCCGCTTCCACGGCTGCCAGCGCCACCGGCGACCACTGGTCGAAGGCGGCCTCGGCGGCCTTCTGGTCGGTGTCGGAGAGCGCGGCGGAGCGCAGGACCGAGAGCAGCCACAGCTTGGCAAGCGTTCCGGCCACGGCGCCCCCGAAGGGTGTCGCGGGGTACCCGAGCTGGCGCAGCCGCGAACGGGCGCGCTCCTGCGAGACGCGCGCGATCTCAACTGCGGAGACGCCACCCGCGGCGCCCGCCGCGTTGAGCAGCGCATCGTCGGCCTCGGCCAGCGCGGTAACCATTGCATCCATCTTGCCGATGCCCGTCTTGATGTTCTCGACGGGGGCCTCCTCGCCTTGGTCCGGCGCCCACTCCACCTTGACCGAGCTTCCCGCCAACGTCCGGCGGATCTCTTCACCCTGGGACTTGTCCAGGGTCTCTGTCCGCGTCAGGTAGTCCTGGTAGATCTGGGCAAGCGTCGCGTTGTCCGGCGGCAGGCGCAGCGCGGGCGCGATCGCATCCAGTTCCTGGCGGGAGATGGGCGAGGGCAGGTGCGCGCCAGCCATCGAGTCACCCGCGGTGGTGAAGCTGAACCCGGAGTCGCCCATGTCGTTCATGCCGTCGCCGAACTGGTCACCCAGCAGCACAGGGCCGCCGTCCGGGCTGAAGGTGATGCCGAAGGCGCCGCCGTCGCCGCTGGCGTCCGCCTCGAAAACCATGAAGTCGGTGTCGCCGTCACTGCTTGAGATGGCGATCATTGCCGTGGACATCGAGGAAAGCTCGACGCCCGTGGCCGCCACGACTGCATCGCCACCCGGCGCGCCGGAGGCCGCGACGGCGCCCGCCGGAGCGGCATCGGCGGGCAGCTGGGGATGGATGTTGCCCATGAAGTCGTTGGGATTGCGCGTGGCCGGGTCCAGCGCCTTTGCCTGCTCCTCGTAGAAATCGCGGTGCGCTGGATCGGCCGCAGCAAGCGCGCGCCATGCATCGCGGTTCACCAGGGCTCGTTCGTCACGCAATGCGCGCAGCTGCGCGCGCGTCTCGGTGCCGGGGCGCGTCGGGGACCCACCCAGCGGAACGCCTGCGCGCCGGAGCGTGTCCTCCAGCTTGGTCATGCGCATGGCGATCGGCCACCACCGCTGCAGCCAGGCGCTGCGCACTGCGGCGACGGCGCGTGCGGTGGATTCATCCAGCGTGCGCCCATCCAGCTGCGTGAAGACGTGGCGCGGCGAGCCGCCCTCGGTGCCGCAGCGCGGCCAGAGGCGGGTGTACGCCTCGGCGCGCAGCTGGTCGCTGGGCGCGGCGCCCAGGGCGCCCTCGATCGCGGCGAAAGCATCGCGATGCGCCTCGGCGACCTGGTCGAGCACTTCGTGGTACGCGCCGCTGGCGCGCTCGCGTGCGGCGGTGTCCCGGACGGGGACGCCTGGTTCTGTCGACACGGGCGCCTGCCCGGACTTCTCATTCGCCTCGCGCTCGGCGGCGACGCGTCCCGGAAGGTCAAGCGCCTCGTTGAGCATGCGCTGGTAGAGCGGTGCCAGCCGCTGCCGGTAGGAAGCCAGCGCCGCAAGCGCGGCGGCCTTGGAATCGGGGCTGAGCTTGGACATCTCGACCGCGCGCTCCAGGTCATGCTTCGCCACCGGCGTGGTGGACTCCTCGCGCATGAGGGCGCGCATCAGGCGCCGCTCCGCCGCCAGGCGTTCGCGGTCCAGGGCCTCGTGCTGCTCTGCGCGCACCAGCGCCCCCAGTCCCTCGAAGAATGCGCTTGCGGCCTGCAGCACCTGCGCCGAGAGGGCGCGGCGGCGTTGCTCTTCGTCGGCCAGCGTGCGCCGGTCGGGGGCGCCCGCCGCGGCCGGCCGCACCCCTTCTCGCGCCTGCGCGCACGCCTCGAACATGCGCTGCTGCGCATCATCGAAGAGTGCGCCCGCTGACTGCCGCTGCGCCTCGTCCAGCGCGACCGCCTTCACCAGCGCCTCGAAGTCCTTGCTCTGCATCACCGGCGGCAGCGAGCCCTGGCCACCCATCACCAGCTGCGACTGCGCGGGGCGTGCCAGCGCCATGCAGAGCAGCAACGCAAGCCCGAGAGAGCGGCGGAGCGTGCGAACGATCTTGATGCGGTCTGCGGTGCTCATGCGTTGCTCCTGTGTGCGCGGGGCAGGTGCCCCGATCGGTCGGTCCTGGTGCGCGCTGCGCCGGCCGCGCGGCGCTAGTCAAGCTTGTTGGCGGTCAGGTAGTCGCGCATCTCGCGCTGCCAGCGCAGCATGCTGCTGGCGGGCAGCGTGCCATGCGTCTCGTTGGGCATGATCTCGATGTACCCCGGGCCCGCGGGCAGCGGCTTGCCTGCGGCGGCACGCTGCGTCTCCAGCGCCGCCATCTGGTCGCGCAGCCGTTCCACGGCGCGGTTGAGGTAGAAGTTGTCGCGGCCCCCGCAGAGCAGGCGGACGCGCTGGCGCAGAAGGGGTGCGTAGCGGTCGGGGTCGTTGCGCAGCAGGCGCGTGATGTCGAAGCGCGACCACTCATTGCCCACCACGCCGCGATCGATGCTCCCGGTGGCGCCGTCGAACATCGGGCGCGGCAGCCGCGTGCGCGGGTCCACCGCGCTCCACATGGCGGACCATGCGTCCCACTGCTCGCCGCTGTCGCGGTCGGGGCCAAGGACACGCTCCATCGCGGCCTCCTGGCGCACCGTCATGCGGACCTTGTCGAACTGCTTCATGATCGGCGTGCGGTAGGAGCACTGCTCCTTCCCCTCGGCATCGGTGAAGACGCTGGCGTCGGCGTACAGGTCGCTGAGCTGGAAGGCGCTGAAGTCGACGGGATCGGGGGCGCTGCTGAAGCAGGCACCAAAGGTCTCCGGGTGCGTCAGCTGCAGCCACAGCGAGCTCCATCCGCCGCTGGAATGGCCGGTGACCACGCGCGCTTCGGCGCGGCGGATCAGGTGGAACTGCCGCTCGAGCTCGGGAATGAACTCGGTGACCAGCGCCTCGGCGCGCGGGCCGTTGGCTGCGCTGTCGACGAACCCGTGATGCCCCAGCGGCGCGTCCGGGTCCAGCACGATCCACACCGCCTGCGGCACGATGTTGCCGCTTCCGGGCGTGGCCAGCATCCGTGCGTACTCCGCGGCGGCCTGGCGCCCCCCGCCGAATCCGGGAATCACATAGAAGGCGGGCCACATCCGGCGGCGGTGGTTCGGGTCTGCCCAGCCGGTGGGCAGCGCGATGCCCGCGCGCATGATGACGTCGCGCCCGGCCGCGCGGCTCAGGAGCGGGCTCTTCATCTCGAAGAAGCGCAGGTTCGGGGCGGTGGGCAGCGAGTCGGGGACGAAGGCCTTGGACAGCTCGACGGTGGGCGTGTCGGCGCGCGTGCGGCTGAAGTCGATCGTCTCCTCGGCGCTGTAGAGGTTTCCGGTGGCCGCGTGACCACGCTCGGTGCGGTCGCGGTCGAAGACGGCCTGCACGCGGAAACGGCCCTCCAGCTCGGTGATTGGCACCGGGAAGGAGATGGCATCCGCGTCCAGTTCGACGGGCTGGCCAGGCACCAGCTTGGTCACGCCCACCGAGTACATCGGCTGCGGGTCGTCGAAAAAGGGAGCGTCGACCGGGTGCGGTCCCGCCTTCGAGCCTTCCTGGATCAGGAAGAGCAGCATGCGGCCGCGCGTCTCGCCCGTGCCGAGCAGTGCGCGCTTGTCTGCGGGCAGGAGGACGCGGACACGGTCGGCCGGAGGGGCCGGCGCGGGGATCTGTGCCGGCGCCGGCGAGGGTGCTGCCCCGGGCGTCGACTGCAGGAGGATCGTCAGTGCTAGCCCGAGCATCGGCGCATCGTAGAATCCCGCGGATGCAGAACCGTCCGAATCCGCAGGACCGCGCGAATGCACTCTACGCCCCGGGCGCGGGGGTGGTTCCCCACTCAATGCGCCGAATCCGCGCCGCGCTCGCCCTGGCGGGCGCCGTGGTGAGCGCGCTGGGCGCGGCCGGGTGCACGGGAAATAGCGGCGTCGAACGTGATCTCGACCGTGCCGGTGTCGGGATCTCGCAGGTCTTCGATGGTGCTCGGTCCGAGGAGCGCACCTTCACGCTGCCGGTGGATGGCGTCATCGACATCGACGTGCAGACCTTCGGAGGAAGCGTGGTGATCCGCGGCGGTCGCCCGACGCAGGGGCAGGCGCGCATCCTGGTCGACGTGGTGGCACGCCACGGGCGCGAGCGCACCGAGGCGGGGGACGCCTCGCTGAAGGAAGTGGACGTCAAGGCCGAGATCAAGCGCGGCGGCGACGTGCCGACGCTGGTGGTGCGCGCCGAGACCAAGTCAGAGGAATCGTGGCTTCAGCGCACCGACATCGACATCACGCTGCCCGAGGTGCGGCGCGTGCGCGTGAAGACCCGCGGGGGCAAGGTGTATGTGTACGAGAACCGCGGCGGCGTAACGGTGGAGACCAGCGACGGCGAGATCCGCGTGCTGACCCCCTGGGCGATCACCGAAGACGTGACACTGGTCACCAAGGGGCAGGACATCATCTTCCGCGCATTCGTGGGCACGTGCGGCAGCGTGGACGTCGACTGCGTCAACGGGGAAGTGGCCGCGCGCGTCGAGGCGGGCGACTGGCGCATCCTCGACCGGCGCAACGACCGCGACACGCTGATCGCCACGATGGGCACCTGCAACAACCGCATATTCATGCGAAATGTCGACGCACGGGTCCTGATCAGCATCGTGAAGAACCCGATGGAGCACGGCACCTTCTTCTCCAGCCCCTGAGCCGCGCAGGCACGAACACCAGACCACATGGCACTCATCAACGACCACTACCTGAAGCTGGCCGCCGGCTACCTGTTTCCCGAGATCGCCCGCCGCGTCAGCGCCTTCGCCGATGCGAACCCCGCACTCGCCGGGCGGATCATCCGCTGCGGCATCGGCGATGTCACCGAGCCGCTGCCCGCCGCCGCGGTGGCCGCGATGCACGCCGCGACCGATGAGCTGGCGAACCGCGAGTCCTTCCGGGGGTACGGCCCGAGCACCGGCTACGACTTCGTGCGCGAGGCGATCGCGCAGGGGGACTTCCGCTCGCGCGGCGTGGCGATCGATGCGGACGAGATCTTCCTCTCCGACGGCAGCAAGCCAGATGCGAGCGCCTTCCTAGAGATCATGGCCAGCGGCACGCCGGCGCAGGGGGGCAACCGGATCGCGGTGTGCGACCCCGTGTATCCCGTGTACGTGGACACGAACGTGATGCAGGGGAACACAGGCGCGGCGCTGCCCGGCGGCGGCTACGAGGGGCTGGTGTACATGCCCGGTACGCCTGAAAATGGCTTTGTTCCCGCGGTTCCCGGCGAGCGCGTGGATGTCATCTACCTCTGCTACCCCAACAACCCCACGGGGGCGGTGATCACGCGCGACGCGCTGGCCAAGTGGGTGGCGTATGCGCTGGAGAAGGACGCGCTCATCTGCTACGACGCGGCGTACGAGGCATTCATCCGTGATCCGGCGCTGCCGCGCTCGGTCTTCGAGATCCCCGGCGCGGATCGCTGCGCGGTGGAGTTCCGCAGCTTCTCGAAGAACGGCGGCTTCACGGGCGTGCGCGCTGGCTACACCGTCGTGCCCAAGGCAGTGACGGGGCGCACGCAGTCAGGGGAACGCGTGCCGCTGCACCGGCTGTGGAACCGACGTTGGAGCACCTGCTCAAACGGGGTCAGCTGGCCCGTGCAGCGCGCGGTCGCCGCGCTCTACACCGCCGAGGGGCGCGCGCAGATGGAGACGCTCATCGCCTTCTACCTGGAGAACGCGCGGATCCTGCGCGAAGCGTGCGCCGTGCAGGGGATGCGCGTCTGGGGTGGCGAGCACGCCCCGTATGTCTGGGTGCAGTGCCCCGCAGGCATGGGAAGCTGGGACGCCTTCGATGCGCTTTTGACCAAGGTGCAGCTGGTGGTGACGCCGGGCAGCGGCTTCGGCCGGCACGGCGAGGGGTTCTTCCGGATCAGCGCCTTCAACAGCCGTGCAAACGTGGTGGAGGCGGGCAAGCGCTTGGGCGCGCTGCGAAAGTAGGCCCGGAACGCGCTACTTTCCCCAGCCCTTGCTGGGCGGGCGCTGCGGCAGCGAGGGATCGATCGCCGTCGGCGCGACCCCCGCGGGCCCGCGATAGCCGCGGCAGACGATGAACATCTCCACGCTCTCGGCGCGGCTTGCCTTGGGCTTGAAGCCGCGCGCCTCGTCGAAGAGCCGCTGCGCGCGCCGGAGCAGCGCGGGATACTCGGCGCCCTCGTACACCTTCATGGTGGCGTGGCCGCCGGTGCGCAGCAGGAAGGGCAGCCGCTCCAGCATCGCATCGCAAAGCTGCACGCTGCGCGCGCTGTCGGCCATCGGCACGCCGCTGGTGTCGGGGCCCATGTCGCTGATCACCGCGTCGAAGAGGCGTCCCTGCATCGCATCGGGCAGCTCGTCGCGCGTCAGCTGGTGGATGTCCCCTTGCATCAGGTGCACGTGCTTGGGCAGGCCGCGCCGGTCGATCTCCTTCAGGTCGATGCCCACTACCACGCCCGCGTCGCCCACCGCCATGGCGGCCACCTGCGTCCAGCTGCCGGGCGCCGCACCGAGGTCCAGGACGCGCGCGCCGCGGCGCAGCAGCTTCCAACGCTCATCGATCTCCAGGAGCTTGTACGCGCTGCGGGCGCGGTACCCCTCTTCCTTGGCGAGCTTGAAGTAATGGTCCTGGACTTCTTTCAACGGTGTCTCTTCTGGTGATGCGCTCGAGACTCCGGCGCCCCGCAAACCAGCGCCCGGCAACCTAACGCTGGGCAACCTAGCGTTTCGTGAGCCGGCGCACCTCGGCGGGCGGGATGTTCGGCAGGACGATCTGCCGGACGCTCTCATGGCGCATCCGCAGGTCCGCCTCGAAGCGCGCGATCGCGCGCAGGTTGGCGCGCCCCTTGCGGTCCAGCATCGTGGCCTTCACGGTCTTGGCTCCCGCGTAGCAGAAGTACGCCAGCTCGCCGCGGGGCTTCAGCAGGTCAAGCAGGTGGCGCATGATGCGCTCGACCAGCTTGTTGTCGAAATTGTTGAAGGGAAGGCCGCAGACGACGAAGTCGTAGCTGCCGCGTTCCAGCGGGACGTCCTCGATTCCGCCCAGGTGGAGCCGCACGCGCGCGGTGGGATGCTTGGCGCGATAGGGGGCCAGCACCTTCTTCTCCAGTTCGCGGCTGAAGTCGGGGTTCAGCTCCACCAGGTCCAGTTCGTCGCCGGGGTGCATGCAGCGCAGCAGCTCCTTGGTGACGGGGCCGGTGCCGGGGCCCACTTCGAGCACGCGCTTGTGCGTCCGCGAGCTGCGCGCGCCGTGCGCCAGCGCGCGTGCCAGCATGCGCGAGCTTGGCCAGACCGTTCCAACGGTCTTCATGTTGCGGAGGGCGACGGTGACGAATTGCAGCATGATGTGCCGGCGCGGCCGGCTCCGCAGGATATCGCCGTCAGTTGGGGGGGCCGCCTCAGATTCGCGGCGTGAAGCGTTCGGATCCGCTCAACCCTTCGCAGAAGCCTGCGTAGATCTGCGGGATCTTCTCCAGATCCGCCAGGCTGCCCATCTCCACCGTGGTGTGCATGTAGCGGATGGCCAGGCTGATCAGGCCGCACGGGATGCCGCCACCCGCCAGGAAGATCGCATCGGTGTCGGTGCCGCTGCTGCCGGGCGTCGCGCCGCGCTGCAGGGCGATGCCCAGCCGTTCGGCGGTGGCCAGGAGCCGTGCCACCACCTCGGGCTGCAGCGCGCCGCCGATGGCGATCTTGGGGCCGGCACCAAGCTTGAACTGCCCATGCTGCGGTTGCGAGATTCCTGGGCTGTCCGTGGCGTGGCCGACGTCCGTCACCAGCGCCACATCGGGGCGCAGGCTGGCGGCGATCATCTCGGCGCCATGCAGCCCCACTTCCTCCTGCACGGTGCTGACGGCGACGATGCGCACGCTGCGCTCCTTCTGCAGTGCGCAGAGGCGCAGCGTCTCGGCGGCCACCCAGGTACCGATGCGGTTGTCCAGCGCGCGCGCCACGATGATCTCGTCGTTCAGCAGCATGCTGGAGTCGGTGAAGACGCCCGGGTCGCCGATGTTCAGCTTGGCGCGGGCCGCGGCCTCGTCCTTGGCCCCGATGTCCACGAAGAGCTCGTGCAGCTTGCGGACCTTGGGCTCGCCGGTGCGGTCCTGCAGGTGGATGGCGGTAGCGCCGATCATGCCCGGCACCGGATGCGTGACGCCGGGGACCGAGCTGCGGAACTGCAGCCGCTTGCCCACGATCGACGCCGGGTCGATGCCGCCGATCTGGCGGCAGTAGACGAAGCCGTTCGAGTCGATGTGGTTGACCATCAAGCCGATCTCGTCGGCGTGGCCGCAGATGGCGACGGTGTACGGGTGCGTGCCGTTGCTCCCTGGTGCCGCCCCCGGCGTGGTCGGCATCAGCTCGGCGAAGCAGTTGCCGTAGGCGTCGTTCCAGGTGCGCGAGGCGCCGTTGGCGCGCAGGTGCTCCAGCCAGACGCGCTGACCGTCGCGCTCGAATCCCGAGGGGCTGGGGGTGTCCAGGAGCGTGCGTCGCACCGCTCTTCATCCCGACCGCATCGGCGTATTGGACCGCTGGCTGCGTGCCATTCCGCCGACAAACGAAGGGGGGTTGTTCGATCCACTGGGACGGGCGCGGGCGTCAGGGCGCGGCATGGCCGCGGTCCGGCGGGGCGCCCTGCCAGATGCAGGGTCACCGGCGCGCCCGCGGCGGTTCAGCCGCGGGCACTGCGCATCAACTGGCTTCGCGCTTGTTGATGTCCTGGAAGAAGGCGCCGAAGTCGGCACCGTTCTTCGGCTTGGCCTTGGGCTTGCTGCTGACGCTGGAGGGGGGGACCGGTGCGGCCGGGGTCGGCAGCGGGTACGAACTGGGCTGGCGGCTCATCGGCGGAGGGTTGTTGAAGGAGGGGTTGCCATTGCGCTGCTGCATCCCGTTGGACTGCGAGAAGCCAGCGCTGCCACCGGCGTTCTGGTTGCCGCTGGACGAAGACGACGCAGCGGAGCCGAAGGACGAACCCATCGGCGAGCCCATCGGCGAAGAATGCGCAGGGCCGAGTCGGCGCGTGCGCGCCTCGTTGACACCACGCTCCAGCTGCTTCAGGTGCAGCCGAAGGGCGTTGACGGCGTTGAGTGGCTTGGGAGTCGACATCGGAGAACCTCCAGACAAACAAATGCGCGCGCCGAGGCCCGCCTGACATGTACGGCGGAGCGCCCTCTCAAGTTCCGCAGATCCGTGACAAACTGACCTGCTTTGCACGCCCTGTGGGGCCGTGCCGACTTGGCGGTGCCGCGTGGAGGGGCTTCGCGTTGCCGCAGCCGCCAGCTCCACGGGACACCGTCGAATTCGCCAGCCTTCCATGCAAGCTTTTGCCACAAATATCCCGTTGGCAGGGGCCAGGCGCGGCCCGCGACTTGCACGAACGCTTGGTTCGCTCTCAAGTACGCTGCCTGCCCCCGAAATGTGAAACGACCATGAAAAAGCACCTCCTCCTCGCTCTGGCGGCCTTGGCGGCCATTCCTGCCCTTCCCGTGATGGCCGAAACGGTGGACCTGCCCCGTTATCCCGCGGCCAGCCCCGACGGCAACGTGGTGGTCTTCAGCTGGCGCGGTGACCTCTGGAAGGCACCTGCCACGGGCGGCGCGGCGGTGCGACTGACCAGCAACCCCTCCAGCGAGGGGCGCGCAGCCTTCAGCCCGGATGGTGCGCAGATCGTCTTCGACAGTGATCGCGATGGCGGGCGCAACCTCTTTGTCATGAACAGCGATGGCAGCGATGTCCGCCAGCTGACCTTCGGCGAGGGCGCCATCGCGCTCAGCAGCACTGGGCTCGACGCCGCCGGCAAGCCGGTCGCCTACTTCGAGGCCTCGCGCGAGAACGACCTGTACCGCGCCACGCGCCCGTACATGGTGCCGCTGACGGGCGGGCCGGTGCGGCGCGTCAACGATGCATTCGGGTCGCACCCCGTGGCCACGAAGGATGGGGCCACCGTGCTCCTCGAGCGCGGCTCCAGCACCTGGACGCGGCGCGGCTACCAAGGCCCGGACCAGCGCGACGTCTGGACTTGGGATCGCGCTGGAGGCAAGTTCGTGCGCCACACCGACTGGAAGGGGAACGATGGCTGGGCCTTCCCTGCGGGCGACGAGATCATTTTCCTGAGCGATCGGGGAAACGGCAAGAGCGTCAATGTCTGGCGCAAGAAGATGGCTGCCCCCGCAAGCGAGGCGGGGCAGCAGGTGAGCAGCTTCGACGAGGACGTCCGCGACCTCTCGGTCAGCGCCGATGGCCGGATGGCCTTCTTCACCGTCTGGGGATCGCTCTATCGGCTGGACCTGACCAAGCCCGATGCGCAGCCCACCAAGGTGCCCCTGCAGGGCGCCGAAGACGAGGCCGACCGCATGCGCCCGCGCAACGTCGGCCGCGATGTCACCGAGGCGCAGCTCTCCCCTGACGGAAAGACGATCGCGCTGGTGGCCTATGGCGATGTCTACGTGAAGGGTGTCGAGGAGCGCGCCCCCTTCGTGCGCGTCACCCGCACCCCGTGGCGCGAGCGCGAGATCGTCTGGATGCCCGATGGGAGCAAGCTGCTCTTCTCCAGCGACTCCGATGGCGACGACTCGATCTACGAGGCATCGGTGGCGCAGACGCGTGGCGAGCTGCGCGCCGCCTTCAAGGAGAAGACCGCGCCGGCGAAGCCCGCTGATCCGGCCAAGGCTGATCCTGCGAAGGCGGATCCTGCGAAGGCGGACCCGGCGAAGCCCGAGCCCGCGGCTGTGGCACCCGCAAAGCCGGTCGATCCCGCGCCCGCGCCGGATCCCGCCGCACAGCAGGGCGATCCCGCGAAAGTGCCGGTTCCCGCACCCGCACCTGCGCCTGCGCCTGCGCCCGCACCTGCGCCCGCGCCCGCACCTGCGCCGGCGCCGGCACCTACACCCGCCCCTGCACCTTCGGCCGCGTCGACAGAGCCCGCGAAGGCCACTGAACCGCCGAAGGCAGAGCCGTCCAAGGCGGAGGAGAAGCCCGCCGCGGGCGATGCGAAGGACTCCAAGGAGCCCAAGAAGGCGGACAAGAAGGATGACAAGAAGGAGGAAGGCGCGCGCTGGGCGGACGCGCTCTCAGTCACCGTGAAGCCGCTGGTGGCCACGTCCGCCAGCGAGCGTTCGCCAAGCCCTTCGCCCGATGGCAAGAAGCTGGCGTACCGCCGCGACCTGCGCACGTTGGTGGTGCGCGATCTGTCCACCGGCGAGGAGAAGAACCTGCGCGAGGGCTTCGACCCCGGCATCGACTGGCGCTGGAGCCCCGATGCGCGGTACATCGCCTTCCGCCAGGATGACGACAACTTCAACAGCGACATCTGGATCGTGCCCGGCGATGGCAGCGCTGCGCCGGTGAACATCTCGCGCCACCCCGACACCGACGCGAACCCGCGCTGGTCAGCGGATGGCAAGGTGCTGGCGTTCTCGAGCGCGCGCCTGAACAACGAGGCGGACATCTACTTGGTCTTCCTGGACAAGGACCTTGAGGGAATGCAGCGCTTCGAGCTGGACCAGTACTTCAAAGACGCCGCCGATGCAGTGAAGAAGAAGGCGCCGGAGCGCTCCGGCGCCGCGGGCGCGGGCGCGGGCTCGGGCGGCGGCGCCGGCGCAGCCCCCGCCAAGGGCAGCACCGCTGGGCCCAGGCGCCGAGGTGCACGCGCCGAGGAGCCCAAGGCGGACGACCCCAAGGCCACGGATCCCCCGAAGGAGGAACCCGCCAAGGACGAGGGCAAGGACTCGGCCAAGAAGGACGAGCCCAAGAAGGAGGAGCCGAAGGCTGCCACGCCGCCGAAGCCGTTGGACCTGCAGGATGCGTACATGCGCCTGCGACGGCTGACGCAGGCGCCGGGCAATGAGATGGACCTGGAGATCGCCCCCCCGGGCGATCGCGTCTACTTCATGGCGTCAGGCGAGCCGGGCGGCCTCTCTAGCGTTGCTTGGTCCGGCGGCGAGATCAAGAAGCTGGGCGGGCCCGGTGCGCTGCAGCAGATCACGACCAGCGGCGACAAGCTGGTCATGGTCAGCCGCGCCGGCGGCGCGAGCATCGTCGGCCTGCCGGGAGGGGACGCGAAGCCGGTGGAGCTGAGCGACACCGTCGAGATCGACCTGCGTGCGCAGAGCACGCAGAAGTTCATGGAACTCTCGCGCATCATGGGCACGCTCTTCTACAGCCCCACGATGAACGGCACCGACTGGCCCAAGCTCACCGCCAAGTGGGCCGAGCTGGCGGCAGCGGCGCGCACCGACGAGGAGTTTGACTATGTGGCCAATCGCTACATCGGCGAACTGAACGCCAGCCACCTGGGCGTCAGCAGCCCCCGCGGCGAAGCGACCAACCGCATCACAAGCGGGCGCATCGGCGCGCGCACCATCCCCGTCGAGGGCGGCTTCGAGATCACGCAGATCCTGCCCGATTCGCCCGCTACCAAGGGCGCGACCCCGCTGGCGGTGGGCGACCTGATCGTGGCGGTCGCCGGACAGCCGGTGACGCCGACCTCCACCATGGAGAGCCTCTTCCGCGGCACCGTCGGCAAGGAGACGGTGGTGCGCGTGAAGCGCACACCTGCAGCGGGCGGACCGGTCGTCGAGGTCGATGCGCTGGTGGTGCCGACCAGCGCCGCCGAGATCGCGGGCCTCACCTACGAGGAGACGTTGCGCCGCGCACGCGCGCGCGTTGAGGAGCTCTCCGGCGGCAAGCTGGGCTACATCCACATCCGCAGCATGGACCAGCCCTCGCTGGACACCTACGAACGCGACCTCTACGCGGCGGCCGACGGCAAGCAGGGGCTGATCATCGACGTGCGCAACAACGGCGGCGGATGGACGGCCGACCGCCTGCTCAGCTCGATCATGGTGCAGGAGCACGCGTACACCATTCCGCGCGGAGCGGACGCGGCGCGCAAGGGCCACTACCCGGTGGACCGGCTCTTCATCCAGCGCTACTCGCTGCCGATCGACATGCTGGCCAACGAGAAGAGCTTCTCGAACGCCGAGATCACTGCACATGCCTTCAAGACCCTGAAGCGCGGCACGCTGGTGGGACAGCAGACCTACGGCGGCGTGATCAGCACGGGCAGCGAGTCCCTGATCGACGGCACCACGGTGCGGACGCCGGGGCGCGGCTGGTTCCTGCCCGACGGCACCAACATGGAAATGAACGGCGCGCAGCCGGACATCGTGATCATTCAGACCCCCGAGGACGAAAGCGCCGACAGGGACGCGCAGCTGGACGCCGCGGTCGCCGACCTCCTGAAGCGCACAAAATAGTGCGCCGGGCATCATTTACCGATTTTCGGGGCGGGCGCGGCAGGCAATGCTGCGCTCGCCCGAGATCAGTAAGGGGTGGCCGCCACCTGCGTTGGTCCGAGGGCATTGCGGGGTGACCGCGCCCTCCGTTGCGCAGAAGGCACTGCGTGGGGACCGCGCCCTCCGTTGCGCGCGGGGCCCTCGCTCCACGGACGGCCTCGCTCCACCCGGCTCCGCTCGGCCTCGGCCATCCGGGCTCGGCGGGGATGCACCCGGGACTATCCGGTGATCCTGCTGCCCGCCTTCGCCCTCCTGGACGCCGCTGCGCGAGGGCCCCGTGCTCACTGCGGGCGCTCGGACCGTGACCATCGGACGCGAGTATTCCGACAGGTCACGCAGCTCGAATCACGTGTTGCGTTCCACAACCGTCCCTTTGCGTGAACCACGCAAGCCTTGGCAAGCGCCCCGACCGTCCACGGTCGAGCGCCCGCAGTGAGCACGGGGTCCTTGCGCAGCGGCGTTAAGCCGACGAAGGCGGGCAGCTCAGGCAACGGCTCCTCCCGGGTGCATCCCCGCCGAGGAGGCGCCACGAGGCGGAGCGCAACCTGGTGGAGCGACGCCGTCCGCGGAGCGAGGGCCCCGCGCGCAACGGAGGGCGCGGTCCCCGCGCACTGCCTCTCGCGCAACGGAGGGCGCGGTCCCCCCGCACTGCCTTTCGGGCGAGCGCAGCGATGCCCGCCTCCCCGCCCGTAAATCGGCAAATGATGCCCGGCATACAATTCGGGATCTATGCCCCGCCAGACCAGACGCGTTGTCATCACCGGCACCGGCACCGCAACGCCCTTTGGCCTCGGCACGACCGCGCTCTGGAATGCGCTCTGCGAGGGGCGGTCCGGCGTCGGTCCCTGCCGCACTTTTGACTTCAGCGGGTTCCCCACGCCCTTCGTGGCGCAGATCCCGGCCGAAGCGTTCGACGTGAAGAACGTCGTGCCCAAGAGCTATCGCAAGGCCACCAAGGTGATGGCGCGTGACATCGAGCTGGCGGTGGGGGCCGCGCACGAGGCGATGGCGGAGGCCGGCATCACCACCAAGGCGCACGAGCAGCCCACTGTCACCATCGCGCCCGGGCGCTTCGGCTGCCACATCGGGGCCGGGCTCATCGCGGCCGAGGAGAACGAGCTGACCGGCGCGCTGGTCACCGCCCGCGGCGCGGATGGGGCATTTGACCTGGCGATCTGGGGCGGCGAGGGAATGAAGAACCTGACGCCACTGTGGATGCTGAAGTACCTGCCAAACATGCTGGCGTGCCATGTCACGATCATCCATGATTGCCAGGGGCCCTCGAACACCATCACCTGCGCGGAGGCAAGCAGCCTGCTCAGCATCGGCGAAAGCCTGCGCGTCATCGGCCGCGGCGATGCCGACGCGTGCATCAGCGGTGGCGCCGAGAGCAAGACCAACTTGATGGGGATGATGCGCCAGCACTACGCCAAGCGGCTGGCCGCCACCGTGCCCGGCGAGGATCCCGCGAGCGTCATCCGCCCCTTCGCGCCGGATGCGAAGGGCGGGCTCCCCGGCGAGGGCGCGGGCCTGCTGATCCTGGAGGCCGCCGAGACCGCCGCCGCGCGCGGTGCCACGCCCCTGGCCGAGCTGGCCGGCTTCGGCGCCAGCCAGAGTTTCTGCGCCGACACGCTGGGCGTCGAGCCCGAGGCGAGCGGCCAAGGCATGGTGGATGCCATCGAGGCGGCGCTGGCCGACGCCCGCATGACCGCGGAGCAGATCGACGCGATCATCCCCTTGGGCACGGGCGTGCCCGCGCTGGACGCCGCCGAGCGCGCAGCGATCCAGGCCGTCTTCGGCGCGCGCGCCGCGCGCATCCCGCTAGTGACGCTTTCGCCAGCGCTGGGTAACTGCGGCGCGGGCAGCGGGGCGATCGCCGCCGCCGTCGCTGCGCGCTGCATCGCCGAGCAGAAATTGCCCGCGCGCATCAACGCCCGTGGCGCCGCCGGTCTGGATGCCGATGCTTGTCCCGCGCGCGCGGCCACGCTGGGAGCGATTTTGGTCTTCACCCCAAGCCTCGGCGGGCAGAATGCCGCGGCCATCCTCCGGAGGATCGCATGAGCGCGCCCCGCATCGTCGTCACCGGCACCGGCTGGGTCACGCCCCTGGGCCACGACATCGAGTCCGTCTGGAAGCGCCTGCTGAACGCCGAGAGCGGCATGGCGCCGATCACGCGCTTCGATGCACGCACCTTTCCGACCACCTTCGCCGCAGAGGTGCGCGACTATGAAGTGGCGCGCTTCGTCAAGGACGCCAAGGTGCACGCCACCGCGGGGCTGAACAGCCAGTTCGCGCTGGGCTCCGCAAGCCAGGCGTGGAAGCAGGCCGGCCTGGACCGCACGCCGCCGCGCGACGCGCGCCGCACCGGCATCTACCTGGGTGCCGGCGAGGGCGTGCTGGACGTCAAGAACTACGTGGGAAGCGCGCTGGCCGGATGGGATCCCGCCGCCAACGCCGTCGATGGCGTGAAGTGGGCGAAGGCAGCGCTGGCCACGATGACCCCTGCGCGCGAGATCGAGCAGGAGCCCAACATGCCGCTGGCGCACCTGGCGCGCGAGTTCAACCTGCGCGGCCCCGCTTACAACTGCCTGACCGCATGCGCCGCCAGCACGCAGGCGATCGGCGAGGCGTTCAGCATCCTGCAGCGCGGCGATGCCGACGTGATGATGGCGGGCGGCACGCACACCATGATCCACATGTTCGGCGTGACCGGCTTCAACCGCCTGACGGCGCTGAGCGAGCGCAAGGACGACCCCGCGCAGGCGAGCCGCCCCTTCAGCCTGGATCGCGGCGGCTTCGTCATGGGCGAGGGCAGCGGCATGATCATCCTTGAGACGCTGGAGCACGCGCAGGCGCGCGGCGCGACGCCGCTGGCCGAAGTCACGGGCTATGGCTCCAGCTGCGACGCGTACCGGATCACGGACATCCAGCCCGATGGCCGCGGCGCGGCGGTGGCGATGGAGGCGGCGCTGCGCCAGGCGGGCATCGACCCGCGCGGCCGCGACACCGCGGGCCGCCCGCCGATCCAGTACATCAGCGCGCACGGCACGGGCACCAAGGAGAACGACTCCATCGAGACGCGCGCCGTCAAGCGCGTCTTCGGCGACAACGCCAGGGAGATTCCCATGAGCTCGATCAAGAGCATGATGGGCCACCTGATCGCCGCCGCGGGCAGCGTCGAGTTCATCACCTGCGTGCTGGCGATCCGCGACGGCATCGTCCCGCCGACGCGCAACCTGGCGACGCCGGACCCCGAGCTGGACCTGGATTACGTGCCCAATAAGGCGCGCAAGGTGCAGGTGGACGTCTGCGTCTCGAACAACTTCGGCTTCGGCGGGCAGAACGACTCGCTGGTGGTCCGGCGCTTCGCGGCCGCCCCGGCGTCCCCTTGAGATCGAAGAGCACGATGGCACGAACGCTTCCACGCAAGGTCATGGCCGCACTCTTGGTGCTCATCGCGCTGGCCGCGGTGGCGCTGGTCCTTGCGCGCGCCGCGCCCAGCTGGTGGGCGCCTGTGCCGCGCGATGCGGCGGGAGCGCTGGACACCGCGCGCGCGCTGGAGCAGGGGATCGCCTCCGAGACAACCAAGGTCCGCGGCGCGGGCGTGCAACCGTGGAGCGTGCGCGTCAAGGCGAAGGAGATCGACGCGTGGCTGGGGGCGCGGCTGCCGCAGTGGCTGGAGTTCGACCAGAGCCTGCCCTGGCCCGAAGGCGTCAATGGAGTCCAGAGCGAAATCGATGCAGGCGGATTCACGCTGGCTGCCGACTGGAAGGGGTTCGTGGTCAGCACGCGCTGGGCGATCGATCCGGGATCCGAGGGGGCGCCCGCGACCTTGCGCGCTGCGGGCACAAGTGTCGGCAATCTGCCCATCCCCTTCGCCGCCGGTGTGGGCGCATGGTTCGTCCCCGCGCTCGGAGCGCCGCTGCCGCTGGAAGCCAAGCTGGGCGACGGCCGCCGCGTGCGCGTCGTGAACGTGGAGTTTGCCGAGGGTGAGGCGATCGTGGACTGCGAGACCGTGCCGCGGAAGTGAGTGCGCGCGCACGCACCTCTCTGCACCCGCGTATCCGCAGTTTCGATCCCCGCGCCGCGTCCAAGGTGAAATCAGCGCCCTCCGCCCTGCTCCTTTGTGGGCGCCTTTTTCGGTGGCCCCAGCACCTCCAGCAGCCGCGGCAGGAACGCACGCACCACGCGCCGCGAGCCGGTCCGCGAGAGGTGGCTGACGTCGGAGTAGAGCGGCCGGTCCATTTCGTCCACGCCGTCGCAAAGCCCCTCGCGGCAGAGCGCATCGGCGGGATCCAGGAAGAGGTAGGCGCCGGTCCGCCGGGCGCCCTCGGCCAGCTGGTCGTTGAACTCCTGCACCCGGCGCGAGATCGGTGCCGGGGCGGTCAGCTCCTCGATCGCCAGGCTCCGCGCCAAGGGTGGACGGAGCATCTCGTCGTAGAAGTTGATCCCGTTGGTCATCGGGGTCTGCCCGATCACGACCAGGCGATCAATCCCCGCCGCCGCCTTCAGACGCAGGATTCCCTCGATCACATCCTCGGCCGTGATGGGATCCGGTCGCGGCAGACCCTTCTCGTCCATCAGCGCGCCGCGCTTCATCTGCGCAAGCCACGAATGCGAGATCACGACCACGGGCTTGTCCGCAGCTGCCTCGACCAGCTTCCGCACGTCCTCGACGGTCTTCGGGCACAGGGTCTTCCAGTCCTGGCCCGGCGTGGTGCGGATGAATCCCGGCAGGTGCAGGCAGCTGGTGCCCGCCTGGACGCGGAAGGTGTAGCCCAGCGGCTGCGCCAGCTCCATCTGCAACCCCTCTCCGTACTGCAGCCCATGGCTGTCGCCGATGAGCAGGATGTCCGCCTGCATGCCGGGCAGCTCGTGCCCCCACGCGCGATAGTCGGCGCCGCCGTAGAGCAGTCGCTGCGCCTCGGCAGCGTTGGGAAGGTCTTTCGTCTCCAGCGCCACGCGCGCGCCCAGGCGCCACGGCCAGCCGCCGCTCTTCCACATGTGCAGGCCGGCGGCGAGCGCGACCACAGCCACCGGCACCACCCATCGCATCCGGATCGCACCGCTGCGGAAGGGCGTTTCCACCAGCCTGTAGCTCACGATCGCCAGCGCGATCGAGAGGAGCCCCGCCGCCACCTGCTCCCACGCCTCCAGCGAACGCGAGAGGTAGCTCCAGTAGACGATCACCGGCCAGTGCACCAGGTACAGCGAGTAGCTGATGAGCCCGATGCCCACGGCGACGCGGTTCTTGACGACCGGCCCCATCCGGGAGCGGTCGCCCGCATGGATCGCGAGCGCCGCGCCAACGCAGGGAGCCAGCGCGTAGTAAGAGGGGAAGAGGAGCTCCTTGCTGTAGGTGGCGACCGAGAAGCCGATGAGCGCCAGCCCCGTCCCGAAGGCAAGGTCGTTCCCCCAGACGGGCTTGATCCGCAGCGGCGCGCTCCACGCCAGCGCTGCGCCGATGCCGAACTCAAAGACGCGGAAGGGCAGCAGGAAGAAAATCGTTGACTTCCCGTTCTGGAACCCCCCCTCCAGGATCCCCTGTGCGGTGCCCAGCCCCTGGCCGAAGGTCTGGTTGATCGCCAGGCTGGCTGCGGCCAGCGCAAGCACCACCACGGGCGTCCAGCGCTTGATGCGCGATCGCAGCACCAGGAAGAGCGCCGCGGGGGCGAAGAGGTAGAACTGCTCCTCGACCCCCAGGCTCCAGGTGTGCAGCAGCACCTTCATGCGCGCCGACGCATCGAAGTAGTCGGCATCCAGCCAGAAGTAGATGTTGGAGACGCTGGCCAGCGAGGTGGCCGCCTCGATCCCCAGCTCGCGCAGCGCACCCGTGGAGAGGACCAGCGCGCCCACCACCATCGACGCCACCACGGTGGCCAGCAGGGCCGGGACGATCCGCCTGGTGCGGCGCAGGTAGAAGCGCCCGAATCGCAGGCTGCCCGTCTCGCGCACCTCCTTCTCGATCAGGCGCGTGATCAGGAAGCCGCTGATCACCAGGAAGACATCGACGCCCACGAAGCCACCGCCGAAGCCGGGCGCTTCCAGGTGGAAGAGCAGCACCGCCAGCACCGCGATCGCGCGGAGGCCGTCGATGTGCGGCTGGTAGGTCGTCTGGTTTCCGCTCATTCCGCCCACGCTCCGGCCCGGGTCCGCGGCGCACCTGCCGTGGCAGCAGAGGATAGCCCTGTGCCGCGCGCTTTCGGGCGTCCCTGCGCCCACCTGCCGGATTACACTCCGCGATCCCCATGCCACAGATCACGATCAACGGCGCCGCGTTCGAGTTCCAGAAGGGCGAGAAGATCCTGGAGGTCGCCCTCCGGCACGAGATCTCGATCCCGCACTACTGCTACCACCCGTCGATGTCGATCCCGGCCAGCTGCCGGATCTGCCTGGCAGAGGTGTGGGCGCCGAATCCCAGGAGCGGCAAGCTTGAGGCGATGCCGCAGCTGAAGCCCACCTGCCAGACGGACTGCGGCGATGGCATGGTTGTTTACACCGACAGCCCGCGCTCGGTGGCCAACCAGAAGTCGGTGATGGAGTTCCTGCTCATCAACCATCCGGTGGACTGCCCGGTCTGCGACAAGGCGGGGGAGTGCTACCTGCAGGACTACTCCTACGACTACGGCCGCGGCCAGAGCCGCTTCCTGGAGGAGAAGGTCAAGAACCCGAAGAAGGACATCGGCCCGAACATCTTGCTGTACAGCGACCGCTGCATCATGTGCACGCGCTGCGTGCGCTTCACGCGCGAGGTCACCGGCACCGACGAGCTGATGGTGGAGGGGCGCGGCGACCGCGAGATGATCGACATCTTCCCGGGACGGCCGCTGGACAACCCGCTGGCGGGCAATGTCACCGACCTCTGCCCCGTGGGCGCGCTGCTGGACAAGAACTTCCTCTTCCAGCAGCGGGTCTGGTTCCTGACCAAGACCCCCTCGATCGACGGGCTGACCGCGTCGGGGGACAACATCACTGTCGAGCACAACGATGGCCGCGTCTACCGGATCAAGCCGCGCACCAACATGGCGGTCAACACCTGGTGGATCACCGACGAGGTGCGCTACGGCTGGAAGCACGTGCACTCCGAGGAGCGCATCCGCCTGCCGCGCGTGAAGGGGCTGCCTGCCTTCGCCGGCAACGACGCGGCGCATGCGTGGAAGGCCGGTTATGCGAAGGCGCTGGGCACCGTGGCGGCGGCGGTGAACACCAAGCGGCGCACCGCGCTCCTGGTGAGCCCGATGCTCAGCTGCGAGGATGCCTTCGAGCTGGCTTCGTGGGCGCTGGCGATGGACCCGAACGCCGAGCTGGCGGTCGGGCCGGTGCCCTTCACGGGCGAGGACCGCACCTTCAAGGGCGGCTTCACCATGTACGCCGAGAAGGCGCCGAACGCGCGCGGCGTGCGGCGGGTGCTGCAGGCGCTGGTGGCGCGTCGCGGAGGCGGCCAAGTGCATGACTTTGCGGCCTTCCTGGCAGCGCTGCGCGCGAAGCAGTTCGGCGCCGCGGTGATCACCGGCAACTACCCCAGTGACTGGGTCACCGCCGAGCTGCGCGACGCTGCGATCGGCACCCCGCTGGTGCTGATCGACACGCTGGAGAACGCTCTGTGCAACGTCGCCGACGTGGTGCTGCCAAGTGCGACCTGGACCGAGAAGGCGGGCACCTTCGAGAACGCCAAGAATCGCCTGCAGGCCTTTGAGCAGGCGATCGCGGCATCGGACTTCAGCAAGAGCGAGCTGCAGATCGGCCTGGACCTGCGCGCAGGCCTGGAGTCGCGCGCGCCGCGCCGCGCCGATGCCGCCGTTGCGCGCACGGCGATGGCAGCGGTGCCGGGGCTGGAGCTCTTCGCGACCGAGGTGCACCTGCCGGACCTCTCCTTCGAGCAGGTCTCGGACATGCAGTACGCCGAGATTT
>JBGARR010000023.1:0-50818 GCA_044230125.1 Phycisphaerales bacterium
ACCTTCGCTTCCGCATGAATGCGCAGCGCATGATCGCGGGAACATACGAACAGCTTTCCGGCGGGGATTCGCGCCTGCGCGCCGCGCTCTGGTACCAAGCCCCTCGTCCGCTTCCGGATGGGGACGCGTCGATCTTGAACCGAATGCGACCGCCAATGACCTGGACGCGGTCGCCTGCGCCCTCACCGACGCCATCGGCACCACGGAGGCGGGCGCGTACTCTGTTTATGTCGGAGGCGGGCGTTCGATGCGCTGCCCCTCCACTGTGATCACCGACAACTGCGGGAACATGCACGCGCGCGCGTGGCGCGTCGCCTTCAACGCAAGTGGTGTCCCGACATCGGTGACGCCAATCGACATCACCGGCCCCGAAGGCGGGAGCAACGACGCTTTGCCGCTAGATGAGAGCATGGTCGAGGATCTCAAGGTTGTCGTCAGCGGAAGCGGCAGCGCCGCGACCACCACGGTGCTCGGATGCGGGCGCGCGGGCATGTGGTGCAAGGTGGCAAACATCAGCTCGACCCTGGTGTCACTCATCCCGTTTTCGCAGAGCCGGGCAGCAGTTTTCACCATTGCCGCTGGCGGTTCCACCGGCTGGACGCGAATGATCGACCAAAATGCGCCGAATGCGGAACACTGTGAGACTGGCAATATCCCGTCCCCGCCAGGCACACCGGGCATTCCAGATGTTCAGGTTTCTCTTGCCCATGGTTGGCTTCGTGGCGCGACCGATGGCCAGAACTGGCCAATCAGCGTCGTCGGTGAATCCAAGCGAGTGAGCAATGTTTGCAATCACAGCGAAGGCGACATTTCGCCTTGGTGCAAGGCACCAATTTCTGCCATGCGTTGGGATTGGTCGGGGCTTCCGCCAACCCTTCCGACAGCGTGGCTTCCTGCATGGCGATTCGCCCCGCCTGAAGGCGGCTACTTCGATCAAGTGCCGCACTACCAGAACTTCAGCCCGATTGACGCGGCGCGTTCGATCGTGCAAACCGGTGCGCAATCGCAGACAAGCGTGCCCATCATCAGCTCGGTCGGCTGGCTCGTCGACGGATGCCGCGACGCGAGCAGCGTCGAGCACGACGGCTGTCCCTGTGACCGCCAGGCGGCGCTCATCGAGTATCGAGACGAGGTTGGCTCTGGCGCATGCTGGACTATTGCCGGTTCGCCGACCTTCGAAGTGCAGCAGGCGAATACGAATTCCAGCTGCATGCGCACGCTGAACCTGCACGAAGCGCTCTGGAATTCGGGTTCGCTCGATGCAGGCGGTTCGAGCGTGCCGCTGCTGTATTCGCAGGCGAGCGCGATCGCCGCTCCGGCGGCGTGGGCGTCGAGCTTTCAACGCTTGGTTGTGGGCGCGAGATTCAGCCAGACGGGATCGTCGCCATCCCCTTTCAACATTCGCGGCGTACTCTGGCGGGGATCCAGCGACCCCAGCGCGCTGGCAGGCACGGCCGTGCTGCCAGACAGCGCGTGGTGCGGGCGGGACTTGGCTGAGCTTGTTGAGTCGGTCCGATGGACTCCCCCGGGCGACCAGGTGCCCGTTGTTCGGTCGTGGGGCGCACTCCATCAGGACGCAAATGTTTCTGGCGAGGCATTCGATCCGACTATCTCTTCAGGGCAGTCGATCGACGGGTTCGGGCGTTTGACATGCTTTGCGCACCTCGACCGGGATCAACCGTATGTGATAGCGCGGCTTGTTTGCGTTGCTGACCTGAACGATGACGGAACGGTCGGCGGAGCGGACCTCGGAATGCTTCTAGGTGGCTGGGGTGCCGCTGGCCCGAGCGACCTCGACGGCAACGGAACTGTCAACGGCGCAGACCTCGGGATCCTGCTCGGCGCATGGGGACCAGTGAACATTAAGCTGGGCTGTGACAATGCTGCAACGGGCGCCGACGACATCACCTTGATCCGGCATGCGGCCTTTCAGCTTGGCTTTGACAGCCTTGATGACCTTGCCCTGGGACTGGCATCGCTGTCCTCAACGCAGGCTACCTATCTCGCAACGATCGTTCGCATGACCGCAGACGTGCTTGCGGAACAAGGAATTACACCATGAAGCAAGGGTCGTATTCGAAGTTGATGTTGGTGCGTCCGGCGCAATCCGCGCGAACCAAATGGCCTGCAGCCACGGCTGCAGCGTTCGGGGCAGCGATGACATGCGCTACCCATGCGTCATTTCAGTCCTGGGTCGACCGCAACGCCTGGCGCGCCGCAGTCGGCACGCCAACCACCTATCGCAGCGCTAGCACCTTGATCTCTGGCCAGTCGGTCGATCCGGAACTATGGGCCAATGTCGGGGTGCACCTGGAATGCGGCGCACCGCTCACCGTCGTATACGACTCCGGTCCGGGCAATGCCATCACAAGCCCGGTCGGCGCATCGTTTGATGTCATTTTCGATCAGCCACGCACTGCACTGTATTCCAGGATCGGGCCTTCGAGCGGGTTCCTGACCTACTGGCACGGCGAAAGGTATGTGGGATATCACGGATTCGGGGCGAGCGGCCAAATCGGCGTCATCTCGACTGAGCCTTTCGACCGGATCCGAATCTCAGATGGCCAGTGGTACGGCTATCTCTGGAACCTCGAATGGGGCCAGCCTGTCCCGGGCCCGGCTGGCTTTATGCTGTTTGCCTTCGGCGGCATCGCGTCCTTCGGACGCCGGCGCGTTCCGTGCTGAGACACCGACCTATCGCCAAAGCCGCTGCGAGACTCGGTGCGCCCGGCAACACTGCCTCTGCCAAAAGGCCCGAAATGTCCGCTCCGCGTGAGGCGAGAATATCGGCCCCGCAACTCACCGGCGCTTCTTGAACCGCGCCTTCGGGCTCTCCGTCGCCGTCGAGCCGCGCGTCATGAAGCCCGGGATCCCCCCGCCGCCCGGCGCCTGCCGCGCCATCTCCTTCATCGCCTTCATCTTGTTCATCGAGCCCATGCCCGCCATCTGCTGCGTCATCTTCTGCACCATCTCGAACTGCTTCACCAGGCGGCTGACATCGTCCACCTTGGTTCCGCTGCCCGCGGCGATGCGCTTCTGGCGGCTGCGGTCGACGATGCCCACCTTGTCCCGCTCGGGGCGGTTCATGCTCAGGATGATCGCCTCCAGGTGGTCGATCTGCTTCTCGTCCATCTGGACGTCCTTCATCATCGAGCCCACCCCCGGCAGCAGGCCCAGGAGCTGCTTCATCGGGCCCATGCGGCGGATCGAGCGCATCTGCTTCAGGAAGTCCTCCATCGAGAACTTGCCCGCCATCATCTTGTCGCTCAG
Source organism: Phycisphaerales bacterium (assembly GCA_044230125.1). Taxonomy (GTDB): domain Bacteria; phylum Planctomycetota; class Phycisphaerae; order Phycisphaerales; family SM1A02; genus UBA966. The sequence continues at coordinate 3,271 of JBGARR010000023.1, forward strand.
CTCCTGCGCCTCGGACTCGCTCACCTCCTGCTGCGCCCGCTCGACCAGGCTGACCACGTCGCCCATCCCCAGGATGCGACCGGCGACGCGCTCGGGGTGGAACTCCTCCAGCGCGTCGAACTTCTCGCCGGTGCCGACGAACTTCACCGGCGCGCCGGTGACCGTCTTGACGCTCAGCGCTGCGCCGCCGCGGGTGTCGCTGTCAAATTTCGTCAGCACGATGCCATCCACCTGCAGGCGCTCGTGGAACGCCTTGGCGCTCTTCACCGCGTCCTGACCGGTCATCGCGTCCACCACCAGCAGGATGTTGTGCGGCTGGAGCGTGCGGTTCACCGCCTCCAGTTCCTTCATCAGGTCGTCGTTCACGTGCAGGCGGCCTGCGGTGTCCAGCACCAGCACGTCGAACTTGCCCGCACGCGCGGCCGCGAAGGCGCGCTGGCAGACGCCCACCGCCACGCCGACCGCCTTGCCGTACTCCGCGCACTTGTCCGGTTCGCCGTAGAAGGCGACGCGCCCCGGACCCGTGCCCTCGCGCGCGACGGTCTCGATGACCGTCTGCAGCTGCTCCACCGCCGCGGGGCGCTGCAGGTCGGCGGCCGCCACCATGACGCTCTGGCCGCGCTTCTTGAACCACGCCGCCAGCTTGCCGCAGGTGGTGGTCTTGCCGCTGCCCTGCAGGCCGCACATCATCACGACGGTCGGACCCGGCTCCACCAGCGTGATGTGGCTGTTCACGGGCCCCATGAGCGCCACCAGGCGCTTGTGCACGATGCCGATCATCTCCTGGCTGGGCTTCAGGCTGGCCGTCACCTGCGCGCCGATGGCGTCCTGGACGCAGTCGTCGCAGAAGCGGTCGACCACCTGCAGGTTGACGTCCGCCTCCAGCAGCGCGGTGCGGACCTCGGTCATCGCCTCGCGGACGTTGGCCTCGGTCAGGCGGCCACGGCCGGAGAGGTTCCGGAAGACGTCATTCAGCTTGTCGCTCAGGCGTTCAAACATGGGAACGCCATTGTACGAGGCCACGCCATGCCGCCGCGCGCGAAGGGTTTGCAGTGCCGGGCGTCAGCGGGCGGCCGTGCGCATCGCGCCGGCCAGGTGCTCGGGGTGGAACGCCTCGGCGAAGTCGTAGACGCCGCGGAAGTCCTCGGCGGTGTCCTGCGCAGTCTTGCTCATCAGGCCAGCGTCGACCAATGCAAAGACCATGCGGCCGAAGTCGTCGGTGCGGTGGATGTGCCAGTGCGCCAGCACCGAGCAGGCGAGCAGGCCGTATTGCTCGATGGCATAGTCGCGCAGCCCCATGCACAGCTGCTGCCCCGAGATGTGCCGGCTGGGAGCGCCGATCTCAGAGAGCGAGTGCCCCTCGGGACCAGTGCCGGAGAGCGCCGCATGGCCCAGCGTGGAGCTTCCAAGCGACGCGTGGCCCAGCGACGCCTGACGCTCCTGCTGTTCGTGGATGCGCTCGACGGTGACGCGCAGCCCCTCCTGCAGGAAGTTGTAGGCGGCAAGCGGATAAGGCCCCGCATTTGCGAGGGCCTGTCGAAGATCGGTGGCGGCTTTGGTGTGGCTCATCCTGTCTCCGATCACTGTATCGGCGTGGCTGCACGCGAGGCGATAAAAGGGGAAATTCCGCAACGGGATTGTAGGAAGCCGCCTTGGTGCGATCCAGGCGTGGGTGCTCCGGACCTTGCGGCCACCTATCTCGCAGGCGCATCTCCCACCACGCAGTGCCCGGCGCGAATGAGCCAAGTCGGCGCACCGCTTGAACCCCCCAACACACTCGCCACCGCATCCCGCGAGCATGCCGCGCGGAAGCCCGGCGCGGCAACGGCGATGAGTCCGGGTTTTTCCCCGGGAGCCAGCGTGTACTCCGCGGGGGCGCACCCGAGCGCGCGCGCTCCCGCCACGGTGGCCATGGCCAACGCGTCACCCAGCGGGAGGCCGTCGCGACGCATCAACAGGCGCGCTTCATCCAGGGTGCTCAGGCGGTCGGGGGTATCCAGGCACACCATGCTGTCGGTGCCCAGGCAGACATTCACCCCCGCGGCCCGCATCGCTCGGTAGCGGTGCCCACGGTGGCCGAAGTAGTCGCTGGCACGGGGGCAGTAGACGACGTCCACGGGCAGCGCGGCCAGCAGCAGGAGCGCGGTGTCATCCAGCTGGTTCACATGGGCGGCCAGGATCCGGTGGCCGGGTGCCCCGGCCAGCCGCGCGGCGATCCAATCCACCGGATGCCGCGCCCCCACCTGGAAGGAGCCATCCCAGAGGCCAAGGGACTCCAGCAGCGCCCGGAACGGTCCTTGGCCTGAGCGCAGGAAGTGGGTTTCGTCAGCCGATTCGGCCAGGTGGGTCGAGACGGGCAGTCCGCTGGCCAGCGCTGCTTCAAAGACCTGGGCGTCACTGGAATAGGGCGCGTGCGGCTGCAGGCCGCGGTGGAGGCGGTCCGCCCGCCCTGCCCGCCGGGCCGGGGCGCCGCCCGCCCCCGCGGCGACTTCCGCCGACGCCCGGCGGCCGACCTCCGCGACCGCCGCCAGCGCCGCGGCGCGACGCGGCCCCATCCCGAAAACTTCGGCGAAGGCGACCCCGGCAACCCCAGCGGCCCGGCACGCCAGCACCACCGGTTCACATGCCGCAGCCGAGGCGATGTCGCCCACCGCGGCCACCCCACCAGCAGTGAGCGCCTGCACCCCTTGGCGTACGGAGGCCAGCAGGGCCGCGTCCTGCATCCCGGCGCGCGCGGCGCGAATTCCGCTCAGCCATGCGTCGAATTCACCCCCAAAGGGGCGGCAGCCCAGCGCGGTCAAGTCCAGGTGCGCGTGCGCGTTCACAAACGCAGGCAGCAGGCAGGCTTCCGGCAGTTCCTGCACCTCTGCTCCCAACGGGGCGCCGATGGACTCGGGGGCGCCCGCCGCCAGGAGCACGTCCCCTTCCAGGAGCAGGGCCCCCGGCGCGGCGAAGCAGCCCGCTCCATCGGCGACACAGCCAGCGCGAATCAGACGCCTCTGCGGGGGGCGCGCGCCGGCTGCCTGGACCCGAGGATTTTGCGGTGCGCCCATGCCTGGAAGCCTTGCGCGGATGGCAATTCGTTACACTCTACGCCGTCCAAACGGATCACTGTGATTCACGAATCTGGCTGCTGAAGCGCGGGCTCCGCCGCCGGACCACATTCAAACCTTTGGGAGGATCCCAATGAAGATGCGCGCATGGATGACGATCGGTCTGCTTGCAGGCACTGCCCTCATTACGACGGGCTGCATTCCTGAGCAGAAGTACAACGACCTGATGACGGCGTACAAGGGGCAGGAGCAGCAGCTGCTCTCGTCGCAGAACGAGCTGACCAACGCTCGCGCGAACGAGGACCGCCTGCGTGCCCAGCTGGCCACGACGATGTCCGACCTCGAGGAGCTGCAGAAGAAGCTCGCGGGCGGCGGCGTCGACCTGGACGAGTGGATGAAGAAGTATGACGAGCTGAAGCGCCAGGTGGCCAGCCTGAACATGAATCCGCTGCCTGCGGATGTCTCTGGCCCGCTGATCCAGCTGGCGGAGGCGAATCCCGACGTCTTCGAGTTCGACCCGAAGACGGGCATGCTGCGCTTCAAGAGCGACTTCACCTTCGACCCGGGAAGCGACCAGCTGAAGTCCGGCGCCACTGCGGTGCTGGGCAAGCTTGCCAGCATCCTGAACTCCTCGGCTGCGAGCAAGTTTGAGGTGAAGGTGGTGGGCCACACCGACGACACGCCCGTGGTCCGCACCAAGGCCAAGTTCGGCAACAACGTGATGCTCTCCGTCTACCGCTCCGCCAGCTTGCGCGGCGCACTGGTCAAGGACGGCGTCGATGCGCGTCGCTTCCAGATCGCCGGCTACGGCGAGTACCGCCCGATGGTGGTGAACGGCGCGAAGGGCGCCGCCGAGAATCGCCGCGTCGAGCTCTTCCTCACGCCGCTCGCCTTCGACATGGGGATCGTCCCCGCAGCCGAGCGCACGCCCGCGGACGAGCCGCTGGCCAGCAAGTCGAAGGCGACGAAGGCCGCCCCCAAGGCAAAGCCCGCCAGCGACGACATGCCCACGAAGTAAGCGCCCGCCGCTCACCCGAAAGAAACGCGGGGGGGGGGGCCGCGCGTCACGACCCCGGCGTCGGCTTGCCGCAATCGAAGGAGGTGGGCACCATGCACAGGAATCGCATCGGGCCCGTGCCCGCGTTGCGGAACTGGTGCATCTGGTTGGGGGCGATGTAGAGCACGTCCCCCGCGCGCACGCGCTGCACCTGCGGCCCGTACTGCACGTCCGCCTCCCCTTCCAGCACCACCACCTCGTGCTCATAGTCGTGCTTGTGGTGCGGCGTGTGCCCGCCAGGCGCCACCACGAAATGCCGCATCGAGAAGTTGGGCGCGCCATGCTGGCGTCCCACCAGGATCTCCATGCGCGTCTCCTTCACCCCGTCCATCTGGACGGGGGTGGCCTGCGCCGGGTCGGGGCGCACCACACGAAGGCCGGTGGCGGTGTCGGTCACTTGGCGCCGCCCTTCGCGGCGATCGGGCGGATGCGGATGTCGCGGAACTCGATGGGCGCGCCCTCGCTCTGCAGCGCGATGCGCCCGGGCACCACCTGGATGTCCGAGGCGGTGTTCTGCAGCACGCCGTTGACGAAGAGCTGCAAGTCGCCGCCGTCCAGCACGATGCGGTACTGGTTCCACTCGCCCAGCGGCTTCTCGCTGCAGGGCGCCGCCATGGTGGTGTGGCGGCCGTCGGTGCGCGCCTTGTCCACGGTCATCGGGAAGTCGCCGATGTTCCAGATGTCCCCCGCCGAGCGCGATTGCAGCTGCGCCTCGACGCTCTTGGGCCACACCTTGTCGGGCTGCTGCACGCGCAGCAGGACGCCGCTGTTGCCCGCCCCCTTCTTGGGGTCAAAGCGCCACTGCAGCTCGAGCTCGAAACTGGTGTATTCCTGCGTGGTGGCGATGTAGCCCACGGGCTTGCCCGCGCACACGAGCACGCCATCCTGCACGCTCCAGGTCTTGGCGGGGTCCGCGGCGGCATCGCTCAGGAAGGGCTTCCACCCGGTGGTGTCCTTGCCATTGAAGAGCGGGACCCAGGCTGCCTGGGCGGAAGCGGCGGCGGCGCCCGTGCCCCCCTGCGAAGCGGAGTCCGAGGCGCATCCGACCAGCATGGCGCCAGCGGTGACCGCGGCGACGGCGATGATTTCGTTCAGCATGACGCGAAATGCTACTGCATCAACGGGCGCGTCAGGCCGGGTGCCACCGCGCCCGCGGCGGTCCACTCCAGCTCAAGCCGCTCGGTCCCCTGCAGGAACCCGTCGAACCAGCGCCCGATCGCCTCGGCGCGCCAGTCCCCCGCGGCGAAGAGGGCCGTCTCCCCCTCGCACGCGCTGGCATGGCGCCCCTGCCGGCGTGCCTCGACGAAGCCGACGAACCACCGCGTGAAGTTGCCGCGCGTCGCCACCAGGTTGCCCGCCAGCCCCACCGATCCCGCTCGCACCTGCAGCACGTTCCAGAGCTGGTCGCACTCGGCGCGGACGCGCGGCTCGTCCATCATCGATCCGTTTGGCTCCCCTTCCGGCACGATCGCCTTGGCACGCGCGATGGCCGCGCCGATCTGGTCGGCATGGTCCTGCAGGATGCGCCGCGGCACCCCGCCCATGCCCATGATCGCGCCGCGGTCGGTGGGCTTGCGCTTGGAGAGCTCGAGCACGGCGGCATCAGGCATCACCGTGCGCGCGGGCAGGTCATGCAGGCGCGCCAATTCGTAGCGCAGGTTGACCAGCTCGCGCGCCACCAGCGTCTGCCCCGCGCGCATGGGCTCGCTGCGCTGCAGCCGCCGCAGCTGCCCCTCGGGATCAAAGGCCGCACCGCGCAGCTGCTCGGCGCTCTCGTGCAACGCCCACTGGCGCCGGCCCAGCGCATCCAGCTGCGCCGCGATCTGCTGCCAGATCAGCCACAGGTAGCGCACGTCGTCGGCGGCGTACCCAAGCTGCGCGGGCGTCAGCGGGCGCGCGTCCCAGTTGGTGAAGGTGTGCGCCTTTCCCAGGCGGTAGCCGGTCAGGTTCTCCAGCACGGTTCCCAGGCTCGAAGGCCAGGGCATCCATGCCAGCGCGGCGGCCACCTGGGTGTCGATCACCTCGGCGGGCTCAATGCCCGCGCCGCGGCGCAGGATGTCCATGTCGGTGTCGCCGCTGTGCACGATGATGGTGCGCCCCGGCTCGGCGATCGCGCGGAAGAGCTGCCCCAGGTCCTCGCCCGCAGAGCGCAGCGGGATCGGGTCCACCAGCGCCAGGCGCTCGGCCGTCGCCACCTGCACCAGGCAGAGCTTGGGATAAAAGCTCTCCTCGCCGATGAACTCAGTGTCGAAGGCCACGAAGGGCTGCGTGCGCAGGTGCGCCACCAGATCCGCCAGCGCAGCGGGCGTGGTGACCAATTCGGCAGCCGTGCCGATCACCAGCGGATCGTCCAGCAGCGCGCGCCCGATGCCACCAGATTGCTGCTGGTCGGCGGCGTCATGCTCCTGCGATCGCTTCTTGCGTCGGTAATTCACGGCGGCCCGGAAGCGTATCCGCGACGCCGGACGCGGGGGCGCGGCGCGGCGGCTGGAGCGGGCGTCGGCGCGGGGGCAGGAGGCGGCGCAGGAATCGGCGCGGGTGCCTGCGCGGGTGCGGGCGTCAGCGCCGGCATCCCCGCATCCAGCGCATGCAGCGGATCGATGCGCGGCACGGCGGTCGCGCTGCGATAGGTGACCAGCGCCGACTGCGTCGCATGCGTCGGCGCCCAGGTCTTCCCGCGACCTACATTCACGTACGGGTCCAGCTGGTACTCCAGCGCCAAGGTGCGCGTCCCCGCCGCATCAGGCTTCGCCGCGTGCAGGCAGGGCGTTACCTCGACGATCCAAGGCCGAACCACGTCACCGGGCGCCCACCCGGCCCGATCGTATTTCCAGGTTCCCCCCTGCGGACGACAGGGATTCAGGTAGTTGTCCGACTTCCACAGCCGATTTGTGAAGGCCTCTCCATTGGCGTGCAGCGTCCGGCCGATCGCCATGAATTCGCCTGCGTTGCCGGTGTTGGGCTCCATGCCATGGCCGGTGACCACCATGCGCACCGCAGCCGCATCCGCCCCCGCCGGGACCGTTACCGACCGCGGCGTGTAGAAGTCCGTGACGGGCTTCTGGGGGTTCCCGATCTCGGGATCGCCGCACCAGAGCGGCACCACCGCGGTGGCGTACCGCTCGGCGGGTCCGGGCCAGAACTCCAGCGTGGTCGAGACCACCCAGCCCTCGCCCTGCGTGCCGCACTCCTGCACCAGCGTCACCGGTCCCTGCAGCAGCGGCCGGAAGTCGCTGGCGTCCACCTTCCATTCAAATCCACGGTGGTACGGGGTGATGTAGCGCAGCAGTTCGATGCGCCCCGCCGTGGGATGCTCGATCCAGATGCGCGCTAGGCGGTCCCAGGGGTCGAAGCGCGTGGCGGGCTTGTCCAGGCGCAGCGTGAGCGTGATGCGTCCAAACGCTGCGGCGTCCGCTGGGAGCGCCACCGTCGCGGTGTTCACGCCGTAGTCCTTGTCGTTCAGCACCTTGTCGTGCACCACCACTCGCAGGGGCTCGGCGGGCGCGGCGATCGCAGGCCCGACGCCAATCGCCACTTCGTCCAGCAAGACATCCCCGGCGGTTCCGTTGTTGCGCGCGCCCGCGACCAGCCGCGCCGGAAACGCCGTCATTCCGGGCACCAGGAAGCGCTCGAAGACCGGCCTGCCGTCCAGCAGCACGGTGACCTCGGCGGCGCCCGTCAGGAACTGGATGCCGACCGCCAGGTCATGCCACTTCTCGTCGCGAAAGTCGGTGGGCGTCACCGCCTTCACCAGTTCCGCGCCATCCCAGTGCAGCGAGAGCTCGTGCTGCGGCCGGTCATAGACATTGCCGCTGCCGCCAAAGGGATCGCGATTGGGTGGGTCCGAAGCATCCAGCCCGATGCCGAAGGCGTGGGCGATGCTGGGCGCCTCCCACTCGGCCAGCGTTGGCGGCGTCGCCGCCGAACCATGCACGCGGATGTCCAGGAGCAGGATGCCCATGCCCTCAGTCCCCGTGTTCATCATGACGCGCGCTTGCAGCACGATCCATTCGTGAATGCCCGCATCGACTGGCTCGAAGGCCGCCGTGGCATCCGAGCGCATCCAGGATTCCAGGAGCAGCAAGCCGTCGTTCGCCGGCTTCGGCTTGGGCATCCGCTTGGCCGCATCGCCGCTGGCCGCCACGGTGACGCCGGCCATCGGCTCCGCACCCTGAAAGGTCCACTTGCGGATGGCGCTGAGGGCACCGGGTGCGGCTGCCGGAGGCACCGCCACCGTCGCCGCGCCTGCCGCCACGGCTGCGGCGCAGGCGGCGATCACCAGCGAAATTGCCAGCTTCGGGACGCGCACCCAAAGCGGGAGACGGGACTCGAACCCGCAACCTGTTGCTTGGAAGGCAACTGCTCTGCCATTGAGCTACTCCCGCGGAGGAGGGGATTCTAGCAATCGCCGCGCGCACGGCTGCGGCCTACGCCAGCAGGCCACGCACCACCACTGCATCCTGCGTCACCCCCGTCAGGCGCCGCTCCAGCCCGTCATGGCGATAGGTCAGGGAACGGTCGCCAAGCCCCATCAGGTGCAGGATCGTCGCCTGCAGGTCGCGCACGCGCACCGGGTCGCGCGCCACGCGGTAGCCCAGCTCGTCCGTCTCGCCGTGGACGTGGCCCCCGCGCACGCCGCCACCGGCCAGCAGCACCGTGAAGCAGTGCGGGTGGTGGTCGCGACCGAAGAATGCCTTGCTCCCATTGCGGAACTCGGCCATCGGCGTGCGCCCGAACTCGCCGCCCCAGACGATGAGCGTCTCGTCCAGCAGGCCCCGCTGGCGCAGGTCGCGAATCAGCGCGGCCACGGGACGGTCGGATTCGCGGCACTTCTTGGGCAGCTGCGTGTGAATGTCGTCCGTGGGACCCGTGCCGTGCGCGTCCCAGCCCCAGTCGAAGAGCTGCACGAAGCGCGCGCCGCGCTCGCTCAGGCGCCGCGCCAGCAGGCAGTTGTTGGCGAAGCTGGCGCGCCCGGGGGTTGCCCCGTACTCCTCGAGGGTGGCGGCGCTCTCGCGGCTGATGTCCATCGCGTCCGGCACGCTGGTCTGCATCCGGAAGGCAAGCTCGTACTGCGCGATGCGCGCCGTCGTCTCCGGGTCCGCCGCCTGCGGCGCGGCCATCGTGTTCAGGTCGCGCAGCGCGTCCAGCATCCGCCGGCGGCGCGCGCGGTCGATGCCCGCGGGGTCGCGCACGTACAGCACCGGATCGCCCGAAGCGCGGCACTGCACCCCCTGAAAGGCGCCCGGCAGGTAACCGCTGCCCCACACGCTCTTGCCCGCGTCCGGCGTCTTGTCCCCCGAGACGAGCACGATGAACCCCGGCAGGTCCGAAGCCTCGGAGCCCAGCCCGTAGGTGAGCCACGCGCCCATGGCGGGCGCGCCGAAGCGTGACTCGCCCGTGTGCAGCAGCAGCTGCGCAGGCGCGTGGTTGAACTGGTCAGTGACGCAGCTCTTCACCATGCACAGCTCGTCCGCCACCGAAGCCATGTGCGGCAGCAGCTCGCTCATCTCCATGCCGCAGCGGCCGTGCCGCGCGAACCGGTACGGCGTCCCGAGCAGCGTCGGGTGCCCCTTGATGAACGCAAAGGTCTCCCCCTTCAGGTACTCGTCGGGGCAGGGCTGGCCGCTGTACTTGACCAGCGCGGGCTTCCAGTCGAAGAGTTCGTGCTGGCTGGGGGCGCCCGCCAGGTGGATGAAGATCACGCGCTTGGCGCGGGCTGCGAAGTGCGGGGCGCGGACGCCGAGCGGATCTTCGGCGGTGCCACCAGTGCCTCCGATGCCACCGGCACCGATCGCCGCCATCGCGCCCGCGGGACCCGCCGCCCCCGCATCGCGCGCCATCATCGCGCCCAGCGCCAGCCCGCCGATCCCCCACGCGCCACGCGCGAAGAACTGCCGGCGGGTCATCGCCTGCAGCTCGGCCACGTACTCCGCGGGGGAGCCGACGATGCGCGGAGCTGGGTGGTCGTGTGCCATGGGCCTAGGTACGGGTCAGGAATTCATCCAGGTTCAGCAGCACGGTGGCGGCCATCGTCCACGCGGCGACCTCGGCCAGCCGCGTCTCGTCGGTGCCCGTCGCAAAGGCGGCGCCGCACTCGCCAGCGATCTGCGCGGCGGCGCCCGCATCGGTCCGGAAGCGCAGGCGCTCGTCGGCGGCCAGTGCAGCCAGCCGCTCCACCTCCTGCTCCGTCGGCACGCGCACCAGCGCGCGCTCCAGCATCGCCCGCGCGATGGCGCAATCTCCGCCCCCCACCGCCAGCGAGCGCAGCGCCAGCCCGCGCGCGCACTCCATGTAGGTGGGGTCATTCTCCGCAGCCAGGGCGGCAAGCGGCGTGTTGGTGCGAATGCGGCGGATCGTGCACGTCTCCCGCGAAACCGCATCGAAGGCCATGAGCGAGGGATGCGGACTCGATCGCCGCCAGAAGGTGTAGAGGGCGCGGCGCCAGCGGTCGCCCCCTTCGCTCGACTTCCATGCCTCGCCGTTGTAGACGACCATCCAGACGCCGTCGGGCTGCAGCGGGAAGACCGGCGGGCCGTGCAGGGTGCGGTCCAGCAGCCCCGAGACCGCCAGCGCCTGGTCGCGAACCGCCTCGGCCTCCAGCCGCACGCGCGGAGCGCGCGACATCAGCCGGTTGTCCGGGTCGCGGGCCAACACGTCCGCCGTGGGCAGCGCGCTCATTCGATAGGTGGCCGAGCAGACAATCGTCCGCAGCAGCTGCTTGCGCGACCACCCCCCGGCCACGAATCGCGCGGCCAGCCAGTCGAGCATCGGCGCGTCCATCGGCCGCATGCCCGCGGCGCCGAAGTCCTCGCTGGTCTCCACGATGCCCCTCCCGAAGAGCGTTTCCCAGAGGCGGTTCACCTCGACGCGCGCGCACCGCGGATTCTCGGGGCTCGCGATCCACCGCGCCAGGCCCAGCCGGTCGCGCGGCAGTTCCGCGCCGAAGAGCGGCATCGCGTCGGGGGTCCCCTGCTCCACGCGCTCGCCGTGCGCACGCCAGTTGCCGCGCACGAAAACGTGCGTCTCGCGCCGCCGCTCGCTGGGCAACTCTTCCATCACCGGCACCGCCGTCTCGCCGCCGCCCCAGCGCAGCTTCATCGTCGGCGCGTCATCCTCGCGATCGGCGTCGGCACTCTGGTTGAAGAAGGCCAGCGACCGGTAGTAGTCACGGTGGTCGATCAGATCGTAGGGGTGCGAATGGCACTGCACGCACTGCATCGATGCACCCAGCCACACGTTCCAGGTGGTGGCGTTGCGGTCCATCACCGCGGCGGTGCGAAACTCCTCGTCATCGGTGCCCCCCTCGTCGTTGGTCAGCGTGTTGCGGTGAAACGCCGTGGCGACGCGGTCCTCCTCGGTGGCGCCTGGAAGCAGGTCCCCCGCCAGCAGGCGCTGCGTGAAGGCGTCGTAGGGCATGTCGGCGTTGAATGCGTCGATCAGCCAGTCGCGGAAGCGCCAGATCTCGCGGCGCGCGTCCTTCTCGTACCCCCGCGTGTCGGCGTACCGCGCCAGGTCAAGCCAGACGCGCGCCCAGCGTTCGCCGTACGCCGGCGAGGCCAGCAGGCGGTCCACCGCGCGCTCCCACGCCTGGGGCGAAGCGTCCGCCACATAGGCATCCACCTCCGCGGGTTCCGGCGGCATCCCGCACAGGTCCAGCGACGCGCGTCGCAGCAGCGTTCGCCGGTCCGCCAGGGCAGGCAGCGCGATGCCTGCTCGTTCCAGTCGCGCAGCGGTGAAGCGATCCAGATCGTTGGCGCACCAGGTGGCACCGCGCACCTCTGGAAGGGCGGGCGAAACCACCGGCGCCAGCGACCAGAGCACCGGATAAGGGGCACCCGCCTGGATCCAGCGCGTCAGCGTGTCCACCTCGGCGGCCGTCAGCGGGGCGCCATCGGCAGGCATGCGCTGGTCAGAATCGTGCGATGCCACGCGCTCCAGCAAGGCGCTGCGGCCCGAATCGCCCGGCACGATCGCCGCTTGCCCATCCTTGTTCGGCATCAAGGCGCGATCGCGATGCGCCAGGTTCAGCCCAGCCTTCTCGCGCACTCCGCCGTGGCAGTGCAGGCAGCGCGCCACCAGGATGGCGTGCGCCGCCTCCGCCAGCGGCGCGGCTGTGGGCACCGAACCGGCCCCCGGGGGCGCGCCCCCGTTTGCACCTGGCATCGACGCGAGCATCGGGGACCCCAGCGCCGCTGCAGCCAGGACCGTCCCACAGATGACTCCGGGGACAACTCTTCGGCTCCACGGTCCGCCACGCCTCTCGCCGCGCGCAAAACGCGCCAGGCGCGGGAGATTCACGGGCGCTGGCACCCCCTGCCTACCCGCCACCGGCGCCGGGGATGCGCCAGAGGGCCCCCGTCACTTGGCGGCGGTCGTCGAAGCTGGCTTCGGGCCGGGTTCCACCGTCACCTGGATGTCCACGCGGCGCGCCGGAGCAGCATCCTTCTCCCAGGGACGCGTCAACACGAAGCGAAGCGTTGCGTCCCCCTGCATGATGGCGGACATGGCGTAGGTGGTCACCGTTGGGCCGCCCGTCCGCGCGTCGGCGCCAGCCGCCGGAGTCACGACGCCCGCGGGATCCTTCGATTCCAGAGACATGATCGCGGGGGCGGGCCCCGCCATCTGCCAGACATAGCCCGTGCCTGCATTTGCCCCCAGGCGAATCTCAAGGCGCTGGCCCACGGTCATGGTGCCCTTGGAGGGCGTGGCATCCGCCTTGGCGGCGGCATCCCCCTGTGCGTTGGCGATCTGAATCATCAGCACGCCCTGCTCAGACCGCTGGGGAGCCTGGCATCCAGCAATCGCCGCCAGCAGCGCCGCGCCTGCCATCGCTGAGACGCTTCGGATGCTCAGCACGACCGCACCGCCTCTTCGATGGCGGCAAAGTCCACTTGCTGGCCCGCCTCTTCATTCACCTTGGCGTAGACCACCTTGCCGCTGGCGTCGATCACGAACGCGGCGCGCTTTCCAACGCCCTTGAGCCCCATCAGTTCCTCGAAGAGCGCGCCATAGGTTCGGCTCACGTCCTTGTTGAAGTCCGAGAGCACGTCGAAGGGAATCCCCAACTCCTGGCGGAACTTGTCCGTCACAAAGGGGCTATCCACGGAGATGGCGTAGATGGTGCATCCCAGCCCCGTCCACTTGCTCCAGTCATCCCGCAGCGTGCACATCTCCGTGGTGCAGACCGAGCTGAAGGCGAGCGGGAAGAAGAGCAGCACGACCTTTTCGTGCCCCAGCTTGGCGCCGACGTCGACGACCTGCCCCGGCTTCGCGGGCAGTTTGAAGGCGGGTGCCTTGGAACCGACGATGACCGACATGGAAGGCCTTTCGGGAGAAACACGGTGCACGCAGCGCGCCACACCGCTGGCGAGGCCGGGCCGCCACGGTGCGCGGTGCGCCGTGGGTCCGGGTAAGCGCGTCCGGTCGCCGCGTGGGCCAGTGGCGGCGCTGGGGCCCGGTCGCGGAACGGAGGTCGGAGATCGTATCCATCCCCGCGTGGACCGTGAGGTCCGCACGATCGGGCGTCCCCGGGGAAGAAATTGCAGGAACTTCTGACAATTCGACTGGAGGATGGTTGTCGTTTTGCCGTTCCGGATTAGGTTACGAGGACCCAGCATCGGCCGATCACGTGGCGGCCGAGTGGGACCGTTTTGTCTCGCTACTCCAATTGCAAGGGAGCACTCAATGAATTCGTGGATGAAGTTTGGGGCAGCAGCCTGTACCGCGGCATTCCTGACGGGAATGTCCTTCGGCCAGAGCTGCGCATCACCGCTCACTGCGGGCGAAGGCGACACCCCCGTCGCTACGACAGCTGGCGTCACGCTCGACCTGTCCGGGATCTGCGATCCAGGCACGTTCGGCGATGACTTGCTTTACAACGTCACTTACTACTCGTTCGTTGCGCCGCAGAGCGTGACCTACGTGGTTCAGACCTGCAACACGGTCGACTACGACTCGCGCCTGGCGGTCATGATGGACTGCACCAATGCAGCCAGCACGATCGCGTGCAACGACGACGGCGGCGCGGGCTGCCTGATCAGCGGATCGACGCTCCCCTTCGCATCCAAGCTTCAGTTTGCTGCGACCGCGGGAACCACCTACTACATCGCGGTCGGCGGCTTTGGCGCTGCTGACACCGGCTCCGGCTCGATGAACATCGCGGTGTCCGGCGGCGGCGGCGGTGGCGAGACCAACTGCGCCGAGGCCACCCCGGTCTTCGACGGCAGCAACAGCTTCGACACCAGCGCCTCGACGTCGACCATCGACCTGGCCGGCCTCTGCGACCCGGGTCCCTTCGGCGACGACGCCATGTACAGCGTGATCTGGGTGAAGTACGTGGCCACCTCCACGAGCAACACCGAGCTCTCGACCTGCAACATCGCGCCCTTTGACACCCGTCTGGCCGTCTTCACCACCTGCGACCTCAGCAGCGTCGTTGCCTGCAACGACGACGGCAGCGGCTGCGCCAACTTCAGCAGCAAGCTGCAGTTCGCCTCCACCGCGGGCGAGACCTACTACATCGCCATCGGTGGCTACGACGCGACCAGCCTGGGCGCTGGCAGCCTGCTCATCACCCCGAATGCCGTTCCGCCGGACTCCTGCGGCAACAGCGCGCAGGATTGCTGCGTGGCGGGCTCGGGCCCCTTCTGCTCGGATTCGGATTGCTGCTCCACCGTCTGCGCCGCTGACCCGTTCTGCTGCGACACGCAGTGGGACGCCATCTGCGCCGACGAGGCCGCGACCATCTGCACCGTCTGCGGTGCTGGCCAGTGCGACCTGCCCGCTTCGACCAGCTCCGAGGATGAAATCTGCGGCACCGACGCGAACGGCGGCTGCAACTCAGCTGGTGTCCAGTACATCACCCTCCCCGCGGCGGTCGCGGGCACCTTCTGGGCCGACTCGGCGGACCCCAATAACTCGCGCGACACTGACTGGTATGAGTTCACGGTCACTGAAGGCACGCAGGTCGACATCAAGCTCTGGTCCAAGGGACCGGGCGTGAGCTACCTGCTCACCAGCAGCTGCCCGGCCACGATCCTGGCGGGGACCCCCGCCGGCCCGACCTGCCCCGCGGCGGTCAGCTTCTGCGTCCCGGCCGGCACCTATCGCGTCTTTGCCGGAATGAGCGTCTTCGCGGGCTTCTCCTGCGGCGGCGACCGGAACGACTACGTCCTTGAGGTCACGGGCACGCCCTGCGATGCCACGGCCCCCGAGAACGACGAGTGCGAGGCTTCGCTGATCGTGCCCGCAGCGGGCGGCGTCGAGAACTTCGACACCACCTTCGCAAGCACCTCGGGCATCCCGCTCGATCCGGCCTGCGATGAAGGCTTCGGCACCACCTTCGTGCAGGACGTCTGGTACAGCTGGACCCCCAGCTCCAGCGGCCTCGCGATCGTCTCGACCTGCAACACCACCTCCGTTGATACCCGCCTGGCAGCCTATACCGACTGCTTCGGCTCGATCATCGCGTGCAACGACGACGCTGCCGGATGCGGCCTCACCAGCGAGATGAGCTTCGCTGCGACGGCCGGCACCACCTACTACATCCGCCTCGGCGGCTTTAGCGGTGGCGGCACCGGTTCGGTCAGCTTCTCCATCGGCGGCGCCCTGGAGAATGACGAGTGCGAAGGCGCGGTTGTGATCACGGATGGCGACACCGCCTTCAGCACGACCTCGGCCACCGACTCGGCCCTCCCCCTTGACCCGTCTTGCGAGGAAGGCTTTGGCCTCGCGATCCGCAAGGACATCTGGTTCAAGTACGTGGCCACCTGCACCGACACGGTCACCGTGTCGACCTGCAACACTGCCAGCTACGACACCCGCCTTGCGGCCTACACGGACTGCAGCGGGACCATCGTGGCGTGCAATGATGACGGCGCTGGCTGCGGGCTCACGAGCCTGATGACCTTCTCCGCCACCACGGGCACCACGTACTACATCCGAGTCGGTGGTTTCTCGGGTGGTGGCACGGGCACGCTCAACGTCGCCTGCGGCGGCGGTGGCGGTGGTCTGACCAACGACACCTGCGCGACCCCGACGGTCGCGGTGAATGGCGCGAATGCGTTCACCAACGTGGGTGCCGTCAGCGATGCCCCGACGACCTCGCCCGCCTTCTGTGGCACGGCTGGTACCAACTTCTTCAACGATGTTTGGTTCACCTACACCGCGACCACCGCTGGGTCGGCGACGTTCTCGACCTGCAATGCTGCTCCGTTCGATACCCGCCTTGAACTGTGGGATGTCTGCCCGACGGCAGGCGGCACGGTCCTGGCGTGCAACGACGATGGTTCGGGCTGCGCCAACTTCACCAGCACCTTCTCCTACGAGCTGACCTGCGGGACGACTTACCTCGTCCGCGTGGGTGCGTACGGAAGCGCTGGCTTCGGCGCAGGCACCCTCACCATCACCCCCGGCACCACTGCCTGCAGCACCCCCTGCCCGGCCGACCTGAACGGAGACGGCTTCGTCAACGGCGCGGACATCGGCCTGCTCCTGGGCAACTGGGGCAACGCGGGCGTCGGCGACATCAACAATGACGGCATTGTGAATGGCGCTGACATCGGCCTGCTCCTTGGCGCATGGGGCGCTTGCGCCCCCTGAGTCAGCCTGACGGGTCCCACGCCCACAGGGGCCACGGAACCCCCATGCAACACCCGCCCCCCCGGCTTCGGCCGGGGGGGCTTTCCTTTTTGCATTCCGTGCACCAGATGTCAGGTTTTCGGTCGTGGCCACGGAGCGCACGCGCAGGCTTCCCTGCATGTCCCAGAATCAATGCCACCGATACGCGCCCGGATGGCAACCCTGGGATACCTTTGCACGGATCCTCTGCACGAACCACCACACCACGCGTCCGCCACACCACGTGTCCACCCGGCCATTGCGCCCGTCCACCCATGCGATTGCTCCTCACCCTTGCCGCCTTGCTCGCCCTTTCCGTGGGCCTCCGCACCTCGTCGGCCCAGGGCTGCGGCGCACAGGGCGCCGGAAGCTGTCTGGCGGTCCATGCCAGCCCCGGCTGTGCCACCATCGACTGCTGCACCACCGTCTGCAACTTCAATCCCGACTGCTGCCAGGTGGCGTGGGACCAGAGCTGCGTCGACCTCGCCAACTCCGAGTGCATCGGTCTCTGCGGCGCCAGCAGCGCGGGCGATTGCCGTGAAGCGCACGACCGCCCGGCGTGCGATGACGCCGCCTGCTGCACGCTGGTCTGCGCCATCGACCCCGCATGCTGCGAGTTCGAGTGGGACACCGTCTGCGTGCTCGAGGCGCAGCAGGTCTGCGCCCCGCCCCCGCCCGTGGAGTGCGGCGCGGCCAACGCGGGCTCCTGCAGCGTGGCGCATCCCACGCCCAGCTGCTCCAACGCCGCCTGCTGCACGCTGGTCTGCAGCTTCGATCCTTCCTGCTGCATCCAGAGCTGGGACTCCATTTGCGTCCAGTTCGCCGCGGCGTACTGCGGCAACTGCGCCCTGAGCTGCCCCTCCGGCTCCGTCAACGAAGTCGAGGCGTGCGGCCAGCGCACCAATGACCCGTGCGCAGGCGCGGGACAGCAGGCAGTGACACTGGTGCCGGGCGCCACCTACTGCGGCCAGCTGAACGGCACCTACCTGGCCAATGTCTGGAGCGGCGATCGCGACGTCTTTGCGCTGGTGGTCACCGACACCAACGGCGACGGCCTGGCGCGCGTCACCCTGCGGCTGGCCAGCAACTTCACCTCGTTCGCGGCGATGCTGGCTCCCGGATGCGCCACGCCACTGGCAAGCGCCGCGCTCCACGTGAATGGCTCGGGCTGCGTTGAGCATTCCGCGGCAGCCTGCCTGGCCCCCGGCACCTACTGGGTGGTGGTGGCCCCGGGCACCTTTCCCGCGGTCGGGCTGACGGAGTCCCTGGACTGCACCTCGACGCCGCGCTACACGCTGCGGGTGGAGGTCACGCAGACGGGCTGCGGCAACGCCTGTAATCCCGGCGCGGGCCCCTGCTTCGAGCCGCATGCCGAACCGGGCTGCAGCACCGTCTCCTGCTGCACCAGCGTCTGCGCTACTGACCCCTTCTGTTGCAGCGACTCGTGGGACGTCAGCTGCGCGCAGGCGGCGGCGGCGATCTGCGGCGCCCCGGTGCCCCCCAACGACGACTGCGCCGGCGCGCTGCCATTGCACATCGGTGAGACGCTCACCTTCAACACCGTGGCGGCGCACGTGAGCACGCCGCCGCTGCCCGTCAGCTGCGACCAGGGCACCGGGGCCTCCATTGGCACCGACCTGTGGTACCTGCACGATGCAGAGCGCAGCGGCAACGTGGTGGTCTCCACCTGCGGAAGCGCCACCAACCTGCGCGTGGCGGTCTACACCGGCACCTGCACCGGGCTGGCGCTGGTGGCCTGCAACTCGAGCAGCATCCTGTGCACGCCGAACACCGGCGCGCGCCTGCAGTTCCAGGCCAGCTGCGACACGCGGTACTACCTGCGCGTGGGCGGCGAGAACATCAAGGAGGCGGGAGCCGGCCTGATCAACCTGGCGGGCCAGGGGCCCCTCTGCCCCGTGCAGTGCCCCGCAGACATCGACAACAGCGGCACCGTGAACGGCGCGGACATCGGCCTGCTCCTGGGCAACTGGGGCCAACCGGGTGCGGGCGACATCAATGGCGATGGCACGGTGAACGGCGCGGACCTGGGCCTGCTCCTGGGCGCCTGGGGACCCTGCCCCTGACGCCCGCCGCGCGCGCCGGCTGCGCGTGCGCGCCATCTGCCCGCGCGCCCTGGGACCGATGCGCGCCCGACTGCCCTGCGCGCCCTACGCCTGCACGCCCTACGCCTGCACGCCCTCGGCCTTCAGCCGCTCCGAGAGCGCCCGGCGCAGGATCTTGCCGGTGGCGTTGCGCGGAAGCGCCTCCAGCACCCGGAATTCGCGTGGCACCTTGTACGGGGGCAGTTTCTCGCGCACGAAGGCGCGGACCGCCGCCTCGTCCCACGATTCCCCCTCCTTGAGCTCGACGAAGGCGATGGGCACCTCGCCGCGCGAAGGGTCGGCCAGCCCCACCACCGCGGCCTCCTTCACGGAGGGATGGTGGTTGATCGCCTCCTCGATCTCGCGCGGGAAGACATTCTCCCCGGCGATGATCAGCATCTCCTTGATGCGCCCGGTGATCTTCAGGAACCCCTCGGCGTCCAGCTGCCCCATGTCACCGGTCTTGAAGAAGCCCTCCGCGTCGAAGACGCTGGCGGTCAGCTCGGGCAGCTTGTAGTACCCCTTCATGATGTTCGGGCCGCGCATGCGCACTTCGCCATCCTGGCCCGGGGGCAGCACGGCGCCGTCGGGTCCCACGATGCGCTGCTCCATCCGCGGCAGCGCCCGGCCCACCGAGTGCGGCCGGAACTCATGCGGCAGGCACCAGTTGGTGACGGGTGAGGTCTCTGTCAGGCCGTACCCCTCGTTGATGCGCTTGCCGAAGCGCTCCAGGAAGCCGTGCGCCACCTTCTCGGGCAACGGTTCGCCGCCGCTGACGGTGTACTTCAGGCTGGCAAAGTCCTCGGGGCCCGCCCGCTTTGCCAGCAGCAGCGCGTTGTACATCGAGGGGATCGCCACAAAGACGGTGGGATGGTGCTTCCTGGCCAGCTCCACGAGCTTGGCGGGGACGAAGCGCGCGGTGTAGACCACCTGGCACCCCACCACCAGGGGCAACAGCGTGAGCACCGTCAGCCCGAACGAGTGGAACTGCGGCAGCACCCCCAGCATGACATCGGTGTGGTCGAAGCTGACCCAGTCGATCACCTGCCGCACGTTGGACGAGAGGTTGCCGTCGCTGAGCATCACCCCCTTGGGCCGGCCGCTGGTGCCGCTGGTGTACAAGATGACCGCGATATCGTCGGGCGCGCACGCCCGCCCCAGCCGAAGGGGCGGCATGCCTCCGAACTTCATCTGGTCGACCCGGATCGACTCGACCCCGGGCAGCGGCCCCCCGATGTGGTCCAGCATCGGCCCCACCGTCAGGACGGCATCCAGGCCCGCGTCCGCGGCGATGTACTCCAGGTCGCTGCGGGAAAGCAGGTAGTTCAGGGGCACCGCAGTGCGCCCAAGCATCCAGGTGGCCAGCAGCGCGGCCGGGAAGAGCCCCGAGGTGGGCAGCAGCAGCCCCACGTGCGGCGCGCTGGACCGGCGCTCGATCTCGCGCGCCATGTGCCAGGCGGCCACCAGCATGGTGCCCCCTTTCCAGGTGCGAAAGTCGTCCACCGCCACCGGGGAAAAGGCACGGCGGGCAAGCGACCATTGGATCTGGCGAAGTAGCGACACGCGGGTCCTCCGAAAGGGCGCGGGTACGATACCCGCGTGCGAAGGACTGCCACCCTCCTCGTCGCGCGCGCCGTCAGGATGATGGCCGCCGCGCTCCCCGCGTTGCCGCTCCTTTTGGTGACGGCGTGCGGGCCTGAGCCAACTTCGCAATTCGACGATGCGCTGCAGGCCTACGAGGCCAAGCGGTACGGCGAGAGCCTGCGCCTGGCGACCGAGGCGCAGTCCGCCTCGGTGGAGATGCCGCAGCGCCAGAAGGCCGCACTGGTGGCAGGCATGTCCGCGTATCAGCTGAACCGCTTCGACGACGCGCGCGCCAGCCTGGCGATCGCCGCGCGCAGCGCCGATCCCGTCACTGCGGGCCGCGCGATGGCAATGCAAGGAGCCATCGCCGTGGAGCAGAAGCGCTGGGGCGAGGCCGAGCGCGCCTACAACCAGGCCGCAGAGAAGCTGACCGGTGCGGAAGCCGCCAAGGCGCGTGAGCGGGCGCGCGATGCGCGTGCGCTGGCCGAGAGCGCGGGCCGGCCCGCAGCGGTCGCGAAGTCCGGCGGGTCGGGCAGCGCGCAGGCGAAGCCCCCGGTCGCCCCCGGCAGCGCGATGCCACTTTCATCCGCGCCGGACGCCGGGAACTGGACGGTGATCGCCGGGACCTTCTCCAGCGAAACCGCGGCGCGCCAGCGTGCCACGGGGCTGGCCGACGACGCCAAGCGCGCGGGGCTGGGCGTGCCGCGGGTCGTGCCCACGGGCAGCACCGACCGCAAGCTCTGGCTGGTGGAAGTGGGCACCTTTGACAGCCGCGCCAAGGCGGACGCCGCGCGCAAGAAGGTGCCGGTGGCGGACGCCGCGGTGGCGCCCTCGCAGGGGCGTGCAGCGCGCCGCGTCAATCGTCCGAGTTGATCAGGAAGGTGGCGGTGTTCTCGAAGTAACGGATCATCTCCGCGCGCTCGGCGGCGGGGATCGCCGCGTCCTCAAGCGCTGCGCGCATCGTCTCCACCCACGCGTTTCGCTCGGCGACGCCGATGCGGAACTGCGCGTGGCGCATGCGCAGCCGCGGGTGCCCCTTGCGCTCGCTGTAGGCGAAAGGGCCGCCGAAGAACTGGGTCAGGAACTCGGCCTGGTTGCGGATGGCCTCCTCCAGGTCCTGCGGGAACATCGGCCGCAGCGTGGGGTGCACGTCGATGCGCCCGTAAAAGGCACGCGCGATCCGCCAGAAGGGCTCGGGGCCGCCCAGCCGCTCGAAGATGGTGCGAAGAGCGGGAATTTCCGTGGACGGTTCGGCGCAGGCCATGCCGTATCGTAGGGCTCCAGCATGAGAGACCGGCACGCCATCATCGCGTCCGCTGCCTGCGCGCTTGGCGCCGTCTGCGCTCTGGGCCTGCTGGGCCTGGCACCGGCGCCGCTGCGCACCCCCCCTGCAGGCGCGGTGTCGGGGCAGATGCCCGCCGAGCTGACACGCGCGCGCGTTCCCGCCAACCTGCTGGTGCCGCTGCCCACCACGGGGGGCGTGCCGCGCATGGCGCCGAAGCACGTGCGCCCGGGCAGCCAGGAATCGTGGGACAAGGCGCATGCGCAGATCACCGCGATCCGCGCGCGCAACTTCGGCAGCGCGGGGCCGAAGATGCGCGCCGCAGGCATCGAGGCGATGCGCACCATGACGGATCCGGCCGCCTTCGAGGCGATCTACGGGGCGCTGAAGGGCGAGGCGGCGCCGGTGAAGCTGGCGATGCTGGACCATTTCGCCGCGCAGGGCGACGAGGGACAGTACGCGCTGGCCTGCATCGCCATGCAGGACGCCGACAAGGCGATCCGCAGCGAGGCGACGCGGCGCATCCGCAAGCCCCCGTCGATGGCGGTGCTGGCGGCGCTGGACGAGGGACTGCGCTCCGACGACCACCAGATCGTGAACTACGCCGGCCTGCTGGCGGGCTCGGTGCACGCCATCGAGGCGCTGCCCGCGCTGATCTTCGCGCAGTTCGCGCAGTCGGCCACGCAGAAGCGCGGCGACCTGGCGTGGATCGCGGTGGGCAAGACCACCAGCTACGTGGCCAACGTCATCCCGGTGGTGGGCGACAACAGCGGCGCCTTCCAGCCCGTCATCGGGCAGGTCATCGAAGGCGTGGTCATGGAGGTGCAGGACTGCATCGTGACCACCTACCGCGGCGACGTGCACGATGCGCTGGTGGCGATGAGCACCTTTGACTCCGGCACCGACACCGCCCAGCTGGCCTGGAACATGCACAGCTGGTACAAGTGGTTCAACGAGCAATACGTGCCGCTGAAGCAGAGGCAGGACCAGGAGCTTGCCAAGGCGCAGGCGGCGGCACCCTGACGCGTCACGCGTGCGCGGCGTGCTCCAGCACGGCCTGCGCCAGTCGCTCGTACTGCTCGGCGCGGTTGTAGATCTGCGCGGACGCGCGCGCGTGCCAACGCCCGCCGAACTCGACGATGGGCACCTCGATGCGGTCCGCGGCGTAGAGCGCCTCCTGGAACTCCAGCGGCGTCGCGAAGCGCGCGGGGATCTCCGCTGGCAGCGGCACGGTGCACATCGAGCCCAGCATCGCGCCGCCCAGCGGCGAGATGGGCTCCACTTCCCAGCGTTCGCACAGCAGGCGGTGCACCCATGCGGCCATCTGGCTGTTGTGCGCGCGCACACGCTCCCAGCCGAACTGCCCCATGAAGTCCAGCGCTTCGCCCGCGGTCATCCACGCGGCCATGTCGCGTGTCCCCTGCCAGTCGAACTCGGCGGCGAAACCCTCGTCCAAGTAGTGGCTGACGGTGGCGGGATGGATGCTGGCGCGCCGCGCGGGGTCGACCCACAGCACCGCGGAACCCTTGGGCGCGCAACACCACTTGTGCAGGTTGCCGGTCCAGTAGGTGGCGCCGATCGCATGGACATCCACCGCGAGCATGCCAGGGACGTGCGCGGCGTCGACCAGCAGCTCGATGCCGCGAGTGCGGCACTCCTGCGCCAGGCGCTCCATCGGGAAGACCAGCGCGGTGGGGCTGGTCACCTGGTCGATGATGACCAGCCGCGTGCGCGGGGTCATGGCGGCGACCAGCGCCTCGCAGGCCGCTTCCGGACGCTCGATGGGCAGGTGCAGTGGCACCTCGATCGCCCGGGCGCCCGTCTGCCGCGCACGGAACTGCATCGTCTTGCGGACTGCGTTGTAGACATGCGACGTGGTGAGCATCTCGTCGCCCTCGGCGAAGTCGATGCTGCGCAGCACCGCATTGACGCCTTCGCTGGCGTTGCCCACGAAGCCGAAACTGTCGGCGTCGAGTCCCAGGAAGGCGCCCACCCGGGCGCGGCTGGGCGCGAGCAGATCGCGGATGCGGCGGCCGAGCAGTTCGATGGGGCGCGACTCCAATCGATCCTGGGCGGCGATGTACGACTGGCGGATCGCGCGCGGCACGGCGCCGAAGCTGCCGTGATTCAAAAATGTGTAGGTGGGGTCCAGGCCCCAGAGGCGGTCGAGGCGGGGCGCCAGTGGCTCGGGTGGCGAAGCGATCGGTCCGGCAGAGTGAGCGGCGCGCATGGCGGCACGGTACCCGTGGAGGCCAGGACTGATAAAACACGGCAGAAATAGAGCGGCAAGGTGTTGATTCGGCTGCCGTTCGGGGTAACATCCACCGAACAAAATCTGCAGTCGCGCAAGGAGCACTGCCGATGACCAAACAGACCCCGAATCCGATGGTTCGGGTCGCCGCGGAAGTTCGTCCCAGACAGCCCCTGCTTCGGGCCCCATCAAGGGACCCCAGTTCAGAAGCCCCTTCCCGGGGGCCGCACCCAGACGGAACGAGACCACCATGAAGCTCCTTGCCGCCCTCCAATCACTGCTCCATCCCGCTCCGCAGGCGCAGCTCGAACCGCTCGTCGTGCTGGGCCCCGGCGGGGACTTCGTGCGGCACGTGGTCTCTCGCGCGGGCAGGCTGGTCGTCGAGCGCCCCGCCTGCCACAGCTTGCAGGAGTCTGACCTGCGGCTTCGTACCCGTCGCCACAGGCTCGGGCGCTTCCTGTCCGAGACCGGCGCCGACGAGAGCGCCTTGCAACCCACCACCCGCCCCCACCGGAGACATCATCATGAACCTGACACCACGACAGCTGCGCATCTTCGAGTTCATCCGCGACTTCCGCACGGCGAACGGCTTCTCGCCGACGATGCAGGAGATCGCCGACGAGGTCGGCGTGAGCAAGGTGACCGTCTTCGAGCATGTTGAGGCGCTGATCAAGAAGGGCGCGCTGACGCGCGATCGCAACCTGGCGCGCTCGCTGGCCGTGGCCGACGACGTGGTGCTGCCGCACGAGCAGGCGCCGCGCCAAGTCGAGCACCTGCCCCTCTGCTTCCCGCTGGTGGGCAAGATCGCGGCGGGGCGCCCCGTCGAGAAGTTCGAACAGGACGAGACGCTGCGGCTGGAGGAGCTCTTTGCACCCCGCCGCGGCCAGCAGAACCCGATGTTCGCGCTCCAGGTTGATGGCTGGTCGATGCGCGACGAGGGGATCTTCGACGGCGACTACGTGATCGTCGAGCGGCGCCAGACCGCGCGCAACGGAGAGCGCGTGGTGGCGCTGCTGCCCGATGGCGAGACGACACTCAAGACCTTTTTCAAGGAGCGCGACGGGCGCATCCGGCTGCAGCCGGCGAACCCCGACTTCGAACCAATCATCGTGGATGCCTGCGAAGTGCAGGGCGTCGTGGTTGGGGTGATGCGACGGTACTAGCACGGCGGTACGAGCGCGGCGGCGCGATCGCGGCGGCCGGGCGGCAGCAGCGCGCGGTGCATCAGACCGCGTGGGCCAGCGCGCTCACGAGCGTCACCGCGGCATCGACGGGATCCTCGCCTGCGGAGATCGCGTCGCGCATGCGGCGCACGAGCGCGCTGCCGACGATCGCGCCGTCGGCGTGCTCGACGACAGCGCGCACCTGTTCGGGGGTTGAGATGCCAAATCCCGCGGCGATGGGCAGCTTGGTGGCGGCCCGGATGCGCTCCACCACGGCGCGCACGTCCGGAAGTCCGGCCCGCTCGCCGGTGATTCCCACCCGGGCAAGCGCGTAGACAAAGCCAGTGCACTGGGCCACGATGCGTTCGATGCGCGCCTGGCTCGAAGTCGGGGCGACCAGCAGCGTGCATGCGATCCCGGCGGCGTCGCAGGCGGCACGCAGCGCGGGGGCGTCGTCCAGGTCGATGTCGGGGACGATCAAGCCGTCGAAGCCCGCGGCGGCGGCATCGCGCGTGAACGCAACCAGGCCGATGCGGTCCACGATCGAGACGCTGACCATGGCCACCAGCGCTGCGCCGGTGGCGGAACGCACGCGCTTCACGCTGGCAAAGACCTTGGCGGGGGTGCAGCCCGCCACCAGTGCCGCGTGCATGGACTCGGCGATGACCGGACCGTCCGCGATCGGATCGCTGAAGGGGATGCCCACTTCGATGACTGCCCCCCCCGCCTTCGCCAGCCTGGGCAGCAGCGCCTCGGTGGCCTCCAGGCTGGGGTATCCCGCGGTGACGAAGGGCAGCAGTCCCTTCCGCCCGCTGGCGCGCAAGTCGGCAAAAGTGTGCAGGATTCGGTTGGTGGCGCTTCCGGGGCGCTGGGTGGTTTCGTGCATGCGTTCAAGGTCCGAGGAGGAGGCATCGTAGGAGTGACGGCTGCCCCAGGGACCTGCCCAGGTGGCCTGCTTGCGCACGGGGCACCGCCGCCCCTCATGGCCGGGCCCGGGCCCCGCCAAGAACGTTTCCGGGGTTCGAAACGCCCGCCAACCGCAAAGTTCTGGTTTCGGAGGGCATTTTACTGGCGGTGCGCGATCGACCGCGTATGAAACAGTATGCGAACGGCCCCCCGCGCCTGGCCTGCCTTGGCCAGCGATGCCCGTTCATCCCCGCCGGCTCTCCTCCTCGCGCCGCGCGGGGTCCTTCGCTGGGCAGCGGGCGCGGCTGCTGCGCTGGCCTCTGCCGTCGCGGGCGCGGCACACGCGGACACCAAGGCCTGGGGCTGGGGGTCCAATGCCAGCGGCGAGTCCGTGGTGCCTTCCAGCCTGGGCGTCGTGGCACAGGTGACTGCGGGCTACTTCACCAGCGCCACGCTGGACATCAATGGGCGCGTCCGGTGCTGGGGCGACAACAGCGCGGGCGAATGGTCCGTGCCGCCCCGCTTGGGCACTGCGGCGCAGCTGGCGGCGGGTGCCGGGCACATGGTCGCCTTGCGCACCAACGGCACCGTCTGCTGCTGGGGGCTGAACAATTACCTCCAGTGCGAGGTGCCGGGTGACCTGACGATGGCCACGCAGGTCGCCGCGGGCGACTACCACTCCATCGCGCTGCGGAACAACGGCACCATTCGCTGCTGGGGGGACAACAGCTACGGCAAGTGCCTGGTGCCCGCAAGCCTGCCGTCGGTGGCGCGCGTGGCGGCGGGCAACAACCACTCGATTGCGGTGCTGGCCAACGGCGGCGTTCGCTGCTGGGGCGCCAACGGCCTTGGACAGTGCAACGTGCCAGCCTCGCTTGGCCCCGCCGTGCGCGCCGCGGGTGGGTGGTCGCACACGATCGCCCTGCTTGCGGACGGAAGCGTGCGCTGCTGGGGCGACAACAGCACCGGTCAATGCGATACGCCTGCAAGCATCGGCGTCGCCGCACGGGTGGCCGCTGGTTGGGGATTTTCGGTGGCGCTGCTGGCAGACGGAAGCGTCCGCTGCTGGGGGGCCAACGACTCCGGGCAGTGCGATGTCCCCGCGAACCTGGCCCCGGTGTCCCGGCTTGCTTCAGGCGCCGGGCACACCATCGCGCTCTGCACCGATGGCAGCGTCCACTGCTGGGGGTGGAACAACAGCGGGCAGTGCCTGGTCCCGTCCGACCCCGGTGCCATCGTGCAGATGGCGGCGGGCGGCAGCCACACTGTGGCGCTCACCAGCATCGGGACGGTCCGCTGCTGGGGGAACAACGGCTCCGAGCAGTGCGAGGCCCCCGTTGGGATCGGCTTGGCGCTTCAGGTCGCCGCGGGGGGGTTTCATTCGATCGCGCTGCTGGACGATGCCAGCGTGCGCTGCTGGGGCGAGAACGGCGTGGGGCAGTGCAGCGTTCCCGCCGACCTGGGCGCGGCAGCGCAGGTGGCGGGCGGCAGGTACTTCTCCATTGCGCTGCGCGCGGCGGGCGATGTCCGGTGCTGGGGCTCCAATGCCTATGGGCAGTGCATCGTGCCCGCCGACCTGGGGCCGGCGCAA
Organism: Phycisphaerales bacterium; assembly: GCA_044230125.1. Classification (GTDB taxonomy): domain Bacteria; phylum Planctomycetota; class Phycisphaerae; order Phycisphaerales; family SM1A02; genus UBA966. The sequence goes on from JBGARR010000023.1 coordinate 30,878, forward strand.
CAGGTCACGGCGGGCGCCAGCCACGCACTGGCGCTGCGCCTGGATGGAAGCATCCGTGGATGGGGCCGCAATGATTCGGGCCAGTGCGATGCCCCGGCGGACCTGGGTTCAGCAGTGCAGGTTGCCGGTGGCGGGTACCACACGGTGGCACTGCGGCTGGACGGCAGCGTGCGGTGCTGGGGCAGCAACGATTTTGGGCAGACGGCCGCCCCTGCAGAACTGGGAGAGGTGACGCAGGTGGCCGCCGGCGCGTCGCATTCACTGGCGCTCTGCACCGATGGCAGCGTGCGTGGATGGGGGCGCAACCACCTGCAGCAGTGCGTCGCGCCCCCCGCGCTCGTGCAGGCCACGCACATCTCCGCGGGCGGTGATCACAGCCTGGCGCTGGGCGAGTCGCTGCCGGACATGGACAACGATGGGGTCCCGGACGTCTCCGACAACTGCCCGCAGATTGCCGATCCAACTCAGGCCGACTGCAACGGCGATGGCGTCGGCGACGCGTGCGAGGTCGTCGGAGGCGCCACCGACCTGAACACCAATGGCGTCCCTGACAGCTGCGAGTGCCTGGCGGACATCTACGCGGATGGCATCGTGGACGGCGGGGACCTGGCCAACTTGCTGGTGAAGTGGGGCGAGGTCCCCGCAGGGACCCCCGCCGACCTCAACCGCGATCGCATTGTGAACGGGGCGGACCTGGGGATCCTGCTGAGCGAGTGGGGCCCCTGCCGGCGGTGAGCCCGCCGTAACCCGGGGGCGCCTGTCGGCGGGATGCCCCTGTCAGCCGGAGGCCCCTGTCAGAGGCAGTTCCCCCACGCGCCCAGGAGCAGGCCAAGATCGGCCCCATTCACGGTTCCGTCCTGGTTCAGGTCAGCAGCGCCGCGCACGGTGCCCCACGCGCCCAGGAGCAGGCCAAGGTCGGCGCCGTTGACCACGTCGTCGCCATTCAGGTCGGCATCGCAGTCGGGGCGATCCACGCCGATCGGCAGCACCTGGTCCGAGGGAAGGCTGCGCCACGCGAAGCTGTCGTGGACCGCGGGATCCTCGTTGGTGGAGTTGCGGACCAGCACCAACTTGGAGCCGCCGGGCAGGTTGTTGAAGGGCGAAGTCGGGTCCAGCACCCACGTAGTGGGGTCGGTCTTCTTCATGACCTTCACCGAGCCGTCGCCCATCAGCAGGAGTTCGCCGTTGTTGCCGAACTGGAAGGTGCGCACGCCGCCGGGAATCGTGGGCGGCGTGATGGTGGAGACGGTCGGGCCCGCAGCGCCCACCTGGATGTTGTAGAGGAGCGGCGAGCCATCGGTCTTGAACCACGATTTGCCGGTGGTCGGATCGACGCGCACCGAGCCGTCGCCCGAGAGCGGAATGCTCTCGGAGATGAAGAAGTTCTCGATGCTGCCCAGCGTCTTGCTGTACTTGGCGATGCGGCGCTGCGAGATGGAGAGGAGCCGCAGCGTGTCCGTGCCGTCGTCGAAGAAGACCGAGGTCGGGAGCGGCACGGCGGAGGTGGCAAGGTCGATCACGCCCTCGGAGTCGAGCCGGAAGAGCTTGCCCAGGGCGTCGAAGGAGTAGATGAAGCCCTCGCGGCTGGGGGCCAGCTCGACCAGGTCCTCGGGGGCGTCGGCCAGCGTGGTCATCTCGCCCGTGAACAGGTCCAGCTTGCGCAGGAGGGTGGGCTGCCCCACGAAGATCGACCGCACCAGCACCAGGCCGTCGGTCAGATCCGGATGGAGGGCGAGGTCCACCAAGGTGCTGAAGCTGGAGATGGAGATCGAGGGCAGCGAGAGGTTGACCGAGCCCTCCATGGGGGTGGGGTCCAGCAGCCGGATGGTCCCGCCACCACCGCCGAGCAGGCTGGAGGAGTTGGCGAAGCTGTAGGCGTAGGTGGGACGGATGCCCCAGTAGGAGTCGACCAGGCGGACCTTGCCATCGCTGGACGGGTAGGCGATCGCGTTCATCGTGCGGAAGTCGATGCCGCCGAAATTGGCGGTGTAGGCGACCGGATGCACTTCCTTCTGTTCGAAGGTGGACTGCGTCGAAAGCGAACTGTCGTTGTTGGGATCGCGGTAGCGCAGGATGTACTCGCCGCTGTAGCGCAGCCCGCGATTGAAGGTGACCGCATGGCCGCCATCGCGCGAGAGGACCGGGATCCCGTTGACGGACCCGACGACGTCATAGCGCCCGTAGGCAAAGGACACGATCCAGCCCTGGCACGCCAGGTGCGCCATCTTTGCGACGGTGGGCGTGTAGCTGTTGTTCTTCGACTTCCGGAAGGTGCTGATCAGCCCTGAACCGTAGTGGTTGGCCCAGTAGGTGAGCCCGTTGTTGGTACCGGAACCGTTGGTGCCGCTGGTGCCGCTGGTGCCCATCTCGACCCCCATGTCGTGGATCGCGTTGGTGGCGGCGGAGTAGTTGGAGTTGCTCTGCCAGTTGGCCGCGCCCGGCTCGATGAAGGGATACCCATGGTTGGCCGCGTAGCAGAAGAGGTTGATCGTGGAGGTGGGCACGCAATGGTTGGCACCGCTGTTGCTCAGCCCGTTCCGCCGCTGGTCCAGGTCGGGCATGTGCACGACGCGGTAGTCAAAAACGCCGTTGCTGATGTACGCGGCGTTGGTGACATCGGCGTGGGCAGGCGCGGCGGCGAAGGCCGCGAGGACGAGGGACGAGCCGATGGCGGTGGCGGTGTGGGACGAGCGCATGTCGTGTCTCCTGAAAATGAGGGGTCCATGGAGAGAAGCGCAATGGGCGGCGCTGGTCCCCGATGGAAAGTCTGGGATTCTTTGATGGGGCTGGGTTCGGGTGGGCTGAGGCGCAGGCGCCGGGAGCTGGGCGGGTCAGGGGCTTGCAGCCGACTAGAATCCCGTAGCCGCGGCCCGGTAGCTCAGCGGTCTAGAGCCGTCGACTCATAATCGATAAGACCTCGGTTCGAATCCGAGCCGGGCTAGTTCCCAACAAGCGAATCCGCGGTGGCTCGGCTGCGAACACCGACCCGGAGGCGCGCGCGGATCGTGCCACACTCCAGAGTCCACAGTCCTCAGTCCGTGGCCCGCGGCGCGCGGCCCGCCCTGCTACCCCATGCCCCCCCCTCCAGACACCCTCTGCTCCCCCGCTTTCCGCCCATGGATGCGGCGCTGGCTGCTGGCAGCGGGCATCTACAACCTGCTCTGGGGCGCCCTGGTGGTGGTCGCCCCCGACGTGCTCTTCCGCCTCTCCGGGCTCGACCCGCTTCCCTCCCCCGGGCGCGCGCTCTGGCAGTGCCTGGGAATGGTGATCGGCGTCTACGGGATCGGCTACCTGGCCGCCAGCCTGGACCCGCTGCGGCACTGGCCCATCGTGCTGGTCGGACTGCTGGGCAAAGTCTGCGGACCGGTGGGATTCGCATGGAGCGCATCGCGCGGCGAGATCCCGTGGAGCTTCGGCGCCATGCTGCTGCTGAACGATGTCCTCTGGTGGGCGCCCTTCTTCCTGATCCTGCGCGCTACGTGGTTGCACGCGCGCGCGGCGACGGACGGCAGTGCGCCGGATCACGGCGCGCTCGCGATCGGCTCCGCCCTCTGCATCGCGCGCGACCAGCACGGCAACACGCTGGCGGAACTCAGCCGTCAGCGCCCCGTGCTGCTGGTGAGCGTCCGTCACTTCGGCTGCACCTTCTGCGGCGCGACGCTGGCGCAGCTGGCGCATGATCGCGCCGCCATCCAGGCCAGCGGCGTGACGCTGGCCCTGCTCCATCCCGCGCACGCGGAGGCCGCCGCCCCATTCATCCTGAGCGCAGGGCTTTCGGACCTGCCCTGCTTCGCCGACCCACAGGGGTGCATTGCCCGTTCGCTGGGGCTGCGCTGCGGCACCTTCGCGCAGCTCTTCGGCCCGCGCGCGGTCCTGCGGGCTGTGCCCGCCCTGCTGCGCGGGCATCGCATCGGTTATCCGGTGGGTGACCCGCTGCAGATGCCCGGGGCGTTCCTGATCCACCGTGGCAGGCTGGTGCGGCACCACCACCACGCACACGCAGGCCAGAAAGTGGACTACTTGGACCTGGCCACGGGCACCCGACTTGATTCCGGGCCAGCGGCGGCCGATACTGTGTCTCTGTGAGCCCGCGCCGCACCCCCAGCACCCCTGGACAGCTTGCCACCCTGGTGGCCGTGCTGCTGACCGTCGCGCTGTGCGCGGCGTCGCCGCTCCTGGGAACGGGCATTGGGCTGGCCGCCACGCGCATCTGCATGGTGAGCGATGCGGCGCCGGGTGCCGCTGACTTCCGCGGACCGCTCACTGCCAAGCGAATCTCAGCCACCGAAGCGCCGCGCCCGGCCGCAACGCCGATGCACGCCACGCTGGCATTGCGCGCCGCGATCCTGCTGCACACCACGGCGCTGCCCCCTCCGGCCGCCTGCTGACCGCAGGCGCGCCGCCCGACGCCGGTCCCTCCACTGGATCCAGCACCGGGCTCCGCGCCGCGCCCCCGCTCCGCACCCCGTGCGAGCGCCCCCACATCCCATCGACCTTCCCGCCCTGCCGCGGCTGCCCCATTCCGGGCACCGCCATCCGGCGGCGCCGCTCACCGAGCATCGCTTCTCTTCGCATCGCACTGCCTCGCATCACCCCACTTCGGAAACACGCACATGGCCAGCAATCAGCTCTTCAAGGGAATCCCCGTCCTGGACTGGATCGTCCGCAGCACCCTGGGCACGCAGAACCAGCGCATGGTGCGCCGCTACCTGCGCCAGGTCGACCTGGTGAACAAGCAGGAGGAGGCGACGCGCCTGCTCACCGATGCGCAGCTGAAGGCCAAGACGCAGGAGTTCCGCGACCGCATCAAGAAGGGCGAGAAGCCCTTCGACCTGCGCCCCGAGATCTTTGCCGCCGCGCGCGAGGCGATGGACCGCGCCGTGGGCCTGCGCAACATCTTCAACCCGGACCTGCCCGCCGACCTGCTCTTCGACCCGGCGAAGCTGAGCCCCGAGATGCGCGCCCTGTACCAGGAGACCAAGGCGATCATGGACGCCACCCCGCCCGCCGACCCGGTGGGCGACCTGCGCGGCTGCAGCGGTCCGCTGCCCAGCTGGATGTTCATCGACATCCCCCCCGCCCTGTACAACGCGGTGCGCGAGCTGTATCCCGACAGCCGCCCCCCCTTCCGCGCGCGCCCCTTCGACGTGCAGATCATCGGCGGCGTCGTCCTGAGCGAGGGGCAGATCGCCGAGATGAAGACCGGCGAGGGCAAGACCATCGTGGGCCCGCTGGCGTGCTACCTGGCCGCCGTCGAGCACATGCAGGTGCACGTGGTCACCGTGAACGACTACCTGGTGCAGCGCGACCGCGACTGGACCTTCCCCTTCTTCCGCGCCCTGGGGATGACCGTCGGTGCCATCCACCCGATCCACATGCAGTCGCACGAGGACAAGCGCGACGCCTACGCCTGCGACGTGGTCTACGGCACCACCAGCGAGTTCGGCTTCGACTACCTGCGCGACAACATGAAGACGCGCGTCGAGGAGCAGGTGCAGCGCAAGCGCGAGTTCGCGATCGTGGACGAGGTGGACAGCATCCTGATCGACGAGGCGCGGACGCCGCTGATCATCAGCGGCATGGCGCACGCCACCAAGCCCCGCTACGACCTGGCCGACCGCCTGGCCAAGCACCTGGTGAACAAGCAGATCCCGTGGGAGTCCGCCGACGAGCAGGTGAAGGCGTGCCAGTCCAAGGTGGCCGGCCTGGAGGGGGACATCCGCAACACCCGCGACCGCGAGAACATCCCCGCCATGCGCGCCACCCTGAAGGCCGCGCAGGAGGAGCTGAAGCAGCTTGAGAAGGTGCGCGCCAAGCACCTGCAGTTCTACGAGGTGGAGCTGGACAAGAAGCGCGCCACCCTGACCAACGACGGCATCGCCGAGGCGCAGCGCGAGGCCAAGATCGGCAGCTTCTACGTGGGCGACAACGTGGACATGCCCCACCTGCTTGAGCAGGCGGTGCGCGCGCACACCGTCTACATGCGCGACCGCGACTACGTGATCGCCCCCGACGACCAGGGGCAGCTGTCGGTGGTCATCGTGGACCAGAACACCGGCCGCAAGATGGTTGGCCGGCAGTGGTCCGACGGCCTGCACCAGGGCGTCGAGGCGAAAGAGGGCGTCCCCATCAAGGAGGAGACGCAGACCATGGCCACGATCACCATCCAGAACTTCTTCAAGCTGTACAAGCGCCTGGCGGGGATGACCGGCACCGCCGACACCGAGGCGACGGAGTTCCACGAGATCTACCGCCTGGGCGTGGTCAGCATCCCCACCAACCGGCAGGTGGTGCGCGACGACCGCAACGACCTGGTCTTCCTGAGCCAGAAGGACAAGTGGAACGCGATCGTGGACGAGATCAAGCGCTTCCACGACGCCGGGCGCCCCGTGCTGGTGGGCACCACCAGCGTGGAGAAGAGCGAGACGCTCAGCCGGATGCTGAAGCAGAAGTACGGCATCCCGCACGAGGTGCTGAACGCCAAGCAGCACGAGCGCGAGGCCGAGATCGTGGCCAGCGCGGGCCAGCTGGGCGCGGTGATGATCGCGACCAACATGGCGGGCCGCGGCACCGACATCAAGCTGGGCAAGGTGGACCCCGACCGCCTGATCGAGCACTGGAAGCGCCGCGACCTGGCCCCCAAGGACGCCACCGCCGCGCAGGGCGAGGAGAAGCTGCTGGCGCAGATGCGCCGGCACATGGCCAAGCGGATGCTGAAGCGCGATGGCCGCGCCATCCCCGCCGCCGAAGTGGACGCCATGGCCGATGACGCCGTCGAGCTGGCGCTGCTGCGCCACTGGGTGCTTGAGTACCTGCCGGGCGCCGCCGAGAACAAGGTGTCCACGGCCACCCGGGAGGACCTGCTGGGCAACCTGGACTCGCTGGGCAACTTCATGCTGCACCAGCTGCGCCTCTTCGGCAGCGTCGAGGACATGGGCGGGCTGCACATCATCGGCACCGAGCGGCACGAGAGCCGCCGCATCGACAACCAGCTGCGCGGCCGCTCGGGCCGCCAGGGCGACCAGGGGTCCAGCCGCTTCTTCCTGGCGCTGGACGACGAGCTGATGAAGATGTTCGCGGGCAAGACCACCCTCTCGGTGCTCAGCAAGCTGGGCATGAAGGAGGGGGACGCGATCGAGGCCCCCATGCTGACGCGCGCCGTCGAGAAGGCGCAGCGCAAGGTGGAGGAGCGCAACTTCCAGATCCGCAAGCAGATCCTGGAGTACGACGAGCCCATGGAGTACCAGCGCCGCACCTTCTACGGGCTGCGCCAGCCGGTGCTGGAGCACCGCGGCATCCGCCCGCTGGTGGTGCAGTACATCGAGGACTCCTCCTACGACGCCGCCGAGCGGTACCTCGGCGCCGACTACGTGGCCACCTGCATCAGCGAGTGGGTGCGCGAGCACTACAGCGTCAGCATCGAGGCGGACCGCTTCAAGGGCAAGGACAAGGAGCGCGTCAAGAAGATCATCGACACCGAGACGCTGGAGGAGGCGTCGGTGACGATCGGCAACACCGTGGGCGAGTACATGTCCGAGGACACCGACCCCGGCGAGTGGAACGTGGACGAGCTGCAGGACTGGGCGCGCGCCAACTTCGGCGCCGAGATCAGCAAGGAGCTGATCGCGGCGGGCGACGCGGACGCGGTGCGCCGCGCCATCGAGCAGGCCGCCGCGCGGAAGTTCGCGGCGATCGACAACAGCCCCGTGGAGTCCTTCCTGGTGAAGAACTACGGCGCCGCCGAACTGGCCAAGTGGGCCAGCAACAAGTTCGGCGCCGCCGTGGAGCCCCAGATCTTCGACGACTGCCGCACCCCCACCGACGCGGGCGACCGCCTGCGCCAGCGCGCCCTGGAGATCTTCCACGAGCGCGAGGTGCGCTACCCGGTGGACTACGCCATCGAGATGACCTCGCAGCGGCTGCAGCAGGCGCAGCAGGACCAGGAGAATGGCCAGGCGATCGCGGCCGCGGCCATCGCCGAGTTCTGCGCCTGGGCCAAGGCGCGCTACGGCGTCGACTGGACGGCCGAGACGCTGCCCTCGCCGCAGCCCGCGGACCTGGCCAAGGCGCTGGTCGAGCGCGCGCGACAGATCGACGAGGCCGAGATCGAGCGCCGCGCGAAGGCGTGCCTGGCGGCGGGCGGCACCACCGCGCAGATCGCGCAGTGGTTCGAGCAGACCTGCATGGTGCGGCTGGGCGAGTTCGAGCTGGAGCAGTGCGAAGCGGACCCCGAGCACTTCGTGCGGGCGCGGCTGCGTTCCTTCCAGCGCCAGGAGCTGGAGCAGTTCGAGCGGTGGGTGCTGCTGCAGATCTTCGACGAGGCGTGGAAGAACAACCTGCACTCGATGGACCAGCTGCGCGACTCGATCGGCTTCCGCGGGATCGCGCAGAAGGACCCGCGCATCGAGTTCAAGAAGGGCGCCGCCGAGACCTTCAACGAGATGCTGGAGACGGTGCGCGAGCGCGCGACGGACATGCTCTTCAAGGGGCGGCTGGCGCCCCAGGTGCGCGCAGCACCGCGCGCGGCGGCGGCGCTGGAAGGGCCCGCGGCGGGCGTGGGCATGCTCGCCAGCGACGATCCGGCCGCCAGCGCCGAGCAGCAGGCGCAGATCGATGCCGCCGAGCTTGCGGGCGCGGCAGGCGCCCCGGTGAAGAAGGAGCTCTCGGGCAAGGCCATGAAGGTGGTGGGGCGCAACGAGCCCTGCCCCTGCGGAAGCGGCAAGAAGTACAAGAACTGCCACGGAGCCACCGCCCCCAACACGCCCTGATTTCCCGCTGCTTTCCCCCCGGCGATGACAACATCGCCGGGTGTTGCTACAATCTCCCCCCTGCTGGCCTCGGTAGCTCAGCTGGTAGAGCAGCTGACTCTTAATCAGCGGGTCCAAGGTTCGAATCCTTGCCGAGGCACTGAGCGCGCGCCACCAGCAGCAGGATGACCACCAGCAGCTTCCAGTGCTTGGCGAAGTACCCCCGACGGCGCGCGCGCACCGCCTCGCCGCCCAGGTAGCTGAAGCACTTGGGGCAGACATCCGCCTCGCTCCACACCGGGGCGCCGCAGTCGGGGCAGATCGCGTCCGCGGCGGTGCGTGGCGCGTCGTCGCCGAAGCGGTCCAGGTCGTCCGGGGAGGGGCCTTCGTCGGGGTCTTTGCGCCTGGGCATGTGCCGGACGAGGGTACCGCGCCTAGGCTGCGCGCATGCCCCCACTTGAAAGCACCCAGAAACTTGGCATCGGCGCCCCCTGCCCCGGCTTCGCCCTGACGGACACGGTGAGCGGCCGCACCGTGACGCTGGCGGAGCATGCCGGGAAGCCCCTGCTGGTGGGCTTCATCTGCAACCACTGCCCCTTCGTCAAGCACATCCGCGCCGAGTTGGCCCGCCTCTCGCAGGAGGCGGCCGCGCGCGGATACGCGTGCATCTACATCTGCTCGAACGACACCGTGACGCACCCCAGCGACGGCCCCGGCCCGATGAAAGCCGAGGCGTCGGCCGCGGGGTACGCCTGCCCCTACCTCTTTGACGAGACGCAGGAGACGGCGCGCGCCTTCGACGCGGCGTGCACGCCGGACTTCTTCCTCTTCGACCGGCAGCACCGGCTGGCGTACGCGGGGCAGCTGGACGACAGCCGCCCCGGCAACGGCAAGCCCGTCACCGGTGCCGACCTGCGCGCCGCGATCGACGCGACGCTGGCCGGACGCCCGTGCGCGACCGAGCAGCGGCGCAGCGTGGGCTGCTCGATCAAGTGGAAGGCGTGATGGGCGCAGGCGCGCCCGCGCAAAAACGACGCGACCCCGTCCAGTGGACGGGGTCGTGCGTTGAAGCGAGGCGGACGGGACTCGAACCCGCAACCACCGGCGTGACAAGCCGGTACTCTAACCAATTGAGCTACCGCCCCTTCGGGCTCCGCAGCCGATGCTTCCATCAGATGCGGAGGGGAAATGATAGCGAATGCGCCGCCATCTGCAAGCGAGCGCGCGCCCCTGAAACGGCGGGATTCCAGCGGGTTTTCGAAGCGGCGCTTCGCTGAGCCGCGCAGGGCTGCCCTTTCGGTCGCGGAGACACCGTCGGCCGATCGCTTCCCGGCGCCCCGCGCGTGCGCCCGCAACGCGCCCCGCCTCCCGCGCCCGGCATGATGCGCCCCACCTACTGCGCCCAGGTGCTGGCCCATGAGGTGGAGACCTCCAGCGGCACGCGCAGCGGCATCGCCCCTTCCATCGCCTGCCGCACGTAATCGTCCAGCGCCGCGGCCTGAGCCTCGGCGATCTCGAAGACCAGTTCGTCGTGGATCTGCAGCAGCATCCGCGCGCCGGGGAAGCGCCCCGGCAGGTCGCGGTGGATGTGCAGCATGGCCAGCTTGATCAGGTCCGCCGCGCTCCCCTGCACCACCGTGTTGATGGCGATGCGCTCGCCCAGCGCGCGCTCGTTCGGGTTGCGGCTGTGGATCTGCGGCACGGCGCGCCGGCGCCCCAGGATCGTCTGCACATAGCCATGCTCGCGCGCCTGTGCCACGCACTGCTGCAGGAAGGCGTCGATGCCGCCGAAGCGGCGCTTGTAGTCCTCGATGATCTGCCGCGCGCGCTCGTTGCTGGTGCCCGCGCCCAGCCGCCGCGCCAGCCCGAAGGCGGTGATCCCGTAGACGATGCCGAAGTTCACCATCTTGGCTGCGCTGCGCTGGGCATCGGTGACGGCATCGGGGGCCACGCCGTACACCTCGGCGGCCACCGCGCGATGGATGTCGCTGCCCGCATGGAAGGCCTGCACCAGCGCCGGGTCCTGCGAAAGGTGCGCCAGCACGCGCAGCTCGATCTGCGAATAGTCGGCGCAGAGCAGGACGTTGCCGACATCGGCCACGAAGGCGCGGCGGATGCTGCGCCCCACCTCGCTGCGGATGGGGATGTTCTGGAGGTTGGGGTCGCTGCTGCTCAGCCGCCCGGTGGCGGTCACCGCCTGGTGAAAGCTGGCGTGGATGCGGCCGGTGACGGGATTGATCGCCTCGCGCAGCGCCACCAGGTAGGTGCCCACCAGCTTGGTCAGCTGGCGGTACTCCAGGATGCGCGCGGGAATGGGCGTGGTCACCGCAGGGTCCTGCGCCAGCTTCTCCAGCACCTCGACATCCGTCGACGCACCCGTCTTGGTGCGCTTCACCACCGTGAGACCCAGCCCCGGCGGATCCGCGTCCGGGCTGCCGAAGAGCACCTCGGCCAGCTGCCGCGGGCTGTCGATGTTGAAGGGGCGCGGCGCCGCCCGCTCGATCTCGGTGCGCAGCGTGCCGATGGTCACCTCCAGCGCGCGGCGCTGCCGCTCGAGCTCATCCGCATCGACGCGGATGCCGTTGAACTCAAGCTCGGCCAGCACCTGGACGAGGGGGACCTCCACTTCGCGGTAGAGGGCGCCCAGGCCAAGCGCATCCACCTGCGGTTCCAGCGCCTGCGCCAGGCGCAGCGCGACGTCTGCGTCCTCGGCCGCATAGGGCGCCGCCAGTTCCAGCGGTGCCTCGTCGAAGCGGCGCTGGTGCTTGCCGGTGCCGATCAGGTCGGTGATGGGGATGCAGCGGTGCCCCAGGAGCGCTTCGCTCAGCGCGTCCATCTTGTGCGTGCCGCGCGTGGCATCGACCACGTAACTGGCCACCATGCTGTCCCCCGCCAGCCCCTGCAGGCGCACGCCGTTGGCGCGCAACGCGATGATGTCGAACTTGGCATTGTGCGCCGTCTTGCGCACCGCGGGGTCCTCCAGCAGCGGGCGTAGCAGCGCCGTCGCCTGTTCGGCGGGCAGGTGCGCGGCGGCGTCGGGGGAACGCATCGCGATGTAGCAGGCCTGGCCGGGCGCGTAGCTGAAGCTGGCGCCGCAGAGGTGGGTGGTGACGGGCTGCAGCGAAGTGGTCTCGGTGTCGAAGGCCAGCAGTGCGCCCGCGGCGCAGGCGGCGCGCGCCTGGGACACGAAGGCGACCACTTCCGCCTCGGTGCGCAACAGGCGATAGTCGCCGCGCTGGAAGGCGAGCATCGCCTCGCCCGTGGGCGAGACGAAGGCGGGCGCGCCCTCGGCGGCCTCCGGCGGCAGGTTGAAGAGGCCGAACTCGGCGGGTGATTCGGCCTGCGCCGCGGCGGGCGATTCGGCGGACGAGACGGTGCGCGATTCGCGCGGCGTCGGCTTCGCCTCGCGCGCCGCCACCGAGGCATGCGCCGCACTGGCCGCCTCCTCGCTGACGCCCAGGTACTTCCTGAACTGCTCGCGATGCTGGTTGAAGCCAAGCTGGTGCATCGCCTCCAGGATCGCGGGGGCATCGAACTTGGAGCGCTCGACCACTGCATCGGGCAGCGCAAACTCCACCGCCACGTCCTCCTTCAGCTGCACCAACGAGCGCGAAAGCGGCAGCACCCCCTGCTGCGCGGCGATCGCCTCCCCGGTCTTTCCCTTCACCTGCGACAGGTTGGCGAGCAGCGCATCCAGCGAACCGAACTCGCCGATCAGCTTGGCCGCCGTCTTGACGCCGATGCCGCGCACGCCGGGGACGTTGTCCACCGGATCGCCCATCAGTGCCAGCATGTCCACCACCTGGTCGGGGCGCACGCCCTTGGATTCGAAGAGCTGCTCGACGCCCAGCGTGGTCCCCGCCTGCGGATCGAAGAGCGTCGTCTGTGCATCGACCAGCTGCCCAAGGTCCTTGTCGCGGCTGACGATGCGGATCGAAAGGTCCGGGCGCTCGCGGCGCATGCGCCGCACCACGGTAGCGATGGTGTCGTCCGCCTCCACTCCCTCGACGGCCAGCACGGGCACGCGCATCTGCTTCAGCAACGCGACGCAGCGCTCCACCTGCGGGTCCAGGTCGTCTGGCGGGGGCTTGCGGTTGGCCTTGTATTCCGGGTAAATCTGCGAACGGAAGGTGCCCTGGTCGCCGGAGGCATCAATGACCACCGCCAGGTAGTCGGGCTTCTCCTCGCGCAGCAGCTTCAGCAGCATGCCCACGAAGCCGAAGGTCATGTTGGTGGGCTCGTCGGTGATCGGGCTGCGCATCCCCGGGCGGATGGCGTGGTACGCCCGGAAGAACTGCGCGTGGCCGTCGATGAGGTAGAGCGTGGGCATCGCGCCAGTGGCGTGGCCGGCGGGGCCGGTCAGGCGCTCCCCTGTTCGGCGGCGTGCAGCGCCGCGATGCGCGCCGCGTACGAAGCGTCGGGCACGACGCCGCGCCGCGCCATCACGGTGCGCGCGACCTCCATGAACTTGTCCAGCCGGTAGCGGCGCCGGCCATCGTCGGTGGCCCACGCAAAGGCGTCCACCGTGCCGGTGATCGGCGCGGTCGCGGCCCACATCGCGCCCGTTCCGATGCTGGAGCCGGTCATGATCCGCGTGCCGATGGCGGTCTTGGCGTGGTCGCCCAGCAGGCAGCCCATGAACTGCCGCCCCGTGCGCTCCAGCCCCGATGCGGGGCGAAGCCGCATGGTGACCTCGCCATAGGTGTTCAGCAGGTTGGAATTGACGGTGGAGGCGCCCAGGTTCACCCACTCACCGACCAGCGCATCGCCCAGGTGGCCTTCGTGCGCCTTGTTGGAGCAGCCCTGGAAGATGACGCTGCCGATCTCGCCGTTGGCGCGGCATTGCGGCCCTAGTGCAGTGCGCGGCTTCAGCACCGCGCGGTCACCCACGATGCACTTGGCGCCGATGAAGGCGGGCCCGGTGATGACCGCGCCGTGGCGCACCTGTGCGCCCGCGGAGACCAGGATGGGGCCTTCGGTGGTGTCGAAAATGCAACCCGCGCCAATGCTGGCGCTGGCGTGCAGGTGCAGCGCGGCGGCACCCACGTGCGCGGATCCTGCCGGCAGCGATCGGCACTCCTCGGGCCGCCAGGCGCCCGCGACGGTCTCGATGTCGGCGACGAGCAGTGCGCCGAAGCGGGTGGCGTCCAGCAGGTCCCAAGGGCGGCGCCAGTGCGCGGCCGCGGTGGGGCGCTTCTGGCAGCCCTGGGCGATGCTGCCCGCAGCGGCCGCATCGCCCGCGGTGCCCGTGGCGCCCACGTTGCCCGCAGTGCCCGCAGCGATCGCGGTCACGGCGCGCGTTGCGTCGGCGCTGCGCAGGCAGGCGGCGAGCACCGTTCCATCGGGGGCGCACAGTGCTTCACCCGCAGCCAGCGACCGCAGTCCGGCGAGCAGTTCCAGGCCAAGCGGGACATGGATGCGCCCGTTCAGGAAAAGGACATCCCCGCCGGAGGCGGCGCCTGCGTCGTTCACCGCGCAGCCGTGGCGCGCGGCCAGCATCGGGGCCATCGCCGCCGGGACGGCCAGCGCGTCGGCCATGCCGTGCGCGCGTGCGCGCTCCAGCAGCGTGTGCCCACCGGTGCGCTGCTCGAAGCACGCACGCAGGTCCGAGAGCGGACCCAGGTCGCCCTGGCCGTCGTCAAAGATGATCGTTGCGGACGAGCCCTTCGCAGCCATGGGGAAAGCCTAGCTGCTGGCCCGGGTGCCGCGCCCCTCGAAGCCGAAGCGTTGGCCTGCGGTGGCGAAGCCCCACCACGGCAGCGTGCGCTGCAGCATCCAGCCCACCAGCAGGGCAAGGATCGCGGTGGCCAGTGCGTTCAGCGCGTCGGCGCCCAGTGCCGATGCGGCGCGCCCCTGGCCCCAGAGCGGCAAGGGGTCGGCGTAGGCGGCCCGCACGCCCGCGATCGCCAGGAAGGCCAGCGCGCTCGCCAGCGACATCGCCCCCGCCGCCACCGCCAGCGAGAGCGCGTTGCGCCGGTACAGCAGCCCGCGCGTCTCGACCATGGCCCACATCGCTGCGGCCCACGCCAGCATGTGCGGACCGATGATCGGCACCGCATCCACGCCGCCCACCGCGGGCACCACGCTGGGTGCAGCGGAGTCCAGCAGCAGCCCCGCCGCCAGCGCCGCGAAGAGCGCGGCGCCGCGCGAGGCGTAGAACCCCACGAACGCCAGCAGGATCGGCAGCGTGAAGGCGGTGCACCCCGCCACCGAGAGCATGGGCATCAGCGCCACATCCAGCAGCGCCGTCGCGACAAGCGCGGGAAGCAGGATCCACCACCTCATCGGGGTGCCTTCTTTCCGCTGCGCGCAGGGGACGCTGGCGGCGCCGGGGGCGCGCCGCGCGCGGGAGCCTCGGCATCCTCGATCTTGACGGCCACCTTGCCAAGTCGCGCAGGATCGAAGCCCATGCGCACCTCGATGCGCGTGCGCAGCGGGTTGGCATCCAGCTTGCCCACGGCTTCGACGGTGCCAATGAGCATCCCCTGCGCCGACTGCTTCCACGTTGGATCCGCCAGCTTGACCGGATCGCCGGGCTTCACCGGACTGCCGGACTCCAGTTCCCCCACCAGCCGGCCGCGCCCCTGTGGCACCAGCTGGACCAGCGTCGCCTCGCTTGGCGAGGCGCCGGGCTTGGCGGCGGGATAGACCAGCGCATCGATGCGCCCGACGCGGCGATCGTCCAGCGGCGCCACCCACGCGTGCGCGGCATCGATGTTGCCGGCGATCAGCCCCACCAGCTGGTTGCCGCCGGTGACCACCGGGTCGCTGGATCGCACGCCGCTGGAAGCGCCGACATCGATGCCCAGCAGCCCTGGCGGGCGGCCTCCGTTGCGCTCGATGATGGCCCCCATGACCGGCCGCCATCCTCCGCGCCGGTCTCGTTCCCACACGCCGGTCAGCTCCTGCAGCTGCGCCTCCAGGGCGGCGCTGCGCTGGCGCTCGTTGTCCAGGTCCCCCTGCAGGCGGTCACGCGCCTCCAGGGCGCTGCGCAGCTCCTCGGGGCGGCCGGGATAGGGATCAGCCGGGGTACGCAGCCACGTGCCCAGCCAGGCCAGCCCCTGAACCCCCGGCCGCAGCGGCGCCCAGAGCATCGCCGCCAGCTGGGGGGACCACGGTTGCTGCCACGCGGCGGGCAGCGCTGAAAGGGCAACGGCGCCCCCGAGCGCGATGGCAAGCAGGCGGCGGCTCGAGAGCAGCGTCATGTTGGTTCAAGGGACGTTGGCGGAAGGTGGGGAGTGCGCGCCCGTCACCATGGGCACCGGCGGGCGTGGCTCACACGGTGTCAGCGTCGGACTCGAGGGTGTCCTTGAAGAGGTCCAGGTTCTCGAGGTAGTTGCTGGTGCCGCGCGCGACGCAGCTGAGCGGGTCGTCGGCGATGCGCACGTCCAGGCCCGTGCACTGGTGGATCACCTTGTCGATGCCGCGCAGCAGCGCTCCGCCGCCTGCCAGCGTGATGCCGTTGTCCACCAGGTCGGCGGCCAGTTCGGGCTTCGCCTTCTCCAGCACGCGCACCACCGCCTCGGCGATCAGCTGCACGGGCTCGATGAGCGCCTCGCGGATCTCCTGGCTGGTCACCTCGACCTTGCGCGGCAGCCCCACCTTCATGTCGCGGCCGCGCACGTCCATCTTCATCTCGGGCCCGGTTGGGGCGGCGGAGCCGATCTCGATCTTGATGCGCTCGGCGGTCTGCTCGCCGATCAGCAGCCCGTGCACGCGCTTCATGTGGTTGACGATGGCGTCGTCGAAGTCGTCGCCCGCCACGCGCAGGCTCTCGCACTCGGCGATCGCCGCCAGCGAGATGATGGCGATCTCGCTGGTGCCGCCGCCGATGTCCACGATCATGCTGGCGTTGGGTTCGCTGACGGGCAGCCCGGCGCCGATCGCGGCGGCCATGGGTTCCTCGACCAGGAAGACGCGGCGGGCGCCCGCGCGCTCGGCGCTCTCGTACACCGCCTGCTTCTCGACGCTGGTGATGCCGCTGGGGATGGCGATGACCACGCGCGGCCCGAAGATGCGCGTGCTCTTGCCGTTGACCTTCTTGATGAAGTAGCTGAGCATCGCCTCGGTGACGGCGAAGTCGCTGATGACGCCATCCTTCAGGGGGCGCACCGCGCTGATCGAGCCCGGTGTCTTGCCCAGCATGTCCTTGGCGGCGAAGCCGACGGCCTCTCCGTTGTTCAGGACGATGTTCGTGCCCTTGCGCACGGCGACCACCGAGGGCTCGTTGAGCACGATCCCCTCGCCGCGGACGCACACCAGCGTGTTGCATGTGCCGAGGTCGATCCCCATGTCGACGCTGAAGAGACGGGATAGCCAGTCAAATTCCACGGGCACAGAGAAACGCTCCTTCCTGAAGCCGGGCCCCGCCTCGGACTCCGCCGCGACGGTGGCCGGTTTGCACCGGCCGAGGGGGAGGATAGCGGCGCCCCCTGCGAAGTGGCGCGGGCACCCGCGGTGTGCAGCGAAAAACGAAGCATCGCCGGGGCCAGGGGCCGACGGCGACGCGATGGGTGGACGGCGTTGATCGGCGCGCCTGCCCAGCTCCGGGCCTGAGCGCGCGGGTGACTCAGCGGGCGGTCATGGCATCAAATGGGCCCTTGCCCGAAGCGTCCATGTTCATCAGGGCGATCACGGTGACGCCGAAGATTCCCAGGAGGACCGCCACCAGCAGGAGCACGGTGTAGACATTCAACTGGGGACGGGCGCGCTTCATGTCGCCGGCGGGAAGGGTGGTCATGGCGGTTACCTCGGGGGCCAAGTGCGAATGCTTGGCGGGGTCGGGAGCGGGGCTGCGCGGCGCGTGGAGGGGCGAGGAGGAGAGGGTCGGGGAAGGCGCGAGGGCTCGGGTGGGCCTCACTCGCCCTTGCGGGCGATGGCGCGCTGGCCGGACTTGACCTCACCACGGGTTTCCTTGTCCTCCAGCTCGACGACGCCCACGGCGCGGTTGACATCGACCTGGACGATGCGCAGGTTGCCGATGAAGTTGGCGCCGTCGGCGATGGTCATGACCCAGCCTTCCTTGACGCCGTCGCGGCTGCCCGCGTTGATCTCGGCCAGGGTGGCGTCGGGGGCGCGCTTCACGTCGATCAGCGTGGCGCTGAGCGAACGGTCCGCGATGACAGGAAGGGTGGCATCGGCAGTGGCGCCCGCGCGCGGGGCCAGCGAGCCGTGCAGGGCCGCGTACCGCTGGACATCGGCGCTGGCGCGCTCCTTGTCCTCGCTGACCTTCTGCAGCTGCTCCTGGAGCTGGCGCTTGGCCGCGATCTCGGTCTCCAGGTCGCCCTGCAGGCGCGCCATGGCGTCCTGCAGCTCGACGCGGGCCTTCTCGGCGGCCAGGTACTGCGTGCGCGCGTTCTCGATGTCCATGCGCATCGCGTCGATCAGCTTGGTCTGCAGGCCGTCGTTGGCGGCGAAGGCGTTGGCCTGGCCCTGCAGCTCGGCCACCTGGATGCGCATGCCCTCGATCTGCTTCTCGACATCGTTGCGCGCGGCGGTCTCGCTGTCGCGCTGCTGGTTCGCGACGGCCAGGTTCTTCTCCAGGCCCGCGATGCGGCTGAGGAGCCCCGCGCTGGTCGCGTTGTAGGCGTCCTTGGCGGCCGAGCTGTCTGCCTGCTGCGCCTTGAGCGCCGACTCGGCGTCCGAGGCGCGGCCCTTGAAGACCATCTGGTTCGTCGAGGAGACGGCCGCAAGCGGCACGAGCGCGACGACGAGGAGCGCGACGAGGACGACGAGAATCTTGGTGAGAATGTGCACGGTGATGCCTCGTTGGGCGAAGGACGCGGGGCGAGAGCCGCACGGCCGTCGATTCAGGTCTCAAGAATGTTTCGCGACGATTGCAGCCGTCGGAGGGGAAAGGAGCACGCTAGAACAAACCGTCGCGGGATGCCAGGCCATGGGGCCGGAGCCGCCCGCTGTGTCAGTAATACAGCGTTCCTATACGGGTTGTCAATGGCGTCGGGTTGCAATCAGGATGGCCTTTGCGGCGGCCAGCTGCACCGAGGGGTCCTGATCGAAGAGCAGGCGCTGCAGATCGGGCACCGCTGCGGGGCCCCCGGCCCACGCGTACGCCAGGGCTGCCTGCCCCCGGACATCGGGTTCGCGGTCCTGGATGTAGACGCGGGCGATCTTGATGATCTGCGGCGCGTCCACCGTGCTGATCTGCGCCAGGGCGGCGGCGCAGACGATGCGAACCTCGGTGGGACGGGCGCTCACCCCGGAGGCGTCGATCAAGCGCATCAGGATCGCCCGGGAGCCGTCATCCTTCAGGCGCCCCGCCTGCTGGGCGGCCAGGGCGGTGAATTCCGACTGCTCGCCGGGGGCAAAGAGGGCGGCCCGGATGGGCTCGATGCCATCCGCCTGCCCCAGCCGGACCAGCGCCTCGCTGGCCTGCAGTTCGCAGATGCGGACGCGGGCGGGGTTCACCTGGCGCATCCCCTTGCCCAGCGAGTCGCGGATCAGGCCCACGGCGGACTTGTTGCCGATCTCCCCCAGCACCATGTACGCGTTGGAGCGGATCTCGGGATCGTCGGAACGCACCATCGCCGCCAGCGGAGAGAGGTCGATCTGGCGCCCCAGCTTGGTGAGCGTGTACATAGCCGCGGCGCGCACCGAGGGGCTCTCGTCCAGCAGCAGCGGCTGCACGTGGTCTGCCAGGTCGCCCAGCGAAGCGCGACCGATGGACGTCGCCGCGACGAAGCGAACGCCGCGATTCTCGTCCGAGAGCAGCGGCACCACCACGGCATGCAGGTCCGGCGGGGACGAGATCAGCGCCTCGCACGCGTTGGCGCGGAAGACGGGCACCTTGGAGCGCGTGGCGGACTGAAGCAGTTCCACCGCGGCCGCCTTGGCGTTGCCGCTGGAGGTGACGGGCAGCTGCTCGGCCACCACGCGTCCCTCGTCGGAGAGCTTTGCCTGGCCGCTGGGCTGGATGCTCTGGTCGCGGCTGCTCCAGGGCTGGTCCGCCACCTTTTGGTTGTCGTCGCAACCGCCCGAAACCACGATGCCCCACGCCGCACCGGCCAGCAGCGAGCAACGCGCGACCGCGCGCGCGGCGCTGCCGGCGCCTGCCACCCCCCCGGAGCGGGCGGCCTTGTTGCGTGCGGGCGAACGGTTCGGAACGATGGCGAGGATCCCGGCGATGGTCATCACGATGATCGATGCTACTTCGCCCACGAGGGCAAAGATCGGAGTT
>JBGARR010000024.1:0-51279 GCA_044230125.1 Phycisphaerales bacterium
TCGTTCTTCGAGGAAAGCTGCGCTGAGCGGCCGTGCACCACGACACAGGTCTTTCCGTCATGCTCCTGGATCCTGAGTCCGGCATCGCGCCAAGCCTGGAGGCGTTCCCGCGCCGAGCGCTCCGGGCAGATGTACATGTAGGTTTGATCATCCTTGCCTCCGCCGGCGGCGACAAGCAGCCTGCTCGCGGTCAGCATTCCCACGGGAGGAAGGTTGTACACGCCTGGCCGCGGAACTACGCCATCGATGAACACAACTCCCGGGGTTGGCGCCTCTGCGCGGGCGGACAGCCCGATCGAGGCCGGGTCGGCACGCCTGTTCGCCGCGTCTGCCTCTTCACGTGCGCCCTTGAGCTGAACCAGGACCCCCTGCATCTGCCGATCCTGGCTCGACATGCGCACCCATAGGTATCCCACGGTCGCGGCGAGCACCACACAGGCCCCTGTCAAGCACCATCCCATCGTTCGGTTCATTGCGGTCTCCGGCGCGCTGCGCCTGCATGCTTCCATGTGCCGAGCTTGATCACCGAACCTGCGGAGCGCTTCGGCACGCGCATCCGCAGGCGTTCGACCCTCGCGTTCGAGCGTGTGCGCACACGCCTCCAGGTGCGCCGCAAACTCCGCTGCGATCGCATCCGCTGGCTCATCCGCGGCACGGTTCCTGTCGTGTCCGCCGGGCGCCCCGAAACCGCCCGGCGGAACCGATTGATCCGTGCTCACGCGACACCCCCCGGGTTCAGCTCCGGGAGCCGACCATCGAGCACTGCTGTCACTGCGGCCGAGACGCGCTTCCACGCCGATGCGTCCACGGCGAGCCGCTTCCTGCCCGCCGGAGTGATGGAATAGAAGCGAGCGCGCCGGTTGTTTTCGCTCACCCCCCACTCTGCCGAGAGGTGCCGACGGCGGACCAGGCGGTGCAGCGCGGGATACAGGGAACCTTCTTCCACCAGCAGTGTGCCCGCAGACTGCTCCTTGATTCGACGCGCGATCGCGTATCCGTGCTGCGGCCCCCCGGTCAGCCCTTGCAGGATCATGAGGTCCAGCGTCCCTGGGGGGATTTCGGGCTGAATCTGCGCGGGTTTCGGCTTGGACATGCGGGCTTCCTGGGGAAGCCGAACTGCTTCCCATGTTGAACAAGGGAAGAGCAGCCCCGCTTCCTATGTCTGTCAAGGGGAGCGCTTCGCGCCTCCGTGACCTCCTCCCGGCCCGTCCGGTCCGCCCTCTGCCCACCCCGCACGCCAAGCAGCTATTCCGCCGGCAGGATCACCCCGCGGCACTCGCCCATGCCGATCCGGGGCAGCCCCGGGGCCTGGCACCAGCCGCGGATGGTGACCTCGTCGCCATCTTGCAGGAACTTGCGCTCGGTGCCGTCGCCCAGCGTGATGGGCTCCGCGCCGCGCCAGGTGCGTTCCAGCATGCAGCCGCGGCTCTCCTTCGTGGGGCCGCTGATGGTGCCGCTTCCCAGCAGGTCGCCGGGGCGCAGGTTGCACCCCGTCGAGGTGTGGTGCGCCAGCATCTGCGCCATCGTCCAGTACATGTCGGCGAAGGTGCCGTGGCTCACCAGGGTTGGCGCCATGCCCTGCGCGCGCATGCCGGCGCTGGCGATCAGCACGTCCAGCTTCACGTCCACGACAAAGTCATCCGCCCAGTGCAGGTACGGAAGCACCGGCGGATCGTTCGCGGTGCGCAGCGGGCCGGGCCGCGCGTAGGGGCGCAGCGCCTCCATCGTGACCACCCACGGGCTGATCGTGGTGCAGAAGTTCTTCGCGCAGAATGGCCCCAGCGGCTGGTACTCCCACTTCTGCACGTCGCGCGCGGACCAGTCGTTCAGGATCACGCAGCCGAAGAGGTGCTCGGGAGCGCTGGCCACCGGCAGGCGCGTGCCGATCGCGTTGGCCGCACCGCCATAGAAGAAGCCCACTTCCAGTTCATGGTCCAGCAGCCTGACGGGGCCGAAGGTTGGCGGGCCCTCGTCGGTGGCGCTGGTCTGCCCGTGCGGGCGCCGCACCGGCGTGCCATCCACCACGATGCTGCTGGCGCGGCCGTGGTAGCCCACGGGCAGGTGCTTCCAGTTGGGCATCAGCGGCTGGTTCGGGCGAAACATGCTGCCCACGTTGGTGGCGTGGAACTCGCTGGCGTAGAAGTCGGTGTAGTCGCCGATCTCGGCGGGCAGGCGCATGGCCAGCCCTGCGCGCGGCACCAGCACGGCGTCGCGTCGCGCGTGCTGCGCGATGCTCTGCGGGCCGTCGCTGAGCAGCGCCCGCACGTGCGCGCGCGCCTGGCTCCAGGCCTGCGCGGGAAGCGCCATGAAGGCGTTCAGCGTGGGCATTCGCAACGCCGCGATGGTGGCCGCGGGCAGCCCTTCCAGCATGCCGAATCCCGCCGCCTCGGCCAGGTCCAGCGCAGCATCGCCGATGGCGACATGGATGCGTGCATCCCCGGGCCGGTCGCTGCGCGCGGCCACGCCCCACGGCAGGTTTGCGATGGGAAAGTCGCCCGTCGCGCTCTCTGCGCCGGGCACCCAGCAGCGCGCATCGGCGCCGGCGGTGTGTGCATTCGTCATGTCAGGCCTTGTCCGCGCTGGGCGGCAGCAGGTGAAGCGAGCGCAGGTCAGAGAGCGGCTCCTCGAAGGAGCAGCTGCCGAAGCTGCGTGCAAACTGGTCGCGGGCATCGCGGATCTGGCCCACACCCAGCGAGCGCCCCTTCCACGCGATGGTCGTCGGGGTGAACTCGAAGTTCTTGGCGTGCTGGTCCCCCAGCAGCATCTCCAGCTCCTCCTGCTCGATCACGTTGTGGTGCAGCAGCGCGGCGCCGAAGAAGAGATTGACGAAGCCGAACTGCTCGCACCCCACGGATTCGGCAAAGTGCCGGTACGGGTGGTGCAGCCCCGCGGTGGCCTTGAAGGGCACGTCCGCGTGGTGGCACAGCGCCAGGAAGCGCGCCAGTTCCAGCGGGCTGGGATGCGCCGCGGCCTCGGTGCCGCCGGTGCGGATCTTGGCACCGGACTCCATTTCGCTGAGCGCCGCGATCATCCCGCGCACGTCCTGCTGCCAGGGCAGCTCGTACCAGGGGAAAAGCGTCTCGGGCATCAGCTCCAGCGACTGCTCGATGGCGTTGGCGTTGGTGGCCTTCAGCTCGATCGAGTCCACCACTGCGCGCCCGGCGCCCGGCTCGGCGTGGAAGGTGTTGAATCGCTCGATCTTCTCCAGGTCCTCTTCCAGGGCCTCGTCGCTGGTGGCGGCGCTGAGGACGGTGAGGGGCCAGGGGTCCTCGGAGTCGTCGCGGTCGCCCTGCGGCAGCAGGTCCTTGGCCACGCGCTCGAACTCGCCCAGCCGCGTGATCGGGATGACCAGGCGCGAGAGCACCCAGCGGTCCGGCCCGGCGCGGTACCGCTTGTAGGTGGCGACCGTCTTGGGCATGTCCCACAGCGCGGGCGGGAAGAGGCTCGCGTAGTCCAGGATCGATTGCATCAATGCGCGGGTGGATTCCATGGGCGGTGCATTATGTCGCGCCGCCCGCTTCCGCGCCGGGGCGTTCGCGACGGGATCCGTCGGGGTTCTCGACCCAGTCCAGGCTGGAGCCGAAGGTCTCGCGCAGCGAAAGGACCGCCAGCATGGCCACCGGGATCAGGATCGCCCCCACCAGCGCGGCGCCGCGCCAGGGGGCGCTGGGGTCGCCCGGATCGGTGGCCGTGCCGCCGCCCCCCATGAGCGTCTCGAACTGGTGCCAGAGCAGCGCGCTGCCCGCAGCGGACCAGCGCACGAAGTTCGGCGCGGTGGTGGCGGCGGTGGCGCGCAGGTTGGTGCCGAACTGCTCGGCGGTGGTGGTGACGAAGACGGCCCAGTACCCGGAGGCGAAGCCCACCAGGCCGATCGCTGCGTAGAACATCGTCAGGCTGTGGGCGCCGGCGAAGAAGTAGAAGCCGACGGAGGCGGCCGTCAGGACGTGAAAGGCGATGAGCGCACGCTTGCGACTCTTCATGAACTGGCTGAGCAGGCCGCTGGCCAGGTCCCCCGCTGCCAGCCCCACATAGCACCACATGATGCCCAGGCCGGGCTCGGGCTTGGCCTCCGGGGGCAGCCCCAGCGAACGGCCGATGACATCGCAGTACTTCACCAGCACGCCCACGCAGTACCAGATGGGCACCGCGCAGAGCACCAGCCCCACGTAGCGCCGTGCGCGCTCGCGCGGCCAGGCCAGCATCCAGAAGGCGCCCCGGCCCACCCCCTGCGCCTGCTTGACACGGTCGAACATGCCGCTCTCCACCACGCCCACGCGCAGGAACAGGAGCGCCAGCCCCAGCATGCCGCCGATCAGGTACGCATTGCGCCAGTCGGCAACCATCTTGGTCACGAAATAGGCGCAGACGGCGCCCATGATGCCCACCGTGGCGATGAGCGTGGTGGCGATGCCGCGCCGCTCCTTGCTGACCAGCTCGCTGACCAGCGTGATGCCCGCGCCAAGCTCGCCCGCGAGCCCCAGTCCCGCCAGGAAGCGCAGTGCGCCGTACTGGTGGTAGGCGCTGCCCATGCCGATGCTGTGCAGCCAGCTCCACGCCGTGTTCGGCGGGATGTCCTGCACGAATGCATTCAGGATGTTGGCGACCGAGTAGACCAGGATCGAGCCGAAGAGCATCTGCAGGCGCCCGTAGCGGTCTGCCAGCACCCCCCAGAGGATGCCGCCGACGACCAGCCCGGTCATCTGCAGGATGTTGTCCAGCTGCACCCCCGCGTCGCGCAGGATGCGGTCCTCCACCATGCCCATCTGGGACTTCAGCGCCGCGGCGTCCACGGTGCTGATCTTGGCTGCAAGCTCAGCCTGGACGGCCTCGATCTGCGGGCGCAGCAGTTCCTTCAGCGATCGCACCCGGACCAGCGCGAAGAGCAGCAGGTCGAAGATGTCGACGAAGTACCCCAGCGCCGCCACGGTGGTGGCCAGGACGACGTTGCGATCCTTGACAAGGGCGCTCGGCACGGCGATGGAGTGTCCCGCAACCGCGGCGGATGCGCAAACGGCGCGGCCGCGGGCGGCCGCATCTTTTCGGGACGATGTCCGTGCTTCAGTGCGCGGCGGACTTGGGGCCGTGGCCGCATTCCTTCAGGAAGCGGCGGATCGCGGAGATCTCGTGATCGTCCTCGAGCGTGTGATGGCCGCTCTTCGGGATCGGGAAGGTCATCTCCTTGCCTGCCAGCTTGACCTTCAGGTGGTCCTTCTTGGTCTCGTCGGTGGTGGCGCCCAGCCCCTCGAACATGTGCACGATGTCGCGCCAGTGGATGTTGTGCGAAGTCGGGTGCGCGAAGATCTGCGTCAGCGTGTTTTGCGTGTGTGGCATGGTTGGAACCTTTGAAGCGTGCAGGGTATCAGGGGCGGCGGGCGGGATGATGCCGGGGCCCGGAGGCGGACGGTGCGCGCGGCGCGGGCGAGCGGGATTCGCGTGTTGGAGGCGCGTGCGGAGGCGGCGCGGGGATGGCATGCGCGGGGTGCGGCTGCGGCGGCGGAGCGCGGCGCGGGGTGCGCGGGATGCGTGGGGCACGAGGCTTCCGTCGGCCCAGGATGCGACATGAACGGATGCGACGTTCCGAGCACAAGCAAGTTGACCTATAAATTTTGGGCGCGCGAGATTCCCGCGAAGTGCTCCGGGATGCCCCGGCGCGGCCACCGCAGCAGCGGTTGGGGCGTTAAACTCGCTGCCGCGCGGGTGTAGCTCAGTTGGTAGAGCGTCAGCTTCCCAAGCTGAATGTCGCCGGTTCGAACCCGGTCACCCGCTTTTGTGACGGAGCGTGACAGGAGTTGATAGGGGCGGCCTAGTGGCGACGGGGGCGCGAGTTAGGCCGGAATAGCTACCGTGATGCGCGCGGGCGAAGAGATCGAGCTTGTGCCACAGAATGACTGCGAATGACGGGAACGGTCGCCGGTTTGTGCAAGCGGTGGTGCAAGGACCGAAGCAATCAACTAACGCGGGAGCAATGGTAGATGCCACAGCCGATGCCACGAATTGCAGCACCCAAGCCGACGAGTCTTGAGAAGTTGGATGCTCAAATCACCGAGGGATCGAAGCTCATCGGTTCCGGCTTCGGTAACGATCACCCAACTTGGCGTACCTGGATCAGTGTGACCGGAATGATCTTGCGCAAGCTGTTTGATACCGACGAATTCGAAAGGATGTTCAACGACTCATTCACCGCCACTGCCGGCGCACGGCACCGGCCGGACGATCGCCAGAGGTACGTGAACAACCTGAGGGAAATTCGGGCCATGGCGGAACTTTGCGAAGTGGTCATACCACATTCCATGACGGGAAAAATTTACGGCAACCGGTGGCGCGTTGTGCGAAAACTCGGATCTGGCGGCCAGGGAACGGCCTATCTCGTCGAAGACACGCAGGCAACTGGGGCCGTAGTACATACCGCAATGAAGCTGCCTGATCGGGATGATGGGTTGCCCCGGTTCAGGGACGAGGTGACAGCGCTTCGCACGCTGCAGCCATTAGGGCATCCTGGAATCGTCAAGCTGATTGACTCCGACGTGGAGGGGACGGAGCCCTATCTTGTCATGGAGTATTGCGAGGGCGGGTCCATCGTCGATTCGCCAAAAAGGTGGATGGGAGACCTCATTGGTGCCGTGGACATTTGCATCCAAATGTGTGATGCGCTGGCAGCGGCCCATGAAAAAGGAATCGTCCACCGCGACATAAAGCCGCCAAACATTCTTCTCCGGACTGACGGTGGGCCGGTGGTGATCGCAGATTTTGGGCTAGTTCGGATTGCCGGAGCAGATCGGAACACCCTACCCAACGAGGTCGTGGGGGCGCGCAAATACATGTGTCCAGAGCTGCGTGACGGCGGACAGTTGAACTCAAGTGCGCGATGCGACTTGTACAGCGTTGGGAAGGTGCTCTACTGGTTGGCATCGGGCGGTGAGGAGTTCGACCGCGAAGATCATCGACTGCCCGGAAAGGACCTGAGCGAGCGCCATTTTGGGGTGGCCGGGTACGAGATGCTGAACATCGTCTTAGACAACCTAATCGCAAGAGACCCGCTGAAACGATATCCCACTGCTGCCGATACCCAGGCGGTGCTAGCGAAGCTGAAGGAGCAGATCCAAAGGGGTGCCAGGTTGCTCACGCCCGAAGCACACCAATCCTGCATGTTTTGTCGAACGGGAAAGTATGAGGCGATGCATGCCGATCCCAGTGGCGCCGCTGTCTACATGGGTGACATTCCCGGCGGAGCGGCGCTTCGTCCAATGCTCGTTTGCAGCGAATGCGGAAACGTTCAGATGTTCCGGCCGGACCTCATCAACAAGCTCTGGTGGGGAGCGCCGATCACGAAGCGCACTTGACACTTGTAGCGACTGGAAATTCGCGACTCAAGCCTGTGCGACGGCGGAGATAGCCGTTTCGATGCGACTTCGCCCCAGCGTCGGCAGCGATTCCAGCGCCCCCGCAATGTCCAGCAATTTGGGGTCGGTGTAGACGTTTGCGGTGAGACTTGGGTCGCTGTGGCGCATAGCGGCCTGGGCGGTGCGGAGCGGGACCCCGGCGCGGCTGAGGTGGGTGCCGAAGGTGTGGCGGAGGGCGTGTATGTCGATGGTGCGGCCGCGGTCGTCGGTCTTGATGACGACCTCCTTGCCGCCCCGCTTCTCGATGCGGGCGATCCCGGCGAAGACGAGGTCGCGGTCGAAGATGCGGATGAGGCCGCTGGGGACATCGACCAGCTTGGTTGTGGGCGGCAGGCGCGCGGGGATGGAGTCGCCCTGCTCGCGGGCGGTCGCCTGCGCGACGGCCAACTTTTCCTCGAGCCATGCGCGGAGCTCGGCGGCGGTGTCTGCCCGGAGCGGGATTTCGGAGCCCTTGCGGTTCTTCTCGTCCTTGGCGTGGAGGACCAGGTATGGCACCGGGCCATCAAGTTCGACCTGGCTCACCGTCACCGACGCCAGCTCTCCCTTGCGCAGGCCGGTGTGCACCAGCGTCCTGTAGATGAGCGCCCGCTCGCGTCCGAGGCGCTCCAGTCGTTCGCGAGTGGCGGCGCCGATCCGCGCCCCCTGCTGGCCAAGGCGCTTGCCGCGCTGGACCGTGAGGGCCTCCGTGAGCGGACGCCGCCGCGCGGCGTCCAGCAGGCGCGTCAATTCGTCGTCGGTGAACGCACGGCGCTTGCGGCGGCAATCGGCACGGTCGTCGGCGGTCGCCACGTGCGCCAGCGGGTTGGCCGCCACGCGTCCGGTGCGCGCGCACCAGTTTGCGAACGCCACGAGCGCCCGGGTTCCGGATTCCCCTTTCGGAGCAGACCCGCTCCACCCTGCTCTGCGCCTGGGTCCACCAGCGGCGGGTGCTCCCCTTCATCCTCAGGTGCTCGGCCCACGCGGTGACATGGTCGCCGATCGGCTGCGCACCGTGCCGAGACGCGTCATCCTCGCCCGCCGTGATCACGCCAGCGCGGACCAGTTCCGCGCGGCGCTCAGGTTGGCCGAGGACTGCCCGGGCTGCGGTTTCATCCTTGCAACCCGTTGGCACTTCCACCCAGATGCCAGCGCCGTCGCGGTACTTGGCGATGTAGGTTGGCGTGCGCCCCCTGATCCGCTGGCGCCCACCGGCGCCCTCGAACGTCTCCGCGGTGCGCAGCTTGCCGTTGCGCAGGTGCCATCGGGCGACCTGGCGGCCGCGCAACGTGACCACCTCCGCGCCGGGGGGCACGGGTGCGGTCCAGGCTTTGCGGAAGACGGTGCCCATGGTGGTTGCGGGGGAAGGACCCTTTCGAGTGGCAGTGGGCGGCAAGGTGGCCAGGAGATCAAGGCCTGTTGGGAGGCTGAAACCAGAATCTGCGGCGAGAATGGGGCCGGGGGGCACTGACAACACTGACAGAGGTCCCCTATCCCCGCATGAACGGCGCGAATCCGTCCTCCAGGACGCAGGGATTCAGGCTGTAGGTGGTCTTGGTGTCCCCGCCGGCGGCGGCCGTCATGGACCGCAGCCAGTCGAGTTCCACCAGCACCTTCACCGCCAAGAGGGCCTCGCCCTTGTTCGCCAGGCGCGCCCAGCAAGGGCGATAGACATCGCGCAGCGTGAACCCATCCGCCAGCTTCCGCTCCAGGATCTTCTCAGCGAGCGCTCGGGCGGCGGAGATCCCGGGCTCGGTGCCCTGCGCATAGATGCGCCGCGCATGCGACTCGAGATAGGCGCCCCAGCCGATGGCGCGCTCGAGGGCGGCATGCGGGACCGGCCCGGTTCCGCCATCGACCAGGTGGCACAGCAGCGCGATCGACGGGATCAGGCTGCGGTACTTCACCAGGTGGGCCTCCATCGCCGGCGCTTCGGTGCCCGACCTGAGGCGGTTCTCACGCTCATCCATCCATTCGATGAACCTGTCGTACGCAGCCTCGTCGAACCGAAGCGCCGGGACGGTGTCGAGCAGGCCTCGCTTGGCGCCCGCCGCCGCCGCGTCCAGCGTGTTCAGCCGGGCGAACATGGCGTCCACCGCCGTGCGCGCCTCCCAGTCGGGAAACTCGTCCACGTTCACCCAACGCCCGCTGTCGTCGGGATACACCGCGAGCTGGAACCGCTGCATGAAGCCATCGTCGCCATTGCCGCCGCGGACCGCTTGCGCCAGGTATTCGCCAATCGGCCCCGGCTGGCAGGTGCCGACGATCGAGACGCAGACCGCCGCGAGCCGCGTGTTTCCTCGGCCGATGCGATCGGATTCAAACCTCCCGTTGCCGTCCCATGCCTCCAGGAAGAAGGCGCGCGCCGCCTGCTGGCTTTCCATGTCGAGCGACTTGAGGAAGCCGGGAAGCTCGTCGCGCTCCAGGATGACGCCATTGGGATTCTCTGCAAGCACCTCGGCCAGTGCCTGCACGGTCGCGTCATTGACCACATAGCGCTTGCGGCGCGGCGGCGCGGAACCGAGGGCGCTCGTGACGCCCCTGAGCGTCTCCATGTCGGTGGCGGCGA
Source organism: Phycisphaerales bacterium (assembly GCA_044230125.1). Lineage (GTDB taxonomy): Bacteria > Planctomycetota > Phycisphaerae > Phycisphaerales > SM1A02 > UBA966. The sequence continues at coordinate 9,946 of JBGARR010000024.1, forward strand.
GGTCCGGCGTGCCTTTCAACGCCTTCCTGACTTTCGACTTCAGCCCGTCCCTTCGCAGTTCCAGTTCCTCCATCTTGGCGCGATGGTCTCGCATCTCCTGGTCGTAGATGCGGTCCGCGACGTCAACCAGGGCCTTTACCGGCCCCATCACTTCGCGTAGCGGCGGTGACTTCATCATGCTCGGCCGACCAATCAGCACGCCCCAGAGGTTGGGGATCACCAACCAGTCATCGCACTTCTTGGGGTAGATGCCGATCTTGCGTCCGATCACCCCGCCGGCCGCGATCATGGCGCCCACTGCGGGGAAGTCGATCGGGCACTGCATGCGGTTGGCGATGTCGGTGATCCACGGTCGGTACACCTCGGGCAGAAGGCCGGGGTCGAAAGACAGGACACCGGGGAGCGGCAACGGGATGGGGAGCGGCGCTGGCCAAGTGTCATCCCCTGGTGTCGCGAGGGCAAGCCCGGCGAGGTCGGCGGTCGCCGCTGCTTCCATGGGCGCCGCGCCCTCGAGGAGGGCATCGAGCGCCTTCTTCGCGGCTTCGGCGTCGCCTCCATGTGCCGCGATGAACTCCACCGTGTCGCCCGACTTGGGAAGCCCCGGCAGCTCCACCAGGCGTACCGTCGGCGCTGGCGTGAGCGCCGCGAGCAGCGTTTTGACGCGCTCCATATAAGTGCGACCAGGCGCGTCGTTGTCGGGAACGAGCACCACATCGCGTCCTGCCAGCGGCGACCAGTCTGTCTTGTCAGCCGCACTGGAGCCCCCCGCGCTGGTCGTCGCGATGCAGCCCATCGCAACCGCCGCATCGGCGGCCTTCTCGCCTTCGCACACCACGATTCGCGCAGCGCCCGACAGCGTGGGCAACCCATAGAGTGGCCTGGGTGCCCGCATCGCGCGCGCCTCCCACCTGCCGGACTGCAGCGAGACCGGCAGTACGACCTTGCCGCCCTCTCGGATATCGAAGCGGACCGCAGCGCCGATGATCCGTCCAGTCGCATCTGCATAGCGCCAAACGCCGGCCGCTGGGGTGCCCCGACGCGCGGCCATCGCGGCCACAGCCTGCGTCATCGTGTCGAACCCGCTGACGGCACTTTCGCCTGCGCGCGCGGCCGGATACAGGTCGCGCGTTGAAAGGCCGATGGCCTCGCAAATCGCCTCGATGGTGCATCCGGCATGACAACACAGCAGCACGCGATCGTCATCGCTGACGCTGATGGAGAGGCTCGGGGTCCGGTCTTCGTGCGCTGGGCAGCATGCGCACCATCCGTCGCCGGCGCGCTTGACTTTCGCGACCTTCGCGAGCACCCGCTTGATAGGACCGTCTGATTCGAAATGTGTGTGCTTCATGATTTCCGCCCTCCTTGGCGGCAGTGCGGACAGCCTTCGCTGATCCAGTTGACAAGGGTGGCGTGGTTCCACCGGACGAGGCCGCCCAGCCGCGTCGGTGCCGGCATCCGCCCCGAATCCTTGAGGCGATGCACATGGCGGATCGAACAGCGGAGCACGGCCGCGACCTCGCCGATGGTCATCAGCGCGCCGGGGGGGCTGGTGGTGCTCATGCGCCACCCCCGTCCTGCGCGCCGGCCCGGGCGCGCTTCGCCAGCAGGCGCGCAATAGTCGGCACATGCACGAGCACCGCGTTTCCCGCGACCAAGGCGGGAAGACGCTCGGCGGAGATTTCATCACGCAGCCAGCGGGCCGGAACGCGCAGGCAGCGTGCCGCTACATTAAGCGGGACGGGACGATTGGGGAGGGGGTGTGGTTTCACCCCAGAAGCATCCGCGACGATTAGGAACCTAAGACGAACCTAAGGCGAACCTAAGGCGCAATCAGAACGCAATCTTCCGCAGCAGCTTCCGGCCTGCCAGGGTGAGCCGAATGCCATCGCGCTCCCCCTCCGGACGTTCGGCCAGCCCAAGCTTGATCAGCCGCTGCAGGATCACACCAATCGACCGCTTGGAAACGCGCTCGCCCAGCTCCATGGCAGCCTCAATACGTGCCGCAGTGGCAAGTTCGGAGCCATTGAGGCCGCCCAGCGTGCGCAGCACTGCCAGTTCGTTCTGCGTAAAGGCTGGCAATGCGGATTCGGTGTCGTCTACAACTGCGCGCCCCGTCACCGCCTGTTCATGCGGTTGCGCCTCGGGATCGAGGCGAACGAGCATTGCGTAAATCTCGGTGATCAGCGCGCCCAGGCGGTCACGCTCGTGCTGCGGCAGCCCCTCAGACTCCGTCACGCTCCCCGCGCATATCACCGTCAGCCAGCGATCGGGCACGTCGGCGCCAACGCGCACAAGATCGCGCTTGCACTCTTCGACATAGGCGAACAATGTCTGCGTCTTCACGAGCTCTGTGAATTGCTGACGGGCCGATGCATCGATTGACTCGTATTCAGGTTCCCTCCACGCCCTCATATGGGATCTCTGAACAACCTACCTGATCCCGGCGGAATCAAAAAACCTTCGGGCCTTCCGCTGCGAAGAGCATCCCGGCGCGGCGATGATGCCGCCCAAGGAGCACACCGATGGCGCAGCGCACGAACGCGGACATGGGACTCGTCGACGGCATGACCTCGGACCTGGGCGGCCCGCGCACGGCGGCGCTGCTTGGCCGGCTGGACGCGGCCGTGCCGTGGGACGCGCTCGCACGGCCGATCGAGGCGCTTCCCGAGTACCGCGGGCCCGTTCGCGGCGAGCAGAGCAAGGGCGGGCGCCCCGCGTGGCCGGCGCGCACGATGCTGCGCTGCGTCCTGCTCGCCAAGTGGTTCGGCCTGGGCGATGCGCAGCTTGAGGAGTGCCTGAAGGACCGGCTGTCGTTCCGGCGCTTCGCGGGGCTGAGCCTGACCGACGGCACGCCCGACGAGACGACGTTCGTGGTGTTCCGCCGCCGCCTGCGCGAGGCCGGGCTTGACCGGCGCATCTTCGAGGAGACGGTGGCTCAGCTGGAGCGCAAGGGCCTGCTGGTGAAGGACGGCACGCTGGTGGACGCGACGATCGTGGAGCAGTCGCGCGGACGCAAGCGCGAGGACGGCACGAGCTCGCGCGACCAGGAGGCGAGCTTCACGAAGAAGCACGGCCGCGCGCACCACGGCTACAAGGGCCACATCGCCGCGGACCGAAGCGCGCTGGTGACGGGCTACCGCTTCAGCGGCGCGGCTCCGCACGACAGCCGGTTCATCGACGAGCTGACCGAGCGCGAGGAGCTGATGGTGGTCGCCGACAGCGCGTACCGCAGCGAGGAGCGCGAACGGGCGCTCGAGCGGCGCGGCGTCGCGTGCGCGATCGCGTACAAGAGGAATCGCGGACAGGCTGCGCTCGGGGCGCTGGAGGAGAAGTTCAACCGCGTGGTCGCCCGGCTGCGCGCCGTGGTGGAGCACCCGTTCGCGTGGATGAAGAACGCGGGGTACCGCCGGGTGCGCTACCGCGGGCTGCGCCGCAACGAGCTCGACTTCGCGCTGCACCTGGTGGCGTACAACTGGAAGCGGAGCCTGAGCCTGGGTGCGTAGCGGAAACGGCCGCAGGACGCCGCCGACGCGCGGCGAGGATGCGGAGCGGAACGCGTGGGAACCGAAGGTCATGTCATCGACGCGCCATCGAGGACCGCCCGGAACAGTTGTTCAGGAGTCCCATATGAAGGTATACCGTCCACAAGTGATAGACCGCGGCGTACCGGGGCGATCGGTCCGGCATGCCCGCAGGCACTGTCCGATCCTTGGCGAGCGCGGCGCCGGCAATGACAGCTTTCGCCTTCATGGGTACAGGCAATCCTAGTTCGGTCGCAGCTGCCAATGGCTCTGGAATCGCGCTTTGAGCTCCGAGTGGCAGCGCACCGCGTCGCGGTCATCCAGGTCGCCTGGGGGCCACCTCCTTCCGTTGGTGCCGCGCCGACATGGCGATCGCATGCGATGTCCAAGGCCGCGGGAGGGCGCTGGTTCCGTGCCTGGAAGTGTCCATCCGCCCCCGCTGTCAGCGGGCGGGTGGCATCCCTCTACATCTGTGGCAGAGGTGAAAGGGTCGCGGCACAGACTGGTAGGCGACCATCCTCGATCTCATGTTCATTCCGCGCTACTGTGGAGATGCGGATGCCGAACTCGCTTATGGCGCCTTATTGAGTTCACGGCACGATTTGACGCCGCGCCTATCTGCTGCCATTCTCTGGCGTGCGATACTGATCTCCAGCCGATTCGCACTGACCAAGGGCTGCCCATGATCGGCACGCCGTTCGCACAAACAAAGGAGCCCACATGAAAGCGTTCATGAAGTCATCACTCGTCTTCAGCGGCATCGCTCTCGCTGCGGTCACCATGTCGGCTTGCCAGTCCGACAAGCACGCGATGGTCGAGGCCAAGGACGGCACGGTCATCGTTTGCAAGGGGTGCTATGACCAGATTTTCAAGATGCAGCACTCGAGGAACTTCCGCGGTGGGGGGACCACCTACGAGCAGGTGCATACACGTCACGCGTGCCCATACTGCAAAACTGAAATGTCCATCTACACGGAGGACGGCGTGACAAAGGTGAAGTGCGCAAAGTGCGCGCCCGAAGGTCTCGACTGCGACAAGTGTCTGCCGCCTGCGGGCTATGTGCCGCCCGCCTCGTAACCTTCAGTTCTCCTGAGGTGAAGCAGGTGACTGGCGGGGGCAATGCCTTCAGTGCACTCACCCCTCGTGCCCGTTCCGACTGCCTTTGGTGCCGGCATTCGGCTCTGCCTGCTGCCACGACTTCATCGTCGCCGCGGGCGCGCGTGGCGCGGCACGCGGGTCGACCGCGGCCAGCGACGCGAGCGTGCCGGCCGGCGGCTGATACCACCCAGGGTCTTCGTCGTAGTTGGCGAGGTTCTCGCGCACCTTGAGTATCGTGAACATCCCGCCCATGGTGATCTCGTCGTAGGGGCCGACGCCACCGACCATGGGAATGCTGTTGGGCGGGATCTTCATTCCCATCTCCGTCATGCCGCTCATTCCCTGCTGGCCCATCGTCATGTAGTCAGGTAGGAGCGTGCGGATCTTGCTGTCCAGCCCCTTGGTGTCCACGCCGAGCATGTTGGGCATGTGGTGGCCCATCTGGTTCATGACATGGTGGGTCATGTGGCAATGCATCGCCCAGTCGCCAGGATTGTTGGCGGTGAATTCGACGGTGCGTGTGCTGCCGACGGGAACGAGCACCGTCGTCTCGGGCCAGCGGCCCGCTTGAGGGATGACCCCGCCGTCCGTTTCGGTGACGGTGAAGAAGTACCCGTGCAGGTGGATCGGATGGTGATCCATCGCACCAAGGTTTCCGATGCGAATGCGGACGCGGTCGCCCGTCTTGACGATCAGCGGCCGCGTGCCGGGAAAGCACTTGGCATTCAGCGTGAGGATGTTGAAGTCCGTCATCTCGTTCGGATCGGGCCGTGACGCACCGACTTCGATCTTCCATTCGTGGAGAAGCAGCGCAAAGTCGCGGTCGACGGGTGGTCCCTCTGGGTTGCGCGGATGAATGATGAAAAGGCCAGTGAGCCCCAGGCCCATCTGGGTCATCTCGTCGTGGTGGCTGTGGTACATCAGCGTGCCGTGCTGAACGAGCGTGAATTCGTACATGAAGGTCTCGCCAGGCTGGATCGCCCTCTGCGTGAGCCCACCCACGCCATCCATGCCGCTGGGGAGTAGCAGTCCGTGCCAGTGAACCGTGGTCGGCGCCATCAGTCCGTTGGTGACGAAGATCCGAACGCGGTCGCCCTCGACCGCCTCGATGACTGGCCCGTGCACGCCGCCGTTGTATCCCCAGCATGTCGCCTTGAGTCCGGGTGCGAACTCATGCTCGACCTCCTCGGCAACCAGGTGGAAAACCTTCACGCCGTCGACCATCGTGAACGGAAGCGTCCAGCCGTTTGGGACTATCACCGGCGTGTAGGCGCCTTCCTTATGCGATTCACCCGGCGGCGTGGATTCGGGATGGACAGCCTGGGCGCTGGCCTTTCGACCTCCCAGAATGAGCGCGCCGCCAGCGAGTGCGCTGGTGGCAAGCAGTTCGCGACGAGTGAATGCAGCGTGCGAGAATCCAAGTGGTTCGTTGGGGGTGTTCATGGGTGCTCTCCATCGCCGCTCGAGCCCGGCGCCGCGGACACCAGCCTGGTCGCGCCGCCCGTGCGATCCATTACGCTCGTCCCACCGCTAAGGATCTGGTCCATCATCGACTCGGCGACCCAGAAGTCGCGAAGCGATCCGATGTACGCCGCACCAGCGTCGATCTGGTCTCGCTTGGCCTGCAGCAGCTGAAAGGCCGAGACTTGCATCGCGTTGTACTGGAGCTGTGTCTCGCCCACGATCTTCTGCCGCAATGGAAGGATGACATTTTCGTAGTACTTGGCGCGATCGAGCGCCATGACGGAAGCAACGTGGGCGGCGCGCACCCGCGATCGGATCTCAACGGCTCGGGCGATGTACCGCTCGCCAGCCTGCCGAAACTGGGCGTCGGTTGAGGCGATCTTCGCCTGCCCCTGGTCGAAGATGGGAATAGGCAATGCAAGCGAAGGCCCAACCGTCCAAGGTTCGCCCAGCTCGCGGGCCGCCGATACACCGACCTCCGCCTCGGTGAACCAACCAAACTGGCGCGCGATGCCAGCGGAACGAGCGGCAATCTCCGCGTCGCGCCGCAGCACCGTCAGGTCGAGGCTGGCCGCGATGGCCCGGCGCTCCAGGCCGTCCGGCGCACCAGCATCATCGGGCGGAGCTGGGAGCCGCGCTGAGGTGCGCCATTGTGTCTGCGCGCCCCACAGGCCCATGAGTGCATTCATCCGTTCGCGCCCAAGTATTACCTCGGTTTCCATGGCTGCAAGCTCCACTTTGGAGCGTTCGTACAACGCCCGCTCGTTCGACAGGTCCAGTTCGCGGAAATTGCCCGCCGCGCGGAGCCGCTTCGCCAGTTCGTACGATGCCTTCGTCGCCTCCACGACGGTGGCCCGCATCTCGCAGGTCTGTTGCGCGGCCTGGTAGTCATAAAACGCCCTTCGCACATCGAATGCCGCGTCGAGGACGGCGGATGTCACCAGCACCTTCGCCCGTTCGAAGGCCGCCTCCGCCCGCCCCTTTCGAAGGGGCATCGAGAGCATGCCCACGAAGTCCTGCGCAATGTTGAGGGTGGGCGCGATTCCGCCGCCGCTGATCGCGAAGCCAACGCTGCCGCCAAAGACGGGGTTCCTGAGCAGCCCCGCCTGCACCAGATCCGCCTGCGCGATGTTCAGCTCCTCGTAGATCGCCTGCAAATTGTGGTTGTTCAGCAGCGCAAGCTGCACGGCGTCCTCGACGGTGAGTTCGCGTTGCAGCAGCGAGCCGACCGCAGCCTTGACCTCCGCATCGGCTTCGGTTCCATTGTTCCAGTGAACACGCGCTCCTGTGCGCTCCGAGACGGCCTGCTGCACGTCATCGAATCCTCCCTGGGGCTGCATGCTTGCACACCCCGCCAGTGCCGTCAGGGCGAAGAAGGCCGCCAATTTCTCCATGGTCCTCATTTCGGTGCCCCCATCGTGTGGCCGGGTGGGTCAATCCCATCTTCGGACTGGACGGGCATCACGGGGTCCGTGTCCGCAAGATCGAGCGTGTGCGAACGCGGTCTCGGAGGCGCTTCTTCCGCCGACGGCGAAGCCGGGTGATCGGAAGGCAACAACGGCTCGGTGTATGACGCGGTGCAGCCGCCGAGCGTCAGCAAAAGTGCGACCAGGAGCAGGCCCTTCATGAGTTTCTCCAATGTGCGAGTGTGGAACGAGGGGAGCGCCGGGACCATTCACCATCAGTTAAAATGGTCCCGGCGATGCGCGCTTGTATGGCGGGAAGCCCTATTCGCCGCCGGACTTGCGCTCCTTGTTGCCGTCCTTGCTTTGCAGTTCGATCGATGCCTTCTTCAGCGCAGCGATGTTCTTGGCTGGATCCTTGAGGAACTCGGCCTTCTCGCCTTCGGTTCCAAGCCGGACCAAGCGATTTCCATAGACAAACTCATAGGGCTTCGCGGGCAGCTCCTTGCCGGTGACGACCGAAGTCTTCAGCGGATAGCTCGGACCCTGCGCGGCGATGATCTTCTGGTCGAGCTTTGCCATGTTGGCGGCCTGGTCCTTCTCGAACTTCTCGGGACAGCCAGGGCAGCAGAACTTGACCTCCCGTCCGCTGTAGAGCTTGACCAGCGGATCGCCCATCGCGCCAAGCTTCTTTCCGGTGACCGGGCAGATGTCGAGCGGATAGGGATCGCCAATGCGCTGGTCCGGATTGGTTGGCGCAGCCGACGGGCCAGGGTCCTTCGGGGGCGGGGGGGAGCGCTCGCTTTGCGCAAGGGCAGCCCCTGCGCTGACTGTGATTGCGGCGAACGTCGCCATCGATGGGAGCAGTCGTGAGATGAGTTGCATTGGATATCTTCCTTTGGATTTCGTGGATTACGGGAGAGCACCGGCGGTCGCCGGCAGTGCAGTTCATAAGGTGGTTCCAAGCTGCGCCGCCGGCGCGCAGCAGCGCCCCTGGACGAGCCGAAGCAGACAGGGCCCCGCAGCGTGCGCGCCGAAAGACGCGAAAAGAGGGGATCGGCTACACGGTGAGCGAGCAATGCAGGCGCAGAAGCGATGTGGGCGGCCGAGGCACCGTCGCCACCGGGCGGACGCAGCCCCCCCAGCCACGGGCCGCGGTGAAGGCGTCGCCGTGAACCCAGTGAAGCACGAAGACGACAAGATCGCCCGAGCACTTGAACGTCAGTCCCGCCTTGGCCACCGCCGCGGAGATCTGCTGGCACCCGCACGCGGACTTGCTGGGGTCGTGACCCGGACACCCATAATGGTGATCGTGGTGCTCGTGGTGCTCGTGGTGGTCGTGATCCGCCTCGGCTGCGGCGTGATCCGTCGTGGCCACAGGTGGTGCCGCCTCCGGTCCCGCATGGCACAGGCAAACGGGAGACCACAGCGCCATGAGCAGCGCCAACACGTACCGAAATGTGGCCGAGCTTCGGAGCATCGCTCTCAGTGGACCTCTCTGACGATGATAGACCCGCCGCCAAGGGCGCGCAGAGCGTACCTGCCGCGATGGCGCAGGGCCGCGTCTCCCGCCGCAATGATGGAGCGTAATGTCAGCGGCGATCGGGCACCTCCGCCCGCAGCCGTAGGCTGTTGAGCACCACCGACACGCTGCTGAACGCCATCGCACCGCTGGCGATGATCGGTGACAGCAGCCAGCCGGTGAGCGGATAGAGCGCACCCGCGGCAATGGGGATGCCAATGACGTTGTAGATGAACGCCCAGAAGAGGTTCTGGCGAATGGTCCGCATGGTCGCCCGTGAGAGAGCGATCGCTTCGGGGACCGAGCGGAGGTCGCCGCGGATCAGCGTGATGTCCGACGCCTCGATGGCGACGTCAGTTCCGGTTCCCATCGCAAGCCCGACGTCCGCCTGTGCGAGCGCGGGTGCGTCGTTGATGCCGTCGCCAACCATCCCGACCACGAGACCCTGGGACTGGAGCTTCTTGACGTGCTCTGCCTTGTTTTCGGGAAGCACGTCTGCAAAGACCAGGTCTGCCGTGATGCCGACCTCCTTGGCGACGGCCGCGGCCGTGAGGGCGTTGTCACCGGTGATCATGGCGACGCGCAATCCCATCTTCTGCATTTGCCCCACCGCGGCCCTGGACTCTGGCTTGACGGTGTCGGCTACGGCAGCGAGGCCCGCGGGCTTGCCATCGATGGCAACGTACATGAGCGTCTTGCCCGAGGTGGCGAACTCCTTGGCGAGGGCATCAAGTGCGGACGTATCGATGCCGCGTTCGGCAAGCAGAGCAGGCTTGCCCACGAGGATGATTCGTCCATCCACGGTCGCCTCGATCCCGTGACCGACGATGGCCTTGAACGCGCTGAGTTCTGCGAGCGTGATGCCGCGTGATTTCGCGCCGTCAACAATCGCCGCCGCCAGGGGATGTTCGCTGCGACGTTCGGCAGAAGCCGCCAGCCGCACGAGATCAGGCTCGAGGGTGCCCGAAAGCACTCGAACATCCGTGAGCGCGGGCTTGCCCCGCGTCAGGGTGCCGGTCTTGTCCAGAATGATGGCCGACAGCCGGTGCGCCGTCTCCAGGGCCTCGCCGCCCTTGATGAGGATGCCATGCTCAGCCCCGCGTCCGGTGCCGACCATGATGGCCGTGGGAGTGGCGAGCCCAAGGGCGCACGGGCACGCGATGATGAGCACCGAGACGAAGGTGAGCAACGCCATGCTCAGACGAGTGTCCACGGGAGCCACGACGTACCAGATGACAAACGTCACCGCCGCGATGCCCAGCACTGCGGGCGTGAAGTACCCGGCAATCGTGTCCGCGAGCCTGGCGATCGGGGCCTTGCTGCCCTGGGCTTCCTGCACGAGGCGAACGATCTGCTGGAGAGCCGTGTCCTTGCCGACCTTGGTCGCGCGGATCTGAAGGGTCCCGGTGGTGTTGATCGTCGCGCCGAAGACCGAATCACCCGGCTTCTTCTCGACTGGCACGCTCTCGCCTGTCAGCATGGACTCGTCGATTGCGGAATCGCCGCGCTCAACGGTGCCGTCCACCGGGATCTTTTCGCCCGGGCGAACGATGACCACGTCACCCACCACGACCTGTTCGACCGGGATGTCTTGTTCGTTGGCATCCCGCAGGATGCGTGCGGTCCTGGCCTGCAATCCGATCAGCTTGCGGATGGCGGCGCTCGTGTTGCCCGTGGCCCGGGCCTCGAAGAGCTTGCCCAAAAGCACCAGCACGATGATGACGGCCGCGGCCTCGTAGTAGACCGGCACCATCGCCATCCCATTCGTTCCTGCTTCGTTCGTGACCGCAAAGAACCCCGGCCACACCGTCGCAGCGATCGAATACACGAACGCCGTGCCCGTTCCCAGCGCCACCAGCGAGTCCATGTTCGCGCGGAAGTGCTTCAGCCCTATCCATGCCATGCGGTAGAATTGCGCCCCGCACCAGACCACGACCGGCGTCGTGAGGGCGAGTTGCAGCCAGTTGATCCACGCGTGGTTGAAGATCGCAATCCTGCCGTGCGACATCGCGATGACCAAGACCGGCAGCGACAGCGCCGCACCAATGATCACCTTTCGGAGCAGCACCGCCTGTTCATCCTCGTTGACGTGCATGTGAGCCGCGTGCTCATCGTCGGTCATGCCCTTCATGTGCTCAGCACCGCTGGCGGCAGCCCTCCCATCGCCGTGGTGCCCGGCGTGGTTCGACGCGGGACTCATCCCGAGATGACCCCTGTTCGTCAAGGGGGCATTCGCGACCGCGGGGCGAGGTGGATTGGCCGGGACCTCCGCGTCGTACCCGGTGCCCCGCACGACCCCCGCCAGCGCTTCCGGGGTGGTGGACTTCGGATCAAACCGCACCGTCGCGGTCTTGGTGAGGAAATTCACGCTCGCCGTCGAAACGCCCTGAACTTTTGAAAGCGCCCTCTCAATCGTGCTCGCGCACGAAGCGCAGGTCATTCCCTTGAGTGACAGGTCCACGCGCTCTTCCGCCGCCATCGCCAATGGGGCATCGGCTTCGTCCCCGGTGCGTTGCGATCTCTGCTCCGCGGTCGCTCTGCCCATCGAAGGGGCATCCGCTCCGTGCGCGATCCCTCTCTGGGGTGGGCGACCATCGCTCATCGCGCCACCTTGGCGACCAATCCCAGCAGTTCCTCGATCATGTGGTCCCGCCTGGCTCCATCCAAGTGCAGCGCGGCGGCAGAGCAGTGCGTGAGGTGGTTGCGGAGCAGGTTCTTGGCGACCGAGCGCAGCGACTCCTGCACCGCGGCTGCCTGCTGGATGATGTCCGCGCAGTAGCGGTCCTCCTCGATCATCGCCGCGATCCCGCGCACCTGCCCCTCGATCCGCCGCAGGTGCTGCAGGTTCGCGGCCTTGATCGCAGCATCGACCCTGACGGCGTGCGCGCCCGGGCCCACACCCGCGCGGGTCTTCCCCGCCAACGATCGCGCACCCGGCGTACAACCGCACGCCGCGCCATTCAGGATCGAACGCGCTGCACGCCCGGAAACGCCCTTGCTCGATCTGCGCTTGGCCATCACCATTGCTCCTTAGCTCGACGCTCGCTCACCGCAGCAGCCGCCGGAGGTCTTTGGTCCGAGCGCACCGTTCGCCGTCATTGCCTTCGGGCCGCCACAGCACCCGCCGCCGCCGGTTGCCGGGCTCGGTTTGGACGCGGTTGCAGCATTCCAGACCTCGTTCGCCGGATACCCGGCGTTTTCGAGCGCGGCCACCGCCTTGCCTGCTGCCGATTGATCGTTCGTCTCAATCACCGCCAAACCAACCGCGACCGACTTGACCTTTACACCCGGCACCTCCGAAAGGGCCTTGGTCACGGCCTGCACGCAGTGCCCACAGCTCATTCCTTCGATCTCGAGCGTGGCGGTCCCGGTCGTCTGTGCCGTCGTGTTCATGTGAGTATCCTTGCGGGAAAGCATACTCCCCCGGAGTATCGATGTCCACTGGTGAGTCGGAGTTTGCTCTCGTTTCGCCCCGGGCGGATGGCGATGTGGGCTCTTCTGGTGTGCGCGTCCGATTTCAGGCATTCGCCCTCACGGGTCAAGGCTGCCATCGCCAGTGAATCGCTGCCCTGCTGAGCCGCTTCGTCGTGCTATCCACGTCGGCGACCGTGCTGCGATGCAATGTGTCCCAAGCCGACGCACGCGCAGAACGGGAAGTGTCCCCTATCGGGTTGGCAACTTGGGCTGGCGCACCGGCAGCGCCACGACCTCACGTCGAGGGAGTGCCCGCTCAAGCAGGCAAATCCAGGCCCCGAAACAAACCACCCTGCGGACGTTGCGGGCAACAAGGGGCGGATTCCGGGGCCTTGGATTTGGTTGAATGCATACCCGTCCAGTTACTTCGGCATTGTTTGGTGGGGCGATTGGGGGAAAGTTCCGCCTAGTGCCAAGGGGCTGGGCAGGGGTTGCACTTGGCCCTCTTGAATCGCGTTCAAGACAGAGAAACTGCACCGCGCTCGCCACGCGAGGCAATGCCAGCGGCCGCGGGACAATGTGGAGTCACTCACTTCGCCTTTTGGTCGTGGTCATCATGGGCATCATTCTTCGGGGTCTCCGCGTCCTTTTTGCCTGTCTCACCAAAGCGCGCCTCGTCGACAACGAGGATGTACTTGGACGGATCCCTGCGAGCATCCTTCTCGCAGTCCGCACAACAGAGCCGGATCAGCCTGCCGCCAAGGACCAAGTTCTTCGGCTCCCCCATGCCGCCGAGCGCTTCCTTGCTCACTGGACAGGTCTTGAGCGGATAGCTTGTGGACTGCTTCTGCACCACGGCCTTGTCAAGCGCCGCCAAGTACTTGGCGGGGTCCTTCTGAAACTCGGTCTTCTCCGTCTCGTCGGCGAGCCGCACTAGGCGATTTCCGTAGACCCAGTTGACCGACTGATCCGAGAGTGACTTGCTGGAGACAACGGATGTGCCCAGCGGATAAAGCGCAAGCTGATCCTTCACGACGGCCGCGTCAAGCTTTGCCATGCTGGCCGCCAAGTCCTTCTCGAATTTGGGCGGGCACGAGGCGCAGCAGAAGCGAACCTCGCGTCCGTCGTACACCTTGACGATGGGCTCGCCCATCGATCCCAGCTTGCCGCCCGAGATTGGGCAGATTGCAAGGGTGTATGGGTCGCTCGACGGCTTGGCCTTCGCTCCTTCGGCAGGGCTTGGTGGTGCGGCGTGCTTTGTGGCCGGTGGCGGCGCAGTACCTGACTGGGCCATGACCGGCGCGCACAGCGCCGTTCCTGCAACGAAGAGAATCGAGGCGAGAATGGCGGGTGATGTGAAGCGATACATGAGTGGACTCCTAAGAAATGAGTGGTTGAACTGCCTGCGCCAACGCGGCGACAGGCAAGGCATCAGACCCCTGCAAGCTCCCTGCGATGCTGCCATCGCTTGGAGAGGAAAAAGACAACGGGATAAACGACGAGTTCCATCACAAAGCTGATGAGCAAACCGCCGATCATCGGAGCCGCAATTCGGCGCATCGTGTCGGCGCCCGCGCCCTCCGCCCAGAGCAGCGGCACCAGCCCGATGAATGCCGCGGCCACAGTCATGGCCTTTGGGCGAATTCGCTTGACGGCACCGTCGTGAACTGCGGCGTAGAGATCGGCCGCGGACTTCATGCGCCCCTGCTCCTTGAATCGATCGAAGCTGTTGTCGAGATACAGCAGCATGACCATGCCGGTCTCTGCATCCAGCCCAGCGAGCGCGATGATTCCGATCACCACCGCGAGCGAAAGATTGAAGTCCATGAGGTGCATGAACCAGAACGCACCCACCAGGCTGAACGGCACCGCGAGCAGCACCACTCCCACGCGAAACCACGAACGGCTGCTGACGTACAGCAGGAAGACGATAGCGGCGAGGGCCAGTGCGCTCGCTGCCACCAACCGCGGCACCGTCTTCTCCCAGAACTCAAACTGCCCCGCAAAGACAAGGGTGTAGCCCTGCGGCAAGTCCACCTGGTTGGCGACGGTCTTCCGCGCCTCGGCGATGAACCCACCAAGATCGCGGCCCGCGATATCGATGAATATCCACGCCGTTCGCTGCGCGTTCTCCGACCGAATCATCGGAGCGCCAGGAGTAATGTGGATGTTCGCAAGCTGGCCGAGCGGCACTTGCACGCGCTCGCCTCGTGCACCTGCCATCGGAGCCGTGACGAGCACCTGATTCAGAGCGGGCAGATCATCGCGATAGTCGCGCATGTAGCGCACGTTGAGCGGATAGCGCTCCACGCCCTCCACCGTGGTCGTGATGTTCATGCCGCCGATTGCCGACTGAATGACATCCTGAACATCTGCAGTGGTGAGTCCGTATCGAGCGGCCGCTGCGCGGTCAATGTCGATGTCCAAGTAGCTGCCGCCAAGCGTCCGTTCGGCGTACGCGGAGACGGTGCCCGGAATGGCGCGCACCGCGCTGGCTGTGCGCTCCGCCAGCTCGCCGAGCGTCTTGAGGTCGGGCCCCATGATCTTGATGCCAACGGGGGTTTTGATTCCCGTGGCGAGCATGTTGATGCGGTTTTCAATGGGAAATGGCCAGGAGTTGGCCATTCCGGGGAACGACACCACGGAGTTCAGCCCCGCATGCATCTGGCCATCCGGATCCTGCCACCCAAATTTCAGTTCCTCTGTAGTGATCGGGCGCCCAGCCGGCCAGAAGCTCGCGCTGAACGGCCATTGAAGCCATGTGGGCCAGTCGCTGAAGAAGTACGCCGGGTGGCGAGTCCTCCATCGCGAATGGTCTGGGTTGAGCTGCGCGACGGTTTCGATCATCGACAGCGGCGCAGGATCCGTCGCCGTGTCTGCGCGTCCGATCTTGCCGTGAACGCTTATGACCTCGGGAAACGACTTGATGAGCTTGTCCGTCTGCTGAAGTAGCTGCTTGCTCTTCGTGATGCTGATCGACGGGTCCGTCGTCGGCATGTAGAGCAGATCGCCCTCGTCAAGCGGCGGCATGAACTCCGTGCCCATTCGCGTCATTGGGTAATAGGTGGACGCGAGGGCCAGCGACGCGATCACTAGCACCCGCCAGGGGTGGGCCATCGCGACTCGGAACGCAGGCTCGTACATCCACTGGAGAACGCGGCTGACGGGACTCTGCTGCTCGTGGATGATCCTTTGTGGCAGGAGAAGCATTGCGATGAGTGCCGCCCAGCCAGCGGCAATCCACCAGCGATAGGCGGCCAGGTGGGGCATCTCCGCTGCGATCATGAAGAGCGCTGCTGCCGGAATGAGCATCGAGCCAAGTGTGATGAGCGTGTTTCGCCAAGCGCCCCACCTCTTCGGCAGCACCCGTCCGGTGATGAAGTAGTACATCAGGACGGGAATAATCGTGATCGAGAGCAGCGCCGCCGCCGACATCGCGAAGGTCTTCGTGTATGCGAGCGGCTTGAAGAGGCGCCCAGCCTCCCCACCGAGCACGAACACCGGCAGGAACGACACGGTGATGATGAGCAGCGAGAAGAAGAGCTGCGGACCGACTTCCTTCGCAGCCGCCAACATGATGTCCACGCGGGGCGTGGGCGCGTGTCCCGCGTGCACGCGGTCTTCCTCCCGATCGAGGTGCTTGTGCCCGTTCTCGACCATGATGACTGCGGAGTCCACAACAACGCCGATCGAGATGGCTATCCCGCCAAGCGACATGATGTTTGCATTGATGCCGAGCAAGTGCATGGCGAGCAATGCGGCCACAACGCTGGATGGCACGACGAACACGGCAACCAGCTCGCTGCGCATATGCAGCAGGAACAGGATGCATACCAGCCCCACGACAATGATTTCCTCAAGCAGCGTGTTGCGCAGCGTCGTGATAGAGCGATCGATGAGCTTCGAGCGGTCGTAGGTAGTCTTCAGGACGACGCCGGGCGGCAGGCCGTCTTCAAGCGAGGCGAGCTTGGCCTTGACATCGGCAATCACTTTGTAGGCGTTTGCACCGAAGCGGGCGACAACCACGCCGCCAACGGCTTCTCCCTTGCCGTCAAGTTCGCCCACTCCGCGCCGCATCTCGCCACCGACCTGCAGCCTTGCCACATCGCCGAGCATGATCGGCGTGCCGCCATCACCCAGCCCGACGGAAACTCTTGCGAGGTCGTCCAGCCCCTTGAGATAGGCCCGGCTGCGCACCATGTACTCCGTCTCGGAGAGCTCGATGACTGAGCCGCCTACATCGTTGTTCGAGCGCTCGATGGCCATCATCACGTCTCTGATGCTCAATCGATACGCCTGCAGCTTCAGGGGATCGAGCACCACCTGATACTGCCTGACAAATCCGCCGATGGACGCCACCTCAGAGACATCCTCGACCGAGGTGAGGGGGTACCGCAGGTACCAGTCCTGCAGGCTGCGAAGCTGAGCGAGGTCGAGGTTGGCGGATACGAGCGGACGTCCTGTCAGCGGATCGGAACCCGGTTCCTCAAATGCCCTGACTTTCACCAAGTGCTCGCGGCGCGCGTCCGGCGCATCATCGATTGACGGGTACCACTTATTGACGGCGGCGTCGTTCCAAAGCCCTTTGGGGTGGTCTGTGCTGTAGTAGCCCGGATACAGCACATACTGGAAAACCCAGCCCACGCCCGTTGCGTCGGGGCCGAGCTTGGGCTCGACACCCTTTGGCAGTCGATCACGCGCAAAGTTCAGGTACTCGAGCACACGGCTGCGCGCCCAGTAGATGTCGGTGCCATCCTCGAACAGCACATATACGAACGACTGCTCGAACATGCTGTATCCGCGCACCACTGTCGAACCCGGCACTGCAAGCATGGCGCTCGCCAACGGGTACGTCACCTGCTGGTCGACAACCTCGGGGTTCTGGCCCGGGAACTCAGTGGTCACGATCACCTGCACATCCGACAGGTCCGGAATCGCATCAAGGCGAATGTGAAAGATGCTCCAGATGCCACCGCCCACCAGCATGGCGGTGAGCAGCAGCACCATGAAGCGATTCCGAACTGAGAGCTCGATGATGCGCGCAATCATGATCTACTTGGCTCCCTTGGTGCGCACCGGCCGGACGACAACGCCGCACTGCTTCATTTCCTGCGCGAAGTAGGGATTTGCGACATCACGCGTGCGCTGCAGCCAGTCTGCTTTGACCATGGGGCAGTTCACGACGAACAGCGACTCGGCCACCTCAGGAGACGGGGACATGGCATCAACCAACCTGATGACCGCCGCGCTCAGGTGCTTGAATAGGTCGCGTTGCTGCGCGAGCGCCTTGCCGTTCAACGATTCGGCGGCACCTGCTGCATCGGCGAGTAGGCGCTGCCCTTCTGCGACCACCTCGCCCTTTGAGAATTCCCGGATTGCACGCACCATCGCGTCTGTCGAAAGCGGAACTTCGCTTGCCTGTGTGGCGCCCAGCGACTCGGCGAGCGCGAGATACGCAGTCACAACCGCGTCAACCTTTGCAGGGTCCGCCGGAATCTGGGGCAGCCTTGGGGGCGCTGGCTCGCTCGACGGCTGCGTCGCTCCGCCGCCGGAAGTGCCCTGACTGAGGAACTTGGCGACGGCTTCACGCAGCCGGCTCTCGGAATCAATGAGGAACTGCCCACTAGCAACCACCTGCTCCCCAGGCTTCAGGCCCGAGAGAATCTGCACGCGCCCATCTGGCCCACTCATGCCCGTTACTACTTTTCGCGGCTGGAAGCGCCCGCCGCCGGCGCTCACGAACACAATCTGCGACTCCCCGGTGTCAATGATCGCCTCACGCGGTGCGAGTATTGCAGGCTCCCCGCCTGTCACATCGATGTCCACCGTGGCATACATGCCCTCGTGAAGGGCATAGTCCGGATTCTTCACCGCCATCCGAACAAGGGCTGTGCGGGTTGCATCGTCGAAGTGCGGGTGAATGAAGATCACGGTGCCGTCGAATGCACGGCCTGGGTAGGCATCGACGTTCGCCCGTGCATCCTGGCCGACGCGAACCCGACCCAGCTCAGCCTCTGGGACGCGGCCATCGATCCACATTGTGGACCGCTGAGCAATTCGAAGGACACGCTGGCCGGCTGTCACTGCTGAACCCGTGTAAACGCCAGACTTTTCGGTGATGTGCCCACTCTCGGGGGCGACGATGGTGACCATGCTTGGGGCGTGCTCCAGTGCGCCTAGCTCGCCGATCTGTGCCGAGGTAAGGCCAAGCGCTAGGAGTCTGGCCAGGGCGGCCGACGCTAGTGCTGCATTCGTTTCCCTCAGAGGGTCATTCGCCTCCGATCCAGGCGCGTTGCTCGCCTTGCGGGCGAGAATCATTTCCTCGATTGCCTGGGATAGCTCGGGGCTGTAGAGGTCGAATAGTGGATCGCCCTGCTTGACTTCCATGCCATCGGTATTCGCGTAGAGAGTCTGAATCCAGCCGGACACGCGCATGTTGATGTCGCGGTGCCCAGGCTCTGGCTCATCGATCATCGCTGCGACCCGAATCGTCTGGTTGAGGGGCCCTTCTGTCACGTCAGCGAGGCGCACCCCCATATTCTGAACGACTACGGGATCGATCGACACCGCCGACTCCGCGGCAGCCGCTCGACTCGCCACCGCGTCCCCGCCAATGGCCACAAGAGGCGTGAGCTTCATATGGCAAATGGGGCAGTCGCCGGGATGGTCTTGGATTACCTGCGGGTGCATCCCACAAGTCCACAGTTCTTTGGTGGACTTCGGATTTCCGGCGCTTGCATCAGGTGCCCCACCGGACCCAGCCGATGGAATCCAGTGCTCAAACCATGCGTGCCAGCGCACCCCAACGTAAGCGCATCCGATTGCGACTGCGAAGAGGATTGCGATCGAGGTGAAGCGTCCGCGGCGCGGACGCGCACGGGTGGTCGTCTCAGTCGACATGTCCAGCCCTCCCTGCTTCAGCGGCCAGCGCCCGGCCGCTGTTCAACATCTCAATGTCAGTGCCCAGCATCGCTTCAAGCTCGGCGAGACGCTTCTCTCGTGAAGCCCTCGCCTCCGCAGCCACCAGCCGGGCATCCAGCACGGTGCGCTGCGCATCCAGCAAGTCCAAGTACTGCGCCGCCCCGGTGGCGTACGCCTGCTGCGAGTTGGCAAGCACACGGTCTGCAAGCGGAACAATGCTCGCTTCAAACAACTTCGCCTGCCGCTCGCTGTTCCGAAGCGCCACCAATGTGGCCACGACCGATGAGGCCTTGTCGCGCCGTGCTTGCCGCAGCATCGCCTCGCCCCCCTGGAGCATCGCCTCTGCCTCTCGTATGCCTCCCTGAATGCCCACAACGTTCGTCGGAAGCATGATCGCTGCGCCGATTGCCTGTGAAACGCCCCCGGCAAAGATTGCAGTCGGGCTGATGTCCGGAATCCACTGCATACGCGCCAATTCGAGCGCGTCTGAGCGGCCCTCGACCTGGCGCGCGAGCCCTGAGAGCTCGGGGCTGCGCTCCACTGCAGCGGCAATCAACGCATCGTCAGGAACATGCATCGGCCGGAGCTCTTCATGCGCCCCAAGCACATCGAGCGACGCATTTGGACTTCGCGCGAGCATTCCATTGAGCATGGCGCGCGAGGCGGTCAATTGCGCCTCAATCCCTTTGACTGCATCCTCGCCGGTCCGCACCAGCGCTTCAACCTTCAGGAAGTCTCGCTGTGCACCCCCCAGTTGCGCACGGGCGCGAACCGCGTCAGCAGACAGCCGTAGCAGACCGAGCTGCTCCTTGTTTATCCGCAGCCGCTCCGCAAGCAGCATGTAGTCCGCCCATGCGCTGAGTACGCGCCGTTGGAGCTCGAACTTGGCCGTACGGAACCGTTCTCCGCTTGCCCGCGCCTGATCTAGGGCGACCTTCCCCTGCTGCGCAACCTTGGTCGGGAACGACAGGTTGACGGCGGAGTCAAATCCCAGCCCAAATGCCTGACGATCGAAGCTCTTCATCCGCTCAGACGAGAACATGTACGAATAGCCGACCTCGACATTCGAGTTTGGGTAGGCCGATGCGATCTCGATTCGCTGAAACGACGCCTTCCAGTCGAAGTAGCTCGCTTCGAGGTCTCCGTTTGCCAGGAACGCCCGTTCCAACACGTTCGCCCAAGAGGGAGCCAGTGGAAGTTCGGGCAGTTCCCGCGCCTCGAACTTTTGCTCGTACGGTTTGCCGGCCTGCTCGATCAGCGCCTTCTCCTCCTTCGTGCCGGATGGCGTGAGCGCGCAGCCGCCACCCGCAGTCAGCGCGATGATCAAAGTGCAGCGTCGAACAACGTCTTGTGGACGAAGCCGGCGATTCTCCACAGTGCGGCTTGATTTGGAAATGTGATCCCAAATGAGCGCACGGTGTGTGCGATCGAAAAACATGATGTAGGGCTCCTCAATGTGCGAAGGGAGCCGACCTGCCATTTGTTGAGTGCCGTTGCACGCACACAGCAGGCCGGAGACGCAGGCCATCAGCACCCTCAGGGCGTAGTGCTCCTAAGGGCGCTGCGTAGCTAGGTCACCCACACGCACAGAAGCGACTGAATTGAGTTCGACCCTCGGAAGCAGCATGGCACCGTGGGCGTCCACAGCATCGTGCTCACCAACGGCTCGGGCGGAAGGAGCCCGATCTGAACGGGCAAAGCCACGAGGAATTGTTGGAGCTGCTCAACGGAAGAATTGGCTGGAGGAGCGGCCGGCTGATCCCGCTGCGGTTCTCCGCAGTGACAGACGGCGACTGAATCGCCTGTTGAGCAGGTCGCGCCCGGCTCACCGCCGTCAGATTCACTGCAATGACACACGCCGCTGCAGCAGGAGCGGCCAGCCTTCTCCACCGTTGCTGACGCGCGCTGGTGTCCGGTCGTCGGCCGTG
The DNA here is from genome assembly GCA_044230125.1 of Phycisphaerales bacterium. Lineage (GTDB taxonomy): Bacteria > Planctomycetota > Phycisphaerae > Phycisphaerales > SM1A02 > UBA966. The sequence goes on from JBGARR010000024.1 coordinate 31,217, forward strand.
CCATATCGGCACACCTCATCACCGCCAGTCCAGGCATGGACTGAAGCAGGAAAGCGAGTGCGAGGACGAGTCGAGGCACGACATGCATGGCGGGTACCACTGTGTACAGCCCAGGCCCGGACTGTGTCAATGACTTTGAGGCACTTTGTTCATGAAGCCGCGGGCTGCAGCACGGGTTCCTGCTGGTCTTGTTCGGCCCTGTTGATCCAGACCTGCGCTGGCAGGGTCGGGGCCTTCGACGCTCCCCCCGGACGAAGCGTTTGGGATGCCCCCTCCACGCCCGGTCCAGGGCCGCCTGGCGGACCTCCTGCAGCTTAGCGTGCTCGGCGGAAAGGACCTGCCAGGATCACCGCCTCCAGCGCTTTGTCAGTTTCAACAACTCAAGCATCCCGATAGTCGCGCCCGTCATGAGTGCCACGCTTAGGAATGCAAATTCAGGACGGATGTCTATGGTCCCTGTCTTGTCGTACTCAATGAGCGCAAGTCGAGCGGTAAGCCAGATGCACAGCGTTCCCAGAGCACCGCTCAACAGGACGAGCAGAATGGGCGCGAGCAACGAATTCCGCACGATCTTCCTGCGCCTGTAAATGTCGGTCCCACTTGGACGCCTGGTTTCCGAGTGCGCGCGAGAACGTCTTCGACGTGGTCCCTTCATGGTTGAAGCGGGAGTTCAACGAGGCGAGGACCGCATCACGCGCAACCCATTGGCGATGACAACCAGCGTTGCCCCCACATCCGCCAGCACGGCCATCCACATCGTCGCGATGCCGAACACTGCAAGCACGAAGAAAATCGTCTTAGCCGCGAGCGCGAAGGAGATGTTCTGCACGAGGATCGCCGAGGTCCGGCGGCTGAGGTTGAGAAACTCGGGAACGCCGCGGAGATCGTCGCCCATCAGGGCCACGTCGGCAGTCTCCAAGGCCGTGTCGGTGCCCGCAGCGCCCATCGCGAAGCCCACTGTCGCCTCCGCCAACGCCGGAGCATCATTGACGCCGTCGCCGACCATTCCCACCGAACCATACTGGGCGATAAGTTCCTTCATGGCCCTCAGCTTGTCTTCCGGCAGCAGACCGCCCCGTGCGTCGTCGATGCCGACCGACCTGGCGATCACTTCCGCGGTTGTCTGGTTGTCGCCGCTGAGCATGACGGTGCGCACGCCCATCGCGTGCAGTTCTCGCAATGCTTGGAGGCTCGACTCACGCGGTGTGTCCGCCACGGCGAGCACACCCAGCGCCGCCGTTTCATCGGTCAGCACTATCGTCGTCTGTCCCTTGGCTTCCAGTTCATCCAGCACGGCCTCTACCTGCGGCGAGCAGACGCCGCGCTCGTGGCCGAACCGGTGGTTGCCGACAGAGTACGCCTTGCCGTCGATGGTCCCAGACACCCCACGGCCGGGGAATGACGTCAGCTTCTCAACCCCCAGCAAGGGGCCGACCGCCGCGACCTTCGCGCTATCCCACGCCGCCGCGACAGCCCGGGCGACGGGATGGTCCGAACCTGCATCGAGACTGGCGGCCAGCCGCAGGATCTGATCCCGAGAGAGGGCATCGAGCGGCCGTACATCGGTGACTCTCGGTCTACCTTCAGTGATCGTGCCGGTCTTGTCAAGCGCCACGACCTTGATGGACTTGCCCTGCTCCAGGTACACGCCGCCCTTAATGAGGATGCCGCGCTTGGCCGCAGCCGCGAGGCCACTGACGATGGTCACTGGCGTCGAGATCACCAGCGCGCATGGGCAACCGACCACCAGCAGCACCAGCGCCTTGTAGACCCACGGCATCCATTCCTGTCGGAACATCAGCGGCGGCACCACCGCGACCAACAGCGCGAGCACGCACACAATGGGCGTGTAGACCCTGGCGAACGAATCCACAAATCGCTGCGTCGGTGCTCGCTGCCCCTGCGCCTCTTGCACCGTCTTGATGATGCGTGCGAGCGTCGTATCGTCCTTGCCGCCGGTGGTGGTGAACTCCAGAAGCCCGTTCCCGTTGATTGTCCCCGCGAAGACCTGGTCGCCCACGCCTTTCTCGACCGGGATGCTCTCCCCCGTGATCGGGGCCTGATCGACCGCCGACGCACCGCTGGTGATCGTGCCGTCGAGTGGGATGCGCTCGCCTGGCTTGACCCGCACGGTCGAACCAAGCGCCACCTCCGTGGCACCCACCTCGATCCATGTAGCACCCGCGGTCTTTACGCTAGCCGTGTCGGGCGTGAGCGTCATCAGCGAGCGCACGGCGTTGCGGGCGCGTTCCAGCGAATACGCCTCGATCAGCTCCGCGACCGCGAAGAGGAAGAGGACCATCGCGGCCTCCGGCCACGAGCCGATCGCGGCCGCCCCGATCACCGCGACGGTCATCAGGAAGTTGATGTTAAGCGTGAACGTCTTGACGGCGATCAGACCCTTCCGGAGCACGGGCAACCCGCCGAGAAGGATCGAGGCGATTGCGAGCGCAATGACCGGCCATGACCGCTCGAGCTTCGTCATCCACGCGACGACTTCCGCGCCCAGAGCCAGAACGCCCGACGCTATGAGCATCGCGTATTGGGCCCGTGCGACGGATGGCCGCGCTGGCGCGACCCCCGCCTTCACATGAGTGCTGCCACCCTCTGCGCCAGTCGTACCCCCCTTTCCGCCGTCCGGATGATCGCAGCAAGCGACCGTCGCGTGGTTGTGGCCGTGCTTGGATTGTGCCGCTCCAGTCGGATCGGGCGCCATCCCGATCCCCTCGAGCGCCTTGACGATTGGCTCATCGGTGTCCAAGGTGTGTTCCACGGTCAATCGTCGATTGAACAGGTCGAAGGACAGGCCAGACACACCGGGCATCTTGCCTACACGGTTGCGAATGACGCCTTCTTCTGTGGGGCAGTCCATGCTGGGAATGCTGTAGACTGCACGATTCATGGGGTACCTTTGCCAGCGACAGACTGGTCTTTCCGGAGGCAAGAACGAACGTGAACCACAGGTGGATAGCGCCATCGCCGTCAGCGACATCAGTCGCGTTCGGTGTCATTTGCCGGGCCTGGGTGCCATCGCCTCGAACTTCTCTTTGAGGGTCGGATCGCACTGAACGCACTGTGACTCGGGCAGGTTGTGCTCCTTGCACCAGTCTCCCTTCTGTTTGAACTCTGCAATGAGCTTGGGATTGCACCGCGTGCAGATCGACTCGGGCACGCCGTGCTCGGCGCACCAGTCGGCTGCGGCGGCGGTCTGGTCGGCGGTAGGCGTCTGGTTCGCAGTGGGCGCGGGCTTCGCTGCGGTCTCAGTCCTCTTCTCGCATCCCGCAAGTCCGGAGAGGGAGGCAAGGACAACGACGGCGGGAATGGCAAACGTGCGCTTCATGAACGGGCTCCTTTGAATAGTGGGCATCAGATGATCGCCGGCTTGGGGGTCGGTGCGGCGACGGGACCGTTGTTGGACTGTGCATGGGAATCGAGGAGATTCGGGGCTGCGCCATCGCCCGCGGCGGCGTGGTCGCTCTCTTCGATGACCGCGGCATCGCCCTTGGGCTCGAACCACGGGTACAGGATCGGCAGGAGGAAGAGCGTGAGGAGCGTGCTGCTGATGATGCCGCCAATCACGACGGTCGCGAGAGGACGCTGCACTTCGGCTCCGACTCCGGTGGCGATCGCCATCGGCACAAAGCCCAGGGCCGCGACCGTCGCCGTCATGAGCACGGGCCGAAGCCGGACCATGCACCCGTCGAATATGGCCTGCTGGAGCGGCAGGCCGCGGCGGCGCAACTGGCGGATGAACGTCACCATGACCAGACCGTTGAGCACGGCCACGCCCGAGAGGGCAATGAATCCCACACCCGCCGAAATCGAGAACGGCAGGTCGCGGGCCCACAGGGATGCCACGCCCCCGACCACCGCGAACGGCACGCCCGTGTAGACCAGCAGCGCAAGGCGTGTGGAGTTGAAGGACAGGTACAGCAGCAGGAAGATCAGCATCAACGCCACCGGCACGACGATGGCGAGGCGCGTCTGTGCCCGTTGAAGGTTCTCGAACTGTCCGCCCCACTCCAGGCGGTATCGGCCGGGCGGGAGTTTGACCTCCGCGGCTATGGCCGATTGAGCTTCGGCGACAAACGACCCGATATCGCGGCCGCGGACATTGGCCTGAATCGTGGACCGGCGCTGACCCCACTCGCGGGTGATGGTTGCCGGGCCTTCTCCTTCGGTGATGGACGCGAGTTTGGAGAGCGGCAAGCGCTCCCCGCTCGGGGCGGTGACCAGCATTGAACCGATCGCTTCCGGGCTCGACCGCAGACGCTCGGGCAGGCGGATCACAAGGGGGAACCGGAGCTGTCCCTCCACCACATGCCCGAGTTCCAGCGTGCCGAGAGATTCGACAAGTTCGAGCACTTCATGAGCGGCGATCCCGTAGCGGGCAATCGCGTCGGGGAGCACGCGGATCTGGAGCACGGGTTGGCCGGTGAGTTGCTCCACGCTCACGTCGGTTGCGCCTTTGATGCCCTCCAACACCGCGGCAATCTCGCCCGACTTGCTGGTCAACACCGAGAGGTCGTCGCCGTAGAGCTTGATGCCCACATCGGACTTGATGCCCGCCGACATCTCGTTCATCCGCATCTCGATCGGTTGAGTGAAGGCAACACGCTGCCCGGGCAGGTCGCGTAACACGCGGTCCATCTCCCGCACCAGTTCCTCACGCGACGCGGCCCGCTTCCACGCCAACCGCGGGCGGAGAGTCATAAACACGTCGGTGAGCTCCACGCCCATCGGGTCGGTCGCCACCTCGGCCGTGCCGATGCGGCTCCACACATGCGCGACCTCGTCGGGAAACGCCTTGAGGATCTCCCGCTCCATCACCGTGTTCATGCGGATGGATTCGTCGATGTCCGTTCCGGCCAGACGGATGGTGTTGGCGACGATCGAGCCCTCGCCGAGCTTGGGAACAAACTCCGCGCCCAGTCCGCGGATGCCCATGACGGTGAGAGCGAGGAGCCCGAGTGCAAGCCCGAGCACGACCAGGCGGGAGCGGATTGCCAGGCGCAGCAGCGGCGCGTAGAACCAGTGCACCACGCGGACTACGAGCGGCTCGCGCTCCTGCACCTTCCGGGGCAACAGGAGGCTGGCAAGCACGGGCATAAGCGTGAGGGACAGCACCAGCGAGCCGATGAGTGCGAAGATGAAGGTCAGCGCCATCGGCCTGAACATCTTGCCCTCGACTCCCTCCAGGGTCAAGATGGGCAGGAAGACGATGATGATGATCAACTCGCCGAACATGGTCGGCTTGCGCACCTCGATCGCCGCCTCCCGAACGATGTCGATCTTGCTGCGCTTCGACCTGTCGTGGGCCAGGTGCCGCATGGTGTTCTCGATCATGATGACCGAGCTGTCCACCACGAGTCCGAAGTCGATGGCCCCAAGGCTCAGCAGACTTCCGGCGATGCCGAACCGGAGCATCGAGTCGAATGCGAAGAGCATCGAGAGCGGAATGGCCGACGCCACGATGAGGCCGGCCCGCAGATTTCCGAGGAAGATGAACAGCACCGCGATGACGAGCAAACCGCCCTCAAACAGGTTCTTGCGGACGGTGTTGATGACCTGATCAACCAGCCCCGTGCGGTCGTAGACGATGTCGACTTTCACGCCCTGCGGGAGGAAGGGTCGTATCTCCTGAAGCTTCTCGCGCAAGCGTGAGGTCACGTCATGGCTGTTCTCGCCCATGAGCATGAAGCCGAGCCCGAGCACAGCTTCGCCCTTGCCGTCATAGGTCACTGCGCCGCGGCGGATCTCCGCCCCTGTCTGGATGGTGGCCACGTCTCCGACGCGGATCGGCACTCCATTGCGGGCCGTAATGGGGATGTTGCGAATCTCCTCGATTGATCCCACCCGCCCGAGGCCCTGGACGATGAGGCTGCCGCCAGACCGTGCGATGTTGCCACCGCCAACGTTCGCGTTGTTCTGGCGAACGGCGTCTGTCAGCTGATCGAAGGCGATGCCGTACTTCACGAGGAGGTTGGGATCGACGCGAATCTGGAACTGCTTCTCGTATCCACCCCAGCTGTTTACTTCGGCCACGCCGGGAACCGTGCGAAGGGCGGGCTTGACCGTCCAGTCGTGGATGGTGCGGAGCTCGGTGAGATCGATGGTGTCGCTGGACACCACATAGTGGAAGACCTCGCCGAGCCCCGTCGCGATCGGCCCCATCTGCGGCCGTGCAATGCCCTCGGGAAGTTCCACGGAGTTCAGGCGCTCCGCCACAAGCTGCCGCGCCAGGAATATCTTCATCGAGTCATCGAAGGTAACAACGACCTGGGAGAAGCCGAACTTCGAGATGCTGCGCACGTTCTGGAGGTGCGGGAGCCCGCCCAGCGATTGTTCGACGGGGAACGAGATCTGTCGCTCGACTTCTTCGGGTCCCAGGGAGGGCGCCACCGTGTTGATCTGCACCTGCACGGGCGTCGTGTCCGGGAAGGCGTCGATGTCCAGATCGCGGAGCGCGAGCGCCCCCAGCCCTGCGAAGAGAAGGGCCGCGACGATGACGATGAACCTGTTTCTGAGCGACCAGTTGATGATCCAGTTGAGCATGACATTCTCCGGTCTAGTCGTCGGTGCAGCCGGCACCGAGCTTGCCGCGGTTGAGTTGGGCAGAGAGGGCGTAGCTGCCTTTCACGGCGACATGTTCGCCCGCCACCAGGCCCGCCAATACCTCGACCAGCCCGCCGGAGCGGCCGCCGATCCGGACTTCGCGAGTCTGGAAGACTTCGTCATTGAGTTTGACAAACAGGAGGTACGAATCGCCGTCCCTTTGAAGGGCCGACTCGGGCACCACGACGGCGGTCGCGGTGGACCGCACAATGATCCGGGCCCTTCCGAATGATCGAGCGAAGAGACGTCCGTCGGCGTTCTCCACCTCGGCGCGGACCTGGACTGTTCGCGTTTTCTCGTTCACCTCCGGGCTGATCCAGACGACCTTGCCGAGGACCGGCTTTGCGTTTGGGGTGTCCGGCGTGAACTCGAACGCCTGCCCGATCTCGACCCCGGTGACTTGGGCGAGCGTCAGGTCCGCGTGCACCCAGAGGTGCGATGTGTCGGACACGACGAGCAGAGGTTTGCCCGCCTCGATCACTTCCCCCGCGACCACGCTTCGGGAGATGATCGCGCCGTCGATGGGCGACGGGACCGGGAGGAGATTCGCGGAGGTGCGGGCAGGGTCCAGTTCGGTCAGGAGCGTTTCCGGGAGGCCGAGTGACAGGACGTCACGCTCGCTGGGAACCTGCCCCTCTGTCACAGCGGGGACCGGCAGGCCCAGATTGACCAGCGTCTGCCTCGCGTTGAAGAGCCGGATGGATGCTTCCTTCAGTTCGGCTTCGGCAGAAACGAGATCGACCTGATTCCGGAATCCCGCCTCGGTCGAGGTGCGAATGCGGTCGAGAACGGTCTTTCGACTCGCCACCTGGGCCGCGGCCTGGAGCAGTTCGGCCTTGGCCTTTCCGACCTCACCGGCATCGATGAGCGCCAGCACATCGCCCTTCTTCACCCGCTGTCCCGGCTGCACGCGAATGAGCGCCACGGTCCCGGGCAAACGGGCGGAGACTTGAGCGTATCGGGACAAATCGAACGCCACTTCCGCATTGGCCTCGACGCTCTCGTTCATGGGCTGCGTTGATGCCGGTGCGACCTCGATGCCCGCACGCCCGGCCGTGGCCGCGGTGGCAAGCTGCACAGCGGGACGCTTCTTGGTTCCCACCTGTTCGGCGCTCGCCGGTCCGGCGTTGGATGCCTCCTGCGCAGACGACGGTCCTGCGGCATTGGCTCCTCCCTTGACCTGAACGGTCGGTGGCACCGCGTTCGCCTTGAGGCCGCGGCAGATGAGGCAAGTGGACTCTGGAACACCGTGGTCCCCGCACCAATCCTCCTTCGGCTCTTTGGCAGAACTGAATATCTGAGAGGCCGAGGGCACCTTCCACCCGGTGTGGTGTCCGACATAGGCCACCCCTGCGAGGACGACGAGCGTGAGCGCTGTCGGCACTCCCCGAACGAGAGATGATGGAAGGCGCTTGATGAACGTGCTCATGGCTTGCTCCTGTCGCTAGACGAATCGGTCATGGTGGGGGTGCACCTGTTCAGCGCACCCCTGTCATTGGTCGCGAGCGGCATGGCTTACTCCTGGGCGCTCTGGCCCGTTGGTAGTTCAGTGGTCGGGGATGGAGTACGAGCGTCGGCTCTCGATGGCCGCTTGGTGATGGCCAGACCCGTGGCTGCATCCAGGTCCAACATCGCCTGCCGGTAAGAGACAAGGCTCTCCAGATAGGCGCGCCTCGTCCGGAGGCCCCGCTGCTGCGCGGCAATCCAGTCCAACACGTTCAGTTCGCGGGCTTCGAACGCACCTCGGTAAAGCTCCTCGCTGCGTCTGAGCAGCGGCAGGACCTCGTCCTCCTGGTTGTGGATCTCGAGTCTTGCAGCCCGTGCCTTGGCCCTTGCCGCGAATGCCTCTGCGGTAAGCCGGTGGAGCAGCGCGACGTACTCGGCGCGAACACGTTCACGGGCGGCGTCCTTCTCGGCGATCTCGCCTTGGTTGCGATCGAAAATCGGGAGTTCGATAGCGACGCCCACGCCGATGTAGTTTTGGCTGACGCCTTCATGCTGGTACGAGGGGCCGATGCTGATCTTGGGATACTGCTTCGAAACCGCAAGGCGCAGATCCTCCTCAGCAATTCGATACATCGCTTCCATCGCTCGCAAGTCCAGGCGCCCCGCAGACAGTCGCTCCTGCAGTTGAGCATCGGACGGATCGTCAAAGAGCATCACCGTGAGCGGCTTGCCAGAATCGGTCAATCGAACCTCATAGCCGGGCGGAAGACCCATGACTCGATTGAGTTCGATCCGCGCACTCTGAAGGGCTACCACCGCCAGCCTTCGATCTCGCTTGAGCTCAGCCATCTCGAGCTCGGCCGCAGAGACCTCCAGGTCGTTGGCCTCTCCGATGGCACGACGCCGGCGGACAAATTCCACTGCGCGTTCGCGCAAGGCGGTTTCCTCGTCGAAGAGTGCGGCGACGTGCCCCGCCACGAGAACCGCGAACAGCTGACGCCGCACATCCGTTGCGAGTCTGTATTCCGCGGCAAGAATTTCCGCGCGCGTTGCGTCTCCCCGGGCGAGCGCCACGCCAACCCGCGCGCTCCGCTCACCTGGCCGCAGCAACTCAAAGAGCACGGCAGCGTCCACCACAAATCCAGGCGTGCCTGCGAATCCAGGAAGGACTCCGACGCCCACTTCTGGATTGGGGAGCATGTTGGCCTTGATGAGCAGCGATTCTGATTCCCCCAGGGTCGCACGGGCGGCCTGAAGATCGGTGTTCAAGGTCAGCGCCACCGACACGGCCTCGTCTTCATCCAGGCCGTCCGACGGGTCAAATACTGCGGGTTGGTCGCCATGCGCCGACGCAAAGCCGACCATCGCGACGGCGTCCGGCAAGTGGCGCTCAGCCAGCGAGGCTAGTTCCGCGCGAGTGTCGAGCGGATGAGGTTCGTAACTGACGCATGCGGGTAGCAGCGCGAGAAGAGCAAAGCCGGTGATTGACAGACCTGTCCTCATGCGAAGGCTTTCGGCAGTCAAGCAGAAGTGAATCTTGGATGGAACGGCACGCACAAACGCACACAGCCACACCGGCCTGCCGAAGCAGACCTGGAGCGGGAGACAGCGAAGGACCGCCGGCTACAAGCGCAGGATTACGTTGGCGAAGCTCGCGAGACCCGGAGGATTTGGTGGCGGTGGGACGGAAGGACCAATGGCAATGGCGCCTTGCCACCCTGGAACTACCAAGACTGGCGTCGAGATCAGAGCCATGGCAGAACTTGCGAGCAGGCCGGCAATTCCATCTGCGTCCGTGACTGACGAAGAGCCGCTTGCCGTTAGGGACTCTGGGGGTACCGGGGTGTGAGTGCAGCCGCAACCCGCCGCTCGAATCGTCGTTCCGTTCTCGGAGGAGATCCGTGCACCAACATTCACACGATCGTCCTCTCCGCAGCACGCGGCAGCATCGTCATGTTTCACCACACAGCAACACGGCGATGCGGCGGAATCTGTGCAGCTTCCCCCGCCAGTGGTGCTGCAGATCGCGCGGGGGCCTAGACCCATAGCGACAACGCCCTGCGCAAGCAGCAGAAGGAGCATGATCACTTGCCTTGAGTACGCCATAACGCACTCAAGTATAGCAGGCAGGAATTTTGCCACTCGCGATTTCTAGCAACTCACCTGAATCGGGCGGAATCAAAAGAGCAGGCGGACCTCCGCGGCAAAACGCACGCCGGTGCGGCACGAGGACGCGGCTCCCGCGAGAATCGTAGCCCGGACGGCGTGTCGGCACGTTGGGCAGGGGCAGCATGAAAGCGAGCAGCCCGCGCGGCGTCGGCGCGCCCCCGCGCGGTCACATGCGCACCCCCCGCTTCCATTNCTTCCATTCGCTGAGCTTGATCCTGCGCCGCCCGCTGGACCGCGTCCGCCCGGTGCCGGTGCCCACGCCCAGCTCCACGCCGAGCATGCTCGCCGCCACCGCGCAGCCCACCAGGCCGTCCCACAGGTGATTGTCGCGCCCCGGGCTGATGAGCTTCCACTCGTCCACCGACCGCCCCTTCGCCTGCGTGGGCACCGCGCGCTCGCTGGTGGCGTGCTCGGCGAACATCCGGTGCGACTCGGGCTTCCTGCCGAAGAGCGTCAGCGCGCCCTTGTCCCCGATCGCCGTCGCCAGGCGGCTGGCCACGAAGCTCTTCCACCAGTTCACGTCGACGATCACGTGCCGCAGCGCGCGCCGGCCCTGCGACGAGGGGATCCGCCAGTAGTTCCCGATGCGCTCGCCGGGCCGACGCTTGTAGTCGCTGAACGGCACGCTGGACGCCCCCACGAACTTGCCGTGGCTGGGCACGACGAGCGCCGCGTGCGCCGTCTCGCGGCACCACTGGTAGATGACGTCGGTCGATTCCCCCCAGTTGGCGTCGATGAGCAGCTTCTCGATGCGTGACGCCGCCCCGTCATCGCGCATCCACTCCCGGCCGAGCAAATGCGCCGCAACGCCGTCGAGCCCCTTGTAGATCGCGCCCTCGAGCCCTGCGCCCGGCGCGGCCAGCTGCAGCGTGCGCTTCGCCTGGCGCAGCGTGAAGTGCTCCATCTGCTGGTCGGGCCATGCGCCGTAGTCCACCACCGCCCCGGTGAAATCGTCGGCCCATGCGCACACCACCCACCACAGGCACTGCTTCTGCACGTCGACGAACGCCGTGAGCCGCGTCGCCCAGATGGGCACCTTCCCGCGCGGGGTGCCGTTCACCCGCTGCAGGACCTCCTCCGCCGTCATCGCCGCGCGCGTGGAGTCCTCGGCCGGCAGCGGGTCGTTCTGGTACTCGGCGAAGAACGACCGCTCGTCCCGGAAGCGCAGGTTCATGGCGTGCTGCAGGGCGCTCATCTCGTCGTGGTTGAAGCGCTCGGCCCACGCCAGCCGGGCCCCCTCGTCCATCGCCGCGCGGTTGGCGCGGTAATGCTCGGTGCCCGGCTCGCCCTTCCCCCCGTTGCGCAGGCTCTCGTTGCGCAGCTCCCGGTAGGCCTCCCACAGGTCCATGCGCGTTGGCCAGGCGTCCACCATCCGCATCCGCTCGCCCTGCCACTCGGGGTGCTTCGCGCGGTCCAGGATCCGGTCGGCCATGTCCCCCGGCGCGATCACGGTGCACGGCATGGCGCCCGCGATCTTCTTCCCCGGCCCCGCCAGCCCAAGCACCGCCCCCGAGAGGATCGCCTCGCGCTGGCGGCACTGCGACAGGCTCTGGGCACTCTCGTCGGTCTGGCAGTCGTCGATGATCACCAGGTCGGGCCGCACGCTCCTGCCGTCGGCGCGCTTGAAGTTCATGCCGCGGATCCGCCCGGTGACCCCCGCGATCATGACGATGGCCCCGGACGCAGGCGAGCCCTCGATGGTCGGCAGCACGACCTGCTTGGAGCCCCAGGTGATGTGCGTCTGCGCGCCCCCGCAGAGCTGGCCGGCCGCGCGGTGGTTGATCCCCCCGAGCGCCCGGATGGGGAAGCACACCTCCGGGAAATCCTCCAGAAGGAGGTCGTTGACCTCGATCTCGGTGCGCACGCTGGCCAGGCGCGCCTCGGCGTCGGCCTCGGTGGCGCCGATCATGGCGGTGAACAGCCGGTGCCCGCAGAGCATCGCCCATAGGCAGGCCGTCTCGCACAAGGAGGTCTTGCCGGACCCGCGCGGCATCGCCATCGCGAACAGGCCGCCTTCCAGCACCGCCTGTTCGATGCGCGCGATCACCTTCAGGTGGTCCGAGGACCACGCGAGATTGAAGGTCTGCGGCAGGTACGCCTCGCAGAAGAACCGGAAGTCGCGTTCGCAAGCGCCACGCCGCGCCGGGTCCTTCACCACGGGGATCGCGCCGATGTCCCGACCCGAGACGGACAGCAGCGCGTTTCGCTGCCGGGCGCGCTCGCGGTGCGCCTCGTAGGCGCTCAGTCCGGTCTCGCTCCCATCCGTCCCGACGGTCGGCGCGTGGCGCTGGTCGAAGAGCCACGCGACGTAGCGCAGGAGGTTGACCCGGTTGGCGTCGCCGTCGGCGCCGACGCGGAGGCCGGCGCGGGTGCGGTGCCGCAGGAGCTGCCGCTCCCCGAGGCACTCGCCCATGGGGGTGGAGTTCAGCAGGCGGCACAGCTCGCCCGCGCGCATGCGCTGCAGGTCAGTTGCCACGCGAAGACTCCATCGCCGAGGCCTGCCGCACGAGCCACGCGCCGTAGTGCACCAGGTTGACCGTGCCGTCCGCGTTCGTCGGCGCGCCTGCGTCGATGTCGGCGCGGATCCGCTCGATGTCCGCGTGCTTGGCGCCCGAGGCGCGCAGCAGCCGCGCAAGGTCCGCAATGTCCATCGCGGCGGGGCTCTTCTTCGCGGGGACCGGCGGAGGCTCAGCCATGCCGCCCCTCCCGGACACCCCGGAAATCCCGGACCTGCAGTTGCCCACATGGCGCCCACTCTTTGCGAATCATCGCCGCTTGGCCTTGATGCGCCCGCCGATGCATGCCCTCATGTGCATGTTCGGAATTCACCCCCGGAACCCCAAACGGAGAACCACCATGGCAACGCGAAAGACCACCACGAAGACCAGCGCCGCGGTCGCCACCTACGCCGAGCGCGCCGCAGACATCGAGCGCCTGATCGACCTGCTGAAGGGCGAGCTCGCCCTCCACGCCGCGCAGGCGGGAGCCGCCCCGAGCTGGGGCCAAGCGGGCGACCTGGGGAAGGTCCGCAGCGACCTGACCAACGCCTACGAGTTCATCAGCCAGAAGAAGTTCACCGCCGCGGGCTGAGCCGCGGCACCACCACCGACCACGAGGAGCACTGCGATGAGCACGCCCACAGACGACACCGCCCGCCACGCCGCCATCCGCGAGATCGCCATGCGGGAACTGCGGATCGAGACGCTCGACCGCCGCATGAGCGACAGCCTCGACTTCCACGACGTCTCCGTCTGGAGCGTCGAGGCAGCGCTGGCCGCCGCCTACGAGGCCGGACGCGCCGCCGAACGCAAACGACGGACACCAACCAGGTGCGACTGCCCGGCCTGCGGGCGAAGCATCACGATCACCCCGCTCACCTGAGGCCCGCGCGTTGCGGGCCTCGCCATTTCCCACCCAACAAGGAGATTCGACATGACCAAGAAGGACAAGAAGCCAGCCATGACCGACGCGCAGGTCGCGGAGAAGAAGGCTGCCAAGGCCGCCTACGACCGCGCGCGGCGCGAGGCGCTCGCGAAGCTCGCGTCGCCCACGCCCGCGGCACGCATGGAGCGCCCGAAGGCCAAGGTTGCGAAGCCCGCAAAGGCCGCGAAGCCGGCGAAAGAGAAGAAGGCCAAGCGCATGGGCGCCCTCGACGCGGCCGCGACGGTCCTGGCGGCAGCCAAGGAGCCCATGCGCGCCAAGGACCTCATCGCGCAGATGGCGGCGAAGGGACTGTGGACCAGCCCCGGCGGCAAGACCCCCGAGGCCACGCTCTACGCCGCCATGGTCCGCGAGATCACCGCCAAGGGCGACAAGGCGCGATTCAAGAAGCTCGATCGCGGCGTCTTCGCCGCCGGAAAGGGGATCTGATCGATGCGCACCAGGGACACCCGCTTCGACGACCTGCTCAACGCCGCCTCGGCCCTCGCCTACTCGCGGGAGCAGGGCGACGACAGCCACGAGGAATGGGACGACCTCAACCGGGCGGTCCTCGCCGCGGACGAGGAAATGCCCGACGACGCACCCACCCGCATGGAGTTCCGGGGCGACCTTGAAGGCCAAGGCTGCGAAGCCCGCAAGGAGCCGCGAAGCGGACGAAGGAGAGGAAGCCCCGCCGCATGGGCGCGCTCGATGCGGCGGCCGTGGTCCTCGCGGGCGCCAAGGAGCCCATGCGCGCAGGACACTCATCGCGCAGATGGCGGCCAAGGCAGCGGCCTCGACCAGCCCCGGCGGCAAGACCCCCGCGCGCCGCGTTCACCGCCGACCTGGTCCGCGAGATCTTCGCCATGGGCGATCAAGGCGCGATTCATGAAGCTGAGTTCGGCATCGCGGCTCAGCTCTTCGCCGGCCAGCGCCGGGGGGCCTGCGCCATGCAGGCTTTTCGACGCGCGCCCACTGCGCTCGACATGCCTTGCAGCGGCTCTAGGCCTTTGCGACCTGGGCGCCCGCCAGGACGCGGACTTGATCTCCTCCAGCCGCGGCATGGGGCGACCTCACCGCAAGCAGTTCGCATCCGCTGTGGATGCGTTTGTGTTCGAGCCGGCTGACGATTCGAAGGTTTTCGACTCGGTTGTCGAGCTTGTCGCCGTTGACATGATGAACCTCCATCCCCTGCGCGCGCCCGACGACTCCTGACGCGGTGCTCCATCAGTCGGCGCTCCCTCCGCACCAGACCCCGCGCCGGGGCTGGTCGGCGTCCGAGGACGGCTCATCGCATCACCGCCGCGATGCGCTCGGCCTTCCTGCCCCGTGAACTCGGGGATCCCAGCTGGAACCTGTCCACGATGCAATCGCAGTACAGCTCGTCGAGCTCCATGAGGAACGCCTTGCGGCCCGTCTGCTCCGCGCCGATCAGCGTCGACCCCGACCCGCCGAACAGGTCGAGCACGTTCTCGCCGGCGCGCGACGAGTACTGCATCGCGCGCACCGCCTGCTCCACGGGCTTCTCGGTGAGGTGGACCATGCTCTGCGGGTTCACCTTCTTCACGTGCCACAGGTCCGTCGCGTTGGCGGGCCCGAGGTAGACATGCGCCGCGCCCTCCTTCCAGCCGTAGAACGCGATCTCAAAGGCGCCCATGAAGTCCTTGCGCGTCAGCACCGGGTGCTTCTTGTCCCACACGATGCCCTGGCTGAAGTACAGGCCGTGCTTCTTGAGGTACGGCGGGTAGTTGCCCAGGTTGGCGTAGCCGCCCCAGATGTAGAAGCCGCGCCCGGGAAGAAGCACGCGCGCCATGTTTCCGAACCATGCGTCCAGCAGGACATCGAACGCCTCGTCGGTCACGAAGTCGTTGGCCAGAGGGCGGTCCTTCGCGCGCAGCTGCTTGTGCGTCGCCTTCGCCTTCTCCGGGTGCAGCGCGACGTCCATCGCCTGGTGGTGGGTCTTCTTGGCGGCGCTGAACGACGACAGCCCCGCCGCGATCGCATTGTTTGATCTGGGCTCGACCTTGACGTTGTAGGGCGGGTCGGTGTTGACCAGGTGGATGGGCGCGCCACCCAGCAGGCGGTCCAGATCCGCCGGTGACGAGCTGTCGCCGCAGAGCAGCCGGTGCTCCCCGAGGATCCACAGGTCGCCGGCGCGCGTCGTCGCCGCGTCGGGTTGCGCGGGCACCGAGTCCGGGTCGGTGAGCCCGTCCTTCACGTCCCCGATGAAGATCTTCGCCAGCTCGTCCTCGTCGAAACCCATGGCGGCCAGGTCGATGTCGAGGGCGCGCAGCGCGCCCATCTCGATCGCCAGCAGGTCCATGTCCCACTCGGCCAGCTCGGCCGCCTTGTTGTCGGCGATGCGGTAGGCGCGCACCTGCTCGGGCGTGAGGTCCTTGGCGACATGGACCGGCACCTTCTCCAGGCTGAGCTTCTGCGCCGCCTTGAAGCGGGTGTGCCCGCAGACGATGACGCCCGCCTCGTCCACCACGATCGGTTGGCGGAAGCCGAACTGCTGGATCGAGTGGGCCACGGCGTCCACGGCGCCTGCATTGATGCGCGGGTTGGATTCGTAGGGGCGGATGTCGGCGAGCGGTCGGAGTTCGATCTTCATGGGACAGAGTTCCTTGGGGTGTGGGATTGCGGCTGCGTCTTGAGCCGCTCGATGGCGACGTCGAGATCACTGGCGCTGTAGAGGACCCTTCCGCCGATCCTGACGGTGGGGAGCGGCCCCCTCGGGGCGCTCAGGTTCCAGAGGGATCGTTCGCTGATGTTCAGCCGCTTCGCCGCTTGGCGCGCCGACAGCAGGCCATGCTCGGGCACCTGCAGCGCGGCCCCGCGTCCATGGGCGGGCAGGGGCGGCGGTGGCGGCCGTTCAGCTCGCAGGCTGCGCTCGTCGCGCGGTCGCGATGCCCGACGGGTGGCCATGCCCTCGTCGACGGCAACGATGAATGCGATCAGGGACTCGGCCAGGCGAAGCGCGGCCGCCGATTCACGGAGAGTGGGTTGCATCCCGGCATCGTCTTGGCTGCGGGTCAGCCCGGGCCGTTCGGCCCCCCAAATAAACTTGGCCGCCAATTGCGGCTGTTCCCATGGGGGTCGGCGGCTGAAATCGGCCCGGAAGTACCTACGTGATGCCGAACTCGAAGCGCGAACTTGAAGCGCGCGCGCTTCCGGTTGGTGGGATGCGGCCAACTGGCCGCACACCCACTGGGGGGTATGGGGGGGTGCGTGCGCTTCGAGTTCAACCCGAAGCAGGAGCAGAAAACACCATCTTTGCCCGCGCTTCGGGTTGTTGAATGCTTGAGGTTTGCTCCGGGTTCGATGGTCATTGGGCCGCCTCGGCGGTTGGCAGGATGTAGCCCTGCGGTCCACCACGACCCGGCATGCGCACACGCTCCACGAGCCCGCGCTGCTCGGCGATGTGGATGAAGTCCGAGACGCGCCGCCACGACAGGCCTGGCACGCCTGAAGCGCGCTCGCGCAGCTCTGCGATCGTGACCGCTTCGCTGGTGATGAACTCCTCGATGAAGCGGCCCACGCTCCACTCGGGCTCCTTGGGCGCTTCGGCCTGCCTGGGCTCCTTGCGCTTCGCCGGCCGCTCGGGCTTGAGCATGCCGGGGTCGAGCGCCTCATCCACGGTCCACACCGGGAACGACCACCGCAGGCACGTCGGCTCGATGGGCTTCCACGAGCGCACCGCGGCGTCCAGCACGACGACACCCTCATCCTCGTGGGGGCGCAGCACCAGGTGCGTGTCGGTGGCCCGGCTCTGCGCGCCTGCGCCGGCGCCCACGTCGGTCACGGACTTGCCGGACTGGCTTCCCTTCGTCGAGTGGTGGATCAGCACGAAGCAGCAGCGCAGCCGGTCGGCGAACGAGTCCAGCCGGTTGTAGATGTTGGCCATGGTGCCGTTGTCGTTCTCGTCGCCGCCCGCGGGCATGAAGCGGTAGAAGGCGTCGAGCACGATCACCTTGAAGCGGCCCGGCTCGATGGCGGCGAAGTACGGCGCGAGCGTGAAGATGTCCTGCAGGCGGCCGCGCAGGTTGTCGACGAAGATGCGCTCGTCGAACTCGCGCATGGCCACGCCGCGCGCGCGCGCGACCTGCGGGATGCGGTGCGCGCTGGTCTCGCGGTGCAGCTCGTTGTCGATGATGAGCACGTCGCCCGGCACGGTCTCGTAGCGGCCCAACCAGGGGCGGCCGGTGGCGACCGCGATCGCCAGGTCGAGGGTGAGCCACGACTTCCCGGTCTTGGGGCTGGCGATGATGTTCATCGTCTCGCCCTCGCGCAGCAGGCCGTGGATGACGGGAGCGCGCAGCTGCGGGTGTGCGGCGACGAGGGCGCGCACCGAGACCGGGACGGGCGTGGCGGCGGTCCCCGACTGGGGGGCTTCCGCCAGGATCGCGGACAGGTCGACGCCCTTGGCTTCGGCGCGGCCGTAACCCTCGGCGGCAAGCGCCGCGGCTGCCGCCGTGAAGTCGCCGTGGTGGTCAAGCAGCCCGTGCACCGCGAACGGCGAGTAGCCCTTGTGCGCCTCGAAGGGGGGCGCGTTGGTCGAGAACACGTAGAAGACGCGGTCCTTGAGCGTGGCGCTGGTGCCCGAGTCCTTGCCCGGCCGGCGCCAATGCTCGTTGTTCCCCTCGCGCGCGAGCGTCCAGCCGTGCCGGAGCAGGGCGCTGCGGTGGTCGCCGCGCTCGTTGAAGTCGTCGCCAGGGCGCGTTGCGGCCGAACTTCCAGTTGATTGCCCTCTATTGCCCGCCTATTGCCCGCCAATTGCCCGTCTGTCGCCCGCCTACATTCGGAACTGCCTGAGTGTCCGTTCACAACTGGCAGCGGGATCTCGTCGAGCGCCCACGCGCAGCCAAGCAGGATGTCGCGCTCGTCGGCGGTGACGAGCGGGGGGTCGCACAGGTCGCCCTGCAGGATCTCGTAGCCCTCGCTCGGCGCGCACAGGAACAGCCCGCCCTCGCCGCGCGTCTCGATCATGGTGACGGTCACGGACCACCCGCCAGAGGCGTCGCGGCGCGGACGTGCTCCTTGCAGCCGATCACGACCGGTCCTTCTTGGCCGACCTCGATGCGCCGCCCGGCGAGCTTCGCGTTGCCGGACACCGACACTTCGCAGCGGTAGACGACATGCCTGCCGCCCGACGGGGTGGATCGATCACCAGGCGCTCCATCAGCCCAGGCGCCGCGGCGCTCACCGCCTCGCGCCAGGCGCCGAACGCTTCCCCGCAGAGGTCGAAGTCGATCATCTCCAGGTTGCCCGAGACCGCGCCGCACACCAGGCACATGGCGCCGCCGGTTTCCGCGCCGAACCACGCGCCGATCTCCTCGGCCGACGGCAGCCGCGACTGGAAGGGCTTCCACGAGCTCAGCGCCACGCGCTTCTCGTCGCCGCGCCGGACGGCGGGCAGCGCGCACAGCCCGGCCGACGCAGGCGCTGGCGTGCGAGCCGATCGCGCCGTTGCGGTGGATGCGGTGCGTCGTCCATCAGAAGGGGATCTCCTCGTCGGGGATGTCGATGCGCGGCGCGGTCACCATGCCCATGTCGGACTCCAGCCGCGGCGGACGGTCGCCCAGCGCATGGCCCACGATGCGGTCGTACCTGTCGCCCGCGCGGCGCTCGACGGTGATGGCGAGCGTCGGCGCGAGCGCGCCGGCCTCCGCCAGCGCGACCGCTTCCTCGACGGTGCCCGGCACCGGCTCGTGCGAACGCGCGGCCCACCACTGCTCCGCCTTGCGCCGCGCGTAGCCGCCGGGCGGGTGCTCAATGCAGATCCACTCGCGCTGCCAGCGGTTGATCCCCACGCGGTACTGCACGCGCAAGGTGGGTGGCGCATCGCCGGTCGGGTCGTCGCGCTTCAGGTGCAGGCAGTAGGAAACGTCCGCGACGCGCTCCTCAGTGCGCGTGACCTGGCCGCTCAGGATGCCCTCGCTCGTGGCCGACGCCTCGTGCTGCTGGCGCTTCTTCTCGGGGAACTCGAAGCCGCACTCCGGGCAGATGGCGAAGCCCGTGGCCACCAGCGCACGGCACGCTGGGCACTCCTTCGCGGGCGCGTCGCCTTCGCCGCGGTCCTCGCGTGCCACGCGGATGTCGTCGACGGGCCCGTGGCGCAGCACGTTGCCACCGAAGTCGAGCACCAGGCAGTCCGCCTTGCCCGGGCAGAGGCGGAAGCCCCTGCCGACCATCTGGTAATAGAGACCCGGCGACATCGTCGGCCGCAGCAGTGCGACGCAGTCCACGTTCGGCGCGTCGAATCCCGTGGTGAGCACGTTGACGTTGGCCAGGTACCGCAGGTCGCCCGCGCGGAAGCGCTTCAGGATCGCGGCGCGCTCGGCGGGCGGCGTCTCGCCGCACACGAAGCCGCACTCCACGCCGTGCCGCGCGAGCATGGTGTCGGCGACGTG
>JBGARR010000025.1:0-50697 GCA_044230125.1 Phycisphaerales bacterium
TCAAGTGCGTTCATCGTGTGGGGATCGCGCGGTCAGGGAATGGTGGGGGCGGCGGGCGGGGGCGTGGGCGCGGGGAGCACCGCACCTGATTGCGCGGTGGGCGCGGGCGCCGGCAGCCACTCCACCTGGCGGTCCGGCGTCCGCACGGTGGTCAACGGTGGCTCAGCGACCACTTGCACGGGCACGGCCGCCAGCCAGAAGAATCCGATGAAGGGCTGCGCCAGCCCCTCCTGCACCGCCGTCGGAACGCCGCCACGCACGCCCAGCGCGGTGGCGGTGGTGGGGTACGCGCCAGTGACGCGCGCGTCCTGGCCAAATCCCTCGAAGCGGCTGTAGTACCAGGGCTGCACCTCGACCTGACCGCGCGGCTGGTGGATGGTGGTGGCATCCCAGTCGCTGCGGTCCAGGCTGGCGATGCTTGGGGGCGGCAGCTCCTTCACGGGGTTGCCCGCCAGGTCCACGGCACCGGCAGTGGTGCCCGCGGCGTCGCCATCGTCGGGGTGGGACGTGGGGGCCAAGTCGGGCAGCGGATCCTTGCCGGCGTGGGTCAGCGTGGTGCTTGGGTTCTGGCAGGCGGCCAGCAGCGCGCAGGCGCACAGCGCGGCGGTGCAGTGCAGGAATTCGGGACGCGTCAATCGGGGGGCGGCGTGCATGGCTCAGTCCGGTTCAAGGCGGAAACCCGCTGCTTCAAGGACCGACTCAATGGTATCTGCCTCGAAGCCGCGGCGCGCAAATCGGTTGCCGACGCGGCTGGCGCTCTCGCCCGCGCGCCGTGCCGTGCGCGCCTCGCGCAGCAGCGCGGCGTGCGTCTCGTCCGCTGGCGTTGCGCGCTTCGCGGCCGCCCGCGCGACCGCCTCCCCGACCCCTTCGGCCTCCAGGCGCTCGGCCAGCGCGTCGGTCGCCACCGGCCCCCGGCGTTGCAGGTGCGTGGCGCGCTCGGCAGCAAATGCAGCGTCGTCCAGCCAGCCGTCCGCCACCAGCGCCGCCACGGCCGCAGCGGCTGCGGCTTCGGCGTGCCCGCCCGCCTCCAGCTTCGCCTGAAGCGCGTGTGCCGCGTAGGCGCGCTTAGCCAGCAGCGCAAAGGCCGCTTCGCGCGCCAGCTCCAGCGCGCACGCCGCACTGACGCGTGCGGCGATCGCAGGCGTCCACTTGGCGCCCACCTCCAGCCCCAGCTCCTGCGCGCGATGGCGCAGCATGGAGGCGACCGTGCGTCCGCCGACGCGCACTTCGACCGTGTTGGGATCCTCTGGGGTGGGGCGCAGCGCCTCGATCGCGGACTTCGAGCGCGTGATGCGTTTGGTTGCCATCGTGCAGTCTCCGGTGTGCGGGGCGCGCGCTCAGGTCAGCTGGTCCAGGTATCCCGCCAGTTCGCTCACGGCGTGCCCATCGCCCGCCTGCTTGGCGGCCACCAACCCAAGCCGCAGCGCCGCGACGGCCTCCTCCACGCGATCCAGCTCCTCGAGCGATCGCGCCTTGTGGAAGAATGCGTACCCAAATGCGGGATCCGCCGCGATCGCGCGGTCGAACCATCCAAGCGCCTCGGCATGTCGCCCCGCCTTGGCGTGCTCCTGCGCGATGCCGTAGAGGCAGAAGGCATCCCCTGGCTCGCGCTCCAGCATCGCCAGCAGCGCCGCCAGGCGGCCTGCGGGCGGGGGCGTGCGGTCCGTCGGCTCTGGGCTTCCTGCGCTCATGCGGTGCGGCACCCTAGCACATCGCGCTACGCTCTCTCCGATGCACGCCCATTTTCCACGCCTGCTCCCCGCCTGGTTCCCGCGCGCCGCCGCGCTGGCGCTGCTGGCAGCGGCCGCTTCCGGGTGCATGCCGAAGTACATCCCCGAGGACCGCACCGACCGCCGCGCGCGCGAGCTGCAGATCACCAGCCACCAGGGCGGCTCGCACCACCGCACCTTCGTCGAGGGCGGCCGGTGGTTCCAGACCTTCAGCAATGCGCTGCTGGTGATCGACACCACCAACGGTCGCGAGCTGGGCAGCATCGAACCGATCGCCTTCGGCAACGGCGGTGCGCTGACCGACCTGCTGGTCGACGGGGACCGCGCCTACGTGGTCAGCGACCAGACGGCGGTGGCCGAGGTGGACGTCTCGGAGTCCGCATCACCCAAGCTCATCCTGCTCACGCCTGCCGCGGAGCTGGGAATCGAGCCGCGCGCGCTCTCGAAGGCGGGCAACGAGGTGTACGCCAGCGGCACCGGCGGCGTGGTGCGCTTGAGCGACGGGCAGCGCTTCCTGGTGGGCGAGAGCGCGGGTCGCGTGGTGCAGACCGCTGCGGGCCCCGCCGCCGCGGTGCGCCGGCGCATCCTGCTCCTGGAGGATGGGCGCTACCTGGGCGCGGCCAGCGACCTGTCGCCGCTGCCCGCGGGCATGGGCCCGGCGAATGGGTTCCTCTTCGTGCTCCAGGGCTCCAACGGCGCCAGCGTCGGCTTCATGAACGAGGCCTTCGGCGAGACGGCGCAGGTGGCCATCCCCGCCGTGGCGAGGCGGGCGCGCATCTGCGGCGACCGGCTCTTCATCCTGACGGACCGGCTGCTCTACACCTGGCGCATCGAGGATGGCAAGTTCGTCGAGCCCGAGGAGATCAAGCTGAAGGGGGGGCGCGACATCGACATCATCCGCCCGAACCACTACGCCGTCTCCGGCACGTTCGGGCGCGCCATGTACCGGCACAAGCGCGAGGGGCGCGTCGATGGCGACACCTTCTACAACGTGCAGCGCGAGGCGGGGCTGCTTGAGGTGGCGGTCGGCGACGGCCGGCGCATCCTCAGCGGCGGGCGCGAGGGATTCTGGCTGTGGCGCATCGGCGGCGAGGCAACGCTGAGCGACAAGACCACCGACATCACCGCAATCCCCGGCCGCAACGTGGCCGCGGCGTGGGGCAGCGCGCGCATCGTCACCGAGAAGGCGAAGGAGTCCGAGACGGAGTTCGGGCTGAGCGTCGAGATCAAGCACGACAACACCATCACCAACTACGCGCCGGAAGGCAACCCCCGGATCACGGTCCTCTCGCTGGTGGATGGCGACATCTGGGTCGGCCACGAGCGCGGCATCGACGTGCTGCGCCGCATCGAGGTTGCTGCGCAGAAGGACCCCAAGACGGGCAAGATGATGGCGGCGGTGACGCGCTTCGAGGCGATCTCGCGCTTCGTCTACGAGGGGCCGACGCTCTTCATCTTCCCCGAGAACCTGGGCGGCGGCGCCTCGGTGGTCAGCCTGCACGGCGGATTCCTGCTGATGAAGCCAACGCCCGTCGGCGCGGCGCCCGTCTTCCAGGGGCGCGGCGAGGTCAAGTAGCGCGCTTCTTCACCGCTGCTTTCGCCTGGCTGCAGAAGGCGCGGCAGATCGCATCCTGGGCGCAGCTGCCACCGCGGGCGCGGCAGACGGCGCGGCCGTGGAAGATCATCAGGTGGCTCAGTTCGCACCACGCCTCGCGCGGGAAGAGCGCCATCAGGTCGCGTTCGGCCTTGGCGGGGTCTTCGTGCGTGGTCAGCGCCATGCGCGTGGCCAGCCGCCCCACGTGCGTGTCCACCACCACGCCCGCCTGGATGCCGAAGCAGTTGCCCAGCACCACGTTGGCGGTCTTGCGAGCCACGCCGCGCAGCTCCAGCAGGGCGTCCATCGTCTGCGGCACCTGGCCACCGTGGCGCGAGGCCACCACGCTCATCGCCTCGTGCACCGCGCGCGCCTTGTTGCGCCACAGGCCGATGGTGCGGATGAAGGGCTCGATCTCCGCCGGGCTTGCCGCGGCGAAGGCGGCGGGGGAGGGGAAGCGGCCGAAGAGGGCAGGGGTGGCCGCGTTCACCGATTCATCGGTCGCCTGCGCGCTCAGGATGGTGGCCACCAGCAGCTCATGCGGCTGCGTCCAGAGCAGGCGGCACGCCGCGTGCGGGTAGCGCTCGCGCAGCGCCGCCAGCAGCCGCGCCGCGCGTGCGCGCTTGGCGGGGGTGGTGCGCGGTAGCGGAAAGGGGATCGGCGGTGCGCGGTCGGGCTCAGCCACGGAACTGGTCCTGCGTGCGCGGCGCCGCCAGGCGCCCCGGCACCAGCGTCAGCACGGCCAGCGGCAGTGCCAGGAGCACCAGCACGAACTGCGCATTCAGCCCTGTCTCGGCCGCATGGTGCGCGGCGTCGAAGCGCAGTCGCGCCGCCGCCGCGGTGGCGGCGTCGTTCTGCTCGACCGCGTTCCAGTACGCCAGCAGGTCCTCGGTCATGGCTGGCATGGACCAGGCGCGCCAAGCCAGGATGGCCGCGGACGCAGCCACCACCAAGAGCAGCGTCATGGCCGCCCAGCGGGCGCCCGCGTATCCGCGCGTGCGGACCATGCGGGCGGTGCAGCCCACCGCCAGCGCCGCCATCACGTACTGCACCCAGTCACCCACCACGAAGACGGGCTGCAGCACGTGCCCCGCGGCCCATCGGCCCATTTCCGCGGTGTCCTGCCCGAAGAAGGGCTGCACCTGCGGCACGGTGATGCCCAGACGCGGCAAACCCGTGAAAGCGGCGATTGCGGTGGCGCCCGCGGCAGTGATCACCGCCAGCCAGCACGCCAGCGCGATGAGCAGGATGGAGGCACACAGGCGCACGGTGCAAGTGTAGTGGGGGGGGCCCGCTACGCTGCGCGCATGGCAGCAACCGAGCAGGTGGCGATTGCAGCGACCATCGCACCGCTTGGCGACCCCGCCGACGCGTGCGCGTGGCTCTCCTCGCTTGGCATCCGCGGCGTGCAGCTGAGCGCAACGCATCCCAGCACGCGCCCGCGCGACCTTGGCAGCAGCGCGCGGCGCGACCTGCGCGGGATGATCGCGCGCCTGGGGCTGCGCGTCAGCGGCATCGACCTGTGGATCCCCTCGGCGCACTATGCCGATGCCGCGACGACCGAGCGGGCGATCGACGCCGTGCGCGACGCGTGCGACCTGGCGGGGGCACTGGACCGCGCGGTGGTGTGCATCGTGCTGCCCGCCCCGGCCGCGGACGCCGGTGCGGGTGCCGCGCCCGCCGCAGCCTTCGGCACCGATCATCGTGCCGCCTCCGGCGCGGACCTGGTGCGGAACGCCCTGCGTCAAGAGGCGGTTGATGCCATCGCCGAAGCTGCCGACCGGCACGGGGTGCGCATCGCCGACGCCTCCGGTGCCGTCGAGGGGCTGCGGTCGCCCCCCTTCGGCGCGCTCATCGATCCTGCAGCGATCCTTGCCTCCGGCGGCGACCCGGCGCGTGCCGTCGCGGCGGCGGGGGCGCGCATCGCGGCCGCCCGCGTGGTGGACCAGTTGCGCTCCGGCCTGCGCGGCCCCGTCGGGCTGCGCGGCGAATCGCGGCTGGACCTGATGGCGTACCGGGTGGCGCTGGAGATCGCGGGCTTCCGAGGGCTGCCCGTCATCGATGCGCGGCAGTGGGCCGATGCGCGCGGTGGCATCGAGCAGTCGCTGGAGGCCTGGCGCACGGCCATTCCCGCCATGCCGCAGGGTTGACGGCACTGCCCATCCACTACACTCGCGCCATGGCCCGTCGAGGCGCTCCCGCGCTCTACGAACTCATGCGTCCACCCGGTGGCGGCGACTCCGCGGCCGGCGGCGCGGCTGCTCCGACGGGGGTGCCCGCGGGCAGTTCGTATGTCCCGCGCGGCGGTCGACACGGCGGCTCAGCTCCGGTCGTCTTCCAGGTGCCGCTCCTGTGGGCGGTCGTCCTGGCCATTGGCGTGCTGCTGGTCCTGGCGATCACCTACAGCGTGGGTGTCAGCCGGGGACGCGCAGCCGCAGGTGCGCCCGCCGCTGGTGCGTCCGCGGCGGACCAAAGTGCTGGCCAAGGCCAGCCGCGATCGGCGGATCCAGCCCAGGACACCCCGGGCTCTTCCCGTCGCACGGCCACCACACCGAAGATTCCCGCAACCCCCGCACCCGATAACACCGGCGATCCGCGCGTCAAGGGATACCGCTATTTCGTGCTGGCGCACCCCTCCAGCGAGCGCGCCGCCGGGATGGTGGAGTTCTGCCGCGGCAACGGACTTGATGCGTACCTCGTTCCCGACGATAATGCCCTGCTTCGCAAGATCATCGTCTTGCCTGGCTACAAGGACGCGTCGGAGCGCAACTCTCCGGAGATCAAGGCACTCGAGGCCACGATCAAGCGCGTCGGCGAGAAATGGAAGGCGGCGTCGCGCGGCAACAAGGATTTCAGCGACGCCTTCCTCGAGTTCTATCGCTAGCCACGCATTCCATGCCTTCCGATCCGGCGCGCCGTCGCGCGCTTGCTCTCCGTCTCGACCAATCGAACCGCGCCCGCGTCACACCGACGCCCGCGCAAGCCCATCAGCGCGGCGACCCCGCGAACCAAGGAACCAGCAATGAGCCTCCATCGCAGCCTCAAGACCCAGTCCGGCGGCCTCAACACGCACCGCAATGTGCTGACGCGCGCCGAGCGCATCGCGAAGCTGACCGAGGAGGAGCGCTTCAGCAGCGACAAGAACAGCGCGCTGGGCATCGTGAAGGTGCGCAGCATCAAGGCCGCCGCGGCCAAGAAGAAGAAGGCCGAAGAGGGCACCGAGGGCGCGGCCGCTCCCGCCGCCGGTGCCAAGGGCGCGGCTGCGAAGCCCGCCGCCGGCGCTGCCAAGCCCGCTGCCGGTGCCAAGGCGCCCGCTGCGAAGGCCCCGGCCGCCAAGGCCGGCGGCAAGAAGTAATCGCGGACGACTGCATGGGGCGCGGTCATCCGGCCGCGCCCCAGCTTCCCCACCAGTCAGGCACCCCTCGATGACGACCAGGACTTTCCCAGGCGGCCACGCAGGCCGCCTTTCTGTTTCCGATCTCATCTCGCGCCGTTCCCGCGCCGTGGACGCCTCGGGCATCCGCCGCGTCTTCGACCTGGCGGCGAAGATGAAGGACCCGATCAACCTGTCCATCGGGCAGCCGGACTTCCCCGTGCCCGAGGCGATGAAGGCGGCGGCGAAGGCGGCCATCGACGCCGACCGCAGCGGCTACACGGTGACGCAGGGGATTCCCGAGCTGCTGGACGCGATCTGGGTGCACCTGGCGAAGGACGTGGGCTGGAAGGGGCCCAGCGATGACACGTCGGCGATCGTGACCAGCGGCACCAGCGGCGCGCTCTTGCTGGCGTTCATGGCGCTCTTGGATCCGGGCGACGAGGCGATCATCCCCGATCCGTACTTCGTGATGTACCCGCAGATGGGCACGTTGACCGGCGGCACGATGGTGCGCTGCGACACCTACCCCGACTTCCGGATGACCGCCGAGCGCATCGAGCGCTGCATCACGCCGCGCACCAAGGTGGTGCTGGTGAACAGCCCCAGCAATCCCTGCGGGGTGGTGCTGACGGGCGACGAGCTGCGCGACATCGTGGACCTCTGCCGCCGCAAGGGGCTGCTGCTGGTCACCGACGAGATCTACGACGAGTTCTGCTTCGCCGACGCCGCCGAGGAGGGACGCTGCCCCAGCCCCGCGCGCTTCAGCGATGAGTGCCTGCTGATCCGCGGCTTCGGCAAGACCTACGGCTGCACCGGGTGGCGCATGGGCTACGTGGCCGGGCCGCGCGCGATCGTGCAGGAGATCGCGAAGCTGCAGCAGTACACCTTTGTCTGCGCGCCAAGCATCGCGCAGTGGGGGGCGATCCCGGCCTTTGGCGTCGACCTGTCACCCATCGTCGCTGACTACGCGAAGCGCCGCCAGATGGTGGTGGATGCGTTCGAAGGGGTCACCACCGTGGCGCGCCCGGGCGGTGCCTTCTACGCCTTCGTCGAGGTCCCCAAGCGCCTGGGGCTCACCGGGCAGCAGTTCATCGAGCGCGCCATCGAGCATCGGGTGCTGGTCATCCCGGGCAATGTCTTCTCGTCGCGCGACACGCACTTCCGCCTGAGCTTCGCGGCCAAGCCCGCCAAGCTGCAGGAAGGGCTGGCCATCCTGCGCGGCATGATGACGGCGTGACCGCGGGCGTTCGTGGAAAAGACGCGCCCGGCGGCACCTCACGGGAGGCGCCGCCGGGCGCGGTGCTTGACGCATGCGAAACGCGGCGGAATCGGGCGCGTGAGCTGCGCAGGCGGCCTGCACAGGCGATCCGTGTACGCGGCCTGCGCACGCGATCCGTGCGCGCGATCCGTGCACGCGTGCGCGTCTGCGGCGCTTACTTCGGCGCGGCCGGGGGCGGCGTGGCGGCGGCGTCGGCGGTGGCGCCCTTTGCTTCCTTCAGCCCTTCGTTCACCTTGTCGTCCCCGTTCTTCAGGGTGCCGACGGGTGCGTTCTTGTTCGGAGCGGGGGCCTTGTCCTCGCAGCCGGCCAGGGCCAGGAGCGCAGCGAGCGAGCAGATGGAGAGAGTCAGCTTCATGTGGGTGCCTTCTTGCGTTCGGAGGTTCA
Source organism: Phycisphaerales bacterium (assembly GCA_044230125.1). Classification (GTDB taxonomy): domain Bacteria; phylum Planctomycetota; class Phycisphaerae; order Phycisphaerales; family SM1A02; genus UBA966. Next base: position 8,364 of record JBGARR010000025.1, read on the forward strand.
GGTGCCGTGAAAGTTGATTCCAAGAGTTGCGCCCGGCGGTGACTCGCGGGGAGGCACCGCCGGGCGCAGCGGGTCACGATCGATGGCTCGATCGGGCCTTCATTGCTCGGTCGTTCGTCACTTGGTCTTGGGGGCCGCCGGGGGGACGGCGTTCTTGGCCGAGGCGTCGTCCGCCTTCTTCAGCGCGTCCTTGATCTTCTTGTCGGGGTTCTCCAGCGAACCGGCCGGCGGCGCGTTCTTGTTCACTTCGACGGCCTTCTTCGGCGGCGCGCTGCCGTCGCAGCCTGCGAGCACGACGAGCGCTGCGATCGCGCACACGGACATGGTCTTCTTCATGGGGTTGCCTCTGGTGCTTTCTGCTTGGTTGAGTGCTCGGTGAGTCGAAGCGGACCGAGTCCCGCGCCGCGTGGGCTCCCGGCTCCTGCCGGATGCCTCGCTCGGCCCTCGTAGTGTCGCAGAAGGATTCGCGCCGCGTCAAGGGGTGGTTCCACGGGAGCTTCCGAGGAACGCTGCCGCCACGGAACGGGGGGTGCCCCAAGGGGGCCTGCCGGGGCCCGCGCCGCTGACGCTTCCGGCGGGCGGGCGCGACGCGGCGTCAGGCGCGGAGGTCAGGCCGTCCCGGGAAACGGGATTGCCGGGCCGCGGACGATCGTCTCGCAGGCTTCCAAGAGCTGGGTGGCGCAGCGTGCCGAGGCGTAGCGCGCAGCGGTGCGGATGGCCCCCTCGCGCCCGATGCTGGCGCAGGCGGGGTCCAGGAGCGCGCGCGTCAGGTGCTCGGTCCAGCTGCGCGCGTCGCGTTCGCGCGGGATCAGCGCAGTGACGTCGTCGATCAGGAAATCGGCGAAGGGATCGTCCATGGCCACCACGATGCGCCCCGCCGCCATCGCCTCGAGGATCAGCGGGCGCGTGCCGTGCACCACCTCGGGCACCACGAAAACACCGCAAGAGAGGGCGAGCGGCCGGATCGACTCCAGCGAGGAGACGCCATTCAGGTAGGGCTGGATGCCCATTTCGCGCGCCAGCCGCCACAGGCGCGGGTCGTGCCCGGGAGGGAACTCGATCGCGACCTGCAGGTTGGGGAGCGCGGGCGCGACATCGGCGATGGCCGCGAAAACGGCGCGGTAGGCGCCGTCGTCGCGGGCGCTCGCTGCGATGGCCAGGCTGGCGGGCGAGGGTGGCTCCCCCTTGCCGTTGGCGGGCACCTGCACGCCCAGCGGCAGGACGGTGACCAGCTCTTCGGGCACGGCCCGTGCCGCGCGCACGGCCAGTGGCGCGGTGGACGCGCCCACCAGGTCAAGGAAGGCCACGCGCTTGCGCAGCGAGGTGCGCTGCAGCTCCTCCTCCGTGGCGATGATCGCGATCAGCCCCGCCTCCAGGTCCTCGGCCAGCTCGGCCGCCGCCTCGAAGGCGCGCGCGCCGAAGGAGACAAAGACATCGGGGGGTGAATCCTCCAGCTCCAGGCTCAGCGCGCCCAGCCGCGCGCGACGGAAGAGGGGCGATCCGGCAAAGTCGTACGCCGCCACGGGCAGCAGCCGCGCCATTGGCCGCTCATCGGTGCTGCGCGGCATGATCCGCGTGACGCGCGCCCCTTCCGCCGCCAGCGCCACGGTCAGGCGCTGGAACGCGGCATCGTCGGTCAGGAGGCGGTCGGCGTCGATGACGAGCGCGATGTGCATGCATCCCCCTCCAGCGGCTCGAAGGCGAGGGCCATCTGCGCCGGGATGCGCGCGGGGCGCCGCGTGGCCAAGTCGACGAAGGCCCAGCAGGTGCTGGCGCGGCAGACGACGCCGCCATCGTCGGCGCGCACGATCAGCGTCTCGCGCCACGAGGCGCTCCGCCCCATCGTGCGCACCCAGGTGAAGACATCCAGCAGCTGGCCCGGGAAGGCCTCGGCCTTGTAGTCCACTTCATGCCGCGCCACGAACCACATGCGCTGCATCTGCAGCATCGACGCGCGCGTGTAGCCCAGCGCATCGGCGTGCAGCTCGGCGGCGCGATCCAGCCAGCGCACGTATTCGATGTTGCTGATGTGCGCCACGGCGCGGCTCATGCCCTCTTCGCCGGGGATCAGGCGCAGCGCGAACGGGTTCGGGTGCTTCACCGCCGCGGCTGCCGGCGGGCGCAGCGCGGCATCGTGGTGCATGCGCGGGTGGCCGGTGCCGGGATGGCTCATGCGCGCAGCCCCTGGCCGCCAGGAGCAGCGGGGGCACCAGGCACGGCCGGGTCGATGGAGCGCAAGTAGGTCCAGCTGTAGAGGCCGGTGTCGTGGCCGTCGCTGAAGCGGATGCGGATGGCGTAGTTGCCCACCAGCTCGGCGCCCAACGCGGTCAGCGGGCCCGGCGCGCCCTTGCTGGGCGGCAGAACGGTGAGCGGATTGCTCGCCATCGCCTTGCGCAGTTCGCGTGCGTCGGCGCTGGGGCTCTGGCGGCGCAGGTGTGCCAGCGGATAGAAGCTGCGGCGCCCATCCTGCCATTCGATCGTCAGGCCGCTGGACCGGTCGAGGTCCAGGTGCACCGGGCGCGGAGTTTCAGCCTCACCAGCCACGCCGCGATTCTACGGAGCGCGTCGCAGCGCCGCCGGGGCATCTAGACTTGCAAGACCATGGAACGCTCGCCGCACGCGGTCGCCTCCTCCTCGCATGCCTCGGACCGGTTGCTGGCGCGCATCGACGCCATCGGCGCGCCGGTCTGCGTCGGGCTCGATCCGGTCGTTGAGCAGTTGCCAGCGGCACTGCGCCCCAGTGGCGCGGGCGCGGAGGCCGCGGCGGCGTCCATCGAGGCCTTCTGCATCGGCGTGCTGGATGCGGTGGCGGGGCGCGTCCCCGCGGTCAAGGTGCAGTCGGCATGCTTCGAGCGATACGGCGTGCCCGGCGTGCGCGCCCTGGCGCGGGTGCTGGAGCACGCGCGCGGCGCGGCCGCCTACGAGGTGATCCTGGACTGGAAGCGCGGTGACATCGGCGTCAGCGCCGACCACTACGCCGCCGCCGCGCGCACCGCGCTGCCCAGCGACTGGACCACGGTGAACTCCTACCTTGGAATGGATGGCATCGCCCCCTTCGTGGGGCAGGGGCGGGGCGCCTTCGCGCTGGTGCGCACGTCGAATCCCTCGGGAGACGCACTGCAGGCGCTGGCGCTGGCCGATGGGCGCACCGTGGCGCAGGCGGTCGCCGACATGGTGGCGGCGGCGGGGGCCGCGCACCTGGGCGCCGAAGGATTCAGCGACCTGGGCGCCGTGGTGGGCGCCACCAAGCGCGCGGATGCAGCGGCGCTGCGCGAGCGCATGCCGCGGCAGCTCTTCCTGGTGCCGGGCTTCGGCGCGCAGGGGGGCGGCGTCGACGACGTGCTGCCATGCTTCCGCGCTGACGGGCGCGGGGCCTTGGTCACCGCCAGCCGATCGGTCATCTACGCCTTTGCAGCGGGCGAACGCGACTGGTCCGGCGCCGTGGCGCGCGCCGCCGACCAGCTTCGCACGCAGATCGGCACGGCGCTCGGGGTGCGCGCGTGAAGGGTTGGCTGCCCCCCACGCTGCTCTTTGGTGCGATCGCGCTGCTGGTCGCCGTGCCGGTCGCCGCGCGCCGCGAGGTGAAGGCGCCCCCCGCAGGCTCCGCCACCGTCATCGTGGTGACGCCGCACAACGAACAGATCCGCCAGGAATTCGCCGCGGGGTACGCGCGCTGGCACCAGGAGCAGTTCGGCGAGCCCGCCACGGTGATCTGGAACACCCCCGGAGGCACCAGCGAGATCCGCAAGATCCTGGAGGCGAGCATCATCGCTTCGCTGCGCGACGACACGCCGCCCGGGGGGAGCGCCGACCTCTTCTTCGGCGGCGGCACCTTTGAGTTCGAGCAGCTGAAGAAGCCGTTGATGGTGGAGAGCGGCGGGCAGAAGCGCAGCGCATCGGTGCTGGCGCCCCTGGAATTCGACGCCGCGTACCTGCAGTCGGTGTATGGCCAGAACGACATCGCGGGCCGCCCGCTCTATGACCCCGCGGGCTACTGGTTCGGAACGGCGCTCAGCGCCTTCGGCATCGTCTACAACTCGGAAGTGATCGCGCGGCTGGGGATCACCGCGCCGGCGGATTGGTCTGCGCTGGCGGACCCGCGCCTGCAGGGGTGGGTGGCGCTGGTGAATCCCGCGCAGTCGGGCAGCGTGGCCACCGCCATGGAGACGATCCTGCTGCGCGAGGGTTGGAACCACGGCTGGGCGATCCTGCGTCGCGCGGCAGCCAATGCGCGCTCGATCAGCGCCAGCGCCACGCGCGCGCCCATCGAGGTGGCGCAGGGCGAGTCCGCCGAGGCGATCGCCATCGACTTCTACGGGCGCTTCCAGCAGCAGGCGGTGGCTGACGGCGGATCGCCGGGGCGCGTGGGATACGTGGACCCGGTGGGCAAGACCGCCATCGATCCCGACCCGATCGCGCTGCTGCGCGGCGCGCCGCACCCGGAGCAGGCGCGGCGCTTCATTCAGTTTGTGCTCTCGCCCGCGGGACAGCGCCTCTGGCAGTATCCCCCCGGCAGCGCGGGAGGCCCCGCGCAGTACGGGCTGCGCCGCCTGCCGATCAGCCGGGCGGTCATCGCCGCCGACGGCGCGCAATTCATGGATCATGTGGACCCCTGGGTGATCGCGCGCGCGATCGCCAAACCCAACCCGAACGTGCGCGACTTTGTCGCTCCGCTCTTCGTCGCGGCGGCCATCGAGAACCGCGCGCTGCTGCGCGACGCGTGGCGGCGCATCGCGGCGCACCCGGGGTACCCGCGCGACGGCACCGTGCTGGAGGCGGCGGCGGCCACCGACCCGACGCTGCGCGCGATGCTGGAGGCCTTCGATGCGCTGCCGCGCGTGCCCGGCCCCGATGGCGCCACCTTCGACCTGAACGACGAGTCCTCCCTCGCCGCCGTCCGGCAGGGCTGGATGAAGGGCGCATGGAAGGGCAAGGGGCTGTGGGACCCGAACGATTCGCCCGCGGACACGCTGCGAGGCATCTTCGCCGAGCAGATCGGCCAGAACCTGCGCCGCGTGATCGCGCTGGATGAAGGGCGCGCACCGTGAGCGCACCGCAGCCCTCCGCCGCGCGCGTGGCGATTCTCGCTGTCGGCGACGAACTGATCCTGGGCACGGCGCTGGACACCAACAGCCGCGCCGTGGCCGAAGCAATGCGCGATGCGGGGCTGGATCCCGTGGAGCACCGCACCGTGCCCGACCGCATGGAGCCGCTGGTCGAGGCGCTCCGTGCGCTGGCCGAGCGCGCGCAGGTGCTGGTGGTGACGGGCGGCCTGGGCCCCACCGACGACGACCTGGTGCGCGACGCCGTGAACTCGCTGACCGATGCGGGCGCCGCACAGGTGGAGGATGCCGCCGCGCGCGCCGACCTGGATGCATGGTTCGTGCAGCGCGGCCGCGCGATGGCGGCCATCAACCTGCGCCAGGCGATGCGCCCGCGCTCGGCGCGCACCCTGCGCAACACCAACGGCACCGCGCCCGGGCTGGCGTGCACGATCGGCCAGTGCCGCGTTTTCTGCCTGCCCGGCCCCCCGCGCGAGATGCTGCCAATGCTGGCCGAGCACGTGCTGCCAGCCGTGCGCCCGCCGGGGGCGCCGCCGCTGGTGCGCTGCAGCGCCGCCACGTTTGGCATCGGTGAATCCAACCTTGCCGAGCGGCTGGGCAACCGCATGGCGCGCGACCGGGAACCCAGCGTGGGCACCACCGCCAGCGGCTCCATCGTCTCCATCCATGCGGTGGCGCGCGGCGCGGACGCCGCGGCGCGCGCGGAGCGCGAACTGCGCGAGTGCGAAGCGCTGGCCGCCCCCTATGGCTACGGTGCTCACGAATCCAGCCTGGCTGCCGCGGCGCTCGACGCGCTCCGGGGCGCGGGCGCGACGCTGGCGGTGGCCGAAAGCTGCACCGGCGGCCTGATCGGCGCGATGCTCACCGGCGTGGCGGGTTCCAGCGATTGCTTCCTGGGCGGATGGATCAGCTATGCCAACGCGATGAAGGAGCGCGAGCTGGGCGTCCCCGCGGCGCTGCTGGGCGCGCATGGCGCGGTCAGCAGCGAAGTGGCGGGGGCCATGGCGCGCGGCGCATGCCAACGCGCGGGCGCGACGCTGGCTCTCTCGGTCACGGGCATTGCGGGACCCGGCGGCGCCACCGCGGACAAGCCCGTCGGCACCGTGTGGATCGGCATCTTCGACGCGCGCACGGGCGCAGCCACGGCGCGTTGCTTCGACTTTCCCGGCCCGCGCGACATCGTGCGCGACCGCGCCGCCAAGAGCGCGTTGCAGCTGCTGCGCTGGCACCTCCTGGGCGTTGATGCGCCCATCATCTGGGAGCGCGCGTGACTCCCGCCGTTCCGCTCCTGGACCCCGATGCAACGCCGGCCGCGCCTGTCCGCGCCTTTGTCGCGCTTGGCTCCAACCTGGGCGATCGCGCCGCGCATGTCGCGGCGGCGCGCGCCGCGATGGGCGCGCTCCCCTCCACGCGCCTGGTGCGCAGCTCCACCGTGATCGAGACCGCGCCCGTCGGCCCGCCGGGTCAGGGGCCCTACCTGAATGCCGTCGACGAGCTGGAGACGTCGCTGTCTCCGCGCGCGCTGCTGTCGGCCCTGCTGGGGATAGAGCAATCTTGCGGCCGTGACCGCACCCGCGAAACGCGCTTCGGCGCGCGCACGCTGGACCTGGACCTGCTGGGGTACGGCGATGCGCTGCCCGGTGGGCCGATGCGGATCAACGCCCCCGGGCTCATCGTTCCGCATCCACGGATGCACGAGCGCTCGTTCGTGCTCATTCCGCTGCGCGAAATCGCGCCTGCGGTCGCGAACTCGGCCATCAAAATGGGCGTACACTTGTCCCCCGTCGCACCGTAGCGCGGCTTGTCGCCGCCACGCCAGCAAACTCAGGAGTCCGCATGCGCATCTCGATCGCCGCCCCTCGCCTTTTGATCGCCGCCGCCGGCGCGAGCTTCGTGCTCTCGCTCACTGCGGCCGCTCCCGCGCAGGACGCCCCCGCGGCCAAGAAGCCAGCGCCTGCTGCGCCTGCGCCCGCACAGACCGCGCCCGCTCCCGCCGCGGACCCGACCGCGCCGCCCCCGGACGCGCCGATGGACCCGGTCATGCCGAAGAACATGCGCATGCCCTCGGAAGGCTGGACCGACGCGGACAAGTCCGCCGACAACGCCAAGAAGGCCACCGAAGCGCTGGTGGCCGTGCAGAAGGCGTATCAGGCCCCCGCGACGATGACCGACCGCGCCGACATGACCACGCACATGCCCGATGGCGAGTCGAAGGACTCCATCGACATGGCCTTCGGCAAGGGCAACGACCTGGCGCTGAAGATGGGCAGCATGCAGATCATCGCCAGCGGCGACACCGCCTACTTCATCCCCGACCAGCCCGCCGACAAGTACCTGTTCCGCAAGATCGACGGCTCGCTGTCCTCGACGCTGGAACAGATGCTTCCCGGCTTCTCGCTGCCTGCGCCGAACCTGGCGCTGCGCCAGCCCGCGGCCGGCGCGACCCCTGCGGACGCGTTTGCGATGGGCGCGGTCAAGGGCTTGCAGCCGGTGGGCTACCGCGAGAAGGGCGGTATGCAGGAAGTGCTGCTGGCCGGCGGCGGCGCCGAGGCGGCCGTTGTCATCGATCCGGGCACGCGCTTCGTCAAGAGCTACTCGATGGTCTTCACGCCCGAGGGGCTGCCCCCGGCGATCAAGCTGGGCGTGGACATCGGGCTGCACACCTCGACCGATGCGCCCAAGACGCCGATCGCCTTCGCGGCGGGCAATCGCAAGGGCGTGGGCTCGATCGAAGAGCTGCTCGACCAGCCCGCCGCCACCCCGGGCGAGGGGGGCGAGGGCAGCGTCAAGGTCGGCGCTGATGCTCCTCTGGCGGTGCTCACGTCGCTGGACGGCAAGACGGTGGACCTGACCGCGATGAAGGGCAAGGTCATCGTGCTTGACTTCTGGGCCACCTGGTGCGGGCCCTGCCGCAAGGGGCTGCCGCTGCTGCAGGAGTTCGCCGACTCGATGAAGGGCAATGACAAGGTGGTCATCTACCCCGTCAACGTCTGGGAGCAGAGCAAGGGCGAAGAGCTGACCAAGAAGGTCGAGGAGTTTTGGACCAAGCAGAAGTTCACCATGACGACGCTGCTGGACCCCGAGGCTGCGCTCATCGGCAAGTACGGCTTCCAGGGCATCCCCGCCTTCGTGATCGTCGGGCCCGATGGCAAGCTGGCGGCGACGCACCTGGGCTACGACCCCAAGCTGGTCGAGACGCTGAAGGCCGAGGTCCAGAAGGCGCTGGACTCGGCGCACTGATTCCGGCGCGCTGGCCCCGGCGCACGAGCCCTAGGCACATGAGATCCCGGCGCGCCACCGCGCCCGCACCGCAGCAATTCCACGGCGCCGCACCAAGTGTGCGGCGCCGTGTCGTTGTGCGCGCGGCGCTCCCGCGCGCTGCGTAGTATTGGCGCACCCATGTCCGACCACGGCCAGCCACTTGCTGCGACGATCGCGCTTCCCCAGGTCACCGCGCAGACCCGCGCCGCCGAGGCCGCGCGCGCGCGCATCAGCGCCGACCTGCAGGCGCTGGGGATCGCCGATGTCCGCTTCACCCGTGCCGAGCGGCTGCTCTACTCCACCGACGCCAGCATCTACCAGATGGACCCGGTGGGGGTGGTGGTGCCCGCCACCGTGGCGCAGGGGGCGGCCGCGGTGCGCTACTGCGCAGAGCGCGGCATCCCGCTGCTGCCGCGCGGGGGCGGCACCAGCCTGAACGGGCAGAGCGTCAATGCGGCGGTCATCGTGGACTTCGGCGCCCACTGCCGCGGCATCGGTGCGGTGGATCCGGTGCTGCAGCGCTGCTGGGTGGAGCCTGGCGTGGTGCTGGACCAGCTGAACGCGCACCTGGCGCCGCAGGGGCTGATGTTTGCGCCGGACCCCGCCACCGCCAGCCACAACTGCATCGCGGGGATGATCGGCAACAACTCCGCGGGGGCGCGCAGCCTCATCTACGGCCGCACCGTCGAGAACCTGGACGCGCTGGATGTCATGCTGGCCGATGGCACCGTGCACCGGCTCGAGGAAGGCGCCTGCGAGCGCGACCCCACGCAGCGCGCGCTGGCCGAGCGCATGCGCGCGCTGCTGCAGCCGCTGGCCACGGAGATCCGCGCCAGGTTCCCGCGCATCCTGCGCCATGTGGATGGCTACAACTTCGACCTCTTCCTGGACCAGCTGGAGCGCTCGACCCCGGGCACCTTCGACCGCGTGAACCTGGCGCACATGGTGGCGGGCAGCGAGGGGACGCTCTGCACCATCCTGGGCGCGGGCCTGCGGCTGGTCGCCACGCCGAAGGCCAAGGGGCTGGCGATCATGGGCTTTGCCACCGTGGACGATGCGCTGGCCGCGCTGATGACGATGATCGCCACCGGCCCGGCGGCAGTCGAGCTGGTGGACGATGTCATCATCGGCCTGGCGCGCGAGAACCGCGAGTACCGCAGCTACGTCGACCTGATGCCGCGCCCCGCCGGGCAGCCGCTGGGCGCGGTGATGTACGTCGAGTACTTCGGCCAGGCGCTGCCCGAGGTGGAGGCGAAGCTGCGCACGCTGCGCGAGCGCCTGCCCGGCCAGCCGATGGAGCAGTACACCGACGCGCGCAGCATGGCCGACGCGTGGCGGCTTCGGAAGGCGGGGGAACCGCTCCTGCACGGCGTGCCCGGGCTGCGCAAGCCACTGGGCTTCGTCGAGGACACCGCCGTCGATCCCGCCAAGCTGCCCGGATTCATCAAGGAATTCAAGGCGATCCTGGCTGCGCACGGCACGCAGGCCAGCTTCTATGCGCACGCCAGCGTCGGCTGCCTGCACATCCGCCCGATGCTGGCGCTGCAGGACGCGCAGGACCGGCAGACGATCGTCCGCATCGGCGAGGAGGTCACCGACCTGGTGGTGCGCTACGGCGGCGCGCTCTCGGGCGAGCATGGCTCGGGGCGCTCGCGCACCGCGCTGCAGCTGCGGTACTTCGGCGAACCGATCTGCCGCGCGCTGGCCGCCACCAAGGCGATCTGGGATCCCGCGGGCATCATGAACCCCACCATCAAGGTGGGATACGACCGCGGCGCGATGTCCATCGAGCACCTGCGCATCGAGCCCGATGGCCATCCGCTGCACATCCAGTCGCAGCCCACCTTCTATGACTATGCCGACGAAGGTGGCTTCGCGCACGCGGTGGAGATGTGCAACGGCGCGGGGCTGTGCCGTCGGCTGCAGGGGGGAGTCACCATGTGCCCCTCGTACCAGGCGACGCTGGACGAGCGGCATGCCACGCGCGGCCGTGCCAACCACCTGCGCCTGGCCATCACCGGGCAGCTGGCGGCGGCGGGGGGCGAGGGCACGCCGGACTGGAACAGCCCGGATGTGCAGGAAACGCTGGGGCTCTGCCTCAGCTGCAAGGCGTGCAAGAGCGAGTGCCCCTCGAACGTGGACGTCGCCAAGCTGAAATCCGAGTATTTGGCGCAGGGCTTTGCCAAGGCGAAGCGCGTCCCCTTCCGCACTCGGATGTTCGGCCATGTGCGCGATGCCAACCGCCGCCTCTCGCGCGTGTGGCCGCTGGCCAACGCGGCCAATGCGCTCGGCTTCGTGCGCGCCGCGCAGGCGTGGGTGCTGGGCGTCGACACGCGCCGTTCGATGCCCCTCTACGGGCCCGCGCTGGATCGCTGGTACGCCAAGCGCGGCAGCCGCGCCGCACCCGGGGCGCCCGTCGTGCTGCTCTTCCCCGACTGCTTCACCATGTACAACGAGCCGCAGGTGGGGCGCGCCGCCATCGAGCTGCTTGAGGCCTTCGGCTACCGCGTCGCGCTGCCTGCGCTGGGCTGCTGTGGACGCTCGCTCATCAGCACTGGCATGCTGGCCGATGCCGCGCGCGTCTGCAGCGGCACCGCCAACGCACTGATGGCGGCTGTCGAGCAGAGCGGCGCCGTGGCCGTGGTCGGCTGCGAGCCCAGCTGCATGAGCGCGATCCGGGACGACTGGCTTGAACTGCGCATGGGCATCGACACGGCAGCGCTGCGCGGGCTGGCGGCGAAGAGCTTCATGGTCGAGGAGTTCCTGGAGCGCCATTGGGATGCGCACCCCGCGCGCCCGGCGAAGCCTGCTTTCGACCCGGGCCGCATCGCGCTGCATGCTCACTGCCACCAGAAGGCGCTCTGGGGGGCGGAGTCCAGCGCGGCGATCCTGCGCCGCTACTTCGGCCCGGGCCTGGAAGTGCTGCAGACGGGCTGTTGCGGCATGGCGGGCAGCTTCGGCTTCTCCGCGGAGCGCTACGACCTGTCGATGCGCATCGCCGAGCTGGCGCTGATGCCGGCGGTGCGTGCGCGCCCCGACGCCACCATCTGCGCCCCCGGCACCAGCTGCCGCCACCAGGTGCACGATGCCTCTGAACTGGGCGATGGCGCCCCGCGCACGGCGCTGCACCCCGTCGAGGTGCTGGCCAAGATCCTCTGCTGACCGCTGCGCTAGAATCATCCCCATGACCGATGCCACCACCGATCCGCTCGCCCTCTCCATCGAGATCGAGAGCAGCCAGATCGACATTCGCGGCTCCAAGATCCTGATCGTCGACGACAACGCGCAGAACCTGGAGCTGGTGCAGGCCTACCTGGAGACGCTTCCCGTCAGCGTCGCCACCGCCGCCGACGGGCTGGCCGCCGTGGCAGAAGTGGACCGCTTCCATCCCGACCTGGTGCTGCTGGACGTGATGATGCCCAAGATGTCCGGCTTCGAGGTGTGCCAGAAGATCAAGGGCAACCCGGCGCTGCGCGACACGGTGGTGATCATGGTGACCGCGCTGCACGAGGTGGGGGACTTCGAGCGCGCCGTCGAGTGCGGCTGCGACGATTTCCTGACCAAGCCGGTCAATAAGCTTGAGCTCATCACCCGCGTGAAGAGCCTGCTGCGCGTGCGCAAGCTGAAGAAGATGCTGGAAGACCTGAAGAAGCAGCACTGAGGCGGGCGGGCGCGGGGCCCGGGGACGCGTGCCGCTGCAGGGCCAGCGAGCGTGATTCAAGCCCGAACCGGGGGTGCGCCGATCCAACAGGTTCGCGGCGGAGCCGCGTTTCGACCGCATCGACGGCCCCGCGCGTTTGCGCGCCGGTGTCCCCCGCGCGCGGCCATCCGGGCAGGAGGCGCTTCGCGATCGTTCAAGTCCCGTTTCACGCCCCGCTCCAAAGGAGCCTGCCATGCATTCCTTCGCCTTCGAGAACCGCTTCACCAAGACGCAGCTGGTCGAGCAGATCTGTGCGGTCAACACCTCGGCGCCGCGCGAGTGGCTGGAGTCATTCGACTTCGCCGCGCTGGAGCGCTACCTGGGTCGCCTGCGCACCGCACGGCTGCGCGAGGCGTTCCTGCAGGAGCACGCGGACGCGCTGGCGCAGCCTGCGTAGGTGCGGCTGCGGGCTCAGTCCAGGTCGACCACCTTCATCGCGATCAGGTCCTGCACGTCCACCAGCCCCACCGGGCGGCCATCGGCATCCACCACGGGGATCTCGTCCAGCCGGCGCTCGCGCACCAGCTGCACGGCATCGCGCACCAGCGCATCGACGGCCAGCGTGCAGGGGCGGGGGGTCATCACTTCCTTCATCGCGCGTCCCAGGAAGGCGGCGCCGTGGTCGTTCAGCTGCCGCCGCAGGTCGCCATCGGTAAAGATGCCGCTGAGCCGCCCCGCGGCATCCACCACGACCAGCGCACCCGCGCGCCGCGCCTGGCCCGTCTGGCGCAGTGCCTCGGCCACGGTGCGCTCCTCGGGAACCGTGAGCAGATTCTCGCCGACGCGGAAGCGCAGCACCTCGGTCACGCTCTTCAGCCCGGCGCCAAGCAGGCCGCCCGGGTGACGGCGATGGAAGTCGTCGGCGGCGAAGTTGCGCCGGCGCGAGACCCCCAGCGCCAGCGCGTCGCCCATGGCAAGCATGGCCGTGGTGCTGGCGGTGGGGGCCAGGTTCAGTGGGCACGCCTCGACGACGTCGCCGATGGCCAGGTGCACATCGCTCAGGCGCGCCAGGTGCGTGCCGTGCTTGCAGCTGATGCCCACCACCGGCACGCCGTCGGCGCGCAGGATGGCGGCCAGGTTCACCACTTCCTCGGTGTTGCCCGAGTAGCTGAGCAGGACAGCGGCGTCGCCCGGGCGCACGCGCCCCAGGTCGCCGTGCACCGCTTCGCTGGGGTGCAGGAAGTGGGCGGGCTGGCCCAGGCTGGACATTGTGGCCGCGATCTTCGCGCCAATCAGCCCGCTCTTGCCCATGCCCGAAACCACCACATGCCCGAGACCACCACGTGCCCGCCGCAGCGCTCCAGCAGATCCAGCGCGGCGCGCCACACCGCAGCATCCTCGCCTGAAGCGCGCATCGCGACGCGGCGCACGGCCTCGGCTTCGGCGACCATCGCTTCGGCCAGGAAGGCCGGCTCTTCGGCGTCGCTGCCGCGCACCACCGGGGCGTGCTGCGGCGAAACGGGCTTCTTCGGTGCGGGCATCCCCTGATCCTAGGCGGTTTTGGCCGCATCCTCTGCCGGGGCAGCCGCCGGGACCGCGGCCGCTGCCGGGGCGGCGGCCACGGCTCAGGGGCAGGGGCCCCATGCGCCCAACAGGCGGCCCAGGTCCGCGCCATCCACCAGGCCCGAGCCATCCAGGTCGCCGGTGCCAGCGCCGCCCCAGTTGCCCAGCAGCATGCCCAGGTCCGCGCCATCCACTGCGCCATCGGAATTCAGGTCTGCTGCGCAGCACTCTGGTCCGCAGGGGTGCAGCGTGACACTCCAGTTGTCCGCCCCCATGATGATGAAGCTGGTGCTGCCGTTGCCGCCGAAGTCGGTGGAGTTTCCGCGTGCGAAACCAAATTCGATCGGTGCGACGGAAGAGGTGAAGTCCGGCCGGCTCGAGGGGTCGAGGAAGGCGCAGGGCGCCGCGTTGATCACCTCGGCAAAGTCCGAGTGCTGGATTCCGGTCTGCACCACCGGCGACCAGCCGCCCCCCGGGGTGACCCCCGGCGCCCCGATGTAGAGCCGCCCGCCCTGGCGGACGCAGAGCGTCTGGCTCTGGACCATCGACGCGTTGCCGGAGGCGATCGGCAGGCTCTCGATGGCGAAGTCGATGGCGCCGATGCCACCCATGCTCGCAGGCAGCACCGTGGCCGCATCGATGAAGACGAAGGACCAGACCCAGTTGGCGCAGTAGCCGCCGCTGGGCGCGCCCGCCGCAAGCACGTGCTCGATGGAGAGGTACGAGTCGGGATTCCCGCCCGCCGGGACCGTGACCAGCGTGGACGTGCCGCCGATGCCGCCCTGCACCACCTGCGCATGGAAGCTGCCGGGGGCAAAATCGCCTTCGGCAAAGGTGACGGCGCCACCGGCCAGTGCCGGGCCGGCACACGCGGTGGAGACGGCGAGGGAAAGCGCGCGGGCGAGGCAGTGAGCGCCGGCCGATGCCGGACGAGGCTGGTCGGGGGGAGTACTGGTCATGGTCTGCTGCTCCGGATACGTCTCGGGGGAGGGGCGCAGGGCCGAGGGTTGCCCGGCTGCGGGGGGGACACACCGCGCGCGAGCGCCAGGCGCTCGTTGCCCCAAACTAGCCCGACCTGCAGTTGGTGTCAACGACTTTCACGCGCTCCCACCGGCTGGCCCGCCTGTCTCCACTTGCCCGCTCCACCACCAGCACCAGCAAGTACCTTGCGGCGGTGCCGCTGCAAGACGATTACCAGGTCCGCCTCGCCAGCTTCCAGGGTCCCCTCGACCTGCTGCTCTTCCTGATCCGTCGCGCCGAGGTGGATGTCTACGACATCCCGATCAACCAGATCACCGAGCAGTACTTCGCCTTCCTGAAGCAGATGCCCACCATCGACATCGATCTGGCGGGCGAGTTCCTGGTCATGGCGGCGACGCTCATCGAGATCAAGAGCCGCACGCTTGCGCCTGCGAAGCCCGGCGCCGCGCAGGGCGCCGAGGGGAGCACCGCGCTGGACGACTCCGACCCGCGCTTCGAGCTGGTGCAGCAGCTGCTGGCGTACCAGAAGTACCGCAGCGCGGCCGAGGAGCTGGACCGCCTGCGCCGCGAGTTCGCGCAGCGCTACCCCGTCAGCGGCCGCGGCTTCACCGCCCCCGAGGAGCCCGAGCGCGAGTACGAAGTGGAGGACGTCCACCTGCTGGACCTGATCGAGGCGTACGAGCGCATCATCGCGGGCATCGACCTGACGCGCGTCGGCGAGCATCGCGTCGAGTACGACGACACGCCGATCTCGCTGCACCAGACCGACCTGGTGGACCGCCTGGACCGCGCCCCCGAGAAGCGCCTGACGCTGCAAGAGGTCTTCGCGGGAAGATCGCGCGGCGAGGCGATCGGCCTCTTCCTGGCCATGCTTGAGCTGGCGCGCGAGCAGCGCATCGGCATCCGGCAGGACAAGATCAACGGCACCATCGAGATCGAGCTGGAGCTGGACGCCAAGTCCGCAGGCAGCCCGCCGAGGCGGTAGCGGCGCTTACGTCTCGGCGATCGCCGCCAAGAAGGTCCGCCCCAGGTCGACCAGTTTCTTCTCGCCCACGCCCTTGATGGTGGCGAACTCCTCCAGCGTGGCGGGCTTGCGCGCCGCCAGCTCCAGGAGCGTTGCATCGCTGAAGATGACATAGGGGGGCACACCGCGCGTGGCGGCCAGGTCGCGACGCAGCGCGCGCAAACGGTCGAAGAGCGCGGAATCCACCTGGTGCGCGCCGTGCACGCCGGTGGCGGCGGCCGCATGCTTGCGCCCGCGCCCGCGCGGCGGCGCGCGCAGCGGCACTTCGCGTTCGCCCCGCAGCGCGCACTGCCCTTCGGGGGTCAGCACCAGGACCGGGTGCTCCCCCTCGGTGCGTGCCAGCAGCCCGTGCTCGACCAGCTGGAAGAGGTAATTGATGAGCGTATTGCGCTCGTCGGCGCGCAGCGCGCCGTAGGTGGGCAGCGCCGCGTGCCCGCGTCGCGCCACCTCCTCGGTCTCGGCGCCGCGCGCGACATCGGCCACATAGCCCGCGCCGTAGCGCTGCCCAGTGCGCACCACGGCGCTCAGCAGCTTGCGCGCCACCGTGGTCGAGTCGGGCGCCATCCGCACCTCGCCCAGGCAGACATCGCAGGCGCCGCAGTTGGGCTTCGTGAAGGACTGGCCGAAGTGCTCGACGATCCACCGGTGCCGGCAGACCGCGCTGCTGGCCAACCGCTGCATCGCCTCCAGCTGCGTGCGCCCCTGCGCCAGCGATTCGTCCAGGGCCGGGTAGCTCTCCTCGTCGGCGCCCGATTCCTCCAGGCGCGTGCGCGCCTCGGAGTGGCTCGACTCCGTGATGGAATTCCACTTCACCACGTCGGCGTAGCTGTGCAGCAGCACGCATTCGCTCTCCAGCCCGTCGCGCCCGGCGCGCCCCGTCTCCTGCTGGTAGTGCTCGACGCTCTTGGGCATCGTCATGTGCACCACGCACCGGACATTGCTGCGATCGATGCCCATGCCGAAGGCGACGGTGGCCACCACCACGTCCAGCCGCTCCTCGGCGAAGGCTTCCTGCACGCGGCTGCGGTCGCGCGCGGTCATTCCCGCGTGGTAGCAGTCGGCCTGGAAGCCCTCCTTGCGCAGGTACTCGGAGAGCCCCTCGGTGTCCTTGCGGCTCAGGCAGTAGACGATGACCGCGTCGCCGCGATGGCGTCCCAGCACCTCCAGCAGCTGCCGCCGGCCGTCCGTGCGCGGCTCGACGCGGTAGACCAGGTTGGGGCGGTCGAAGCTGCCCACCAGCACCAGCGCATCGCGCAGCCCCAGCTCGGCCACGATGTCGCGCTGGACGCGCGGCGTGGCGGTGGCGGTGCATGCATGGAAGCTGGCGTCGGGAAAGGTGTCGCGCAGGCGCTTCAGCTGGCGATACTCGGGCCGGAAGTCGTGCCCCCATTGGCTGATGCAGTGCGCTTCATCGATGGCGATCGCCCGCACGCCCACGGAGCCGAGCCACGCGTCGAAGCCCGGGGCAAGCAGCCGCTCGGGCGAGACGAAGAGCAGCCGCACCTGGCCCGCGCGCACGTCGCGGCGGACGGAGTCGCGTTCCTCGGGGGTCATGCCGGAGTGCAGCGCCGCGGCCGGGTAGCCGTCGGTGCGCAGGCCGTCGACCTGGTCCTTCATCAGGGCGATCAGCGGGCTGACGCAGACATCGATGCGCCGCTCGCCGCTGCGTGCGGCGACCAGCGGCGGCACCTGGTAGCAGAGGCTCTTGCCCCCGCCGGTGGGCATCACCAGCAGGCTGTCGCGCCCGGCCACGCCAGCCGCGATCGCCGCCGCCTGCAGCGGCCGCAGCGTGTCGAAGCCCCAGATCCGCCGGATCTCGTCGATCGTGTCGGGGTCGATGGCGTCCGGCCCGGGCGCCACGGTGCCGTGCGCCTGCGCATCCTGCGCGGGAATGAGCGGGTCCGTCCGCATTCCTGCAGTGTAGGGGGCGGGGGGAGGAGGCCTCTGAACCGTGCGGAACCGCCCAACGCGCCCGCGGGAGGCCGTGATCTGCACAGAGCGATCCTCCCGCCGCGATTTGCGCGCCAGCCGCCTGCTTCCTTCAAGGACGCCACCGCGCGGGCCGAAGAGGCCCATCCAAGGAGGCCTCATGAATTTGAAGTTCGAAAAAATGGAACGAGTGACCGCATTCTGCGCCCTGGGCGCCCTGGTGCTGGTGGCGATGGGTGCCACGGTCAAGGATCGCTTCAACGGCACCATCGCCAGCGACTTCTGGCAGACCACCGAGGATGGCGGCGCGCAGGTGCGCCAGGCGGGGGGCAAGCTGCTCTTCTCCGCCCAGCACGAGTCCGAACAGCCTTCCTTCGCAGGCCGGATCTGCAGCCAGTACGCGCTGGACTGCACCAAGCCGTGGACGATCACCTTTGACTACGCGCTGAAGCAGGGGCCTGCACCGGCGGGGGCCTTCTCGGGCGCGTTGCTGCTGCTGGGCTTCGAGGAGGACGGCGACCAGTTCCAGAACGTGGTCGGGTACCTGGTCTACAAGTCACCGCAGGGGATCTTCCTGGGCAAGATTTCGGCGGGCGAGCAAGGCATCATCGGACCGGAACCCTACATGGCGGTTCCCGCCGCGGGAACGCTCACCGTCTCCTACAACGCCGCGCGCGACCGCATGCAGCTCTCGGTGAACAACAGGGTCGTCCGCACGGTGAAGCGCTTCCGCGCCGCCGACGACCTGAGCACCCAGGCGATCTTCGGCGTCGGCAGCCTGACCGACCATGGCCAGGGGAACTACAAGTTCACCGATGCCATCCAGGTCGACAACTTCAAGGCCGACGGAGCGGGAGTGGTCGTCGCGCCGTGGAACTGAGTCCCGGCAAGCGCGACTGAACATCATCAATCACGCGAGGCCAGTGGCGACCGCCGCTGGCCTCGCGGCGTTTCGGGGCGCAATCAAAGTTCGCCGGAGAGGATCTTCACGATCCGCTCCTGCAGCTTCTTCGCCTTGCCCACGCCGTCGGTGTCCTGGCTCAGGTCGTTGCACATGACGCTGAACACAAGCCGCGGCGTCTGGCCGGGGCGGCCGACATAGCCGCTCAGGCAGCTGACGCCGTTGATGTACCCCGTCTTGCATCGCACCACGACCTGGTCCGGGGCCAGGTCCTTGAAGCGCTTCCTCACCGTGCCCGTCTCGCCCGCGACGGCCAGGCTGCTCAGGAAGGGCTCGCGCAGGCTGTCATCCTTGGCAATTGCGCAGAGCCACGCGGTGACCAGGTTCGGGGCCACCTTGTTGCCGCGCGAGAGGCCGCTTCCGTCCATTACGACGAGCCCCTTCGCGGCGCTTCCCGCGCCCAGGCGTTCGTCGATGGCCGCCGCCAGCGCGCCGGCGCCGTTGGACCAGCTGCCGGGCTGGCCGCTCTTGGCGGCGCCCATGCGCTTGAGCAGGCTCTCGGCGTACATGTTCTGGCTGTCGGTGTTGCAGCGCTGCACCACGGTGGGCAGCGCCGCTTGCACCATGGGGCCCACCGGGGTGCCCGCGGGGCGGGGGTCTTCCGCGGTGGCGCTGCGCGCGCTCGCCACCGGAATGCCCGCCGCGCGCAGGCGTTCGGCCAGCAACCGCGCGAAGAATGCAGGCATGTCGTGCACGCAGACGGCGATCGGCTCGGCGGGGGTGCCCTTGATGTTGCCGTTCAGCGTGTAGGCGTCATCCTCGGCGGTGCGCCCGATCCAGATGGACTGCGCCGCCTTCTTGTCGCTGCGCACGGTGCTCTTGTTCGTCACGCGCAGCCAGGGCGCGGCGGGGGCCCAGCGGGTCACCTCGGCACGCCCGCCCGCGGGGGCGACAAAGGCATGCAGCAGGTTGGTGTGGAAGTTCAGGCCGGCGATCTCGGCGCAGTACGCGTTTCCCAGCTGCGCCGCTGGCCAGTCGGGATGGGTGAACTGCCGGTCGAAGATACGGTCGTCCACCACCAGCTCGCGGATGCCGGTGATGCCCGCCTGGCGCACGCCCGCCACCCATGCATCGACCAGCGCATCGACGGTCATGCCCTTGGTGCGGTTGCCCTGCGCATCGGTCAGGACCATCTCGTCCAGCAGCGCAGGATCGCCGAAGCTTGGATCGCCGTCGCCGACCACCGTCAGGCGGTCGCCATCGCGCAGCAGGCGCGTCCGGAAGGCGAAGTCGGGACCAAGCGCCGCCAGCGCGGCGCCGGTGGTCAGCAGCTTCATGTTGCTTGCGGGGGTCATCAGCTGGTCCCCCGAGACGCTGGCCTCGATGCGCCCCGTCGCGACATCCCGCACGCTGACGGCGATGTCCGCGCGGCGCAGGCCGCTTGCGGCGATGGCCGCGTCGACGCTGCCCGCCACATCCTGGCGGAGCGACGCGGGGGTAACGACCGCGGTAGCTCTGGCGTCCCGGGCACCGTGACCCGCGGCGGTGGACCCGCTGGCCTGGGCCAGGGGTGCCAAGGCGAGCAGGGCTGCGGCAGCGGCCGCCAGTCGGTCCATGTGACGGGTGATCATCGGTCGACGCTCCATGTCGAAGGTGCGTCGAGGATATCGGTCAGGTCCCTTCGATGCGTGCTGATTTCGGTGGACGGACGATCGCGGCTGGGCAAATTCCCCGCAGTCACGCTGCGTCGCCGCCTGCTGCCGATCGCTGGCGCGGTGTTTCCGGCGTGGCGCAGGCGGTGCTAGCCTGACGCGCGGCATCCTTACCCCGGAGACACACCATGAAGAGCCACGCCTGCGCCACCTTCGTCATCCTCGCATCGCTTTCCGTCACCGGGCTCTGCCACGCGCAGGCCAATGACAACTGCAGCGCGCCCGAGGCGATCTCCGGGTACGGCACCTTCCTGACCACCACCGTGGGCGCCACCACCGACGGCGCACCCACTGCGGCCTGCGCCTTCTTCGGCTCCGACCAGATCTGGAACGATGTCTGGATGTGCTGGACCGCTCCCGAGACGGGCCTTGCCACGCTGGAGACGTGCGGCACGGCGTTTGACACCAAGCTTGCCGTCTACCCCGGCTGCACCTGCCCCGATGGCTCCTCGATCCTGGCGTGCAACGACGACGCTTGCTCGCTGCAGAGCCGGGTCTCGCTGGTGGTGACCGCAGGCGAGACGTACCTGCTGCGGGTCGGTTCCTATTCCGCCAATGGCGTGAATGCCCCCACTGGCGCCGTGACGATCACCACCCTTTCGGGCGCGCTCGGCGAGTTCACCAATCCCGCCAACGGCCATCGCTACGTGGCATTCGCCACCTCGGGGTGGAACGCCGCCGAGGCCACCGCGCAGCTTCTGGGAACGCACCTGGTCACCATCGACAGCGCCGAGGAGAATGAGTGGATCCGCGAGAACTTCGGCAACCTGCTGGGGGTCGACCGGCGCATCTGGATCGGCTTCAGCGACACCGCCGTCGAGGGGAGCTTCGCCTGGGCCGACGGCACTCCGGTGCGCTACACCAACTGGAACAACGGCGAACCGAACAACTCCAGCGGAATCGAGGACTGGGCCGAGTTCCTGGGCTCCAACGGCTTCTGGAACGACATCAGCGAGACGGGCGGCAGCTTCGCGCACATCGGCCTGGTCGAGCTGGGCGATGCACCGCCGCCGGTCTGCGCCGCGGACATCAACCACGATGGCCTTGTGAACGGCGCCGATCTTGGCGAGCTGCTGGGAAGCTGGGGCTCCGCGGGCGGCCCCACCGACCTGAATGCGGATGGCACGGTGAATGGTGCCGATCTGGGGCAGCTGCTGGGTTCATGGGGCGCCTGCCCGTAAGGCACGGCGGCCGCGCTACGCGCGAATCGTTGTCCCGCGCACCGCGGCCGATGGGCGCGCGGGCGCTGCCACGGCGGCGCGTTCGCGCGCGGCCGTGGCTGGGGGCGAAGCAGGCTCCGCACGGATGCGCATGGGCTTGGGCTCGACCAGGCTCGCAGCGGTCACAGGATCCTTCCTGCGTCGGCGGCCAGCGCTCATCAGCGCGCCCACGGCAAGCACCACGGTGCATCCTGGTCCGGGGACCGTCTGCCCAACGGCGCCGATCGGCGCCTCGGTCGGCCGCTCTTGGGCAGCCTGCGCGGTGCTGCTGACTGCCCCGGACGCGAGTGCGCCGCAGACCACCCCAACGGCCCCCTTGGCCGTGAGCGCTTGAATCCTTCGTTGGTCAGCTGGTCTGCAGGCCACTGCGCACTCCGGTCTCGTCGCCATCCTCGGCCCGGCATTGCCAAGGCCGACCACGCCAGCAGCGGGGGCTCGACGCGCGTCGTGCCCGATTCCGCTTCATTGCGAGGGACCCTACGCTCACGGGTTGCGACCAGTTGCTCCGTAAGGAAACAACGTGGGAGATCCCAAGAGTTCTCTCACGCCGCAAATTTCTGCAAGCAGGTTTCCCCGGACAAACTTTCCCATCGATCTGGGGAGGGGTCGAACGGACGGCGCGGACACGGCTCCCGAGAGGGCACTCCGGCACACAGGTGGGCCGGACGGTCGCTGCCTCACTTCCCCAGCAGCCGGATCACCTCGTTCACGTCCTTGTCCCCGCGCCCGCTCACGTTGATGACGACGATGGCATCCCTGGGCATCGTGCGCGCCAGCTCGACCGCCGCATGCACGGCGTGCGAGGTCTCCAGCGCAGGGATGATCCCTTCGGTCTGCGCCAGGAGCTGGAACGCAGCCAGCGCCTGGGCGTCGGTCGCATCGGTGTACTGCACGCGCCCCGCGTCCTTCCAGAAGCTGTGCTCGGGGCCGACGCCCGGGTAGTCCAGCCCGGCGCTGCATGAGTGGACGTCCGCGGTCTGCCCGGAGGCATCCTGCAGCACGTAGCTCAGCGATCCGTGCAGCACGCCGGGCGAGCCGTGCCCCAGCGGCGCCGCATGGTCGCCCGCGCCGGGACCGCGCCCGCCCGCCTCGACCCCCAGCAGCTTGATGCCCGCATCGTCCACGAAGGGCCAGAAGATCCCGGCCGCGTTGCTGCCGCCGCCGACGCACGCCACCACCGCATCGGGCAGGCGGCCGAAGCGGTGCAGCACCTGCGCGCGGCACTCCTTGCCGATTACGCTCTGGAAGTCGCGCACGATGCGCGGGAAGGGGTGCGGCCCCACCACGCTGCCCAGGATGTAGTGCGTCTGGCCGACGCTGCCCATCCAGTCGCGCATCGCCTCGTTCGTGGCGTCCTTCAGGGTGCGGCTGCCGGTGGAGACCTCGTTCACCTTGGCGCCCATCAGCCGCATGCGGAAGACGTTCAGCGACTGCCGCCGCACGTCCTCGGCACCCATGTACACCTCGCAGGGCAGGCCGAAGTGCGCGCACGCGGTGGCGGTCGCCACGCCATGCTGCCCGGCGCCCGTCTCCGCAATGATGCGCGTCTTGCCCATGCGCCGCGCCAGCAGCGCCTGCCCCATGGTGTTGTTGATCTTGTGTGCGCCCGTGTGCGCCAGGTCCTCGCGCTTCAGCACGATGCGTGCGCCACCTGCGTGCGCGGTCAGCCGCGGTGCATCGGTGAGGGGCGTGGAGCGCCCGACGAAGTCCGCCAGCAGCGCATCGAGCTCGGCCTGGAAGGAGGGATCGCTGCGCGCCTGCTCGTATGCCGCTGCCAGTTCCTCCAGCGCGGGCACCAGGGTCTCGGGGACGTATCGCCCGCCGAACTTGCCGAATCGCCCGTGCGCGTCAGGAACGGTGGATGCCAGTGACATGCCGCGATGTTAGGCCGCGCCCGGGCCGCGTGGCCCGGCGGGGGGACTCGCCACTGCGCCGTCGGCGGGCCGCTTCCGCATCAGCAGGATCGCGGGACCCGAGAGCGAATACCCCACCAGCGCCAGCGCCAGCGCTTCATGGAACCACCAGACTCCCACCGCCACGGCCACCACGATCGCCGCCACCGCCGGAAGGGACTTGCGCCCCTTCAGGTAGCGGTTCACGAAGTGCGGGTAGCGCAGGCGGCTCACCATCGCAAAGGCGCAGAGCAGCGTGACCGCGGGAATCGCCATCGCGCTCGTGGCGGCGAATCCGGTGGGAAGGTCGTCGCGCCACACCACCAGCACCAGGTGCTGGTGCAGCAGGGTCAGGCTGGCCACCGTGCCGCCTGCGCCCGGGCTGGGCAGCCCCTTGAACCAGCGATGGCTCTCCTCGTCGGCATTGGTGGACTCGACATTGAAGCGCGCCAGCCGGAGGGCGGTGCAGCAGATGTAGACCGCGGCCACTGACCAGCAGAGCCGCGCGTAGAGGTTGCCCGCA
This sequence comes from Phycisphaerales bacterium, assembly GCA_044230125.1. GTDB lineage: Bacteria > Planctomycetota > Phycisphaerae > Phycisphaerales > SM1A02 > UBA966. Next base: position 32,073 of record JBGARR010000025.1, read on the forward strand.
TCCGGCACCAGGATGACATCGCCGGGGCCGTAGTACAGACCCACCAGCCGCAGCATCATGAATGCCGGCGCCACGCCGAAGGTGACCACGTCCGCCAGCGAGTCCAGCTGAGCGCCCATGTCGCTGGTGCTGCGTGTCAGGCGCGCCAGCGACCCGTCGATCGCATCGAAGGCCATCCCCAGGAAGACCAGCGCGCCTGCCACGGTCAGCGGATGCCAGCCGAAGGGGGTGGGACCGCCCGACTCTCCGGCGCGCGCCGAGTAGTAGATGGCCGCGAAGCCGCAGAGCAGGTTGCCCAGCGTCATCAGGGTGGGCAGCACCTTCACCCCTGGCAGCTTGCGGCGCTCGCCGCGGCGACGGAGGCGGCCGCGCATGCCGCGGGGGGCGCGCTGCTCGCCCGGCGTGCCTGGCGATCCCGGCGTTCCGGGCGCCCCCGAGTTGCCCGAAGCGCCGCCGACGCCGGGCGCCGTGGGCGAGCCCGGGAGACCCGGGGTGGAACTGGGGCGGGGGTCGTTCATCGAACGGTTCCAGCGCGCGGGCGCTTGGTGGTCATCGGCACGGTCGAGGCATCATCTGGAAACGGCATGGCGTCCAGGTGCGGGACAAGGATCAACAGTGTCCTGCGTGCGGGCATTCCCGCGCGCTCGGGCGATGCCAGGAGCAGCGCTGCACCCAGCGTGGCCACGCGCGGGGTCATTTTCCCGGACTTGGGCGGATCACGCTCGACGGGCGGTGCGGGGTCGCCGGACGGCGGCGGGGGCGCCACAGGAACCGGTGCGCTGGCAGGCGGGGCGGGAACCTGCGCCATCGCCAGCGCGGCGAACGCCAGCGCACGATGCGCGGCGGCTGTCGAAGGCGCCCGCTTTGGGGCCTCCATCGGCGGAGAGTCGATCGGCTTGCGCGGGCGCGGCGGCACCTTCTCGCGCGGCGCGGGCGCAAGCGGCGGCACCGCCGCAGGGTCGCGCGCGGGCGCGGCATTGGCGGGCGGCGGGGCTTGGGCAGGCGCGGGCGCGTTCGCGGGAACGGGCGGGTTCGCGGGTGCGGGCGCACTGCCCGGCGCCGGCGGCGCACTCGCGGGAGCCTGCGTTCCCTCGGGCGCAGCCGCCCCCTCCGACGCAGGCGCGCCGCCTGCGTCCGGCTCAGGTCCCGCCGCCGTCGCACCGTCCGCACCTGGACCGCCGGTCCCATCCTGCGCGGGCTCGCTGGGGGGCGCCTTCGTCACGCCGCCATCGCTGGTCGCAGGCACCGTTCCCGGCGCATCGACGCCTTGCATTCCCGGCAGCTCAAGCTCGATGATGCCCGACGGGTCGCAGGTCACCACCCACGCCACGTCGCGGTCCATCTCCAGTTCCATCGCGCAGCTGCGAACCAGTTCGCCCGCCAGGCGCTCGCCGTTGCGCACCAGGCTCGCCTCGTTTGCGTTCATCACGATCTGCGGCACCAGGTTCACCGCGATCCGCCCCCCATCCTCCATCGGCACCGGCCAGCTGCGCGCCATCAGGCGCACCGTCGCGCCGGGGCGCTCGCGTGCGATGCCGTTCACCTCGACCAGCGCGTCGCCCGCCTGCGCCACCGCCAGCTCGCGCCAGGTGGGCGCGGCGCCCATCCAGGTGCGCATGTCCATGGCGCTTCCGCCCAGGTCGCTCATCAGCGCGTCAAGCTCCGAGGCGCGCACCGGCCAGAGCAGGAAGCCATTCGCGCGCAGCGCCAGTTCGTCCGCCGCGGCCACCGCGGGGACGCCATGCGCGCGCAGCGCCTTCGCCATTCGCTCGCCATCGTCGGTCACCTGCCACGTCACCACCTCCAGGCCGTTCTGCCCCGGTGCCACGCGCGTCTTCGATCGCGTCACCGCGCCGTCGCCGCGCCCTGCATCCAGGCGCGCCCCTCCCGCGGCGCCCGTTCCCGTGCATGCAGGCATCCCCAGCGTGCCGGCGCCCAAGGCCGCCGCGACCGCCATCCACCGGGCAGTGCCTGCGGCGCGCCTCACGCGGGGGCCTCGTCGGGCATCTCGTTCATGCGGTCGATGAAGCGGCGCACGTGGCCAAAGCCGCGCTTGGTGTGGTGGAAGGCCACGCGCGGCAGGTGGACATGGTCGTCCTCGCCCTCCAGCGGCGTCATCTGCTGCGTCACCGTGCCGGACTTCACCAGGTGGGAGAACTCGTCGTTCAGCTGCTCGATCTGCTGCGCGGAGAGGGGGCGCTTCACGCGCACCACGAAGGTGTCGCCCACGTAGCGCGACGAGTGGTACCGCTTGTAGAAGCGCACCACGCGGGCCACGCCGTCGGCGGGGCTGGAGGCGATCTCGTACAGCGAAGTGTCCTCCTGCGAGATCCACCCGGCGTCCAGCAGGTTGTCCACCACGCCCTTCTGCCACCGCTGCCAGTAGCCGTTGGGCTTGCCGTCGGCGCCCATCCCCTCGACCAGCACGATCGGCAGCGGGTGCGTCTTGCCCGTCTGGATCAGCGTCATCGTCTCGAAGATCTCGTCCATCGTTCCGAAGCCGCCGGGGAAGCACGCCACCGCATCGCTGTGGCTGACGAACATCAGCTTGCGCGTGAAGAAGTACTTGAAGCTCACCAGCTTGGGGTCGCCCTTGATGATCTCGTTGGCGTTGGTCTCGAAGGGAAGGCGGATGGAGAGCCCGAAGCTCGCCTCGCGCTGCGGTCCCTCGTGCCCCGCCTTCATGATTCCCAGCCCCGCGCCGGTGATCGCCATCCAGCCCTCGGCGGCCATCAGCGTGCTGAACTCATGCGCGGCGCGGTAGTCGGGATGGTGCTCCGGCGTGCGCGCGCTGCCGAAGATGGAGATCTTGCGCACACCCTTGTAGCGGTTGAAGACGCGATAGCCGCTGCGCATCTCCTTCAGCGCGCGCTCCATCACCTTCACCTGGCCCAGGTCGGTGTTGTCCGAGAGGGTGCGCAGCGCGGTGCGCATCATGTCCTCGACCAGGCTGACGCGGCGCGAACCCTTGCGTTCGTGGGGGGCCAGGGTCGCCGCCGCCGCCAGCACCAGCTGCTCCACCATCTGCGCAAGCGCGGGGTCCAGCGGGGCGGCATCTTCCTGGCGGCTGCGGTCGGTCTCTTGGGGTCCGGGGGCGGGGCGGTCGGGCGTGCTCATTCAGGGGACTTCTTGCTGGCGGTCGTGGTGGTGGTGGTGGAGGCGCCGCCCGATGGGGCGGCCGCGGGCGGCGTCGCCGCCGGGCGGGGCTCCAGCGCCGGTCCCGGGCTGAAGACGGGAATCGGCGTCAGCTTCGGCTGCGGATCGCGGAAGGTACCTCCGACGTCGATCACGAACAGCTGGTCCGCCACCACGCCGTACAGATCGCTCAGGATCGGCACCTGACCGCGATTCCGGAAGCGCAGTGCGATCTCGCCGTCGTCCAAGTCCAGCTGCCCATCGCCCTCCAGGCGCATGGTGCCACTGGAGAGGTCCAGCGTCTCGAAGTGGATTGTGCTGCCCGTCAGGGTGAAGTCGATGTCCGCCTTGTCCAGCGACGCGCTCAAGGGCAGCATCAGCTGCGTCAGCTGGAGGATGCTCAGGCCCAGCGGGAAGGAGACCATCTTGCCATCCACGACCGCCGCGCGCCCCGCGCCGCGCCGCCCCTCGGGGTCGTCGAAGCTCCCGCGGACATCGAAGCGTCCGCGCAGCGCGCCCTGCCGGCTGGCTGCCACCGTAGCCGTTGCGCGATCGGTCAGGGGATCGTCGCCGGTGTAGTTGGGGGCATCCGTGAAGGAGGCGAAGCCGATGTTGACGAAGGCCATGTGCAGTTCGTAGCCCATCCCGGGGTCGACCACCGCGCGTCCGACGATGCGCCCGCCGTACATCGACCCGTGCAGTCCGTCCAGGCTGACCGTCGTGCCTTCGCCATCGAAGAGGAGTGCGGCAGCCACATCGGTGGCGGTGCGGCCGATGAAGCGCACGCGATCGAAGCCCAGGTCGATGCGCCCCGAGGGCTGGCCCCCATCGGTGGCCAGGTCGAAGGTCAGTACTCCATCGGCGCGATCGAAACGCGTGCCGGCCTCGAAGATGCCGTCGGCGATGCCCACCAGTCCGCGGACCCCGACCTGCGTCTCTCCCTCGCGCGGGACGTCCAGGCTGACCACCAGCTGGTCTGTCCAGAAGGCGGTCTGCGCGCTGAAGCCGATCTGGTCCAGGGCCTCGCGCGCGGCCAGGGGCAGCACCGCCGCCACCTCCTGCGACCATCCGTTCAGCAGCATCTGGATGCTCACGCTCCCATTCACCAGGCTCTGCTCGGTGGGGCGGAAGGCGCCGTCCAGGACGATCCAGCCTCGGTCGATGGTGGCGGTCAGGTCCTCCAGGTGCGCGCCATCGGGGCTGACATGCACGCCGCCGGATTGGACGCACGCGCTGAAGGCGCGCCCGTGGTGCACGCCGCTCACCCAGTGGGGCGCGACGCTCAGCCCCCACGGAGCGTCGACGCCGAAGGGGCGCACACGGAATTCGGCGTCGAACCGGCCGCGCAGCTCCCATTCGCGCACCGTCTCGCGCACCGCATCCAGCCCCGCGGCCTGGATCGCCGACTGCACCAACGGGTTGTCGACGGCGATGTCCAGCACCGACGCGTCCAGCCTGGCGTCCGGGCCGGTCAGCCGCCCATCCGCCAGGATGCGCAGCGGCGTGTCATCCACATCGGGCCCGCTCAGGTCGAAGGCATCGATGTCGATCTGCCCGTCGCGGTAGAAGACCTGTCCGCATTGGGGAACGAGCGGCACGCTGCCGACCAGGGTGATCGCCGTGGGCCGGGCGTAGGCCCAGGTGTAGGTGTGCGTTCCGTCCTTCTTCCAGACGACGCCGCCGTCGAAGGTCCCGCTGGGGCGCAGCGCGTCCCACGCGCGCGCCGCCACGGTCGAGTCCACGTCGCCCGCGATGCGGATGAAGTCGCGCTCGATCGGGAAGTTCGCCAGGTCCACCTCCAGCGAGCCAAGTTCGCCATCGGTGCTGAAGCGGCCCTGCGCGCGCGCGCTCCCGCCGGCGCGCTCGGCGCGCAGGTCGGAGAGGACCAGCCCCTCGGGGGCGATCGAGACGGTCCCCGAGACGCCATTCAGCCCCATGGTGCCCGGCCACGCCAGGCCGAAGCTGCGCATCACGCGCGGCAGCTCCTCGTTGGGGACGATGGTGGCATTGGTGATGTGCGCGGTCGTCTCGACGCGTTCGCTGCGATCGGGCATCGTGCGCACCGTGCCGTCGATGTCCAGCTCCCCTTCGGCCCCCAGCGCCAGCAGCAGCTGCGAGATGGGCGCGTAGACCTTGCCGGGCCATCCCTGGGGCGGCTTCGCGCCGGGGGTGAAGCTGGCGGGCACCGCTGCCAGCATCGCCCGCGCCAGTCGCTCATGCTTGAAGTTGAAGGCGATGCGGTTCTCGACGCGCCGCGAGGTGCCTTCGCGCGGGATTCCGATGGTGCCGCTCACCGTGCCCACGCCCCCCGCGGGGGTGCGCGCATGCACTCCATCGCCCAGCACCACCACCTGTTCGTCCTCCAGGCGGATCGCCCCCTGTACCGACATGGGATAGGGGAAGGAGTCCAGCACCATCTGCGCGTGATGGATGATCACGTCGCCCAGCACCGCGATCGTCTCGCCGCCGTTGATCGCGTGCTGCACCTTCAGGTCGAAGTCCACCAGTCCGCCCGGCCGGCTGGCTTCGTCCGCCAGTCCTGCGTCGTGCAGCGCCTGCCACGCGCGATGGTCGAAGAGCGTGGTGAAGATGCGGGCGGGTGCCTCGCGGAAGGCGCCGGTGAGGCGCTCGTCCACCAGGATCTGCTTGCCGTCGATGCGCAGGTCGTAGCCGGGGTCGGAGCCCACCGCGTCGACCACGCCCGAGAGCACGAAGGTGGCGTCGCCGGTTCCCTTGCCATGAAGCGCCTTGATGGTCGCGCGCGTGCCGTCGATCTCGATCGTGCCGCGGACGTGGTCCAGCTGGTAGGGGAACGCCTTGTAGCGCACCGAGCCATCCAGCAAGGTCACCGCCCCCTTGGCGATCGTGGGTGCGCCGGAAAGCGTGCCGTCCGCCGCGCGCGTGGGCGCGGCGCGGCGCAGCGAAAGGTCGATCTCCGCCGCCCAGTCGCGCGCGCCAAAGTCGCGCAACGCATCCAGCACTGCCATCGGCAGCTCAATGGGCTTGGGCGAGCCATCAGGTCGGGGGCGCGCGTCCAGGCCGGAGAGCTGCACGTGCACGTCGAACTTGGCCAGCGCCAGGGCGTCGCTCACCCAGTCCTCGCGCGAGTCCCAGTCGAAGGGCAGGCCGCTGCCCAGGTCCAGGTCGATGGACATCGAGAGGTCCACGGGGATCTCCACCGTCTCGGAGCCCGGGCGTCCGGGGCGCAGGCGTGCCCGCTTGGCGGCGATCGAGATTTCGCTGCCGCGCACGGTCAGCGTGCCCTCCTCCAGCGTGACGGTCAGGTCGCCGCCGATGGGCGTCACCTCCGCGCCGACCATGCGGCCCCAGGGGAGCGAGCGGATGATGTCGCGTTCGCGCAGCACCAGGTCGCGCACGGCAATCTCGGCGAAGGCCACCGGATGCGCGGCGCTGCCCTGGATGCGCGCCTCCTCGACGCGCCCGCTGATCCCCGAGCGCGCCGCCCACGCCCGGGCCTCCAGCGGCAGGAACTTTCGCGCCTCGGGGCCAAGGTCCAGCCCTTCCAGCGTCGCCTCATAGGCAAAGGTGCGCTCGTTCCAGGTGCCGAAGATGCTCATCGGCGGCGCCACCAGCGCCTTGCCATCCTCTTCGCGCTGCACCAGGCTGAAGGAGTAGACGGTGGGGTCGTCGGTGGTGTGCTCGAAGCTGCCCTCGTACGCCTGCGAGGCGAACCACTCCACCTCTTCGCCGCGCAGCACGCCGAACTCCAGCCGCAGGTCGTGCAGCAGCGCCTTCTGCGGCTGGCGCATCGGTCCGCTGTCACTGCTGTTCTTTGGCTTCATGCCGAAGAGGTTGAAGGTGCCGGGCGCATCGGCGCGCTCGATGACGCGCAGCGTCAGGCCGTCCACCTCCATGTCCACCAGGTCCAGGTTTCCCGCCAGCAGGCCCAGGGGCTCGAAGACCACCACGGCGCGACGGATCGAGGCGACCTCGCCGGAGGTCCCGGGCCATCCCGGCACCTGCAGCGTGAGCCCGGTGGCGACGATGGTGTTCCAGCCATTCCAGTCCACGTCGGTGATCTTGACCTGCGCGCCGAAGCGCTCGCTCAGCTGGCTCGCCAGCGTCTCGCGCAGGATGCTCGTCTGCCGCAGCACGGCCCAGACGCTTGCCAGCGCGGCCATCGTTCCCAGCAGCGCCAGCAGCGCCACCGTGCGGCGGCGGAAGCGCCCGCGGATCTTGCTGGGCGCCAGCCGGGGGGCATGCCGCGCGATCGCCTCGTCCGCGCGCCTGGCCAACGCCGCGGGGGCGCGCCGGGCGCGCGCCTCCCATTCCTCCAGGTGCAGGTCGGGCACCTGGGGGTCGTCGTCCGGGCTCCGCTCGCGCGGCTCGCGTGAAGGCTCCTGCATGAAGCGGGCATCTTACGGCCATCGGCGTGGGCATTTCGCGCCTCGGCGTGGCGCGGCTCGGCACGTCAAGACGCAGCGTGGCGCACTCGTACACTTGCGCGATGCCTCCGCTTGCCATCGTCACCGGTGCCGCGCGCCGCGTCGGGCGCGCCTGCGCCATCGAGCTGGCGCGCGCCGGCTTCGACCTGGCGCTGACCTACCGCACGCGCCGTGACGAAGTGGAATCGACCGCGCGTGAAGCGCTGGCCGCCGGTGCCGCCGCGCTCGGTGGCCGCACGACCGGCATCCGGATCGACGCGCTGGACCTGGCGGACGAAGGGGCCGTGCAGGCCTATGGCCTGACCTTTGCGGGCGCATCGGTCGATGCGCTGGTCCTGAACGCATCGCACTATGAACGGAGCGCGTGGGGCACGATCGATGCCGCCGCCGCGTTGCAGGACTATCGCGTGAATGCGCTGGCGCCGCTGCTGCTGGTGCAGGCGCTGCGCGCGCCGCTGGCGGCATGCGCGCGCGAGGGCGGAGGGGCGGTGGTCGCGTTCGCCGACATCCACGCGCAGGGTCACCCGCGCAGGGCATTCGCCCCGTACCTGATGTCCAAGGCCGCGCTCGTGGCGATGGTCGAGTGCTTGGCCGTGGAGCTTGCGCCGCGCGTGCGCGTGAACGCCATCGCGCCGGGCGTCATCGCATGGCCCGACAATGCGGACCCCGGCGAGGTGTCGCGCTACGAGGCGCGCATTCCGATGGCGCGCGCGGGCACGCCCGAGGACGCCGCGCGCCTGGTGCGCGCGATCGTCATGGACATGCCCTACGTCACCGGCACGGTGATCCGCCTGGATGGCGGCCGCGCGCTGCGGTAGGGGTGCGTGCCTACGGCGCCTTCATCGCGCCGCGCACCTCTTCGTCGGGGGCGCCGACCAGGCTGGCCGCCTCGCTCCACACCGTCGCCTTCACCGGGTCGCCCGCGCGCATCCATGCGCGTGCCGCGCGGATCGCCCGCTTCCAGTCATTCGGCGCGGCGCCGGCGCTTTCCTCCAGGGCGACCGCGGCCTCGCGAAACGCACCGAGCGCGGTGTAGGCCGCCGCGATCTCCTCCGCCACGCCCGCGCCCTGGCGCACGGGCAGGTCAAGCGGCAGGAGCAGCGCCAGCGATTCGCGCGGCATCCCCGCCATGCGCTGCATGCGCGCGTCCGCCAGTCGCAGCTCGTTGGAGGCGGGCGCCAAGGCCCGCGCCTCCGCGATCTTCTTGCGTGCCGTCTCCATGTCTCCGGCGCGCATCGCCAGGTCGGCCAGCGCGGCTTTGGGCTCCGGTGCCTCTGGAAGCGCGCGCTCCGCCTGCGTCAGCAGCACGATCGCCTCTGCTGCGTTGCCATCGCGCGCGCGGGCCAGCCCCAGGTACATCGTGTACTGCGCGTTGTCAGGGTCAGCAGCATGCGCCGCCTCGTAGTGCGCCACGGCGTCGGCGTGCCGGCCGGCGGTGTCGCAGACCACGCCTGCCGCGTGGCGCAGTGCCGCCATGGAGGGCGCGATCGCCGCTGCCCGCCCGTAGGCATCGGCCGCGCGCCCCAGGAGGTCGGCCCGGTCTGATTGCGGCATGTCCGGGTGCAGCGCCAGTGCCACCAGCGCGCGGCCATTCAGCTCGTGCGCCCGCATCAGGCCAGGGGCCTCCTCGGCCAGCCGCGCTGCCACTTTCATTGCCTCGCTGGGCTTGTCGGCGGCCAGGTACGCCTCGACCGCTCGCACGGCGGCGTCCACGCGCTTGGGATCCGGCTGGACCGCATGCGCGGCGGGTGGCGCGGCAGGTAGCGCGGCAGGTGGCGCCGCGGCCTGCGCACCCGGCGACGTGGCGGCCGGCATGGCGGGCGGCGCACCGGTCGGCGTGGCGTGCGACGTGGCGCTCGCGGAGGCAGCGGGTCCGGCGCCCTTTGCCGGAGCAGGCGCAGCGGCATCGCCGCAGCCGCCAAGCGTCGGCGCCAGCAGCGCCGCGGCCGTTGCACACGTAGCGCGCGCGCACCGAGCGAGCCGCGCGACCGGTGCCGCCTGCGACACGCCCACCGCGCATCGGGCCACGGCCGTGCCCCCGCAGTGGCTGGGCCATCTCTCGTAGAATCGTCGATCCATGTCCAGCGCCACTCCTGCCGATCAGCGTGCCTCTGCCGGCGCGTCCGCACAGCTCGCCAAAGCGTACACCCCCGCCGACGCCGAGCAGGTGGCGTGGTCGCGCTGGGACGCCGCGGGCTGCTTCCACGCATCGCCCACGGATGCGGGCGCGCCCTACTCCATCTTCATCCCGCCTCCCAACGTCACCGCCGCGCTGCACCTGGGCCACGCGCTGAACAACACGCTGCAGGACGTCCTGGCGCGCTTCCACCGCATGAAGGGCATGAACACGCTCTGGATGCCCGGCACCGACCACGCGGGCATCGCCACGCAGACGGTGGTGGAGCGCCGGCTGCTGCAGCAGGGGAAGCGGCGCACCGACTTCTCGCGCGCCGACTTCGTGGCGCGCGTGCAAGAATGGAAGGACGAGTACGAACGCACCATCCTGGAGCAGCTGCGCCTGATGGGCGCCAGCTGCGACTTCCAGCGCACCCGCTTCACCATGGACCCCGTCTGCGTCGCCGCGGTGCGCGCGGCGTTCCTGCAGCTCTTCGCGGACGGGCTGATCTACCGCGGCAAGCGGCTGGTGAACTGGGATCCCGCGTCGCGCACCGCGCTCGCCGACGACGAGGTGGAGATGGAGGAGGTGGATGGCCACTTCTGGTACCTGCGCTATCCCTTCGCCGACGGCAACGGCCATGTCACCGTGGCCACCACGCGTCCGGAGACGATGCTGGGGGACACGGCCGTGGGCATCAACCCGCGCGACCCGCGCGCCGCCACGCTGCGCGGACGCACATTGCGGCTGCCGATCGTGGGGCGCATCATCCCGATCGTCGAGGATGACTACGTGGTCATGCCCGCCGAGATGGGCGGCGATCCGGCAGACCCGAAGGCGCAGTTCGCCACCGGCTTCCTGAAGGTGACGCCCGCGCACGATCCCAATGACTGGGACCTGGGCATCCGCCACGGGCTGGCCGCCATCAACATCATGGCGCCCGACGCCAGCATTTCGGACAAGCACGGCTGGGAAGATGTCTCGCCGGAGGCGCGCGCCTTCGTCGGGCTCTCGCGCGAGGCTGCGCGCGCCGCGATCGTGGAGTGGTTCCGCGCGAACGGCCTGCTGGAGGCCACCAAGCCCTACCGCCACAGCGTGGGACACAGCTACCGCAGCCATGTGCCGGTGGAGCCCTACCTGAGCGAGCAGTGGTACGTGCGCGTGACCGACGACCGCCTGCGCGGCAGCGCGCTGCGCGCGATGACGCCGGAGCAGCGCGCTCAACCTGCGCCCGCGACGGCATCCACGCCTGCGCCCGCGACAGGCGTCGCGCCGGCGCCCGTGTCTCTGGCTTCGCCTCCGGCTGCGACATCCCCCTCCGCCGCGCGCCCCGGCGACGGCCAGCTCACCTTCTTCCCGCCGCGCTACGCCAAGACCTTCCAGCACTGGCACGAGAACATCCGCGACTGGTGCATCAGCCGGCAGCTGTGGTGGGGGCACCGCATCCCCGTGTGGAGCCGCGAGGTCCCTGCCAGCGAAGTGGCCGAGCGCGTCGCCGCCGACGCCGCCAAGGGCGAACTGGTCGCCTCGACCGGAACGTGGAGCGCCCTGGGCTGCGCCGAGCGCGTGCGCTGCCGCCCCGATGGCACCTACGAACGCGCCGTCTGTCCGCCCGAGCACCTGGACGCGTCCGTGATCCCCGCGCTGGAGGCCGCTGGCTTCCGGCAGGACGAGGACGTGCTGGACACGTGGTTCAGCAGCGCGCTCTGGCCCATGTCGACGCTGGGGTGGCCCGACCCCGCCCGCTTCGGCATGCAGGGGATGCTGGAGGCGTACAACCCCAGCGCAGTGCTCTCCACCGCGCGCGAGATCATCACGCTGTGGGTCAGCCGCATGGTGATGTTCAACCGCTACTTCCTGGACGGGCGGCTGCCCTTCAAGCACGTCTTCATCCATGCAATGGTGCAGGATGGTTTCGGGCAAAAGATGTCCAAGAGCCTGGGCAACGGCGTGGACCCGCGCGACATCATCCACACCCACGGCGCCGATGCGATGCGCTTCACGCTGGTGCAGATGGCCACCGACACGCAGGACGTGCGCCTGCCGGTGGACATGCTCGACCCCTACAGCGGCGCCATCTTCAACCCCAAGACCAAGGTGGATGCCGCGGGCTACACCGTCGCGGAGCCGATCCAGAGCAGCCCCACGGACCCCTCCAAGAAGATGGTGAGCGCCTACGGCGCCGCGATGGGCGGGGTCGTGCCCACCACGGAAATGCCGCTGGCGCGCAACATCAGCGCGCGCTTCGACATCGGACGGAACTTCGCCAACAAAGTGTGGAACGCCACGCGCTTCGCGCTGGGCAGCTTGGGCGGGGCGCCGGGCGCGGATGGTGCCGAGGGCGCGGAGAGCGCGGACGGCACGGTGCGCGCTGCCGCCCACGGCGCCGCATCGCCGGGCGCGCAACTCGACATGCGCACGCGCCCCCTCGCCGATCGGTGGATCATCGCGCGGTTGGGCTTCGCGCTCGCCGCCTACGAGCGCGCGATGGCCTCGTACCGCTTCAGCGACGCCGCGGAAGCGATGTACGACTTCGTCTGGCGCGAGGTCTGCGACTGGTACCTGGAGGCGATCAAGCCCACCGTGCGCACCGATCCCGCGCAGCAGCAAGTGCTGCGCACGGTGCTGGACGCCTCGCTGCGCCTGCTGCATCCAGCCATGCCCTTCGTGACCGAGCAGCTGTGGCCCGCCGTGCAGGCCACCGGGCCGGCGGGGGTGCGCGGCGTGCAGCTGCCCGCCTCCGGGCTCTGCGCGGTGGCCACCTGGCCCACGGTGGATCCGGCATTGATGGATGCGACCGCTGCTGCGGAATTCGCGCGCGTGCAGCAGCTGGTGGACGCGGTCCGTACGCTGCGCGGCGAGCGGCAGGTGCCGCCCAAGCGCCGCATCACGCTGCTGGCCCCGCCCGCCGTGGTGGCACTGGTGGCGCAGGCAGGGGGCGTGGTCGAGGCGCTGGCCGGCCTGGAGCAGTGCGCGCCAATGGGGGCGGCCCGCCCCGCGGGCGCGGTGCCGATCGCCTTCGAGGGGCAGGAGCTGTTGCTGATCAACCTGACCGACGCCGTGGACCTGGGTGCCGAGCGCACCCGCCTGGAGAAGGTGATCGCCGACCGCACCCGTGCGGCGACCGGATTTGAGGGCAAGCTGAACAATCCCGGCTACCTGGCCAAGGCCAAGCCCGAACTGGTCGAGGAGACCCGCCGGATGCTCGGCGAGGCAAAGGCCGATCTTGAGGCCGCACGCCGCGCGATCGATGCCCTACGCTAGTGCCGTGCGGCCTGAGCGCCACAGCACCATCTTCACGCTGGCCCTCGCCGGCCTGCTGGGCGCGGCGTCGGCGCTTGCGTTGAACGCATGCACCTCGGACCAGGGCACGGGGGCGGGTGCATCGCCCTCGGCCAGGTCGCCATCACTCAGCAGCTCCGCGGCCAACGGACCCTCGGCGAACGCGCCCTCCTCGGGCGCGGCCAGCGGCGCGGCAGGCTCCTCGGGCGGCGCACGCACCGCCGCCGGCGCATCGCGCGGAGCGCTGCCCGTCGGGCTCACCACTTCGCCGGTGGTTGCGACGCGCGAGTGGAAGTGGCAGCAGGTCGATGGGCTTGAGATCGACACCAAGAACTGGACGATCCGCTCCTCGCTGCGCAGCGCCAACTTCACGGGATCGCTGCCCGGCTTCTACGAAGCGACGCTGACCAACTATCGCGAAGGGCTGGTGCCGCTCCCCGCGCCGCCGCGGCGGCTGGAGGCGTGCGTCTTTGGCACCCGCGAGGAGTGGTCGCGCTACACGCAGCACCGGCTTGGCGCGGACGCGGCGCCCTACCTGAAGATGGGGCGCGGCGGCTTCACCTCCGGCGGCGAGGCGGTCCTCTACGACATCGGCCCGCGCGACACACTGGCAATTGCCGCGCACGAAGGGTGGCACCAGTACTCGCAGACCACCTTCAAGAACGCACTTCCCGTCTGGCTCGAAGAGGGCATCGCCTGTTACATGGAGGGGTTCCGGATGCCGCAGGGGGCGCCCGTTCCCACCTTCCTGCCGTGGCGCAACCCCGAGCGGTACGCCGAGCTGCGCACCATTGCGCGCAAGTCGCGCCTGGCAAGCCTGCGCGAGGTGCTGGAGGGCTCGCCGCAGTCCTTCCTGGAGGTGAGCCGCGACTCGCAGCTGGCCTACTACGCACAAGTCTGGACGCTGGTGCACTACCTGCGCGAGGGGGAAGGTGGGCGCTACCGCGCAGGGCTCGAGCGCGTGCTCGCCGACGCGGTCAGCGGCAAGCTGGTCGATCGCATGCGCAATGCCACCGAGCTCCCCAATGATCGCGGGCGCTCGATCGCGTCGCACGCCAGGACCGGCATCTGGGTGGTCCTGGTCTACTTTGACGCGGACTTCGAGCGCTTCGCGCGCGGCTACGACCGGTTCGTCGGCTCGCTCATCGACGCCAACGCCTGGGACCGCGTGATGCGCGGCGAGAGCCCGGCCGCCACCACCGATCGTGCCGCAGCCGGTGCCGGCACAAAGGGAAGCAATCCATGATCACCGTCACCAAGGCACTGTGCGCGGCATTTTTCGGCGCCTCGCAGCTGGGACTCCCGAGTTTCACGGCGATGCCGGCTGCGCATTCGCAGGCCGCGCCTGCCGCGCCCGTCGCGCCGGCGCCCCCGCCCGCCGCGCCCGCGCCAGCCGCGCCCACCGCGCCCGCGGAGAAGCCAGCCATCCCTGCGCCAGTGGCGACGGTCGCTATTCCAGGGCTCATCGCGGAAGGCGTCACCCCGCAACGCATCGTCACCGGCTGGACCTTCCTGGAGGGTCCCGCCGCGGATGCCACCGGCGCCATGTACTTCACCGATGTCCAGCGCGAGGCGATCATCCGGCTCAAGCGCTCCCCCGACACCGCCTTCTGGACGGCCACGGTCATCGTCCCGCGCTCGGGCGGCTGCAACGGCCTGAAGTTCAGTGCCGACGGCCGCCTCTTCACCTGCCAGATGACGGTCGGCAGGCTGATGGAAGTGAAATTCGACCAGGCAGGTGCAGCATCGCTGGCGCCTTGCTCCGAGGGCGTCGACGGCAAGCCCAGTCCGGGCTTCAACGACCTGGCGATCCTGCCCGACGGCGGCATCTACTTCACCAACATGGGCGGCCGCCGAGCGCCTGAAGCGGCCGGCGTCTACTTCACCACCATGGCGGGCGGCAATGCGGCAAAGGTGGAGTCGACCGTCGAAGGCAGCGCGAAGCCAATCGGGTCGATCGTCTCCGCGCCGAACGGCACGCACATCTCGCGGGATGCCAAGACCCTCTACGTGCTGGGCTCCGGAAAGCCCGAGCTCTGGGCCTTTCCAATCGAGTCCCCCGGGAAGCTGGGAACGGGCCGCGTCCTGGCCAAGTTGACCGCCCCGGACGGGAGCACGCCGGCGCGCGGCGGCGACGGCATGGCGATGGACACCGCAGGAAACCTCTGGCTCACGGTCCCCGGCGCATCGTGCGTCGTGGTCGTCAGCCCGGAGGGGAAGACCCTTGGCCACATCGCCCTCCCCGAGGCGCCCAGCAACTGCGCCTTTGGCGGAGCGGACGGGCGCACGCTCTTCGTCACCGCGCGGACAAGCGTCTACGCGATCCCGACGCTGATTGACGGCTGGTGGCTCGCGCGCGCCGCGGCCGCGCCGAAGGGGGCGGGCGCGTCGACTCCGGCAGCTGCGCCGAACGCTGCGGGCGCGCCGAACGCGCCTGCCGGGCCGCAGGCACCCGGAGCGCGAGGCGCCACGGGCGCGCCCGCGAAGGGCGCGCCCGCGACGAAACCTTGAAGCGGTGGGGAGAGGATTCGAACCCCTGAAACCCTTGCGGGTTTGCTCGATTTCAAGTCGAGTGCCTTCAACCGCTCAGCCACCCCACCCAGTAGCAGCACTATGTGGCGCTCCTCAGTGCCCGTGCACGGTGATCTTCTCCACCAGGCCCGCCATGATCTTGTCCTTGCCTGAACCCAGCTCGCCGATCGGGTCCGGCGGCACGATGTCCACCACCTTGTCGCCCAGCTTCGCCTCGCCGCGCTTCACCCTGGCCTCGAATTCCTTGCACTCCTTCAGCAGGCGCTCCAGGATCTCGGGCTCGGGGACATTGGCCACGCGCTGCCCCTGCACGTAGATGATCCCGCGACGGTCGCCGGCGAAGACCGCGACGTCGGCGCCTTCGGCCTCGCCAGGCCCGTTCACGATGCAGCCCATGACCGCCACCTTGATCGGCAGCTCGATCTCGGTGGCCAGCTTCTCCTCCACCTCCTTGACCAGCGTGAAGAGGTCCACCTGGATGCGCCCGCAGGTGGGGCACGCGATGAGCTCGACGCCCTTCCGTTCGCGCTTGCCCAGGCAGTAGAGGATCTCCAGGCCGTCCTTCACCTCGTCAATGTGATCGCTGGCGTAGCTGATGCGCAGCGTGTCGCCGATGCCGTTGGCGATCAGCGTGCTCAGCGCAGCCACCGAACGGATGGCGCCCGTGGATTTCGGCCCGGCGTGCGTGACGCCCAGGTGCAGCGGGTAGTCGAAGCGGCGGCTGATCTCGGTGTAGACATCGATCACCAGCGCGGGGTCCATGCTCTTGGCGCTGATCACCACGTCGTGGAAGTCGCGCTCGGCAAAGATGTCCATGTACTCCTCGAGCTTGGCGATCATCAGCGCCAGCAGGTGCCCGGAACGGTGGCCCGCGAAGTACTTGCCCAGCTCCTCCATGCGCTTCTGCTTGTCGCGCCGCTCGATGATGCTTCCCTCGTTCACGCCCACGCGGATCGGGATGCGCCGCTCGCGGCAGGCGTCGATGACCTGGTTCACCTGGTCGCGGTCGCTGATGTTGCCGGGATTCAGGCGGATCTTGTGCACGCCCGCCTCCACCGCCTCCAGCGCGCGCTGGTAGTGGAAGTGGACATCCGCCACGATCGGCACCTTCACCTGCTTGATGATCTCGCGGAGGGCATCGGTGTCCTTGCGCTCGGGCACCGCCACGCGCACCACGTCCGCCCCGGCGGCGCGGTAGCGTTCGATCTCGGCCACGCAGGCGTCGATGTCGTAGGTGTAGCCCGCGGTCATCGTCTGCACCAGGATGGGGGCGTCACCGCCGATGAACTTGCGTCCGACTCGGTCGTCGCCGATCGCCACCTTGCGCGTTTTCCTGCGTTCCTGCATAGTCGAGGAAGTGTAGCCGCGGGGTGCGATGCGAAGCCGAGCCCGACCGGGTGCGAAGCCGCGCGGCGCCACAGGCGGCACGAAGTTATGATCCCGCCTCGCAGGGCGACCTTGCTCGCCCGCGGTTAGCAACTCGCGCGCCCGTGCGGCGCCAGGAGAGCAGCAGATGTCCCAGAGCACCGCGATGCCCGCGCCCACCGGCGGCTTCTCCATCCGCACGCGTCTCTCGATGATGATGTTCCTGCAGTACGCCATCTGGGGCGCGTGGCTGCCGATCCTCTACCCGTTCATCTCGGGCTTTCGGAAGTTCACCGACACGCAGGTCAGCGCGGTCTTCGCCGCCGGGGCGGCGGGGGCGATCCTGGGGCCCTTCATCGCCGGGCAGCTGGCGGACCGGCGCTTCTCCACTGAGCGCATGCTGGCAGCCAGCCATTTCATCGGCGCAGCGCTCGTCTGGTTCCTGGCGGACACCGCGGAGTTCTGGCCATTCGTGGTCATCTCGGCGCTCTACGGGCTGATCTACGCCCCGACGCTGGCGCTGACCAATTCGCTGGCCTTCGCGCACCTGCCCGACCGCGACCGCGACTTCGGTCCGGTGCGCCTCTGGGGCACCATCGGATGGATCGCGGTGGGCATCCTGGTTGGGCAGCTGCTCCTGCGCCAGCACACGCCGAGCGGCGTGCCCCAGGCAGAGGTTGAGGCCGCACAGAACGCCGGGCGCGCGGTCGCGTTCCAGATCAGCGCGATCCTGGGCGTCGTGATGGGCTTCTACTGCCTCACGCTGCCGAAGACCCCGCCTTCGCCCCGCCCGAAGCAGCAGTCCGCGCTGGGCGAGGCGCTGGGCGAGATCGCGATGCAGCCGCTGCTGCTCCTCTTCGCGATCGCCATCCCGGTCAGCATGGTGCACCAGTTCCACTTCGTGCACACCACGGGCTTCCTGACCAAGCTGCAGTCCGACCCCGCGGCCGAGGGCTTCGTCAAGTGGATCAACGGAATCCTGGGCGTGGGCGGCGGCGGGCTGATGACCATCGGCCAGATGTCCGAGATCGCGGTCCTGGCCATGATGCCGATCCTGGCCACCAAGCTCTCGCGCAAGACGCTGCTCCTGACGGGCATCGCGGCATACGCGCTGCGCATGGCCATCTTCGCCTACGCGCCGGACAACATCGGGCTGGTGATCGCCGGGCTGGCACTGCACGGCCTCTGCTTCGGCTGCTTCATCTTCGTCGCCTTCATGGTGGTGGACGAGAACACCAGCCCCGACGTGCGCGCGACGGCGCAGAACCTCTTCAACCTGGTGATCATCGGGCTGGGCATCATCGTCGGCAGCTGGTTCGCCGGTTCCATCGTCGCGCCGTGGGCGAAGGGCGAGAGCGGGGTGATGGACTTCACCAAGCTCTTCTCCGTCCCGATGTGGATGGCGGCGGGCTGCTTCCTCATCATGCTCTTGGGGTATCCGGCGAAGAAGTAGGGTGCGCCGGGCATTGCTGCGCTCGCCCGAAAGGCAGTGCGGGGGGACCGCGCCCTCCGTTGCGCGAAGACAGTGCGTGGTGACCGCGCCCTCCGCTGCGCGCGGGGCCCTTGCTCCGCGGACGGCCTCGCTCCACCAGGTTGCGCTCCGCCTCGTGGCGCCTCCTCGGCGGGGATGCACCCGGGACTATCCGGTGCCGCCGCTGCCCGCCTTCGTCGTCTTTACGCCGCTGCGCAAGGACCCCGTGCTCACTGCGGGCGCTCGGACCGTGACCATCGGACGCGAGTATTCCGACAGGTCATGCAGCTCGAATCTCCGCTTGCGTTCCACGGCCGT
>JBGARR010000026.1:0-50583 GCA_044230125.1 Phycisphaerales bacterium
GCCCCGCACAGCGACGAGCATGCGCACACGCATGTCGCCCCCTCCTATCCCTTCCTGCTGCGGGCCACGCGCTTCATCGTCCCGGTCAGCTATGTCTTCGTCTCGCTGCTGGGCCCGGTGATGCCCTTCCTGCTGCGCGACCTGGCGATGGAGGATGCATGGAAGACCCCGATGACCAGCACTTGGATGTTCGCCCGCATGGCCACCGTGGTGGTGCTGGCGTACGCCACCTTCTGGCACGGGCGCTGGGGTGCGCTGCTGCTGGGCGGGGCGCTGGTCGCGGGCGGTTTCGCCGCGATCATCATGGCAACCACGCCGCTGGCGATCTTCGTGGGGCTGGCCTGCTTCGGCGCCGGGCACGGCGTCATCTACTACACGGGGCTCTACTACGCGATGGCCGTGGGAAGCGCCGGCGTCGATGCGGGCGGCACCTTCGAAGCGCTGATCGGCATTGGCTACGTGGTGGGGCCGCTGGCGGGGCTGGCCGGCAACATCCTGCACAGTGCGATCCCGGTGGGCGACACGGGCAGCGGCGCGCACACCGCGCTGCTGGCGGTGGTCGGCCTGGTGACCGCGGCGGGCGTCGCCCCCGCCCTGCTTCCCTACCTGCGCTGCAAGCAGGCGCGTGGTAGGGTGGTCGCGTCGCGATGACCGTCGCACTCCTGGTCCTCTCGGCCCTCCTGCTGCTCAACGCCGTCCTCGCGGCCAGCGAGCTCTCGGTGATGACGTCGCGCCCCTCGCGCCTGCAGGCGCTGGCGACGCGTGGCAGCAAGGGGGCGCGCCGCGCGCTGCAGCTGGCGCGCGAGCCCACGCGCTTCCTCTCGACGGTGCAGGTGGGGATCACGCTGATCGCGATTTTCTCGGGCGCCTACGCCGAGCGCGAGATCACGCACGTGGTCGAGCACTGGATGGACGACTACCCGGCGCTCCACCAATACGCGCGCCCCATCTCGCTGGCCGGGGTGGTGCTGCTGCTCACCTACGTCTCGCTGGTCTTCGGCGAGCTGGTGCCCAAGCGCATCGCGCTGGCGTACCCGGAGGCGGTGGCCTCCTTCATCGCCACGCCGGTGCTGGCGCTCTCGCGGCTGGGCGCGCTGCCCGTCCGGGTGCTCAGCGCCTCGACCGATGCGCTGCTGGCCCTGCTGCGGGTGCGCAGCCGAGGCGACGACGTCAGCGAGGACGATGTCCGCGCCCTGGTGGCGCGCGCCGCCAGCACCGGCGTCTTCGACCCGCTGGAGCACAAGCTCTTCGAGCGCGCGATGCGCATGGGCGACCTGAGCGCCAAGAGCCTGATGGTGCCGCGCGGCCAGATCACCTGGATCGACGAGGGGATGCCCGCCGAGGACGTCCGCGTCGTCATCGGCACCGCTCCCTTCAGCCACTTCCCCGTCTGCAAGGGCTCGATCGACAAGCTGGCCGGAGTGGTGCACGTCAAGGACCTGATCGCGTACGGCCTGCTGGCAGGAGTGGACTTCCGCGTCGCGGCGGTGATGCAGGCGCCCCTCTACATCCCCGACTCGATGCCCGCACTGAAGCTGCTCGAGCTCTTTCAGCGCAGCCGCACGCGCATTGCCTTCGTGGTGGACGAGCATGGCGGCCTGGAGGGGCTGATCACCGCCAACGACCTGGTGCAGGCGATCGTGGGAGACCTGAGCCGCGGGACCGAAGAGGAGCACCCGCGCGCGGTGCGCCGCGACGATGGCTCGTGGCTGGTGGACGGACGCCTGCCGATCCCGGAACTGCTGGCGACGCTGGGCATCGCGCACGAAGCCGCCGACGACCTGCCGGACGTGGCGACCGCGGCGGGCTTGGTCACCGCGCTGATCGGCGACTTGCCCAGCACCGGCGAGAAGACGCACTGGCACGGGTGGACCTTTGAAGTGGTGGACCTGGACGGACGCCGCGTCGACAAGCTGCTGGTCAGCCTGAGTTCGCCCCGCGGCTGATGGTGGCCAGCGCCGCCAGCGCGCGTGCGCGCGCCTGCACGTGGTCGACCACGGGAAGCGGATAGGTGACGCCAAGCTCCACGCCCGCGGCAGCCAGCGCCAATGGGGGCGCCTCCCACGGCGCGTGGATGCAATCGACGGGGAGCCCGGCCAGTTCCGGAACCCAGCGCTTCACGTAGGTCCCCTGGGGATCGAAGCGCTCCCCCTGCGTCATGGGGTTGAAGATGCGGAAGTACGGGGCGGCATCGGCGCCGCAGCCCGCGGCCCATTGCCACCCCAGCGTGTTGCTGGCCAGGTCGGCGTCGACCAGCGTCTCCCAGAACCAGCGCGCGCCCAGCTTCCAGTCGATGAGCAGGTGCTTGACCAGGAAGCTGGCCACCACCATGCGCACGCGGTTGTGCATCCATCCGGTGGTCCAGAGCTGGCGCATGCCCGCGTCGACCAGCGGGTAGCCCGTGCGGCCGCGCTGCCACGCCGCCAGCAGTGCGTCGCTGCGCTGCCAGGGAAAGGCGCGGAATTCGCGGCGCAGCGGCTCCTCGGCGGTGCGTGGAAGGTTTGCCAGGACGTGGTGCGCGAACTCGCGCCAGCCGATCTCGGCGCGGAACTTGTCGGCGTGCGCCCGGAGGGGCGCGCCGCCCGCGGCCGCGGCGCTGTTGATCGCGGTCCAGATTTGTCGCGGGGTGATCTCGCCGAAGTGAAGGTGTGGGCTCAGGCGGGAGGTGCGCTCCTCGGCGGGCAGGTCGCGTCCCAGTGCGTATCCGTCCATTGGTCCGTGGGTGAACGCACGCAGCCGCGCCATCGCGCCTGCTTCGCCCGGGGTCCACTCCGCGCGCAGGCCGGCATCCCACGGAATCTTCGGGGACAGCTCAAGCGCGTCGATCGACACGCCCGTGGGCGCGCGCTGCGGCGGGGTGATCCGGGCGGGTGCGGGCAGCGGCGCGCCAGGTTCGCCCCGCGCCTGGCAATTGCGCCAGAAGGGCGTGAAGACCTGGTACGGCAAGCCGCCCTGTGTCCGGATCTCCTCTGGCGCGAAGAGCAGGTTTGCGTCGAAAGACTCCGCCACCAGCCCTGCGGTCTCCAGCGCGCCCACCACGCGCTCCTCTTCTCGCACTGCGGCGGGTTCGGCGCGGCGCGAGAAATGCACGCGCGTTGCGCCAGCCTCGCGCGCGATCGCCGCCAGAACCACTGCGGGATCGCCCGCGCACACCACCAGCGGCGAGCCTGCACGGGCAAGCGCCGCCGCCAGTGCGCGCAGCGATCGGTCCAGCCACCACCGCGACGCGCCACCCGGTGCCCAGGCGCCCTCCCCTTGGGGGTACCAGACGAAGACCGGCACCACGGCCCCGCGCGACGCCGCCGCGTGCAGTGCCGGATGGTCCGCGAGCCGCAAGTCCTGCCGAAACCAGACAATCGTCGCCGTCACTGGATGCGCCCGGTCTCGAAGCGGATGGCGTGCTCCAGGTCCGGCAGCACGAACTGGAAGCCTGCCGCTTGCAGCCGCTTCGGGTGCACGAACGCCCCCTCCAGCAGCAGCCGCTCGCCCATCTCGCCGAACATGGTCTTGACCGCCATCGCAGGAAGCGGCGCCACCGCCGGACGATGGATCACATGCGCCAGCGTCTCGCCGAAGATCTGGTTGGAGACGGGCGTCGGCGCCACGGCATTCACCGCCCCCTCGAGCGGTGCCCCGATCGCGAAGCGGATCGCCCCCAGCAGGTCGTCCAGCGCGATCCAGCTCATCCCCTGCTCGCCGGTGCCGACGGGGCCGCCCAGCCCCATCTTGAAGGGCGCCATCAGCTTGGCCAGCACGCCACCCTTGGAGCTGACCACCACGCCGATCCGCAGGTGCACCACGCGAATCCCGGCTTGGCGGGCGGCGTCCGCGGCGGCCTCCCATGCGCGGCACGTCTCCGGCAGGAAGCCCGCGCCCGGCGCACTGTCTTCGTCCACCGACTCGCCACGGGGACGATCACCGTAGATACCCACGGCACTGGCGCAGACCAGCACCTTGGGCTTCAGGCGCAATGACGCCAAGGTGCGCGCCAGCTGCGCGGTGCCATCGACGCGACTGGAGACGATGAGTTTCTTTCGCTCGTCGCTCCACCGCTCGTCCGCGATGCCCGCGCCCGCCAGGTGCACCACTGCGTCCAGCCCCTCCAGCGCTGCGGCGTCAAAGCTCCCCCGCGCGTCGTCCCACGCGACTTCGCCGCGCGCGTGGTCGGCCTTGCCGCGCACGATGCGCCGGACATCGTGCCCCGCCGTGGTCAGGAAGGGCACCAGCGCGCCACCGACCAGTCCGCCGGTGCCGCTCACGGCCACACGCAGGTGCTGCCCCGCGAAGGGCCGGTGGTGATGCAGGTCGTGGCGCGTCCGCGCATGCCGCCAGATGAAGAGGCGCTCCAGGTCCGCGGCCACCGTGCCTGCACCCAGCATGCGTCCCAGGATCCCCCCGGGCAGCTCGTACTCCACGCGATCTTCCAGCATGCTGGCCTCTGGACCCTCGGGCAGGAAGCTGTGCCGGTGGTGCCAGCTCTTGAAGGGGCCCGAGACCTGCGTGTCGCCGAATCCCTTGCCCGGCTCCACGTCCTGGTGGCGCGCCACCCAGTCGATCCACATGCCGAACTTCCGGACTCGGAACTTGGCGATGGAGCCGTCGACGATGGCCCGCGGCGGCTCGATGACCTCGGCCTCTTCAAAGGCGGGCATCAGCCGGTCAATGGCGCCGGGCCGAAAGTGCCAGTCGCTCAGGGACTGGACCGGGGCGGGCATCGAACTGGATCGAACGAAGACGGGCATGCGCGTGCTCCCTTTCGCCGGGCGGCGTGACGGATGGTCTACCCCGCATGGGCAGGACCCGCAGGCCGGGTGATGAATGGCGACTACCATAGGCCGGGAACCCGCCGCGAACCCACGCTGCACCCAGAGCGTCCTGATCACACCCATGGCAGCCACCTCCGCAACCACCCCGGATTTCCCCGCCCCTGCTGCCAGCGCGCCATGCACGCCGCGGCAGCGCGTCGGCAAGCTCCTCTCGCGCGTCATCGTCCCCGGATGGCTGCTGGCCGGTGCGCTCTGGAAGCTCTCCGAACGCGATCCACGGCTGCTTCCAAAGCCCGTGATGGACGTGATTGCTTCGCTCAATGAGGCCACCCTGGGGTACTCGCGCGAGGAGTACCTGGGGCCCGCCCTCCGCATCATCATCGCCGCCGAGGTTGCGATGGCGCTCATGATGTTCTTCTCGCCCCGCTTCTCGCGCTTCCTGGGAATCAGCGTCATGGGGCTGTTCGTGGTCATCCTGACCATGCTGGTCTCCAGCGGGGCGGCAAGCTGCGGATGTTTCGGAAAGAGCGGGCCGCCGCCGGTCATGATGCTCTCGATCGATGGCCTGCTGCTCCTTGGGCTGCTGGTCTGCGCGCCGCGGCGCTCCGCGCAATCGTGGCCGAAGGCACTGGGCGTCGCGGGTGCAAGCATCATGGTGGGCGCGGGCGTGGCTTTCTCGGTGCCCGAGCACACGCAGATCAGCCTCTCCGATCCTCCTGGGCCTCTCACCGGGGACGAGCCGAAGGACCCGCCGAAGGACACGCAGAAGGATCCGCCGAAGAGCGCGCCGACGACCCCGCCGAAAGGCACCACACCGGCGCCGCCGCCCGTCGTGCCCCCTGCTGATCCGCCGACGATTCCGTCACCGAATCCGCCGACGGCCCAGACGCCGCCTGCAACGGCCGCGAAGGCATGGCCACCTTCGCCCGCCAGCGCCAAGCCGTGGTACGCCCCCGAGTTCGACAAGTGGCTGGGGCAGCGCCTGGACGCGCAGGAGCTGGCGCTCCTGGTCACGCGGCCGCTGCCGCTGAATCCCAACGAAGGCCGGCTGCACATCGTCTTCATCCGCGAAGACTGCGATCACTGCCACGCGCTGCTCACCAACTACTTCAGCGGCACCCTCCCGGCACCCACGCTGGTGGTCGTGGTGCCGGATGCCACGGGCGAGATCCTGGAGAACCCCTGCACCGACTGCAAGCGTGCCGAGCTGCCGAAGGGAACGCCACCGGACCGGCTGATCACCTATGTCTTCACGACGCCCGCGCTTCTCACCGTGCAGGATGGCGTGGTCGTGGGCGTCTGCACCGAGGTGGACAGCCCCGAGAAGGTCCGCGCCGCGCTGAACGCGGGCGCGCCGAAGAAGTAACGCCCGCCCGCGAATGCACTTCACGTCACGCCAGCTCCTGACGCGCATCGCCGCTCCCGCGGTGCTGCTCGCGATGGCCACCAGCGGCTTCCTCATGGGCGGCAATTCGCTGGCGCACTGGACCGTCGGCATCGCGACCAAGACAGGTCTGGGAGTCGAGCGAAGCGTCCGCGTGCTGATGGCGGCGCAACTGATCGCGGCGGCCTACGGGCTGCTCTTCCCCGGGCTTTCGGTGGCGATCGCGTGGATCACCTTCGGGGCACTCGCCTTTACCGGGCTGGCCGAGCTCTCCTCCCTGGTCGCCGCTCCCGGCGACGGGCCCATCGCAGGCAGCCTCTGGGTGATGCCCCTTGCTGCCCTGGCGATCGGCGCTGCGGGGATGGTCCTCCTGGGCCGAACCCGCGCGCCGGCAGACGAAGGGCCGGCACCTGCGCTGAACGCGTGGCGCGTCTTCATCGGGCTCTTCGTCATCGGCGGCGCCCTTTCGATCGCGGCGCGCGTCGTCGTCTCCGAACGCACCCCTCCCAACGGCTTCGCCGTGCATCCCGCCTCGGCCGTCATGCCCCGGGGCGTGGAGTCGATCGTGCTGAACACCGAGGAGTGGATCGGCAAGACCATCCCCGAGACCGGCCTGGGGCGCTTCGTTCCCGAGCTGACCGCCGCGACGCTGGAGGGCACCAAGTGGATCGTCTTCTACCAACCCAGCTGCGGACGGTGCCATGAGATCTTCCGCGTCTACTTCAAGGGGCCGCAGCACCAGGAGACGATCGCGCTCATCGTCCCGCGCCAGCCAGATGTCGAGGAAGCCGTGAGCGACCAGCCCGCCGATGTCGAGTGCGAGGAGTGCATCCGCCTGGCGCTGCCCGAGGGTAAGCGCTGGATCCTGACCACCCCCACCATCCTGAAGGTCGAGAATGGGCGCATCACCTGCGCCACCTCCAGCGACTACACGCGCTGCCGGCGGGCCTCGGACGAATTGCCCTGAGACCCCTCGATGCGCACGGCATGCGCATCCACCAGCAGCACCGACGCCGGGTGATCGCCGCTCTGCGCCAGCGTGAAGCGGCGCGGTTCGGTGGACTCATCGGTCGCGGCCTCCGCCGCGCGCCAGCGATCGGCGTGCGAGAGGCGCTCCCCCGCCATCAGCCACAGGGCCGTGGCGGCCAGCGAAGCGGGCGCGCCCGCCAGCGCGCGGCGCGGCACCGATCCGTCGGGCGCCATCAGCGACCGGACATGCGACTCCAGCAGTGCATCGCCCAGCCGCGCGACTTCTGCGGCCAGCGCCGCTCGCTGCGCCGCACCGGGGGACACCGCCTCCAGTGCGGGCAGAACCACGTGGCGCATGCGCCCGCGCGGCGACTCCATCCGCGCGTTCCCGGGGTCCTCGCACCAGGACAGCCCCAGCGCGATGCACGCCTGGCGCAGCGCCGCTGCGCAGATGCGCAGGCACGGCCTCAGGATGATTGGTCCTTCCGCGCTGGCGCGGCGTGCGGGCATCCCTGCCAGCCCGTGCAGCCCCGCTCCGCGTGCGATGGCCAGCAGGATCGTCTCCAGCTGGTCGTCGGCGTGGTGCGCCGTCGCCACGAAGTGGCAGCGCGCCTGTGAAGCCGCGTCCGCCAGCGCGGCGTAGCGAGCGGTGCGCGCGCGATCGGCCAGCGCCGCGCCCAGCGGAAGCGCAAGCGTCCGGCGCAGGCACGGCACGCCCAGCCGCGCCGAGAGCGCCTCGACGGCGTCGCCCTCCGCCGCCGAGCCGGGGCGCAGCCCGTGATCCACATGCGCGGCCACCGGCACGAGCCGCCCCGAACGGGCAAGCCCCGCCGAGAGCGCCAGCAGCGCCGTCGAATCGACGCCGCCGCTGGCGGCGATCAGCACGCGCGCGCCTTGCGCAATGCCCGCGTGCGAGAAGCCGCGCGCCACTTCGGCGGAGAGGGCATGACGCCCGCAGGCCAGGAGCAGCGCATCGTCGGTGCCCGCGGGCAACGCGGTCATGGCGCCCTCTCCGGCGCGGGCGGTCCGACCAGCGGCACCGCGGGCACGGGAAGTTCGATCACCACTTCGCTCTCCACCACCTGCGCCTCGGGGGATTTCGCGCGCCAGCGCACGCGTTGCGCCGCCGTGGCGATGTCCGCCGCCAGCGCCACCGACTGGCTGAACGCCTCCGGGGACTCGGGGGCGAAGCGCGTCGACTCGGCCGCCCACGTGCGCATGTGCATCGCCAGCGCCCGGCCGGAGAGGATGCCCAGCTCGTGCGCGCCATCCGGGTCGGGCTCGCGCGCCGCCCCCGCGATCGCCTTGGCCACCGGTTCGAGCAGCGCAGGATCCGAGGCGACGATCTGCCACGCGCCATTCGGCGTCGACGCGGTCGTCCATGCCAGCTGCGTGCCGCGCAGCAGCGGATGTTCGCTGAAGAGGCGCTGCACCAGCGGATCGATCGCCGCGAGCCGTGGAGTGCCCGCGGCACCAGGCGCGCCCGTCGTCACCGCCGGCAGCGTGCTTTCACCGACGCGCCGCCCCAGGTTCTCGACCAAGCGGCGCGCCCACCCATCCCACTGCTTTTCCGCCAGCACCGCATCGCGCACTTCGAAGGCGACCGCCATTGTGGGCACGCGCAGGCGCGAGCCTTCCAGCGCTCGGTCGCCCAGGACAACCACCTGCCGCGCGCCCAGGTTCGCACGCATGGCATCGTCGAACTGTCCTTCCAGGAGCAGCGCATCCAGCGGCTCGGCGGGATCCAGCGCGCCCCGCCAGGGGTTCATCGCCAGCGCGCCGATCGAGGACGCTTCGAGCGCGCGCAGGAGGCCCGCGTCCGCGACGGCACCCGCGGCCACATGGATCGGCGGGGCGTCCCAGTGGCTGCGATGGCGCACCCGCAGCGCGCCGTTGGCCGCGCGCGCCGCCATCACGGTGGAGCCTCCGACAGGTGGCGAGTGGCGCCAGAACATCTCCAGGCTGGAGGCGTCCCATCCGCGCGGCGTGGCCAGGTCTGCGTGGTCCGCCAGCGAGGGCAGCGGCGCGGTGGCATCCACGCGCGCCAGGACTTCATCCAGCAGCGCGCGGCGTCCGCCGCCACCCAGGAGCAGGAAGGGCGGACGCCACGCGGCCGCCACCTGCTGCGCGGCAAAAGAGACGCGTCCCCCACCCTCGATCGAGGGCTTCAGCCTGGCCACCAGCAGGTCCCACACCGGTTGCTCGATCCGCGTGATGATGGCCCACTCGATGGCGTCCCCGCGGACCCGCTCCAAGTAGGTGGCGTCCGCGCCCAGCACCAGGTCGACCATGCCCGCGCCGTCGGTCCCCAGTTCCGCGGCGATCTTGCCCCAGGCATCGCCCAGCACGCGCGTACCAGCCATGCGCGCAAGCGCCGCCTGCGCGGGAAGCAGCGTGCCATCGGAACGCAGCCCCTTGGCATCGCGAATCCGCAGGAGCACGGTCGCATCGGGGGGCGCCACGGCGGCGCTTGCGAAGGGTCCCTCGGTCGGAGGTGCGGCGTGGACCGCGAGGGTGCAGGCCAGGCTCAAGATCCAGGCGAGGCTTCGGATGCAGGCCCGGCTCAAGATGCAGGCCCGGCTGCAGGTGCAGGCCCCGCTCAATGTGCACGCCTGCCTGCACGCGGCGCTCCGCATGGGGGCTGCGCCCGGGGTCCCGCGTGCATCATTCCAGGATGGTCTCGTCGCGGCGAGCATGTGAGACTCGCAGCCCCGGGGCCGGTCAGTAGCTGCGCAGCTGCGGCGCGTTCTCAAGGGTCGCCGAGGGAAGCTCACTCATCGGACCCTCGTTCGAGGCGCGCAGCACGCTGGTCATCGGGGCGCGCGGCATGGCGGCGAAGAGCCCATCCAGCTGGCCGGCGCCCTGCGCAAAGGAGCCGCGCAACGCATCGCCCACGGCGACGCGGGGTTCGGCGGCGGGCGTGCTGGTCCACCACCAGACAAGTCCAAGGGTGCATGCAGCCAGCACCACCGCGGCCTGCGCGGCGCGGGTGGCCACCCGGCGGGTGCGGAGGCGGCGCGCAGCGCGCTGGTCGGCAACGCGCTCGTAACCCAGGCGGCGCATCACGCTGCCAGAGAAATCGGGGGTGGCACCCGCGTGCGTGCCGCCATGCGTGCCATCTTGCGGACCGTCTTGCGGACCGTCCTGGCCGCCGTGGAACCGAGCATCCTGCTGGCTCATTCGAGTACCTCCTCAGCCTGCCTGGCGAGCGTCTCGTCGCTGTTGATCGCCGCGTGCATGCGCTTGCGCGCCCGATGCAGGTGGCTCTTGATGGTCCCCTCGGGCATCTCCATGTGGCTGCTGACCGCCTCGATGGACCAGTGCTGCTGGTGGAAGAGCGTCACGATCTCGCGCTGCAGCGGGGTGAGGCAGCCGATCGCCACGTCCAGGATGCGGCGCAGGTGATCGCGCTTCTCCGCCTTCACCATCAGTTCGTCGGGGCGTTCGGCATCGCCTTCCCACAGGTCCACCGTCTCGCTGTCGCTGGCGGGGCGGTGCTTCTGCATGTGGTTCACATACAGGCGCCGGGCGATCGTGAAGATCCACGTGGAGAAGCGGAAACGCGTGTCGAAGCGGTCGATGTTCTTCAGCACCCGGACAAAGGCCTCCTGGACGATGTCCTCGGCCACGTCCGGGCGGCCGCAGAGGCGCAGCATGAAGGCGAAGAGGGCGTCCTGGTGCTCGCGGATCAGCTCCTCGATGGCATCGCCGTCGCCGCGCTGGGCGCGGCGGATCAGCTGATCCTCGTGGGGCTTCTCCATCACGGTCCACAGCCTACCGACCCCTGCCGGGCCGGTTGCCTTGATTCCCGGGCCGGTGTCCAGGAAAAACCGCACCGCCCGCCAGTCCGTCGTGGCTGGCGGGCGGTGTGCCCTGGTCGGGGCTGGTGGCCCCGTCCACACTTTGGGCGGTGCGCGCCCGGAGGGGGCGCGGGAGGTCGATGGGGCCCTAGGCGACCGCGCGCGGGCGGCGACGCGTGGCCATCGTTGCCGTCCGGGCGGCCGGAGCGGCGGTCGCGGCCGGGATGGGCTTGGCGTGCAGGGCGGCCACCAGTTCCGCCGGAGTGGTGGCGCAGCTTTCGGCGCCGATCTCGTCGGCCAGGCCGATGGCGCGGTTGAAGACCCCCCCGCCGCACAGGATGCGCATGTTGGGGTGGCCACCGATCTCTCGGATCTGGTCGATCAGCTGGCGGATTGCCGGGGCGTCCGAGGCTGCCGATGCCCAGAGCACCAACGAGCCCGGGCGACGATCAGCCAGTTCGGCCAGCACCTCGTCGTTGGCGATGCCGGCGCCGCCAAAGAAGACCTCATATCCCGAGGCTTCCAGCAGATCCACGGCCAGCTGAGCGCCCAGTTCCTCCCCTTCGGTGGGCCCGCAGAAGAGCAGGACGCGGCCGCAGAGGCGCTCGACGCGGGTGTAGCCCGCCGCGCCCTGGTCGGCGATCTGGCGCAGCGTGCGCGTGGCATAGTTGTAGCTCAGGCGCGAGATCTGGCCGTGCTTGTGCAGGCGGACGAGCATTTCGTGCAACGGCCAGAGCACGTCGTTGGCCACACGCTCTGCGGGCAGGTTCAGTCCCTGCAGGTTGGCCAGGAAGCCGCGGCATCGGCGACGGTCGCCGGAGACCAGGTGCTGGAAGAGTTGCTCGATGATCGTCTCAAGTTTCATGTGTTGGTCCTGAGTGGGTGTCGGGCGTTGCCGGGTGGCGTCACCGCGCCGGCCCGCTTGGCATCGGTCCTCCCCGGGGGCCTTCGCCACGAGGCCTCCAGATTGAGCGTTCTCGGACACCTCCGAGGTGTTATGGGCCGATATTCCCCAGATTCGGGCGGGCTACGATCGCCCCATGCCCGAAGTCGGCCCCGCCTGGAGCCCCGAAGCGCTTGCCCGCGACCCGCATGCCGATGCCGAGAAGGCGCGCAAGGTGCAGGCGATGTTCGCGGCCATCGCGCGCAGCTACGACCTGAACAACCGGGTGCATTCGTTCTGGCAGGACCAGCGCTGGCGCCGTGCCGCGGTGGCGGCTGCGGCGGTCGATCCGAAGACGCATGTCCTGGATGTGGCGTGCGGAACCGGCGACTTGGCTGAAGCCTTTGCCGATGCACGCGTGGCCCAGGTCGTGGGCGTCGACTTCACCCCGCAGATGCTCGAGATCGCGCGCCACAAGGCCGGGCTTGGGAGCAAGCGCCGTGCGGAACGGGCACGGGGCGCCGGCAGGCCACCAGTCAGCTATGAACAGGGCGACGCCATGAAGCTGCGTTTCCCCGATGCGTCCTTCGATGTCGTCTCTATCGCCTTCGGACTGCGAAACGTCGCCGAGCCCGGGCGGGCCATCGCCGAGTTCTTCCGCGTGCTGCGCCCCGGCGGCAGGCTGGTGGTCCTGGAGTTCGCCGATCCCACCAACCCGCTGGTGCGCTGGGGCAGCGACCTCTACACCAAGCGAGTCATGCCGTGGACTGCATCGCTCATCGCGCGGGACCGCTCGGGGGCGTACCACTACCTGCCCCGCTCCGTCAGCACCTTCATGCAGCCCGCACAGCTGAAAATTGCCCTGGAGAGGGCGGGATTCACGGCCTTCCGGGCGCAGCCGCAGAGCCTGGGGATCTGCGTGGTCTCGCGCGCGATCCGGCCCGAAACCGCCGCTGCGGCGCGCTGAGGGGATTCCGAAGTCCGGGGAAGGCCCGCGCCGATAGTTGATGGGGACGCGGCAGGCGCACACGCTGCTGCGGCTACACTCCCACGCTTTCGCGGCGTGTCCGCGAGGCCCACCGGCACGGAGTGCCGGAATCTGTGACGGGCAGGAGAGCCCCGAAGCGGCCAGCCCAGAAAGCGCCTACGGCCATGATCGTCGACTGCTGCACCCGCGTCTTCAACGTTCCTGAACAGCTCGGCCGCGAGACTGCCGATGCCCTGCGCCGGATCGTCGTCGCCCGCGGCGGCCGCCTGGAGTCCACCGCGGCTGCGCACGAGCGCGCCACGGCGCCCGTCGCCGTCAGCCTGGTGCATGGCTTCCGCTCCAGGCTGCTGGACGCGGGGATCCCCAACGAATTCGTCGCCGAGGTGGTCCGTTCGGCCCCGACGCGCATCGCCGGCGTCGCGGGCATCGACCCGATGTCCAGCGACGCCTTCGCGCAGCTGGAGCAGGCTTCGGACCTTGGCCTGGTCGGCGTCAGCATCTCGCCCAGCGCGCAGGGGTTCCATCCCACGCACTCTGACGCGATGCGCCTGTATGGGCGGATCGAGGAGCTGGGCATGCCCCTCTTCGTCGGCCGCCCGGGGCCGCTGGTCGCCAGCTGCTCGCTGGAGTTCGACCGCCCCGTCGGGTTCGACGAAGTGGCGCGCACGCACCCGAAGCTGCGCATCATGATCGGCGAGCTGGGCTGGCCCTGGATCGACGAGATGCTGGCGATGCTCATGAAGCACTCCAACGTCTACTCCGAGATCAGCGGCGTGGTCGGGCGCCCGTGGCAGCTCTACAACGCGCTGCTGAGCGCACAGAGCATGGGCGTGCTCGAGAAGCTCTTCTTCGGTTCAGGCTTCCCCTACGAGCAGCCCGCCAAGGCCGTCGAGAACCTGTATTCGGTGAACGCGTTCGCCCACGGCACGCAGCTGCCCGCGATCCCGCGGACGGCGCTGCGCGGCATCGCCGAGCGCGACGTCTTCACCGTCTTCGGGATCGATTCCCCCGCGGCGCGTGCCGTCCATCGTGCCGCGTACAGCCCCGAAAGCGACCTTTCCCGGGACGCGCGCTGATGGCATCCGCCCCCGGCGCCATGCCGAGCGGTTCCA
Organism: Phycisphaerales bacterium; assembly: GCA_044230125.1. Lineage (GTDB taxonomy): Bacteria > Planctomycetota > Phycisphaerae > Phycisphaerales > SM1A02 > UBA966. The sequence continues at coordinate 13,903 of JBGARR010000026.1, forward strand.
TCGACCGGCGCGCCGGGGCGCTGCAACAGGGCATGGCGGCGCGTCCCGCAAGGATGGTGCGTGAGGGACAGTGGAGTCCGGGCTGTGCGCCCCACCTGATGGCGATCGCGCTGACGCTTCTCACGATGCCCGGCTGCAACGTGGTGCCGGGGGGCGAGATCTCCACCGTCGGCGACGGTGACCGCGCCGCCCGGCTGGCGACGCGATTCGAAAGCGGCACCTTCGCCATCGAGCCCGCACAGACGACCGTGGTCTTCAGCGACATCCCCTACGAGGAACTGGCGCGCGGCACGGCCATGAACGGGCAGTTCCTGCACATCGAGGTGCTGTGGCGACCGCAGGCGGGAAAGACGCCGATCGACTCGACGGCCACCAATCTCTCGATTCGGTTCGTTGTCGTCTCAAAGGGAGAGATCGGTGTCTACGGCGGCGGCGGCTTTGGATGGATCACCGATGGATTGGAAACGGACAGCGCAATCGGCATCGACATCACTGGTTCCAACCTCTCGCTCCTGGACAAGACGCCGGGCTTCGTGGACCTGCTGAGCCCCGCCACGATGATGGGCGAGCTGGGCGCGATGAAGAACGCCGAGAACGCGCGCGCGACGCGACGCGCGGCCAGCCAGTTCGTGACCAACAAGCTTGGCAAGGTGCGCTGGGTGGGCGCGGGAGCTACCGACCCTCACGCGTTGGGTGGCGCGTTGGGTGGGGCGTTGCGTGGCGCGGTCCGCGGCGCGGCGGCGGAAAGCGCGGCGGCCATGGAGGCGTCCAGCGATTCGCGGCCCGCGTCCGCTGGCATGTAGATCCGGACGGGCGACGCGTCGACAGCGGCGTCCAGGTCGCGCATCCAGAGCGAGGCATGATCCAGGTAGAACGTTCCAGGGAGGCCGTGGTAGAGCTCGTCCCCGACGAGCGGCGCGCCGAGGTGCGCCAGCATCGCACGAATCTGGTGGTAGCGCCCGGTGCCAAGGCGGATCAGCGCGTGCCATTGGCCCGCGCGTCCGGGAGCGGGTGCGATCGCCTCAATTTCCAGGCTTGCGGGGTCGCCTCCCGAGCGCACCACGGAGGCCACGCGTCCTTCCCGGCGCAGGTAGGTGCGATGCTCGCCCACCAACGCCAGCGGATCGGTTCCCGCGCGCGCTGGCGCGATGCGCGCCAGGTAGTGCTTGGTCCACGCCCCTTGCCTCATCGCCTCGTTGTGCAGCGCCACCGAAGCGCGATCGCGCGCCACCACCACGAAGCCGCGCGTGGGGCGGTCCAGGCGATGGGGAAGTTGTGCGTCGGGCCACCCCAGGAGCGTGCGCGCCTGGACGATCAGCGAAGCGATCGGGGCGCCCTGCCCCGGCACCTCGCATGACAGCCCAGCAGGCTTCAGGAGGACCGCATCGCGCGTGCCGCGGCGGAGCACTGCGTTCGGGCCCAGCACCTCTTCGAGTCCGCGGGCTTCATGCGGCATCGATCACCGCCTGCACCACGGGCATCATCTGCTGCGACACCGGGCTCAGCGGCGCAGGCCACTGCCCAGGCGCCACCAACCGCAGTTCGTCGCACTCCCAGCTCTCGACCGGCACCGCGGGCGGCGTGACCTCCAGCGAGTAGACGATTTCCCAGCTGCCCGTGTCCGGGTCGAAGAGCAGCGCGCGCGCGACCGGAGGGGTGGATGCGCCCCATCCAGTCTCCTCGCGCAGTTCGCGCAGCAGCATCTGCGCCGGAGCGACGCCTGGCTCCACCGTTCCCGCAGGCGAGAATTCCCACATCCCGGCGCTGTGCAGAGTGGCCTGGCTGCGCCGCGCCATCAGCAGGCGCCCATCCCGCGCACGGCAGATCCCCTTCACCCCCAGTGGCCGAATGCCGGTCTGCAGCCCCTCAGCGGCCACGGCGTGGAAGCGGTAGCTGGACTGCACCAGGTGCACCACCACGCCACCGTGCCCGTTGCGGCTGGTACCCAACACGTGCAGCAACGGCCCGTCGTAGGCGCGCGGCACGCGCGCACGCAGGGCCTGCCACGCGGCATCGACGGCGTCCAGAGTGACGCCGGATGGAACGAACCGGCCGTCGATCACCGACAGCTGCGGCGGTCGGCGCAGCAGGATGATCCGTTGGGGGGAGTGGCCGGCGGCAGGAGGCGGCATCGCTGGCGGACATCTATACACTCACCCGCACATGACAACCGTTCCATACCTGACGGCACCGGTCCCATCGCGCGAGATGCCCAAGGGCATCCCCTACATCGTGGGAAACGAGGCCGCAGAGCGCTTCTCGTTCTACGGAATGAAGACGATCCTGGCGGTCTTCATGTCGCAGTACCTCACCAGCTCGACGGGCGCCCCGGCGTACATGACCGCCACCGAGTCGCGCGAATGGGTGGCATGGTTCGTGGCCAGCGCCTATTTCTTCCCGATCTTCGGCGCGATCCTGGCCGATGCCATCCTGGGGAAGTACCTGACCATCCTGATCCTTTCGATGGTCTACTGCGGCGGCCACCTGGCGCTGGCGCTGATCGACCTTCCCCCCGCGGCGCTGCAGGCCACCTTCGAGCCCAAGACCTGGCTGGTGACGGGCCTGCTGCTGGTGGCGATCGGCTCCGGCGGCGTCAAGCCCTGCGTCTCGGCGCACGTCGGCGACCAGTTCGGCCAGACCAACAAGCACCTGCTTTCGCGCGTTTTCGGCTGGTTCTACTTCGCGATCAACTTCGGCAGCTTCTTCTCGACGCTCCTGACCCCCTGGCTGTTGCGCAACTACGGCCCGGGCTGGGCCTTCGGCGTCCCGGGCGTGCTGATGGCGATCGCCACGGTCGTCTTCTGGATGGGGCGCCACAAGTTCGTGCACATCCCGCCGCGCGGCATGCGGTTCGTCACCGAGACCTTCACCGGCGATGGGCTGGTGGTGATCGCAAAGCTCATTCCCATCTACGCCTTCGTCGCCGTCTTCTGGTCGCTGTATGACCAGACGGGGGGCGCCTGGGTGCTGCAGGCATCGCAGATGGACTGCAACTTCATGGGGATCCGGTGGCTGGAGTCGCAGGTGCAGGCCGTGAACCCGCTGCTGATCCTGATCTTCATCCCGATCTTCTCGTACCTGATCTATCCCGCCATCGGCAAGTTCGTGGTGCTGACGCCGATCCGCAAGATCGGCGCGGGGTTCTTCCTCACCATCCTCGCCTTCGGCCTCTCCGGGCAGGCGCAGGTGCGCATCGATGCCGCGGAAGCGTCCTTCCGGCAGGTCGTCGCGCCGATGGTGGCCGCCAGCGGCCTGGACTACAAGGCGACCGAGGCTGCGCTGAAGGCGGAGGAGCGCAACGCCGCCGCGAACACGCTGGCCGGGCTGACCGCAGCGCCCCAGCCCGCCGACGCCGCATGGTGCGAGAAGGTCACCGCCGCGGTCAGCGCGGGTGGCATCGCGGTGCGCACCGACGGTGGCACCTCTCGCGCCGACTGGCCCTCCATCGCGTGGCAGATCCTGGCGTATGTCGTGATCACCGCGGCAGAGGTGCTGGTCAGCATCACCTGCCTCGAGTTCAGCTACACGCAGGCGCCGCCGCAGATGAAGTCCTTCGTGATGAGCATGTACCTGTTGAGCGTCTCGGCGGGCAACGTGATCACGGCGTTGGTGAATCGCTGGACGGCAGATTCCAACGGAAACTCGACGCTGACGGGCGCCAGCTACTACTGGTTCTTCACGGCGTTGATGGCGGGTGCGGCGATCGTCTTCGTGGTGGTCGGGTGGCTGTACAAGCCGCGCGACTACATGCAGGCCGAGACTGGAATGCCCAGTTCGCCGGGGCAGGAGCCGTAGCGGGTCCGCCCTGGCCGCGCGGCGCGGCCTGGCCCCGAGCCAGATGCCCGCGCTCGTTGCGGCGGGCATGGACAAATCCAACCACGCGCGGCGCGGCCCTCGGGCTGCGCCGCGCTGTTTCAGGGTTGTCTTGATCGCGCCGTCGCCTCCCGGGTCGCCGCTGCATTACCGCTGCGTGTGCGGGGCTGCCTGGACCGTGGCGCTCGGGGGCGGCGCCGCCTTCGTAAAGGTCATCCGCTCGTAGTCCTTGCGGACGCCGGGGAAGGCCAGCACCTGGTTGTGCATCGCCACGTAGACGCCCGGCGGCACGATCTGCACGGCGCAGAGCGCCTCGGTCAGGTTTTGCACCGCGTCGGTGCGGCGCAGCTCGTAGGGGCGCATCGCGCCGGTGAGGACGATGGGCTTGGTGAGCCGGCGCGCCGCGCTGAGGCGCGCGTGCAGGCGCTCGCCGGTGTTCGCCAGCCGGTCGGTGCCGTGCACGATGACCACGCCATCGTGGGTGGCGCTCATCAGCTCTGCGGTCTGCGCGATCAGCTCGTGGTCCGCCTCGGACATCTCCAGGCTGTCCTTGTTCATGAGCGGGACGCGGGTGATGGCGACGCCGTCCAGTTCGAGCGACGCCAGGATCGCGTCCAGGACGCTCAGGCGGTTGTTCAGGACGCCATGGAGCTCATCGAAGGTCTTCTCGATGGTGCCGCCAGTGGAGATGAGCGCGACCGTGAAGGGCATGGGGAGGCAGAGGTTAGCGCAGCCACGCTGCGCGAGGCGAGTCAGCAGGAGGCAGGCGGCATCCTTCAGCGGCGCGTACAGGCGCCTACTTAGAAAATGCGCCGGGCATCATTTACCGAATCTTTGACAGGGCGCGCGCGGCCAGGATGGTGCCGCTGGCGCCGGCGGGGTGCTCGGCGATGGCCGGCGCGATCGCTTCGAGCGACGCTGTGGCATCGTCCAGGAGGGATCGATCGCCCGTGGCTGCGGCGATGGCAGCCATCGCGCGCAGTATTGCGCCCGTTCCGCTGGGCACGGCGCCGTCGTCCAGCGAGCGGACGCGCGCGAAGAGGTCCGGCTGGCCCGCGCGAGTATCGAAGAACGAGCGCGTGCCCGGATCGCGGAAGCGCACGCAGGCCGCATCGACCAGGGCGCGCGCTTCCTGCAGCCAGGCGTCGTCGCCCGTGGCGCGCCACAAAACCAGTGCTCCGTTGGCCATGTTGGCGTAGTCGTCCAGGAAGGCGTCCACCGCGCCAACGCCAGCGCGCCAGGTGCGAAGCAGTCCGCCATCGGGGGCGCGCATCCTCAGGAGCACGAAACGCATCGCACGCGAGGCGGCCTGGATGAACTCGGGCTCCCGCAGGATGCGCCCCGCTTCGGCCATTCCCTCGACCATCAGGCCCGTCCACGCGGCGATCGTCTTGTCGTCGGTCATCGGCTGCGGGCGAAGGTCGCGCGCCGAGAGCAGCGCGGCATCCAGCAGCGCGCGGCGCCGCTGGAACTCCGGAAGCTCCAGGCCAAGCTCCGCCGCCGCCACTTCCGGCCGATCCTCCATGCGCAGCACGTGCACGGCGGGCGCCTCGGGATGGTGCGGGTCCTGGAAATTGGGTGCGCGATCCAGGCCGTACAACCGCATCGCCATCGGAATCAACGCAGCGTGTCCCGCAGCGGCCAGCGCGGCACCCGCCTCCTCGGGGGTCCACACATAGTTGCCCCCTTCGCGCGCCTCCACCTCGGCATCCTGCGCGCTGAGGAATCGCCCCTCCTCGCCCGTCATCTCGCGCACGACGTACGCACAGGTGCGCCGTGCGATCTCCGCGTAGAAGGCATCTCCCCAGCGTTCGGCCGCGCGCGCATAGAGCGACGCCAGCTGGCCGTTGTCGTAAAGCATCTTCTCGAAGTGCGGCACCGTCCAGGTGGCGTCGACGGAGTAGCGATGGAACCCGCCGCCCACCTGGTCGAAGATGCCGCCGACCGCCATCCGGTCCAGCGTCCGCCGCAGCGCGGCATCGATCGCCGCATGCCCAGCGCGCGTCTCAAAGAGGAAGTTCGGCGATGGCGGCGTCGGGAACTTCGGCGCCCCGCCAAAGCCACCGTTCGTCGGGTCATAGAGGCGCATCAGCGCATCGCCCACCTGCTGCGCCAGCGCATCGCTCACCAGCGACGCGACAGACGCGGGCTCCGCGTCCCCAGCGGGTTCCGTGGGCCCCACAGGTTCCACGTGCCCCGCGGGCTCCGCGGCCCCCTCCATCTGCTTCCGCACCATGCGCGCCAATTCGCGCGCCTGGGCACCGAGCCCCGCTCGATCCTTCGACCACGCGGCCTCGACCGCCCCGAGCAGTTCCACAAAGCTTGGTCGCCCGAAGGCGGGCCGCGGCGGAAAGTACGTTCCGCAGAAGAAGGGCTCCAGCGAGTCCGGATCCACGAAGCAATTCAACGGCCATCCGCCGCTGGCGCGCCCCTCGGTGAGCTGCGTGAAGACCTGGCAGGCCGTCATCATCAGTTCATCGATGTCCGGGCGCTGCTCGCGATCCACTTTGACGGGCACGAAGCCGCGGTTCAGCTCCGCAGCCGCCACCGCGCTTTCGAAGCTCTCGCGCTCCATGACATGGCACCAATAGCACGTGCTGTAGCCGATGCTCAGGAAGATGGGCACGCCGCGCCGCCGAGCTTCGGCGATCGCCTCCGGACCCCACGGCCACCACGCCACCGGGTTGTACGCATGCTGCAGCAGGTACGGGCTTTGCTCCGCGGCCAGGCGGTTTGGCGTGCGGGGCGCGGCTTCGGCGCCCGCCTGCGCGCTGGCGCCCGTGCCGGCCCTGGCGCCCCTGTCGGCGCCGGCCCCCGCACCTGCCCCGGGCCCCTCCCCGGCGCCAGTCACGCGATCGTCCTCACCGCGCGCGGGTAGCTGCCCAGCACCCGCAGCGTGGCGCAGTGCGCGCGCGCATCCGCCAGCGCCTGCTGCATCGGCGCGGCGGTCTCGTGCGCATCGCAGTCGATGAAGAAGGTGTACTGCCAGTTCTCCTGGCGGCTGGGGCGCTTCTCGATGTGGCTCAGGTTGATGCCGTTGCGGCGAAACGCATCCAGCACCTCGACCAGCGCGCCCGGCCGGTGCGCCGCGGCGAAGGCCACCGTCGTCTTGTCATCGCCCGTCGGCTTGGCTGGCTCGCCGGCGATCACCAGGAAGCGCGTGACGTTGCCGCTGCGATCCTCGATGCGGTCGAAGGCGATGTTCAGACCGTAGAGCTGCGCCGCCAGCCGGCTGCCGATCGCGGCGGCCCCCTCCTCACCCGCCGCCCGTTGCGCAGCGCCCGCAGTGCTCTCCACCGCGATCAGCTTGGCGTGCGACATGCGGTCCGCCAGCCAGCGGCGGCACTGCGCGAATGCCTCGGCCTTGCTGTAGACGACGCGCACCTGGTCGGGGGCGCAATTTGCCAGGAAGGACTGGTTCACCTCGATCAGCGCCTCGGCGCAGGCGAAAACAGGATGGACCAGAAACGCGTCCAGCGACTCGTCCACGCTGCCGCCGATCGAGTTCTCGTACGGGACCACGCCGTAGGTGCAGTGCTTGGCGGCCACCTCGCGGAAGACTGCGTCGATGTCGCGCATCTCGGCGAACTCCACGCTCGACCCAAAGTGGCGCATGGCAGCCTGGTGGCTGAAAGTTCCCGGTGGCCCCAGGAAGCCGATGCGCGGTGGCAGCTCCAGCGCAAAGCTCCCCGACATCAGTTCGCGATAGATCGCCTCGACGGTGCGCGCGGGCAGCGGCCCCGGGTTGCGCGCGATCGCCCGGTCGATCACCTCGCGCTCCCGATGCGGCACGTAGACGGGCAAGCCGTGCTCGCGCTTGTACTCGCCCACTTCCTGGACCACGCTGGCGCGCTCGGAGAGCAGCTTGACGATGCGGTCATCCAGCGCATCGATGCGTGCGCGCAGGGGCCCCAAGGGATCGTCGCCGGTGGCACGAACCTCCGCTCCCCCGCCGCCCTGTCCCCTGCCTCCTGGAGGCGCCGCCTCGCACGCCGAGTCACCTGCGGAGTGTCCTGCGGTGTCCCCTGCTGGCGCGCTCGCGGCGGGAGAGGGTCCAGGAATCGGCCCGTGCGGCTCTTGTCGGGGGATCGTCACAGTCTCAAGGGTAGACGAGCCGATCCAACAGGGATGCCCCTTGCCTTGCCCGCCGCGTCCCTCCTGGCCGAAGCCACCCTTGGCGCACCTGCCAAGGGTGCGCTGGTCACCTCGATGGTGGTGGCAGTGCTGCTCTTGATCTTCGGCGCGCGGCTGCTCCGTCCCGCAGTGGTGCTGGCGCTGATGCTGACGGGCTTCGTCATCGCCGTGGTGGTGGCACGCAATCAGCTGCCTGAGGTGCCGCTGTGGATCGCCGCCGCGGTCGGTGCGGTCGCGGGCCTGGTCGCAGGCGCGCTGCTCTACCGGCCCGCGGTGGGCATCGTGGCAGGCGGCGTAGGTGCCGCCATCGGAGCGCTGGTCGCCTGGGCGGTCATCGCCGGGGGATCGCTGGACACCGCGCCACGCGACCTTGGACATGCGCTGGTCGATTCCCCGCGCGAGGTCTCCACCGAGGGCGAGGGAGAGCGGGCAGGACTGGAGATCCTCCATGTGCTGGCAGGTCCACACGACGGGGCCGACGCCGCCGCCGCGCCGCAGGAGCATCGCTCCCTCGCCGCCGCCGCCAGCGATGCAGCTGCACGCACCGCCGATGCCGCGCTGCCCGTCGGGGAACGCCTGCTTCGCGACGCAGCCGACACCGTCGCGCGGGCCAACGGCCGTCTGCGCACCGCCATCGACAACATCGCCCCCGCCTACCGCACGCTGCTGCTGGCCGCCGCCGCTGCGGGGGCGATCGCCGGCTTCCTGGCGGGGCTCATCGCCACTACCACCGTCGCACGAATTCTGACCAGCTTCGCGGGGGCCTGGCTGCTGCTGGTGACGGCGCTGCCGCTTCTGGCGCTGCACGGCTACGAGCCGATGCCCGCAGACGCGCGTGTCTGGCTGGTGACGCTGGCGGTGCTCGCCCTGCTGGGGGTCATTACGCAATCGGTGCTGGGCGCCGCCCCCCCGCGGACGCGCAAGCTCAAGCCCGCGGCCGGCCAGCCCGCCGGCGACACAACCGCCGCCTGATTCGGACCCGCTGCCCAAACTGCGCCCGCCGCCTGGCTCGCGCCCGTCGCCTCAGTCGCGCCCGCTGTCCCTACAATCCGGCGCTCCCCATGGACCACTTCAACTACCTGGAGGGGCGCCTGCACTGCGAGCGCATCCCCGCCGAGACGATCGCCGCCGCCGTCGGCACGCCCGCCTATGTCTACAGCCAGGCGACGCTGCTGGACCACTACAAGCGCATCGAGGCGGCCTTCGCCCCCCTCAATCCGCTCATCTGTTACTCGGTGAAGAGCTGCGGCAACCTGGCCGTCTGCCGGACGCTGGCGCGCGCGGGCGCGGGCATGGACGTGGTCAGCGGCGGCGAGATCTTCCGCGCGCGCCAGGCGGGCGCACCGCCTGAGTCCATCGTCTACGCAGGCGTGGGCAAGAGCGACGACGAGATCCGCCAGGCGCTTCGCGAGAAGATCTACCTGCTCAACGTGGAAAGCGAGGCGGAGTTCGAGAACATCGCCCGGATCGCCCGCGAACTGAATGCGACCTGCGATTGCGCGCTTCGCGTCAACCCCGATGTCGACCCAAAGACGCACCGCTACACCAGCACGGGGCGCAAGGAGACCAAGTTCGGCGTGGACATCGAGCGCGCGCGCGCCTTCTTCCGCACCTACGGCCGTGACGCGCATGCCCGCCTGCGCGGCATCCACCTGCACATCGGCTCGCCCATCTACAGCGTCGAGCCGTACGTGCAGGCGGTGACCAAGGCGCTGGCGCTGCGCGCCGAACTGGCGCAGGAGGGATACACCGTCGAAGTGCTGGACATCGGCGGCGGATTCGGCGCCGACTACGAGACTGGCCGCAGCCCCGATGCCGCGGCGTACGCAGCGGCGATCGTGCCGCTCCTGCTGCCCGCAGTCCAGGCCGGAATGCGCGTGGTGCTGGAGCCCGGCCGCGCGATCGTGGCCAACGCGGGCATCCTGCTCACGCGCGTGCAGTACCTGAAGCGCTCCGGCGACAAGACATTCGCCATCTGCGACGCGGGCATGAACACGCTGCTGCGCCCCAGCCACTACGAGGCCTTCCACTTCATCTGGCCCGCCGAGCCGAAGCCCGGCTTTGTCCCGGCCCGACGCAGCGAAAAGCCGGAGATGCCAGGCCTCCTGAGCGTGGACGTCGTCGGACCCATCTGCGAAACAGGGGACTTCCTGGCCCTGGACCGCGCGATGCCCCCCGTCGAGCGCGGCGACCTGCTGGCCATCTTCACCGCGGGCGCCTACGGCATGGCGATGGCCAGCCGCTACAACAGCGTGCCGCTTCCTGCCGAGGTGCTGGTGCACGGCGACACCTTCGAGGTGGTGCGGCGCCGCGAGAGCTACGCCGACCTGGTGGCGCACGAACTCTGATCGATGGCGCGGGCCGCGCGCTCACCAGCTCGCCGGGATCGCCAGGTGCATGATGAGGCAGGCATAGACGCCCGCGATGATGTCGTCCAGCAGGATGCCCCAGCCCGCGTGGATCGCCTGGATCTGCCGGCACGGCGGTGGCTTCAGCACATCAAGCGCGCGGAAGGCCAGGAACGCCCCCGCCACGATCACGCCGCTCTGCCACCACCACCCGGGCGTCCCGCCATCGCGCAGCGGCCAGCGAAAGCCCAGCAGCGCGATCGACATCCCCGCCACCTCGTCGCAGACGATGCACGAAGGATCTTTCAGCTTCAGCAGCGCCTCTGCCGCATTCCCGTAGCGGACGCATGCCACCGACGACCATGCCAGAAGCAGCACCAGCGCCGCCTGGATGATCCACGCATCGCCGGCGGGCAGCGTCGCCGCCAGGATGGCGACCATGATGCACGGGGGAAGCGAGCCCCATGTCCCAGGCGCAAAACGCGCAAAACCGAGCCCCCCAGCGGTCAGCGAGAAGCGCGCGAACCAGGGCATCGCCGCCAGCGCGCGCCGTGCATCATCGGGGGGGAGTTTCGGTTCACCGAGCGGCCGCTTCGCCATGCTGCGTTCCATCGGGCGCTTCAGGCGCCCCCCTTTGAAATCGCCCGCAGCATCCGCGCGCCGCGGATCACATAGGGCACCGCGCTCCACGCCGTGACGATCACCATGGTCCAGACGCAGATCGCCTGCGACATGCGCCAGGTGGGGTTGGCCACCGAGTGGCGGTTCACCGCGATGAAGAGCACTGTCGGGATCCCCGCGCTCTGGACGAACATCTTCACCTTGCCGGACCAGTCTGCCGGGAAAGCCACCCCCCGCGCCTCCAGCACGCCGCGCAGGCTGGTCACCAGCAGTTCGCGACCCAGCACCACGACCACCATCCAGCTGGCGACGCCCGTGGCGCAGTTGATGGCGTTGTGCGGCGCGGGCAGATCCCACGAGACGGTCCATTGCGGTTCGGCGAACTTGGGGCTGGCCAGGTAGACGAAAGCGCCCAGCACCAGCACCTTGTCGACGAAGGGGTCCATGACCCGGCCGAAGTCCGTCACCACGCCCCACCGACGCGCCAGGTACCCGTCCAGGACATCCGTCGCCGCCGCCACGATGAAGAGCGAGAAGGCGATGTTTCCCCAGAGGGCGCGGTTGGTCGGGTCGTCGGGGGAGAGCCCCAAGGCGATGACCGCAAAAAACGCCGTCGCCATCAGCAGGCGACCGACGGTGATCGCGTTGGGAAGCGTCCGGCGGACGGGGTCGGACATGCGCCCGAGGCTAGCCGAGCCGTGGCCCCGCCGCACTGGGCGGCGCGAGCCAGAATCCGGCGGATCCCAGCCCCCGGATCAGTTGCGAAGCACCAAGTCCCTTCCTATTATCCACCCCTCTCCGCCCGCCCCCACACCCAAGACATGAACGCGAATCTCTTCTACGCCGCAGCAGCCTTGGGTGCCGTTGCGCTCTTTCTGCTCATGCAGCCGCGCTCCTCGGCGTCTCGCGCTGCGCTGACCATCGGCGGGCTGGCGGCAGTGGGCCTGCTGCTCACCACCATTGCGCGAGCGGCGCCCGCCCCTGCGGGCGCCACCGAAGACGGCCCCTTCTGGCTCTATGTGCTGCTGGCGTTGGGTGCCGTTGCGGGCGCGGTGCGGATGGTCACCCATCCCCGGCCCGTCTACGCGGCGCTCTACTTCATCCTGGTCATCATGTCGGTTGCCGTGCTTTTCCTGCTGATGCAGGCTGAATTCATGGCTTTTGCGCTGCTCATCGTCTACGCGGGCGCCATCCTCATCACGTACCTCTTCGTGCTCATGCTGGCACAGCAGGCACAGCACGCCACCGACCAGGGCGAGGTGCGCGGCAGCGAAGGTGCCTGGTACGACCGCACGCCCCGTGAGCCGATCGCCGCGGTCGTCCTGGGCTTCGTCTTCCTGGCGGCCACTGGCGACGCCCTCTTCGGCAACGAGCGCAGCCTGAACTGGAACGCCTCGCCCGCCGTGGCCGCGCGCGCCAACATGCGCGCCTGGGAGCGGCTGGAGGACATGCCGCAGCTGCTGCTTCGCGAGGCATCCGCCCTGACCGCCGCGGCCGGGCAGCCTCAGGTCACCCGCCTGGAGCCCGGTCCGGACGGCCGCGTGATCACCGTGGACCCCAACGGCCTGACGGGCACCATCAGCGCCAGCGACGCCAATGGCACCAAGCGCCAGCTGGTGCTGGACGGCACCGCCGCCCCCAGCAACGCTCGCGCCCTGGGCCATGCGCTGGTCGCGCAGTTCCCCGTCAGCCTTGAGCTGGCGGGCGTCATCCTGCTCATGGCGATGTTCGGCGCCGTGGTCCTGGCGCGGCGTCAGATGGAGATGGCAGAGGACGAGCGCCGCGTCGCCGCGGGGCTACCGCGCCTGGTCCCCGACGAACCCACCTCCACTCGCGGGGGTGCCGCGTGAACCCAGTCATCAGCCACGCCGCGCCGCTGGTCCCCGCCATGCCGGCCAATCTTCAGATCGTGCTGGCGACCAGCCTGCTCCTCTTCGCGATCGGTCTCGTCGGGTTCCTGACGCGGCGCAACATGATCATGATGTTCCTCTGCACCGAGCTCATGTTCCAGGCGGCGGCCCTCGCCTTCGTGGCCTTCGGGCGCATGTGGCTGGATCTCTCCGGCCAGCTCTTCGTGATCTTCATCCTGACGGTGGCGGCCGCCGAGGCCGCCCTCGCCCTGGGCCTGGTGGTGCTGCTCTTCCGGCGCAAGGAAACCCTCAGCAGCGAGGCATGGTCGGAGCTCAAGGAATGAACCCCGAACACGCCGAGCAGGCGGCCCACGCCGCACACGCAGCGCAGGCGTACGCCGATGTCGGCGCCCTGCACTTCACCCAGGCGGTGGCCAACGAGGGCTACGGCTGGCTGAAGTGGATGCTGCTCGCCCCCATCATCTCGGTGCTGCTCTGCGGCGGCTTCGCGGTGCTGAAGGTGCGCAACCGGATGCCGGCGCTCTTCACGGTGGTGGCCTTCGCCAGCGCCGCTGCGCTCGCCGCCTGGTTCTACTTCGCGTGGAGCCCCAGCCTCTTCTCCACCCACACGCCGCTGGCGGTGCCCCTCTTCGACTGGATCACATTCCGCTGGGGAAGCGGCCCCTTCCAGTCCTTCGAGGCCAACTTCGGCTTCTACATCGACGGAATCACGCTGCTCTGGATGCTCTTCGTGACGGTGCTGGCGACGCTCATCGCGCTGTACGCCAGCGAGTACATGGAGACGGACGTCAAGACGGGCTACGCGCGCTTCTTCTTCGGCGTCAGCCTCTTCGTCACCAGCATGCTCATCCTGGTGATGAGCGACAACCTGATCGGCCTCTACCTGGGCTGGGAAGGCGTGGGTTTCTGCTCGTACTTCCTGATCGGCTACTTCTTCAACCAGCCCGGTGCCACCGCCGCTGCGAAGAAGGCCTTCATCATGAACCGGATCGGCGACCTGGGGCTGGCCTTCGCCATCTTCCTGATCTGGATGAACTACGGCACCATCAGCTACGACGGCCTCTTCCAGGCGATCGCCACCAGCCCGGTGGATGCCGTGCACGGCAGCTGGGGCAAGGCGGCGATCCCCTTCCTGCTGCTGCTGGCGGTGGCGGGCAAGAGCGCGCAGCTGCCCCTCTTCACCTGGCTGCCCGACGCGATGTGGGGGCCCACCCCCGTCTCGGCCCTCATCCACGCGGCCACCATGGTGACGGCGGGCATCTACCTGCTGGCGCGCATGGCGCCCTTCTACACCGTGCAGGCGATCGGCAGCGAGTGGGCGCAGCCCGCGCTGCTCACCGTGGGATGGATCGGGTGCCTGACCGCCTTGCTCGGCGCGACCATTGCCTGCGGGCAGTTCGACTACAAGCGCGTCTTCGCCTACTCCACCATCAGCTCGCTGGGCTACATGGTCATGGGCATGGGCGTGGGCAGCGCATTCGGGGGCATCTACTACGTCTTCGCGCATGCCTGGTTTAAGGCGCTGCTCTTCCTGACCGCCGGCGCGGTGATGCACGGCATGGCCGGGCAGGTGGACCTGCGAAAGCTCAGCGGCCTGCTCAAGGTGCCGGGATTCCGCCTGACGATGGCGTGCATGTTCATCGGCTGCCTCTACCTGGCCGCCGCCCCCTTCACCGCCGCCGCGCTCTCGAAGGACGTCATCCTGGCCACCGCACTCATGAGCGACCTGGAGCAGGTGCGCTGGATGGGCTGGCTGGGCGTCCTGACCGCGGCGATCACCGCCTACTACGCCTTCCGCGTCTGGTTCCGCATGGCGACCGGCCCCGTCTCGATCGAGCCCGGTCCGGACCAGCACGGCAGCGACGATGCGCACGGGCACGACAGCCACGGGCACGATGACACCGGCCATGGGAAGCACGGCGGCGCGCATGCTGCGGGCGGCCCGCATGCCGCAGGCGGCGCACATGCCACCAATGGCGCGCACGGCCACGCATTCCACCCGCACGCGCCTGGCTGGCGCATCAGCGGCGTGCTTGCGATCATCGCCATCGGTTCGGTGCTCGCCGGTCTGCCCTCGTACCTGGCGGGCTCCAGCGGCTTCAACTGGATCCAGCGCTTCGTGCAGAACTCCAGCGCGTGGTTCCGCGACACCGCTGGTCCCGAGCACGGGCACATCCTGGGCGGCGACGGGCACACCACGCTCTTCATCATCGCCACCGCTGCCGCGGCGCTGGGAATCGGCATCGCCTTCATCCTGCATTGCTCCAACCGCGGCATGGCCGAGTCGATGCGCGCCGGGATGCTGCGCAGCCCGCTCCTGCGCTGGATCCCCCAGGGCAGCGAACACGGGTGGTACGTCGACCAGCTTTACCACGCGCTCTTCGCCGTGCCCGCCTGGCTGGGCGCGCAGATCCTGGCCTTCCTTGACCGCTTCGTGCTGGATGGTGCGATCGTGGTGATGCTGGGCCGGACGCCCGCCTTCCTGGGCCGCATCTTCCAGCCCCTCTACAGCGGCACCGTGCAGGGGTATGCCCTCACCATGGCCGGCGGCGTCGGCCTGATCATTGCATGGGTCGTCTGGATCTGGCTGAAGGGAGGCGCCCAGTGACGCTTGCGGTGCTGCTCTTTATCCTGCCCGTGGTGGGTGCCGGCCTCTGTGCAATCAGCACCGAGCGCACTGCGCGCTGGACGGGATTCATCTCCTCGCTGGTGGTGCTGGCCGTCGCGGGCGCCTTCGCCTACGAATTCACCGCCTGGAGCGACGGCAAGGTCTACCCCAACGCCGAGGGATGGCAGCTCTTCAGCGCCTTTGGCGTCAACTTCCTGATCGGTGCCGACTCGATCAGCATGATGCTGATCCTGCTCACGGCACTCCTGATCCCCTGCGCACTGCTGGTCAGCTTCAGCAGCATCGTGCAGCGCCAGCGCGCCTTCTACGCGCAGTTCCTGCTCCTGGAAGGGGCGGTCATGCTGGCCTTCCTGGCCCGTGACGTGATCCTCTTCTACGTCGGCTACGAATTCACGCTGGTCCCTCTCTTCCTGATTGTGGCCATCTGGGGGGGCCAGGAGCGCAAGTCCGCCTCGGTGCGCCTGTGGGTCTTCTCCTTCGTCGGCTCGGTCGTCTCGCTGGTGGGGTTCATCTACCTGGGCGTCGACCGCGCGATGGCCAGCGGCGAGGCGGTCACCTTCTCGATCTCCAAGCTCACCGAGTACGGGCAGAGCCTGCCCCCCGCGACGCAATGGTGGGTCTTCCTGGCGCTGATGGCGGGCTTCGCCATCAAGGTCCCCTACTTGCCCGCGCACTCGTGGCTGCCCATCGCGCACAGCGAGGCGCCTACTGCCGGCTCGGTGGTGCTGGCGGGCATCGTGATCAAGATCGGCCAGTACGGCGCGCTGCGCTTTGCGCTGCCGATGGCACCCGAGGGCGGTGTGGCGCTGGCGCAGGTCTTCGCGGCGCTCAGCGTCATCGGCATCATCGCCATGAGCCTGGTCTGCTGGGTGCAGAACGACGTCAAGCGGCTGGTCGCCTACAGCTCGATCGCGCACATGGGGCTGGCGATGCTGGCGCTCTTCGCCTTCAACATCATCGGCATGGAAGGCAGCATGCTGTACATGGTCAACCACGGCCTCTCGACCGCGGGCATGTTCATGTGCATCGGCATCATGTACGAGCGCTACCACACCAAGGACATGGAGAGCGTCGGCGGCCTGATGCGCCGGATGCCGGTGTGGGCGGTGTTCATGGTCTTCTTTGCGATGGCGTCGCTGGCGCTGCCGGGGCTGAACGGATTCGTCAGCGAGTTCCTCTGCCTGCTGGGCATCTTCACGGCGGACGCCGGCGTCAAGACCGGCTATCCCGGCCTGCTCGGCCCCGGATACGCGGTGCTGGCGGGCATCTCGATGGTGCTGGCGGCCCTCTACATCCTGCGCATGCTGCAGAAGTTCGTCTTCGGGCCGCTGCGCGAGCCCGCGCAGGTGCATGGCCACGGTGGCGGCCACGGATCGGGCCATGGTTCCGGCCATCCGGCCCACTCCGAGATCAAGGACCTGAACGGCCGCGAGATCGTGGCGATGCTGCCGCTGGCGCTGGCCTGCCTGGTGATCGGCGTCTACCCCAAGCCGCTTCTGACGGCGATCGAGCCCGTGGCACAGGGGGTCCTCAAGCCCTACGCGGCCATCGTCGAGCGCGAGGCCGCCAAGAGAGCCCCGCTGCGCACCGCTGATGTGATCGACCCTGCCAGCGCGGTCACGCCGTTGGGGGTCGTCCAGTGAGCCATCCCCCCAACGCCATCCTGGCCCCTGCGGACCTGGCGTTCGCCAACCTGGCCAACATGAATCTCGCGCCGAAGTTCTCGCTGATCACCCCCGAGATCGTCCTCTTCGCCGGCGCGGTGGCGTGCGCCATCATGGGGCTCTCCCGCGCACGCAGCGTGCGGGCCGCTGTGCCGTGGATCGCGCTGGTCTCGCTGGCGGCCACCCTGACCGCCACGCTGGGGATGTGGACCCCCGAGGCGGCCGCCGCCGCGCAGCTGCCGATGCCCATGCTGGGCAAGTACGTCATCGTGATGCTCTGCGTCATCGGCGCGGGCCACGTGCTCTCCTCCATGGGCAGCATCGACCGCGCCTACGAGAGGCAGATCGCCAGCGGGGGCGCCACCTTCGATCCCGTGCGCGTCATTCAGGGCGAGTACTACGCCTTCCTGCTCCTGTCTCTCTGCGGAGCCATGCTGCTCTGCCACGCCACCGACCTGGTCTGGCTCTTCCTGGCATTCGAGCTCTGTTCGCTGCCCACCTACGTGCTGGTGGCGATCGGGCGCAGCGCCGACCGCAGCATGGAAGCCGCCATCAAGTACTTCTTCCTGGGGGCCATGAGCACCGCCACGATGCTGATGGGCTTCGCGCTGCTCTACGGCGCCACGGGCACGCTGGAGCTGGGCGCCATGCGCGACGCCTTCCAGATGCAGGCGCAGGGCAGCGGCATCGGCACGGTGGCCATCGTGGGAATCCTGCTCTCCATCATCGGCATCTGCTTCAAGCTGGCCGCGGTGCCGATGCATTTCTATGCGCCCGACGTCTACGAGGGGGCCGCGACGCCGGTCGCCGCCTTCATCTCCTTCGTCCCCAAGGTGCAGGGCTTCGTGACGCTGGTGCTGCTCCTGGGCACGGTGGGCTGGAGCGCCAACGGCGAGAGCGCCATGCACCCGGTGATCGCCGCGGTGCTGTGGATGATCGCGGTGCTGACGATGACGCTGGGCAACATCGGTGCGCTGCTGCAACGTTCGGCCAAGCGGATGCTGGCCTACAGCTCGATCGCCAACTCCGGCTACATGCTGGTCGGCGTGCTGGGCGGTCCGCTCCTGGGGACCGACGCCACGTTGCTCTACCTGCTCACCTACGGCGTGGCCAACCTGGCCACCTTCGGCGCCCTGGCGGCGATCGAGCGCAACGGCCAGGAGGTGGACTCGATCGACGACCTGGCGGGGCTGCGGGTGCGTGCGCCGATGGCGGCGTTCGCACTGGCGGTCGGCGCCTTGAGCCTGACTGGCATCCCGCCACTGCTGGGGTTCTGGGGCAAGCTGGCCATCCTGATGACCAGCATCCAGGCGCACCAGGTGGCGCTGCTGGTGATCGTGGCGCTCAACAGCGGCATCGCCGCCTTCTATTACTTGCGGCTGGTGGCCATGCCCTGGGTCCAGGAACCCACACCGCGGACGCAGGGAGTCGGCCATGTCTCCAGCATCTGGCCGCGCGTGAGCGCACTGATTTTCGCCATGGGCTGCATCCTCGTCCCGTCGGTCGTGGGGCAAGTGAAGGGAGAGGCCGCTGCGGCCGCCAAGTACGAGTTCCAGGTGGATGCCGCGGCGAAGACCCCCACGGGCCCGGTCGCGAACTCCGTCTCGGATGCCATCCCCCCGGCTGCCCCTCTCGGCACCGTCCAAGCCACTCCTCGGATCAACCAAGCGACCACCCACGGGGCCACTCGCGCGGCCAGTCGGGAGCCCACTCCAGGGGCCGCTTCCGGCAGCGCGCCGGACTCGCTATAATCTCCCCTTCGTGCCTTTGGGCGGCCCCGCCTCCCCCATGAAAGCGCGGATTTGCGACTGTAGCTCAATTGGATAGAGCATCGGTCTACGAAACCGAAGGTTGGAGGTTCGAGCCCTCCCAGTCGCGCTTGAGACGGCCCTGGCACCTTGCCAGGGCCGCTTTACTTGGTACCCGGCACGCGGGGTGGCTGGCAGAGAATGGCAGCGCGCGGAGCACCGCAAGGAGGCCTGGCGCCAGGCCTGGTTCCCGGAATCCTCCGAATCCCGGCTTGATTCTTGACCCGGACCGATCCGGGGCTACTTTCACTCCTGACGCGGGCCCTTCTCGCGTTGGCTTCGGCTGTGGAGCTGAATGTCGTTCCCTTTCACACGTTTCACAGGAGTTTCAGACATGATTTCCACTCGTCTTCAGAAGCACTTCGCCGCGGCCGCGGTGGTCGCCACCGGCGTTGCCGCAGCTGCGAATGCTGCCGTCGTCTACCAGTCGGTGAGCATCAACATTCCCGACAACATCGACGGCGTCTACCTGAACGTGGTCACGCTGGCGTCGGGCACTGCCAGCTTCGCCGGATACGACGTCAACCCCTACACCGCGGGCGCCGGCGCGTTCAACCTGTGGGGACCGACCGCCAACACGTGGTTCGCCTCGGGCGGCAACTACAACCTGGCCCCGAACACCGTCATCGGTGGCGCCGACGCCCTGTTCACCCGTCCGGGTGGCGTGAGCGTCGCGGCCAACTTCAACCTCAACAGCAACCAGAACCTGCTTGGCTTCCGCTTCGTCAACGAGGCGAACGCCAACCAGGTCCACTTCGGCTGGATGCGCATCGCCTTCGGCGCGACCTACGGGCAGCGCACGATCACCGAGATCGGCTACGAGAGCGCGGCTGGCGTCGGCATCGGCGCCGGCGTCCCCGCTCCGGGCGCGCTTGCGCTGATCGGCCTCGCTGGCCTCGCCGGCAAGCGTCGTCGTCGCTAATTGCCAGGGCCACGCGCCCCGGTACGCATGATTCGATCCACGCATGGACGGCCTTCACGGGCCGTCCATGTCTTTTTGCGGCGCCTGCGACGTCTGCAACGTCTCCGCCGATGCTCGCAGGCGGCTTGACGCCGGAGCGCCTCAGGCCTTGTTCCGGTGGAGCGAGGGGTCCACGGCGCGCGCCATCGCCGCTTCGTCCAGCGTGCCCCCGACGAAGCCGTTGATCAGCCGCGCCTGCGCCGCGGCATCTGCCAGCATCGCAGCGTGCTGCACCGTCAGCACCTGGAAATTCGGGCGCGCGGCAAGCCACGCGTCCACCGTGACAAGCTGCTGCTGGTAGATCGCCATCAGCCGCTCGGGGGGAAGCTGCGCGCCGGCCTTCGCATTTCGCCCCAGCATGGTCGACTGCGACTTCACCACTTCGCGCAGGTCGCGGCGCATGAAGACGATGCGATACGGACGATCGTCCGGAAGTTCCATCAGCAGCAGGTGGATGACCTTCACCGCCTTGCCGGCGGCGTCATCCAGCCACGACTTGTCCGACTTCAGCTGCTTGACGCGCTCGAACTCGAAGTACCCGCGGGGGTTGTCGTCGTCGGCGGCGCGCAGCGCGTCCGTGACCACCGGCATGCCGCCGGCGTGCAGCATCTGCATGGCCAGGCTGGTGCCGGAGCGGGGAAGGCCGGAGACGACGATGATGGGAGCTGGCGCTGGCACGCGGCAACTGTAGCGCAGCGCGCCAGGCGAGCTCAGCGCGCGGCGGCCAGAGTGCGGTAGCAGTCGTACGCCGCGGTTGCGGCAGTGGCGCCCGCTCGCACGGGTGCGGGCGCGCAGCGCGAGGCGACGGCGGCCACGAAGCGCGCATCGGCGCCGCGACCGAAGAACTCGGCGAGCGCCATCGCGGCAGAGACGGCCAGCATGAGCGTCAATCCGCCCGGGACGAGCCATGCCGCGATCAGGGCAAGCGCGGCGATTCCTGCGGCGCCAAGCTGGGCGCGGAAGGCGGCATCAGTGCGGCGGTCACGCCACCAGGCGCCGGCCTGGGATGTGGCCCGGCGGCCGGCGCGGGCGCCGCGCGCCACGGCGACACGGGCGGTCGTCGACGCAAGCGACCCGGTCGCGCACGCCAGCGCACCTGCGGCTCGCGCCACTCCGCCCAGGGTGCCCACCGCGGGCCGCACCCGCGATCCAGCGAGGCGAGTCCTTGAACGAGATGGGGTGCGTGCGACATTCATCGGGTCCCCAACAGTATCGGTCATTCGGCTTCGGCGTGTGGCGCCATTTCCGGGCCGGCGCCCTCTGGCCAGACCACCCCTCCTGGCTCAGCCCAGCGCCGCCGATTCCCGGACGGTGACCGTCCCCACCACCAGCGGAAGCAGGGTGAGGAGGACCAGCCCTGCTCGCAGGCCATTGAACGGTGCGAGCCCCATTCCAAAGGCATCGACGAAGGAAGGCTCCAAGGGGACCCACACCAGCGCCGCCGCCGCCACGCCGACCAGCGCCACCCAGCGCCCTGCGCGGTCACGGCGCTCTGCTGCCTCCCCGCCGCCAGCCCACCGCATCCCGAGCGGTGCCAACACGGATGCCACCCCGACACACACCACAGGCACGGTGAGGGGCAGCGAGATGGCCGGGACGAGCACCGCCGCGACTCCCGCCAGCACCCCCCAGAGCAGCCACACCCCCAGCAACGCATCCCAGACACCCGCTCCGAGGCGGCGCAGGAGCAGCGCCGCGGCGCCCGTCACCATCGCTCCCGCCCCAGCCCACGCCAGGAAGTTCAGTGCCCCCACTCGCAGCGGTGCGTTCGCCATGGTGATGCCGCCCAACTTCGCCGCCGCGCCCAGGCACCACGCCACCCCCGCGCTTCCCGCCAGCACGCACACCGCCGCGGCCAGCGATGCCGCCGCCGCGCGGCCGGGCAGGCGCACTGCACGCTCACGCGCCCGTGCGATCAGCTGCCACGCACCGGCAGCCAGCACCAGGAATGCGCCCGCGGCGGTGATCGCCAGCGAGTGCTCCTCGGGCCAGCGCAGGATCCACAGCCCCGCGATGTCGCCGAAGACGGCACGCTCCTGGCCGATCGGTTGCCCCGCCGCGGGCAGCTGCGCATCCAGCCCGCGCAGCAGTTCAAGGGCGGTCTGGCCCATGTGCGCCACGGTGGAAGGCTGCAGTCGCTCGGGGGTGTCCAGCGCGGTGTGATACGCCGCGACATCGCCAATGAAGGCGACATTGAAGCCCGTCGCGCCCGCGCGCAGGAACACCGTGAAGTCCGTGCCGTTGGGCATGCGCCGATACGCCTCGACGGCCAGCGACTGGGTCCGCGGCGCGGTGAGCACCTGCGCCATGAGCTGCGAAAGCCACGCGGTCTGCGGGCCCGTCTCGAAGACATAAGCGGGACCGGATGCGCCGCGCGCATCCAGGTTCACGACCGCCCGAAGCGCCAGCGCGCGCTCGTCCTGCGCCATGAAGGCCTGCGCCCCCAGCAGCCCGCGCTCCTCGCCATCGGTGATCAGGAGCAGGATGTCGTGCACGGGCGGTTGCAGCTGCAGCGCCCGTGCGATGCCCACGACGCATGCCACGCCGGACGCATCGTCCCCTGCACCGGGCGCGCCTGGCGCACTGTCGGAGTGCGCCACCAGCGCGATTGGCGCCGTGCCGTCGCCACGCGTTCCAGGGATGCGCGCCATCAGGTTCTCCAGCGTCAGCCCGGGTCCTGTCACGCTGCGCGTGATGATCGTCTCGTGGCGCTCTGCCGTGATGCCCCCTGCCGCCAGCAGTGCCACGATGCGATCGCGCCCGGCGCGCGCCCCTGGCGTGCCCGCCACGCGCGGCGTGCCGTCGCCGACGATCTGGCGCACATCGGCCATGGCCGCTTCGCCATTGAAACGCTCGGCTGCCCGCCACGCCGCCAACAGATCGGGGCGCCATTGCAGCACTGCGGCAATGGCGACACCAAGCAACAATGCGCACAGCGCGCCCCGAAGCATCCGCGCCCCGTGAACGCACGGGCGTTGAACCATCATTGAACGTCCGAAAAGCCCCAATCTCAGGTCGCCTGAACGCTTCACTGATGCCTTCTTTCGGGCTTGGGTTAAACTCGATTGTCCACGAAAAACGCGGGCATGAAGCCCGCGAGGATCGCCGCCCCGACACCAATTATTGGGAGACACGAGCACATGAAGTTCATCGCCGCCATGGGTCTTACGGCCCTCGCTTGTAGCACCGCGACGTACGCGGGCACCACTCCAATCACCATCAACGAGTTCCGCGGCGACCAGCCCTCGACCGATGTCAACGAGTACGTCGAGCTGAAGGGCGCGCCGGGCGCTTCGCTGGCAGGCTACACCTTCCTCATCGTCGGCGACGGCAGCGCGACCACCAAGTCGGGCGTCATCGAGTTCAAGTGGAGCTTCGGCGCGAAGGACGTCATCGGCTCCAACGGCTACCTCATCCTGCGCAAGCCCACCATGACCCTGCCGATCGGCGCGGGCACCACCATCATCGACATCGCCCCGGACAACGCGACGGGCGTCTTCGAGAACGGCAACAACACCACCCTGTTCCTGGTCACCGACTACTCCGGCACCATGGCGCAGGGCGCGACGCCCACGGCGGGCGATGACCTGGACACCAACGACGATGGCGTGCTGGATGTCACTCCCTGGACCTCGGTCGTCGACAGCCTCTCGATCAAGCATTCGCTGGGCAGCACCCCGGACGGCGGCGAGGTCTGGTGGTACAGCGCCGTCTCGGTCGGGCCGAATGCCTTCCGCTACACACAGACGGCGACCACCGGAACCCTGATCGGCGGCTGGGACTACCAGACCACGGCCAACGGCGGAACCGCAGCCGCCGCGTCTCCCCTGACCCCGAAGGTCTTTGTGGCGAACGTCGGTTCCGGCTCCATGTTCCTGGACGGCACGAATGGCTCCAGCGACTGGTTCGTGCCCGCCGCGGGCTCGACCAATACCGAGCTGAACTCCTTCGGCGGCACCGCCTCGAACGCGGGCCCGGGCATGTCGACGGTGACCTCAGGGACCGCCTCGCTGGCCCTGGTCAACCAGACCGCCAACGGCAAGTCGGCCGTCTTCACCTTCTCCATGCTGGGCTACACCGGCCTGAACATCAGCTATGCCACCCAACGCACAAGCAGCGGCTTCACCACTCAGCAGTGGGCGTGGAGCGTGGATGGCGATACGTGGACTGACCTGGAGACTGTTTCGACCATCGGAACCAGCTTCGGCGTCAAGACTCTCACCCCCACAAACGTGTTCGACGGCTCGGCGACCTGCTACCTGCGGCTGACGGTCACCGGCGCGACCTCAGGCACCGGCAACAACCGCCTGGACAATGTGCAGCTGCTGACCAATCCCGTCACCGGCGACACGCAGGTCACCACCTACAACGCCCCGATGTACATCACCAAGGGCCCGGCGGGCACCTGGGCGTTCGGCCCCGATGCCATCGACGGCGGATGGGACACCCCTGGCGCCGACAACTACTTCCCGCCCACCTACAGCTGCGGCGACCCGGCCGCAGGCGACCCGCTGGCGATCCGCTTCAACCCCTTCTCCGCTGATCAGTGCTGCTGCGAGTTTGTCTGCGCTGCGGACACCTACTGCTGCGAAGTGCACTGGGACAGCTTCTGCGTGACCAAGGCCGGCGAGTGCGCAGCGGAGTGCACCGCGGGCCCCTGCCCGGCCGACCTGGACGGCGATGGCGCCGTCGGCGGCGCGGACCTGGGCCTGCTCCTGGGTGCGTGGAACACCGAGAACGCCGACCTGAACGGCGACGGCATCGTGAATGGTGCCGACCTGGGCATCATGCTGGGCGCCTGGGGCCCGTGCCCCTGAGTCGGTGGCGATGCCGCAGGATGCGGCAACACCTGTGAATTCCCGTGGACCCGGCCCCGTGCCGGGTCCACGGCCTTTTTGCTCGCACGCGTCAGGCGCCGCATGTGCACGCAGCAACGCCTCCAGCCACGGCGATGCCGCCTCGTAGACTCCGCGCGTGCCTTCCCTCCCGCTGCGCCCGGTCACCTTGCTCGGCGGGGCGATCTTTCAGGCGGTCGCCGACTTCGGTGCCTTCGTGCGGTTTGCGCTGGCGGCCCTCGGCGCCCTCCTGACGCACCCCGCGCGCAGCCTGCGCTGGCGGCAGCTGGCCCCGCAGCTCTACGCCGTGGGGACCGCCTCGGTGCCCGTGGTGGCGATCACCGGCTGCTTCATCGGCATGATCCTGGCGGTCGAGGGGTACAGCCAGTTCGAGGCGATCGGGGCCGCTCGGCGCATGGGCGGCATTATCAACGTCAGCGTGGTGAAGCAGATCGGCCCGGTGCTGGCCGCGGTCATGGTGGCGGGCCGCGTGGGCGGGGCCATCGCGGCCGAGCTGGGCACCATGAAGGTGACCGAGCAGCTGGATGCCATGCGCGCCATGGCCGCCAGCCCGATGGTGCGGCTGGTGGCCCCCCGATTCGTGGCGT
The DNA here is from genome assembly GCA_044230125.1 of Phycisphaerales bacterium. Classification (GTDB taxonomy): domain Bacteria; phylum Planctomycetota; class Phycisphaerae; order Phycisphaerales; family SM1A02; genus UBA966. The sequence goes on from JBGARR010000026.1 coordinate 39,195, forward strand.
GCCTGGTGATGACGCCCATCCTGACCGTCTTCAGCGATCTGCTGGGCGCGTGGGGGGCGTGGCTGGTGGTGGTGAAGTTCTTCGGCGTCAGCAGCACCGAGTACTGGCACTACACGGCGCAGTTCATGGTGACGCTGGACCCGATCAACGGGCTGATCAAGGCCACGTTCTTCGGCGCCGCCATCGGCCTCATCTGCTGCTACAAGGGGTTCACCTGCGGCGCGGGGGCCGAAGGGGTAGGCCGCGCCGCGACCAGCGCCTTCGTCGCCAGCTTCATCGCCATCGTCGCCATCAACCTGGTGCTGGTGGAGTTCCTGCAGACGGTCACGCGGATGGTCGAGGGGACCCTCTCGAACGGGCTGTAGTCGCCGGGCCCGGCGCCGGGGGCCAGGGCGCTGCGCTAGGAGCGCCCACGGGGCATGGCGCGCTTGATTCTGGTTCCGCCGCACCCAGCGGAGCACCGCCTCCGTATCGTGGTGTGCATGCATCCTGCCGCACTGATGGTCGCCGCCCTGCTGGTGCAGAGCACACCCGCGAAGCCTGCGGCACCGGCCGCACCGCCGCGGGGCGCGCCGCCCGCCAACACTCCGGGAAAGCTGCCGACGGTCACCACCACCACCTCCCCGCGCGGCGTGCCGACCGCACCACCTGCGCGTGCACCGGCAAGTACACCTGCCGGGGCGCCCGCGGCGGCCCCTGGCACTCCCCCTGCTCCCGCCGGGTCCCCCGCTGCGGCATCCTCCACCATCTCTGGACGTCCTCCGCAGTGGCCGCTCCAGCGCGTCACGCCGCGCCTCTGGGACCTGAAGTTCGAAGGCAGCATCTGGGTGCCCGGGCTGCAGCAGGGCGACACGATGCCGATGCAGCTCCAGGCCACCACGGTATGGCTGCCGCTGGTGATGCAGAGCACCTTCAGCATGGACGATCCATCGAGCGTGAAGTGCGAGCAGTGGCTGGAGGGGCGCAAGGACCCGCACGCGCAGGAGCGCGTCCAGTACAAGCAAGGGCTGGCCTTCGGACTGTCCGCCGTGGGCATCCCCTTTGGCGAGGTGGCCGGGCAGAGCTTGAAGTGGGTGGTGACCTGGCGCGCACAGTGCTGGAGCTCGAAGATCGACGAAGCCGCGGCCGCGCGCATCACCTGGCCCGCCGAATGGCCCGCCGAGGTGCAGGAGGCGCTGCAGCCGCAGCCCGGCATCGAGAGCGATGCGCCGGAATTCAAGGCATTCGTCGACAAGGTCTCGCAGGGCAAGCTGCGCTCGGTGACGCCGTGGATCGCCACCAAGGAACTGGTGCGCGCCACCATCAATGCGTTCCGCGCGGTGGACAGCGACGGGCTGCGCGTGGAGAGCGGCTTCACCCGCGGACTGGTCCTGTCGGGAGCGCTCGCCTCGATGCGCACCGGCAGCGGCTCGATCCATGACGTGTGCGCCGCCTGCGTGGCGACGCTGCGCGCGGCGGGCATCCCCTCGCGCGTGGTCATCGGGCTGGCCGACCTTCCCACCAGCAGCGGCAATGCAACGCGTGCACGCCTGGTGACCTGGTGCGAGTTCTACCTGCCCACCGCGGGCTGGGTTCCCTTCAGCCCCAGCGACCTGCGCGGAGCGCTGCGCGGCGGCCTCTCGCTGGACCGCCCGTGGCCCGAGTTCGGCACCTGGGACGAACTGAATGAGCGCATCCCGGTCAGCTACACCTGGATCGCGCCGGTGCCCGGCTCGACCTCGATGCCCTATCCCGCCGTGTGGAGCTGGACGACGCACGGCGGCGTGATGAACACGCAGATCATCAGCGACATGGTGGGCGTGCAGATCATCGGCCGCGGGCGAGCGAAGGAGTAGCGACACACGGAGGTACGATCTCCCCCATGCCGGCCACGCTCCTGCTTGCAGTCGCGCTCATGGCACAGTCGCCCCGCGTTTCGGCGCCGGCCGCGCCCACAGCGCCGGCACCCGCCCCCTCCACGTCCCCGCAGGAGGAACGCAGATCGGAGCCCGCCGAGCACGGGAACCTCCGTTCCGTCCCCGCATCTTCCACGCCACAACGCTACGACGCCAGGTGCACCCCTTCGCGCTGGCGACTCATGCAACCTGCCGGGGGGACCGGAAGCACACCAGGGTCGGAGCCCGTCCGCTCCGGCGAGCGCCCCGAGCGTCCAGTGGAGCGCATCGAGCCGCGGCTCTGGGAATCCAAGGTCGAGGTTGGGTTGCTGGCGTCCCCCGGCGCATCGCGCGCGGGACGGATCAACCTTTCGGGGACCGTCTTCTGGTGGCCGCTGATCGCCGAGAGCACCTACACGCGGCTGGATGCGGGCAGCGGCTGGGGGGAGCTGTGGGTGGACGGCAAGCTGGTCGCAGACGCCAGCGCACGGATTCAGACGCGGGACTCGCTGACCTTTGGCACCAGCGCGGTCGGCATCCCGGTCGGTGAGGTGTCGGCGCAGAGCGTGCGTGCGGTCCTCTCGTGGCGCCAGGAGTGCTGGTCCTCGCGCGTCGACGAACGTGCCGCCGCGCAGATCGCGTGGCCCAACGCGTGGCCCAGCGAGGTGCAGCAGGCGCTGCTGCCGCAGCCCGGGATCGAAAGCGATGCGCAGGATTTCAAGAGCTTCGTGGACCGGGTGAGCGCAGGCAAGCTGCACTCGGTCACGCCGTGGATCGCCGCCAAGGAGCTGGTGCGCGCCACGGTGCGCGCCTTCCGGGTGGTCGATGGATCCGGCCGATGGCCCGATGGCGCGCCGATGCCGGGTTTTGCGTTCTGGGGCGCGCTGGACGCGATGGGCTCGGCCCGGGGCTCCTCGCACGACCTGAGCGCCGCCTGCGTGGCGGTGCTCCGCGCCGCAGGGATCCCCGCACGCCCGGTGCTGGGCCTGGCCGAGGTCCAGGGCACGGGCGACACCAAGCCCCGCGCGCAGTTCGTGAGCTGGTGCGAGTTCTACCTGCCCACCGCGGGCTGGGTCCCCTTCGACCCGATGGAATTGCGCGGCAGCATGAATGGAGGGCTGGCGATCGATCGGCCGTGGCCGAACTTCGGCACCTGGGACGACCTGAACCGGCGCGTCCCGATCGCCTTCACCTGGACCGCGCCCATTCCGGGCACCACTTCGCTGGATGTGCCCAGCGGTTGGAGCTGGCCGATCGATTCGGCGCTTCGCGGCGGCGCGTACCGGCAGACGTTTGGCGTCCAGATCACCAATCGCGGCCGCGTCAAGGAGTGACACCCGCGAGCCGGAGCCCGGTCAGTTGTCCACCTTGACGAAGGAGAGGACGCGCGGACGCTGCCCCGGGGAGTCCACCGCCGAGCGGTCGACGGTCATCATGTAGCGCGAGTCGTCGATGATCGTCTCGGGATCGGTGGCGTTCCACTTGCCGGTCAGCGGGTCCTGCTTGATGGTGCGGATGCGCACCCAGACGGTGAAGACATCGCTGCGCACGGTCGAGATGTTGGAGATGCCCTTGAGGAGCGAATTCTGCTCCAGTGCGTCGCCGCCGGTCAGGTCGTAGCGGTACGCCTCGCGCTCGTAGATTCCCAGTGTGAAGGAGTCGTCCGTCTCGACGCCGGCGCCGTTGGTGCCGTCCGCCGTCGCGTTGTCGTCGGTTGCCACGGTCAGGCGGTGCTTGTCAATCGAGGTGCGCCCCGTCAGCGGGTAGTACTGCTTCAGGCCCGGGAAGGAATCGCCGGGGATGCCATCGGTGCGGTAGGCCAGCGGCCCGACCACCGCAGGACCGGACTGGATCGGCGCGCCGTAGCCCGCGCCGGTGGTGGGATCGCTCCACCACGTGCGGAATGGATTCAGGCCCGCGTAGCGCACCGACCAGCTGTTCACCTGATTCCAGCTGTCGCCCACGGTGGCGGCCAGCGGGTTGGCGGGGTCGATGAACTCGGCACCCCTGGCCAGCAGCGCCAGCTCGCCCAGGCTCTCGATGCCGCGCTCGCTGCGCATGTCCGGCGCCCATTCGCGGTTGTTCTGCGCGGTGGGCAGGTCGATCCCGCGGCTGTAGTAGCTGGGCATGGCCGCGAACATGTGGTTCGAGAGGTCCGGCAGCACGTTGCCCTTGCTGCGCCAGAGGTCGATCGACTCGGGAACGCGCACGCGCGGTGCGGGGGCGCCCCAGTCGAAGATGATGGAATCGGGGTTGCCGGGGCCGGGGCTGGAGCCGCCGATGTCCCAGTTGGTGGCCTGCTGCAGGGTCTGGTCGCGCACCGTGTCCAGCCCGTCGATGTTCTCGTCGTCGTCGTAGATCAGGCGCGTCATGTGCGGCATGGCACGCAGCACCTCGATGGGCGCGGTGTTGACGTTGACCAGGCCGGGGGTCAGCTTGCCCTCGAAGTTGCGCGCCAGGCGCAGGCGGCGGTCCTCGGCGGCGGCGCGCTCGTTGAAGTCGATGCTGAGATTCCGGTCGGCGTCAAAGGGCTGCGCGCCGCGGTCGTCGACGATGAAGGCGTCCAGCAGCGCCAGGCCGGCCTGCTGCCGGCTGTTGAAGCCGATGCCATTCTGCTGCGCGGGCGGGTTGACCACCGCGGGGTCGACGACGGGCGGCAGCACCTGCACGCCCGAGAGCATGTTGGGGCGGCCGCCCGCGCCCACCACGGTGTCGTAGCGCGCGGGATCAAGCTGCAGGCGGTTGTAGTAGACGGGGTTGCCCCCCACCGGTGCCTTGGGGAAGTGCACGGGATTGGTGGAGTCGGAGGGCTGCGCCAGAATCTCGGCCAGGGTGGCGATGGTGCGGCCGCTGGTGGAACGCTCGACGAGCGGTCCCCACAGCGAGAGGTCCAGGATCTCGGCGGCCTGGTCGAAGTCGGCGTCCTTCTGGAAGAGGCGCATCGGCGCCAGGAAGTTCTCCGGCTTGCTGCCATCGACGTACTTGGCGTCGGTGACGCCCTTCTCGCCGAAGCTCAGGACGGTGCCGTTGGGCGGGGTGGCGTTGGGCAGCCGCCACGCGGGGTAGTCGTACAGGCGCGACTGCCCGTCGCCCTTCTGCTCCAGCACGCGCGTGGAGAAGAAGGTGGGCTTGCCGCGCTTCTGCTCGCCCCAGACGTTGAAGTAGTCCATCAGCAGCCAGGTGCTGTTGGGGTTGGACGCGGCGCCATCGGGCAGGTCCGATTCCTTCCAGGTGGCTCCCTTGCGCTGCGTCTGCACGCCGCCCACATAGGTGTCCGACTGCGTGGTCTGCACGCGCTCGACGCCCGTCATGCGGCTGAAGGCGTACCGCGGGGTGCGCTCGTCCAGGCTGATGACGCCGATGCCCGGGGGAATGGGCGTCGCGGGCAGGCCGTGCTGGGTGTCGAAGAGCCACTGGCGCGCGCCGCGCGCCCAGGTGGCGTAGTAATCGTCGGTGCGGATGCGGATGCCGCTGATGGCAAGCTTGCCCTGGCGGCAGTCGATGTCCAGCTTGGGTGGCAGGTGCTCGTCGGTGAAGAGGCGCAGCAGGCTGTCGCGGAAGCTCTGGTCGCCCGCGCTGGTGTCCAGTTCGTTGTCGAAGCGATCGACCACCGTCCATGTGGGGACGCCGCCGGTCGAGGGGTAGATCGCGCGGCGCAGCTCAAGGTAGCTGCTGGGGGGCGGACCGCCCGCGGCCTGCGCGGGCTGCCAGCGATCCATGTTGCCGCTGACGTCCAGCCCGGGATAGACGGGGGCCGTGGTGCGGGTGGCGTCGAAGTACAGCGTGCCGCCGCGCTTGTTGCCATCGAAGTAGGTGGTGCTGGAGCCACCGCCGGGGCCGCCCCACGCGGGGGCGAAGACCGCGTTGATGTCCGGCTCGAAGAACTGTCCGGGCTTGGTGTCGTTCGAGGGGTTCGTCTCGGTGACCGCCTTGCGCAGGTCCAGGAAGTCCAGCCACGCGTCGCGCGGGAAGGCGTCGCCGTTGGGGAACTTCTCGGGGATGCTGAAGACGATCGCGGTGCGCGGCTCTTCGGGGGTGCTGGGCCCCAGCTCGATGTCCGGGCCGTAGCTGTTGCCGCTGTGGGTGCCCGAGGGGCCGGGGATGCCGAAGAAGAAGCGCTGCGGCGGGCCGGTGTTGGGGTTGACGCGCACCTCGAAGTCCGCCAGCTTCACCGGGGTGTTGTAGGGATTGGCCAGCTGCACCACGAAGACCACCGCGGGCCAGGTGGCCGGATCGGCGGGGTCGTAGGTGACAAAGTTCTCGCCCGCGCCGTTGGCGGCGCACGGTGGCAGCTTGCCGGGATTCCCCGCATCCACCTGGCAGTTGGCGGCGTCGGGGCATCCTGCGTTGGGGGAGCCGGGCGGACCCGTCACGGCCTCGATCTGCGCCTGCGTCAGCTTGGTCTTGGGGTAGACGAAGGCGATGAAGCACTCCTGGAAGAAGGGCTGCTTCTCGACGCCGATGAACCCGGCGGTCTGCATCGAGGGGTCGGTGACCGCATCGGCGGGCACTGGGATCGCCTCGGTGGGGTGCAGCGGCTGGTCCAGCGAGAGCGTGTTGGTGATGCGGTGCTCGCCGTCGCGGTAGCTCAGCACGTTGGCGGCCAGGCTGGCGGTCATCAGCTTGGTGGCGGCCAGGCTCTTGCCGGTCTCCTGCACGGACTGGCCGGGCTTGCCGAAGTAGCTCTGGCGGCTCCCCTCATCGATCAGCGCGCGGCGGAAGACGCGCTGCAGGTCGAAGGCGAACTGACGATCGGCCACGGCGATCGCCGCGGTGGTGGCGGCGGCGCCGTTCCCAGTGGGAACGTCATTGGGCCGGCGCAGGTCGATCTTCTGGTTGTCCCGCAGGAACCGCTGGCGCGCGAAGAGCGAGTCGGTGAAGTTGACGACGCCGTCGCCGTTGGCGTCGCCGCGGAGCGTCGAGCCGGGGAACATGATGAGCGGGTGATAGGGCGCCAGGTCGTCGGCGCCATTCACCGTGCCGTCGCCGGTGACATCGTCGGGGTTGCCGTCCTGGTCGAAGTCGACGCCGCGGCGCGTGTAGGCGGGGCGCACGCGGGTGACATCCTGTGCGGTGGCGTTGCTGGTGTGATCGATGACGGTCCACAGGCGCGGCGGCAGCATCTCGTTGCGCGCGCCGCTGATGGTGGTGAGCAGGCGGCGGTGATCCAAGTTCAGCTCGGAGCCGGAGCGCGAGGCGAAGGCCGCGTTGGGCGCTCCACGCGGCGCGCGCGCGCCAGTCCTGCACGCGGCGGTCGTTGGGGTCGAGGAAGCGCGCGGTCTCCTCGCGCGAGCGGCTGGTGCGCAGCACCTGGCCGAACTTCACCGTGTCGTCGGTGAAGGCGGCGGCGTCGTTCAGCGCGATCTCCAGGCGGCTGATGGTGGCGGCGGTGTTCAGCCCGTTGGCGGAGCGCAGCTCGATCTCGTCATCCTCGCCAAAGGGGGTCAGCGTGACCAGGCGCGCGGCGGTGGTCGGATCGACCAGCTCGCCATTGTTCGCCATCGCCTTGAAGTAGGTCAGGCGGTCCGCCGGGCGAGTCAGCATGAACCAGCCGCCGTAGCCCGCGCCGCCCGCGGCGCCCAGGCCATAGGTGCCGGTGGTGTCGAACATCGGCACCGGCGTGGTGGGCTGCCCCGCGGCGCCCTCCTGCATCAGGCCGACCAGGCGCAGGAAGCTGGGCTGGTAGGTCGCGGCGTTGGCCCGCGGGCTGCGTGCGCGAGCCCTCCCAGCGCGAGGGGTTCCAGCCGACGTCGACGCCGCCTGTGCCCGTCATGTAGATCAGCCGGTTGTTGTGGTAGACGAGGCGCGCCGTTCATGTCGGCGCGCCGGCGGAGAGACGCGGAAGTTGAAGGAGAGGCGGTACTCGGGGTCGTTCTCGCGGGCGTTGAAGAATCCGACGGGATGTCGTGGCCGGCGAGCGGGGCCCGCCGCTGGTGCTCTCGTCGAAGGACTCGCGGCGCGTGACCAGCGCCAGGTCGGAAGGGGTCTGCCCGATGCTGTTGGCCTTGTCGAAGCGCGTGGCGACGTTGACGTTCAGCAGCGCGCTGTTGTCCATGATGCGCACCGCCACCACCTGACGGGTGCTGCGGTCGCTGGAGGAACGCGCGAGGAACCAGAAGGAATCGGTCCATCCATCGCCATCGGCATCGGCCAGGGTGCGCGAGATCAGGTTGCGCGGCGTGGGATCGCCGTTGGCGTAGCCCGCGGGCTTGGTGTCGGTGGGGGCGAAGATGCGGAACTCGTCGGAAGGGTTGCCGAAGGCGCCAAGCTGCAGGAAGTTGGGCAGCGCGTCGAAGCGCCGGTTGGGGGCCGACACGTTGCCTGCGTTCACCCCCTTGATCATCTGGGCGTGCGGGGGCACCGGCCCGAAGTTGGTGGTGCCTGCGTTGAACCAGTCGCGCACGCGCGTCTTCCAGTCGTTGGGGTCCAGCACCAGGTAGCCACGCGCATCCTTGGCGGTGATGGTGGCCTCGCGGGGCGGCACGAAGGGAAGCCACTGCTCGTAGGGGGTGCCCAGCGACAGTTCGCCGAAGACGGTGCCGGGAAGGCCGGTCGAGGTGTAGGGCGTCGGGTTGTTGTAGGTGCCCTCGATGTCGCTGATGTCCCAGCAGACGCGGTAGCCATTCTCGGCGGTGGCGATCCAGCTCAGGTGCGGCCAGTGGCTGAAGCCCATCCCCTCGGGCGAGAGGATCGGCAGGTTGTTGACCAGCGCCAGGTTGGACCAGTTGTTGGCGGGAGCGCCCGGCGAGACCTGCGCACCGGGGGGTGCCGGGAGCACGGTGGTGTTGGCGACCTGCATCGTCCCGGTCGGGAACGGCGCGAAGCCGCCGCCGAACTGGCTGACGGTGAGCGCGCGCATCGGCTCGGTGGCGCTGAGCCAGCGCGTGTCGCCGAAGCCGGGGTTGCCCACGGCTGCTCTCGCCCGCGATCACGCCGTAGCGCGCGGGCCAGTTGGTGAAGGGGATGACCGCGAAGGGGGCGAAGTTGTACCCGTCCAGGAAGCCGTCGCCGCCCGCGATCGAGCGCAACGTGATGTTGTTCAGGGTGTCGAAGTAGTCGACGCCGTAGCGGATCGCCAGCGGGTCCGAGGGAAGGCGCGGGAAGTCGCTGCGCGCCAGGTACTCGCCGAAGAGCGGCTGTCCCGCCAGGCCCGAGCTCTGGTTGGCGTTGACCTGTGCCACCATGCTGGAGGGATCCACGGGCTTCACGAAGAGCGCATCCGCAATGTCTTGCGCAAGCGTCTCGCCGATGGTGTCGACGCGCGCGGTGCGCCCTGCCGCCTTCTGCGAGGCGGCGGCCTGCGCGCGCCCTGACTGGGCGCGCACCAGGAAGGCGGTGGCCAGGATGACCAGCAGCACCAGGATGGCCGTCACCAGCACCAGCGTGTTGCCGCGGCGCGCGACCGGCTGCTGCGTGCGCGTGCAACGGCGGGCAGCGTGGCTGCAGCTCGGCGCGGTGCGCGGACGGAATTTGGCGATGGCGTGTGGGGCGGTCACGGGAATGCTTCTCCGGAAGCGATCACTTCTTCTTGCGCTTCGGCAGATCGAGGATGAACTGGAAGTCACGGCCGCGCTCCAGCACCAGGCGCGGGTCATGCAGGGTGCAGGTGACGCGCAGCTGGGTGGGCCACGGGGTGTAGTCGTCGCGCAGGACGCGGATGCCGTCGGGGGTGACGGCGTACGCCTCGTCCTGGTTGAATCCGAAGACGGCGGTGTAGACGCGCACCGGGATGCCGGCGCCGAAAGGCGCGGTGATCGTGGGGCACCGGAATTCGGCGGAGAACTCCCTGGGTAGCCTTCGATGGCCCGCGCAACTCGCGCATGCGGGATGGTCGAGTTCACCGGGTTCCCGTTCTCCTGGTAGATGGGCATCGACGAACCGTCCTGCGCCAGGGTGACGCCCAGGCGCTGGTTCACCGGCGGAATCACCGCGCCTGCTCGGTTCCGTCGCCGGTGTCGGGGAAGCCGAACCAAGGCTGCGCGCGCGCCAGGCGCTGCGGACCGCCCGCGGCGGGTGCCCAGTTGCTGGACGCATCGGGCTCAAAGCCGCGCATCACCACTAGATTCTCAGGAACAACTGAGTATCCATTCGTCGTCGGTTCAATCCTTAGCTTGTCCGCAACACTCAAAAGCTGACCGGTCGAGTCTGTCTGCCGCCCGGTGAGCGGCTCCCACGTCCAGTCGATCTGGAAGCTGCTGCAGTTGGTGACGAGGACAGGAGAGGTCAGGATCTCGCTGCGGCGATCGAAGCTGGGCACCGACTTCTCTGCGCGCGGCCAGCCCAGCAGCCCGAATGGTTGATTTGCCGGGATCGCAGGAAAAGTACCGCTGGCGGGGATGCCAAACGTGCCGCGCATGATGCGGTCGCGCTGTGACGAATAGCCACCGACGGTTCCCCCAGCGAAGTTGGTGCCGACGACAGCGCTCCCGCTAGGCCACGCGGGAGCGGCGCCGCCGGTGGGCCATACTGTCGACGCACCTTGTACGACGGTCTGCGTCCATGGCGTGGACATTGAGCTGAGCGACACGGGGGTGATCGGCGGTACGGCCGTCACGACCGGCATCTGAACAGGCGGGTTCAGGCGGAGCGTGGGTGCGATGGCCCGTCGCACCTTGTCCAGGTCGCTGGCGGAGACGTCCACCCAGCCGGCCTGCATCATGGGGCTGGGGATCATGTTGGTGCTCAGCGCGACCCAGTTGCGGTCGCGGAACTCTCCGTTGTAGCTGGCCGCCTCCCCTGCCGCGCCACCGGCTCCCGCCGTGTTGCTGCGATCGCCGAAGATGCTGGGGGAAGAGCTGGGACCCAGGCTGGCAGCGAGCGTCAGGTCGCTGGGCTCGGGGTAGTACAGCACCTTGCCGCCATCGTCGGCCAGCAGCGTGGACTTGCGGGCCAGCGTCCACTGGCGCGCCTCGGGCTGGTTGGCCGAAACCTTCGGGGCGCTGCCGTTGGTGTTGTTGGTGGTGCCCCACACCCACGCCAACGAAGTGCTGCTGGGATCGAACCAGGTCCAGGGCGCCACCTGGCGACCCACGCTCGGTGCGGGGTTCACGCCCAGGATGACCGGCTTCGTCTGCGAGGAACCGCTCCCGAGCGGGTCGTTGCCCAGCAGCGGGAACTGCACGCCGTGGCCGTAGTAGACGCGCGCGGCGCGGGCCTGCTGCCCGCCGCCTGAGTCAACCATATCGGCCGAGCCCGACCAGCGCGCCGAATGTTCAGTGCCTGCGGTGAAGAACACCACCTGGTCGCAGCGCAGGATCGCGCCGGGGTCCAGTTGCGGGTTCAGGAGCGGCGCACTCGCGCCCGAGATGACGCGGTTGACGTCGTTGCGCACCGCGACGGACTGGATGGCCATGTACCCATCACCGCTGATGCGATCCAGGTCGCGCCGCAGCTGCTCCTGGATGATGGTGGCCTGCGACAGCACGTCGGCGGTCGCCTCGCCCATGCTGCTGACCTTGCTGGCGGTGGTGAAGATCTTGCTGGTGGCCACGATGACCGCCAGCAGCACCACCACC
>JBGARR010000027.1:0-47736 GCA_044230125.1 Phycisphaerales bacterium
CGCGCAGCGAATGCTGCGCCGCCGGCGCGCGGCGGGAACCATCGGCGCGCTGGTGCTGCTGGTGGTGGCGATGTGGGCGCGGGCGGCGTGCGCGGGGCAAGGCGCATCGATGCCCGTGGCTGATCCACCGCATCCGTCGCCGCCGGAGGCCGCGCGGGCCGATGAGCAGGGGCAGCAGCGCATGGAGGCGATGCGCGCCATCGTGCAGCGCGAGTCGGCGCGGTTGCGTGCCGAGCTCGATCGCACAGAAGGAGCGCAGGACTACCAGGAATTGCTGGCGCGCAAGACGACGGTCGAGGCCGCGCTGCTGCCGATGCAGCTGCTGCGAGATGCGATGCTGTTGGCGGAGGCCCCGGCGGAGACTGCTCCGGACATGCTGCGTGCCCTCCGGGTGGAGTATCGGGGCAGCACCCCGGTGGCGGCATGGCGCTCACCGGAGGATGCCCGGCGGGTGAGGCGCGCGATCGCGGCCTGGGTGCCCGATCGCGGAGGCACGCGCACCGTCTCGCTCCGCGCGCGCACCGCCTCCGAGGCGTGGGTCGGGCGGGACGCGCCTCCCTTGCTTGAGTGGAGCGTGAGTGCGCACTGGGATGGCGACTCGCCCGCGGTGCATGCGCGCTGCTGGTGGCACGAGCCCGCTTCGGAGCGGCGCGCGATCGACTTCCCGCTGAGTCCGGAGGGATTTGACTGCTGGTGGCGCCACGATGGCGTCCGCCTGCTGGACGATGCGGGGACGACCCACGCGGAGTCCTGGAGCGCCGAGCCGGCGATCTTCGCGAATCCCCCTGACCTCTTTGCCCTGATCGATGGGATTCGGGCGCTTCGCGCGGCGGATGCGGAAGTGTCGGCGACAACGATGGCTCCCTTGCCGGAGCAACGGCCGAGCATCGAAGCCCCCATAGTGCTGCGCGAGGTTCGTGCGGTGGATGGACGCCTGCTCCGGAGGGAACGATGGCAGTTCGCAGGCCCCGCGCTGCGCTCATTGGTCATCGATCAAGAACCAGTCCAGCTGGTGCATCACGCTGTGCAGGGCTTCGAGCTGGTCTCCGAAGTGGATGGGGCGGTGGTCGCGCGCCATCCACATCGGCCGGAGAGCGTGCTTGTGCAGCATCCGGCTGGGATGCGTGTCGCAATCACATTCCGGCGGCCGGACCCGGCACGGGACACGCTCCCTCCCGGAGTCATTGATGACCCTGCGGTGACCGTCCCCGAGCGGGTCGCGGTGATCGAGGGAACGCGGCTTCGCGCCTGGGTCGAGTTCCCCGCGATTGCTGTCGCAGGGGCCGAGATGACGCCTGGCGAGGAGGCCCTGGTCGCGCGCACCTCGGCAAGGCGCGCAATCGCATGGCGCATCGACGATGCCATCGCCCGTGCCGATGCCATGGCGCTCGGCGGTGCACTCGATGCCCTTGCCGCGCAGCAGGAGGCGGATGAGATCCCGGCAGCATGGCGCGCGATGGCGATCGAGCGCGTCGCAGTGCGGCTCTGCGAGCAAGGAGAGGTTGCGGTTGCCCAGGCACTGGTGGCCTCGCGCTGGCTGCCGCTCCTGTCCGCGCTCGGCGAGGATTTCCTGGAGGCCACCGCGCATCGCGTGCGATCGCAGGGCCACCAGGAGATCGCGCGGATGCTTGAGACGGCCCTGCCGCAGGCGCAGCTGGCGCCCGCATGCGATCCGGCTGACCTGCAGGGAGGTGCGCGCCCGCTCTTCGATGCGATCCGCAATGCCGTTGAGGCATCCCCGGCGGTCGCCCGTGAAGCGCGCGGCGCAATCATCGCTGCGCTCTGCGCGGAGCTGATGGATGCGTCTCCCGGGATCCGCGCCATCGCAGAGGCGCGCGCCGGGGAGCTTGGCCGCGACGCGCGCGCCCACCTTGACCTGGGCCGGGCGCAGCTGGATTCCGATTCCATCGCCGAGGAGGGGCTGGAGCTTGCGGCGATGCGCTTTGCGCGCAGCGTCGCACGCGCGGCGGAGGTTCCACGTTTCGCGGATGGCGCGCGCATGGAGCTGCGCCAGGCAGTCGTGCACTATGCAGAGGCCGCCTCGCGCTGCACGCGCGCGCTGCTGAGCGGAATGGGCCCGTGCGCGCTCGCAGGCAATGCAGCCGACGCGGACGAGGCAGCCTTCGATGCGCGCGAACGCGTGCTTGAACTCGTCCCACTGGTCGGAAATCCATTCGCGCCGGCCTACTGCCTGGCGGCGGCCGGGGCGTTGCGCGACTCCCCCGCGATCATCGCCCAGGAACTGGCGGCACTTCCGTCACTCGCCGTGCAGGCGGCGCACCAACAGCGGCGCGCAGCGCTGATCGGCCAAGTGGTGGATTCGGAGCTTGGCGCGGCGCGCGAGCGTGCCGGTCGGCGGCAGCTCGCACGGGCGGTCTCGGAGGAGGCGGTGGCGGCCTTCATGCGGTGGCACGCCGCGCCGTCGCTCTCGTCCGGCTCGGAGAGGCCCGGGACCTCCTCCCGCGTCGGGGACTCGGACGGCCCGCCGTAGCGCCCGCCGTCCGAATGGTCCCGGCACCTGTCATGAAAATTCACCCGACAGGGCTCGTTGCCTCACGCCCGAGGGCGCAAGTATCGCGTGTCGCAGACAGGAGAGACTGAGACAAGCGACGCCGAAGGGTCGAATGCGCCCCGACTGCGTGCAAGCGAGGCCGGTGGATTCCCGGGTCCGATGCGTCCGAGTTGCACCGGGCGGATCACTCTGGACCACCCACGGCAGGAATGCGGCGGGGAGCGCAGAAATTCTCGGGCGCCGGGACGCCCGCGAACAAGGCCGCGAATTGCCCGCAGGATCCCCCCCGGCACCTATGCGTGGGCCTGCTTGCGCAGAAGCGTCACGCGGCCGATCGGCACCCACTCGGCCACCAGGATGTCGCCGTTGGCCAGCCAGATGGCGTCGTGGGGATGGACGAACTTGCCGGGAATGAACTTGTCGCGCGGTGCGCCGCGCAGCTGGCTGGGGTGCCCGTCGCAAAGCTGCGCGATGGGCTTGTTCTTTCCATCGACGATCGTGACGATGCTCTCCAGGTCGGGCACCAGCATCAGTTCGCCGCGCGTCTTCATGTCGCACGGGAGCCGCATGCCTTCGGTGACAAATCCCAGGTGCTTGCCATCCAGCGTCAGGTACTGGATCCGGCGGTTGCCGCGGTCGGCAACGGCCAGCGTGGGCTCCTTGGAGAAGGCGGTGCCGCGCGTGTCGACCAGCAGTCCGTGCGGGCAGGAGACCTGTCCAGGTTCCTTCCCGGGGCGCGCGATGATGCGCTGCCACTTGCCCTCCGGGCTGAAGGCATGGATGAAACTGGAGCCGTAGCCGTCGCCGATGATGACGGTGCCATCGGGGGCGAAGGCGGCGTTGGTCGGGCACCACGCCTCGGGCTTCTCGTAGACGCCGCTCTCCATCGGACAGCCCGCTTCCCAGAGCACGGTTCCATCCAGGCGCGTCTTCACCACCTTGCGGCGGCCGGTGTCGCAGTGGTAAAGGAACTCGGTGCCCCCCTCCTTGTGCAGGTCCAGGCCATGGGCGCCGCCCGCGAACTCCGCCCCGAAGCTGCGCACGAAGGCGCCATCGCGGGTGAAGACCAGGACCGCATCCTTGGTGGTGCTGCTGGAATGCACCGTGTGCGCTAGGTAGATGTTTCCGGCAGCGTCCTGCGCCACGCCGTGCGTGTCGCCGTAGACGATTCCGGCGGGCGGCTGGAGCCAGTCGTGCACCACTTCGTAACGGTGCTCCCCGCTCCCGACGATGATCGGGGCGGAGGCTGCGGGCTTCGCGGCAGACTGCGCCGCGCGCCGCGCCGCGCTGGGGGCGAACCCCGCTGCGGCGCTGGGGGCAAACGAAGCGGTGAAAGATGCCGCGCCGGAGGAGCGCGCGGCGATCGCCGCCGCGGCGGCGGCCGCGCCCATGGCGGTGGCAGTCAGCAGGAAGTTCCGGCGCTCGTTTGACATGCCCCACTTACCGCCCGCCAACGGTCCGGTTTCAGGGGGCCCGGCTCGACCGGCCACTGCAGACCTCAGGGGGGCGGCCCCTCGGTGGTCGAGGTCCCGGCCATCGACTGGCCCACCACGAACTCGACTCCCGGATGCGCCGCGCGGAAGCGGTCGATGGCGGCGCCCGTCAGCCGGGTGTTCCAGGTGTAGACACGGCGCAGCCCCTTCAGGGCGCCCAGTTTCTCCAAGAGGGCGTCGGTGGCGCCGGTCTCCACCAGATTCACCACCTCGACCCCGGGGGCGCGTGACAGCAGCGCCGAGAGGCCCGCATCGGACAGTGCCGTGTGATCCGCGCGGAGGCTCCGCAGCGCAGGCAGCGCAGGAGCCTGCGCGGCACCGGCATCGGTGACCGCGGTGCGCGCCAGCGACAGGCGCTCGATGCGCGCGGCATAAGGGGCCAGCGCCGCCAGGTCGGCATCCGTGAAGGTCTTGCCGCCCGGGATGCTCACTTCCAGCATCGGCGCCCCGACGGAAACCGGCGAGATGTTGACGCCGCGCGCGCGCATCGCTGCCGCCCCCTCCATCAGCTGCGCGGAAAGGGGCGCAAGCGCGGGCGCGCCATCCGCGCCACGGGCGCCGCCTGTGGCACCAGAGGTTCCTGCGACAAGCGCAGGACCCGCAGCACCTGCAGAACCCGCGGCCCCCGCGACTCCCCCACCTCCACCGCGTTCCATGCCCGCATCGCCCGTTGCCATCCCGGCCCCGCCCGCGATCCAGAAGCGAAGCGACTCCACCTGCTCCGGCGTCAGCCGCGCACCCTTGGGGGGCATGGCGTCGTCATCGTCGGCGGGCAGCAGCACGCGTGCGATCAGCAAGCTCTCGGCGGGATTTCCGGGCTTGACGATCCATTCCTCGTGCTCATTCTGCGCGAGCGTGGACGATGCATCGTCCAGGCGCAGGTTTCCTTTGTGCTTGCCGTTGCCGTGGCACTCGTAGCAGCGGTCCATGAAGAGTGGCCGCACGGTGGTGGCGTAGAGCTGTAGGTTCGCGGCATCCCCAGCGCCGGTGCCGGTGCCGGTGCCAGTGCTGCTGCCGATGCCGGGGCTGTTTCCGGTGCCGCCGCCCGCGCCCGGCCCGGCCGCCGCAGCGCGCGCCTTCAGCAGCGGCTCCAGCACGAAATCCGTCCCCCACACCATGTTGCCGCCCAGGTGGCCGACCCATGCCACCATGCCCGCCACCACCAGGACGCTGGCGCGCACGATGGGCACCGTCTGACCGGCGCTGCGATCCGAGGGCCGCAGCGCGCGCGTGGCCAGCCACGCCACCGCCGCAATCGCGCACGCCGTGGCGATCCCCAGCCAGCGATGCCAGAAGAGGTCGTTGGTGCCGCGCTCGGACTCCGCGAAGAACCAGCCGCTGGTGCAGGCTCCGAAGGCGCCCACTGCGGCGATCCACAGCGCGATCGCGGTGAAGGAGCACGCCTCGCTGCGCCGCTGCAGCGTCCGCACCGCCTCGACGACCAGCGCGCCAAAGACCAGCCCAATGGGCAGGTGCACCCCGATCGGGTGCAGCCTCCCCAGCGACTGGAGGAGCGGCGGGAGCGTTTCTTCGGCGAGCACCAGGGGCAGCATGGCTGCAGACTACCGCTGTGGCTGTAGGGTGTTGCACGATGGATCCGCCCCGTGTCATCCTGCACGCCGATCTCGATGCGTTCTTCGCGTCGGTCGAGCAATTGGACCATCCCCCCTTGCGTGGAAAGCCCGTGCTGGTCGGGGGGCGCGGCAAGCGCGGCGTGGTCGCTGCGGCCAGCTACGAAGCGCGCGCCTTTGGTTGCCGGAGCGCCATGCCGATGGCGCGCGCGCTGGCGCTCTGCCCCGCGGCGATCGTGGCGCGGCCGCGCTTCGATCGGTACAGCCAGCTCAGCGACCTGTTCATGGGGATCCTGGGGCGTTACTCGCCGCTGGTCGAGCCGCTGAGCGTCGACGAGGCCTTCGTGGACTGCACCGGCAGCGCGCGGCTGCACGGCACCGGCACGCAGATCGGGCAGGCGATTCGCGCCGCTGTGCGCAGCGAACTGTTGCTGACCGCCAGCGTCGGCGTCGGCCCGAACAAGTTCGTGGCGAAGCTGGCCAGCGACATGCGGAAGCCCGACGGGCTGGTGGTCGCCCCGGATGACGGCTTGTCCGAGTGGCTGGCGTCCGTGCCCATCGAGCGCATGTGGGGCGTGGGGCCAAAGACGCTTCCGCGCTACCACGCCGCAGGGGTGCGCACCTTCGGCGACCTGCAGCAGCTGCCCGAGGCGCAAGTGCTGGCCAGGCTGGGGGAACATGCGCTTGGCGCGCGCGAGCGCGCCTTCGGCCGCGACACGCGGCCGGTCGAGACCGGTGGCGAGCGCAAGGGCATCGGCCATGAGCAGACTTTCGGCGACGACCTCGAGGATCCCGCACTGGTGCTCGACGTGCTGCAGGACCTGGCGGAGTCCGCCTGCACGCGCCTGCGCGCCGCGGGCGGACGCACGCGACGGATCACCGTGAAGATCCGCTTCGGTGACTTCGAGACGATCACCCGGAGCACCACGCTGGAGCACGAGACGGACAGCACGCTGGAGGTATGGCGCGCCGCGCGCACGGTCTTCCAGCGCTGGGCGAGCGCGGGTTTCGTCCCGGTGCGCCTGGTGGGCATCCGCCTGGAGCGGCTGGCGGAGGGGCAGTTCGTCCCCGATCTCTTTACGGCGCCTCGCCAGGAGAAGGAACGCACGCTCGATCGCGTGGCGGACGCGATCGAGGCGAAGTTCGGTCGCGGCACGATCGGACGCGGCGACCTGGGGCGCATCACCGGCCGGCCGCGGCGCAAGCGCGAACGCCCCGGGCCCCCGGGGAACGCGCCAGCCGCGCCAGAGTAATACGTGCGCGGGCGGACGCGCGGAGGCATCCGCGGCGCCTACTTGCGCTCCTTCATCTTCACGTAGAGCGTCTCGTCCTTGCCATCGCGGTGCACCACCACCTGGATCGTGTCGTCCGGGTTCAGGTCCAGCAGCCGGTCCAGGAGCTCGTTGCGGTCCTTCAGCGCCTGCTTGTTGAACTTCACGATCACATCATCCACCTTCATGCCGGCGTCGTCGGCGCTGCTGCCGGGAGTGACCTCCAGCACGCGCAGGCCGCCGCCGGGCGCCTCTTCGCTGCGGACGCCGAAGCGCACCTTGGCCACGCGCGCCGCAGACCGCGCCACCTGCTTGAAGGGGAAGCGCTCGGGGCGCTGCGCCATGGCCAGCGCGATGTCGTGCCACAGGTCGATCGCCAGCACCGCGTCCTCGCGGTTGATCTTGTCCTGCGTGTCCTTCGAGGTGTGGTAGTCCTCGTGGAAGTCCGCGATGATGCCGAAGAGCACTGGCACCCCCTTCATCACGAAGCTGGTGTGGTCGCTGCCGCCGCCGCCGGTGCCCGGGGACTGCACCACTTCCAGGCCGCATTTCTCGCGCGCGAAGAAGGGCTGCAGCCAGTCGTTCATTCCTTCGCCGGTGGCGGTGCCGCTGACGCTCAGCCGCTTGTTCTTGATGCGCCCGATCATGTCGTAGTTCATCATCAGCACGGTCTGGTTCAGCGGAACGATCGGGTGCGAAGCGTAGTGCTCGCTGCCGTTCAGCCCGCTCTCCTCCGCGGCAAAGCCCATGAACAGAATGCTGCGCGCGTCGGCGTCCGCGGGCATCGCCTTGTAGGCATCGCTCATGCTCTTGGCCAGCATGATGACGCCCGCGCTGCCGCTGGCGTTGTCGTCGGCGCCGGGGTGCAGCTTGCCGGGCCCCTCGCGCGAACCGAAGTACCCCTGCCCCAGGTGGTCCAGGTGCCCGCCGATCACCAGGTACTCGTCCTTCAGCGTTCCCTTGCCCGGAAGCAGCCCGATGACATTGGCCGTCTTCACGGGCTTCTGCTCGATCGTCCCCTCCAGCGTCACGGTCGCCTTGGGAAGGGCCAGCACCAGGCCCTTTCCGTCGGCCAGTTCGCGCAGGGCCAGTGCGCCGCGCCCCTCGGCATCGGCGCCCTTGAAGAGCCGGTCGCTCGCCTCGGCGCTCATCATGTAGACGGGCAGATCCACCAGCTTCTGCCCGTCGCGCATCAGCGTCTTGGCGCGCGGATCGGCGACCGCGGGCGGGTTCACCACGATGATCGCCTCTGGCTTGCGCTTGGCGACATTGGTCAGCTTGCTGGCGAAGCTGGAGCGGCCGCTCCAGCCGCGCTGCGCCCACTTCGACTTGCCGTCCTTGTCCATCGGTTCGAAGCGGTAGACCACCGCGACGCGACCCGCCAGGTCGTCCTTCTCCGCAAAAGTGGCATATCCATCAGGGCCATCATCGATGCCGTATCCGACGAAGACCAGCGGCAGTGCCGCCAGCGGCTTCGCGGTCCCGAGCCCGGTGAGGGTGAATTCGTCCCCCTCGGCGAACTGCTTCGTGCCGTCGCCGCCGGTGATGCCAAGCTTGGCGCCGGTGATCTCGACGGAGCCGCCCAGTTCGAAGGGCTGACGGAAGCTCATCTTGCCGCTGCCGTCGTCGACCGGCGGCTTCAGTCCGGCGGCGGCGAAGTGCTCCTCCATGTACTGTGAAGCGCGCTCGAAGCCCCGCGTGCCGGGCAGGCGCCCCTCCATCCACGGACTTGCAAGAATGGTGATGTGCTCGTTGAAGGTCTGCACCTCTGGGTCCGCGGCGCGGATCGTCTCGCCGATGGCGGCGGGGGCGCTTGGCGCGGCCTTGGCGGGTGCGCTCTGCGTGGCGCTGGCTGGCGCGGGTGTTTCTGGCGAGGGCTTGGCGGGTGCGGCCGGTGCGGGAGGCACGGCTTCCGCCGGGGCGGGGGCCGGTTCACGCGCTGGCGGCGCCTGCTGCGCAAAGAGCGGCGAACCAAGCGTTGCGACAAGTGACGCCAGCGCGAGGCGCGCGGCGAACGGTGCGGACCAGATCTGCGTTGCCATGGCGTGGCGCAGCGTAGCCGAGCACGCCGCCACCGCTTCACAGCGCTGCGCCGCCCCGGCCGCTGTGCACCCGCAGGATGGGCCCCATGTGGACATCCGCGTCCGGATCGAGCCCGATCGCGTCGCCATCCACTACGCAATGAACCTGGTCTTCCTCGACGAATTCGCACCGGTCGCGCGCGAGCGCCCCGACGATGTCGACCCCGCGGAGCTGGGCGCGGTCGGCGACGCCGTGCGCGCGGCGCTAGCGACCAAGGGAATGGTTGTGATCGATGGCGTCGAGGTGGCGCCGATCGTCGGCGACATGACCTTGGCGGCAGCGGACGCCTCGCTGCTACCGCTCTTCCCGCGCAGCGGCATGCGCGGGATGCGGCGCGTGGAGTTCGAGGCCAGCTATCCGGTGAAGCGCGCGCCGCAGAGCGTGGTGCTTGATTGGACCACCTATCCCACGGACATCCTGGCGAAGCCCGGCCAGCCGCGCACGCTGGTGATCGCTGGTGAGCTGGAAGGGGCGGGCAAGCGCCAGGGATTCGAACTGTCGGCGGAGGCGCCGCGCCTCTCGTGGCGCGCGCCCAGCGGCTCCCCCACCGAAGACCTTGCGCCGGTTCCGACGCTGGAGAGCCTTGGAGACGCCGCCGGAACGACGGGGGGCATGCGCACCACGACGCTGGTGGCGGCGCTTGCATTCACCGCGGCGCTGCTTTCGCACGGACGATCGATGCGCACGACCGGGCTGCAGCGGCGCATCATGCGTGGCATCGCACTCGCGGCGGCGGTGGTGACTGCAGGCGCGGCCATCGTCGGGCTGGTGCGCCCCGCGCACTCCACGCGCCTTCCCACCGAAGCGCAGGCGCGTGCCGTCTTCGAGCCGATCCACGCCAACCTCTACCGCGCGCTGGACTACACCGGCGAGGCCACCGTCTACGACGTGCTGGCGCGCAGCGTGGATGGCCCGCTGCTGGAGCGCCTCTATCGCGAGATGCGGCGCAGCCTTGCCATCGAGGAGGCGGGCGGGGCGATGGGCCGCGTGGCCGCGGTGCGCCCGGTGGAGACCGTGGTCGAATCCACCGAGATGCGCACCCGTGACGGGGCCGAAGTGCCAGTGTTCGCCGTGCGCGCCAGGTGGCAGGTGGACGGCACCGTGGCCCACTGGGGACACCGGCACACGCGCACCAACGAGTATCAGGCGCGTTATGTGGTGGCCGCGACCCCCGCGGGATGGCGCATCATCGCGCAGGAGCTGCTGGAGGAGCGGCGGCTGGACGATCCGACGGCACAGCCACAGCCACCCGATGGCGGCAACGGGCTGGACGGCGTGATGTGAGCAATGCGCTCATGCGCGTCGATGCGCGCACCGATGGATTCACCGGCGCCCACCAACGCGAGCATGGATCCGCCGCGCGGCGGGCGCCCACGCGGCGCCCAACGCAGCACCCAGCGCTTCAGTCCGCCGCCGCCCCTCGCGCCGAGCGCGCCGGGGGCCAGCAGAGCTCTCCCCAGTCATCGGCGTAGCCATGGTTGATCACCACCTGGATCGCCGCCAGTGAGACGCGATCCAGCGCCATGGAAGCGCGCTTCAGCACGGTGCGATTTTCGCGGCTGGCATAAGTGGCGCCCCCCTGCGCCAGCTGCGCATGCACCAGCGCGGCGCGCTCCAGGAGCAGCGCCAGCACCTTGTCCCAGCGGCGCCGTTCGTAGAGACCGCGAACCGACACCTCTTCGGGGAAGAATCGGCGCAGGTAGCGATCAGTGAACATCCCGGTCACCAGTGCGCGGTCCTTCTCCAGCACCTGCGCCAGCAGCCCGTCGTGATCGTTGGCGGCCAGCTGCTTCACGAAGAGGCCCAGCGCCGCGCGCGCCGCGACGGGATGCCCCTTCGCCGCGTCCCAGCGCGAGAAGAGCGCCGCCAGCCCCGACCATTGCGCCAGGAATCGCCCGTCCAGGTCGGCATCGCCGCAGGAGTCCGCATGCTCCAGCCAGGTGAAGGCGCGATGGATGCGGATGCGGTTCTCCTCGTAGAGGCGCGCGTCGGCGTAGGAGTCGCGGCGCGGCTTCCACAGCTTTCGCAGCGTCGCGAGTTCAAGGGGAGCGGCGAAGGTGGCGGTCCGCATGGATCACAGAGCGTAGCCGCGTGGAGTGCGGGCCTTTTCGTACACCGTCCGTGCAGGCGGCGTGCATGGCCGATGCGGCGGGCGCCCTCGGCCCTGCGTAGGCTGGGCGCATGCGCTCGGCCCTCCGCGTCTTCAGTGCCTTCCTGGTGCTCGGCTGCACCAGTTTTGGGGGGCCGATCGCGCACCTGGGGTACTTCCGGCGCGAATTCGTCGAGCGCCGCGGGTGGCTCAGCGACGACGATTACGCCGACCTGGTCTCGATGTGCCAGTTCCTGCCGGGTCCCAGCAGTTCGCAAACGGGCTTCGCGATCGGCCTGCGCGAGGCGGGGCTTGCGGGGGGCATCGCGGCGTTCCTGGGCTTCACGCTTCCAAGCGCGCTGCTCCTGGCGGCGGCGGGCGCTGGCATCGGCGGGCTGGAGCTGGCCGGGGGATGGCTGCTGGGGCTGAAGGCGCTGGCCGTGGGCGTGGTGATCCACGCCCTGCATGGCATGGCGCGCACGCTCACCGCCACGCCTCCGCGTGCGGCGCTGGCAATGCTGGTCGCGGGCACCTTAGTGGCACTCTCGCGCGGCGGCGCAGGCAGCGCGATCACCGCGGTGGCGCAGCCCGCGGTGATCGCGCTGGGCGCCCTGGTAGGGCTGCGATGGATGCGCGGAGCTGAACTGATGCAGTCCGCGGACGACGCACAGGCGCGCAGCCGCGCATTCCACGTGCCGCGCACCCTTTCGGCGCTGGCGTTCCTGCTCTACCTGGCCGTGCTGAGCGCCGTGGTGCTGGCACCGGTGCTGGCCACCGCGCCCGTGGTGCTGCGCGCCGCGGCCGCCTGCGCGGGCGCGGGGGCGCTGGTCTTCGGCGGCGGACATGTGGTGCTGCCTCTCCTGTCCGGCCCCTTCGTGGAGCAGGGATGGCTGGCCGAGGATGGCGTGCTGGCCGGGTATTCGCTGGCGCAGGCCGTGCCTGGGCCGCTTTTCACCATGACTTCCTACCTGGGTGCTGCCAGCGCGCGCGAAGCGGGCACCACGGCGGCATTTGCGACCGCGGCGGCGCTGGTGCTGGCAGTCTTCACGCCGGGGCTGCTGCTCGTGGTGGCGGTGCTGCCCACCTGGCACCGGTTGCGCTCGTCGGCGGCTGCGCGCGCCGCGCTCACGGGCGCCAGTGCCGCGGTCGTCGGCGTCCTTGGTGCGGCGCTCGCCGATTCGGTGATCCCCGCGGGCGTCCGCGACCTGCGCAGCCTGGCGGTGGCTGCGGGCTGCACGATCCTGCTCTACGCACCGCGGATGCCCGTGGTGGGGGTGGTGCTCTTCGGCGCGATCGCGGGTTGGCTGGTGCTGCGCTGAGTGCTGGAATGAGCGCTGCGACGCGCGCGCCAGCGTGGCCGCCAATCTACCCGCGTGCTGCCGCTTCACCATGCGAGTCATCCGAGGGCTCGATGTGCGCCGTGGCGTTGCCGCCATCCTGCCCGCATCCCAGCAGCTCCTCGATCTCCAGCTCGATGGCGGTGGCGATCTCGTGCGCCCGGCGGACATCCGTGGCGCCCGGCACCTGGATGTGAAAGTCGATCCAGTGGTGGCGCCCGATGTGCCGCGTGCGCAACTTGTGCCAGCCGCGGATCGGCGGCTGCCGCGCCCCCGGTGCCCCCTCGATGTGCGCGTCCAGCACCTGCTGCACGATTGCGTAGTCGCGTTCGTCCTGCTCGTCCACCAGGTCTCCCAGCGCGCGGCGCACGATGCGGTACCCCACCACCAGCACCACCACCGCCATGCCGATCGCGAAGACGGGGTCGAGCCACGCGATGCCCGTCCAGTGCACCAAGAGCAGCGCGGCGATCGCCGCCAGGCTGGTCACCGCATCGGTCAGCAGGTGCTTGCCGTCGCTCACCAGCGACATGGAGCCACCGCGCCGCCCCAGCGAGACGAGCCAGAGCCCCATGGCGCCGTTGATCACCATCGTCGCCCCCACCAGTGCCACGCCCCAGCCGATCCTGTCCAGCTGCGTCTGTCCGTTCAGCAGGCGATGCCCCGCTTCCCAGACGATGCTCACCGCCGCGGCGGCGATGAGCGCCCCTTCGATGGAGGCGCTGATGAACTCGAAGCGGCCGTGTCCATAGGGATGCGTGCGGTCCGCTGGACGGTGCGCTTGCGTGATGGCCCACAGCGCCAGGAAGCTGGCCACCACGTTCACGATCGACTCGATCGCGTCGCTGTAGACGGCCGAGGAGCCGGTGAGCCGCCACGCGATGAACTTCACGATCATCAGCGCGATGCCGACGACCATCGCCACCATCGCCGCGCGCCGCTCGTGTGCACGCAGCACCGGCGCCGCGCCGCCATGGGGGGGCGGTGCGTATCCCGCGGCATGCGTCGCTTCGACGGGCATGGCTTCAGGCTACGGCGCGGGCACGGGTGGCGCGGCGGGCGCGCCAGTCGCCCCGGGGTGCGCCGCGGAGGTCGGACCCGCCGGCGATGCGGGAGCCTGCCTTCCGCCAGCGCCCCCATCCGGCACCGCAGGATCCGCATTCTCGACGTACACGTCCAGCAGCTGCCCGGGCGCCACCGGCACCTTCGGGTCGTCAAAGGCATAGATCAGCTGCAACACGCGCGTGTCGATGCGCTCGGCGTTCTCGCCGGTCAGCGTGCGCTTGGGCTGCACCAGCGGCACGCGGCGGATGAAGTGCAGCGGGAACTGGGCCTTCTTGCCGCCCCGCAGCGAAGCCATCGCCTTACCCTTGTCGTCGAAGCGCCAGGCGTCCAGTTCATCGATCTCCACGCGGATGTGCAGCGGATCCAGGTTGCCCAGCGTCATTTGCGTCTTGGCGCCAGGTCCCGCGGCGGCGTACTGCCCGGGGCGCGCATCCACGCGCAGCACCTGCGCATCGATGGGCGCGCGCGCGATCGCGCGATCCAGCTCGGTGGTGATCATCCCCACCTCGGCGTTGGCCATCCCCACCTCCGCCTCGTAGACGGCCAGGTCCTCGGGGTAGGTTCCGCGGCGCACGAACTCCAGGCTGGCTTCCGCCTCGGCGGCGCGCGCCTTGGCATTGGCCAGTTCGTACTCGCGCGTGGGGCGCTCGTTCTTGCTCAGTGCGCCCGCCTCGCCGATCGCAAGCAATCGGTCCAGCCGCCCCTGTGCATCGACCATCGCCGCGCGCGCCTGGTCCGCGCGCGCCTGCGCCTGCGAAAGCGTCTCGGGCTTCGGCAGGCTCTTCGCCTGCAAAAGCTTCGACTGCGCCGCCTGCAGCTTCGCCTTCGCGCTCAGCAGCTGCGCCGCCTGCGTGCGCCGGTCGATCACGAAGAGTGGGTCGCCCTTGTGGACGCGGTCCCCCTCCTTCACCAGCACCTCCTCGATCAGGCCGCTGACAGGGGCGCCCAGCTCAACCAGCTCCGATGAGGGCTCCACCACACCCGACCCGCTCACGCGCTCGACATACGGCGAGGGCGCCGGCGGCACCGTCGGCGGCGGCGAGGGGGGAGGCGTCGCCTGCTTGGCCACGGTCACCGCGGCGGCGATGATTCCGGCGACGGCAAGCACGGGGAGGAGGACAAACTTCCATTTCATGGCTGTGCTCTTGGGGTGGCAGGGGAGTTCAGAAGGTAGTTCACCGCGGCGTGCCCAGGACGCCCAGCTTCGCTGCGGATTCCGCCAGCGCCTCGGCCGGGGTGGAGACGTGCGTGACCTTGCCGTCGTCCAGGTGGGCGATGCGGTCGGCAAAGTGGAAGATGCGTTCGTCATGGGTGACCACGATGACCACGCGATCGCGCCCGTGCACCATCTCGCGGATCAGCGCCATCACCTTCTGCCCCGTGCCGCCATCCAGCGCGCTGGTCGGCTCGTCGCAGACCAGCAGCTTCGGGTCGTTCACCAGCGCGCGCGCGATCGCCACGCGCTGCTGCTGGCCGCCGGAGAGCTTGGTGGGGCGCGTCAGCTCGCGCCCCTTCAGCCCCACCTCGTCCAGCAGCACAGCGGCGCGCGCCAGCGCATCCTTCTTGGGATGGCGCTGCAGCAGCAGCGGCACCGCCACGTTCTCCAGGATCGAGACCTGCGGGATCAAGTTGAACTGCTGGAAGATGAAGCCGATGTTGCTGCCGCGCCAGACGGTGCGATCGTGGCCGTTCAGCGCGGAAGGATCGGTGCCCAGCACCGAGAGCTCCCCCTCGTCGCGCTGCAGCAGCCCCGCCAGGATCGAGATCAGCGTCGTCTTGCCGCAGCCCGAGGGGCCGACCAGCGCCATCATCTCGCCGAAGCGCACCTCCAGGTCGATGCCCTGCAGCGCGCGGACCATCGCATCGCCGGTGCCGAAGGTCTTGAAGATGCCACGCCCGCGGATGCTGATGCGCTCCGCGGCGGCCAGCGAGCCCGCGCCCGAGTCGGCACCCGGCATCGAAGCGTTCGGTCCATCCGCGCTCATCCCTGGAAGACCTCCGAGGGATCCAGCTTCACCACCCGGCGCATGCTGACCAGGCTGGAGGCGACCACGATAAAGATGATCGCCCCGGTCGCGATGATGGGGATGTGCCAGGTCATCTTGAAGGCCAGTTTCTCAGGGGGAATCGTCAGCCCCACGATCGCCGTGGCGCCCAGCCCCAGCCCCAGCCCCAGCACGCCCGCCACCGCCCCCTGCAGCGCCACCAGCCCCAGCAGCCGCGGCGTGGTGGCGCCCATCGCCTTCATGGCGCCGAAGTACTTCAGGTTGTCCAGCGTGAAGTTGTAGAACATCTGCCCCGCGATGGCGACGCCCACGAAGAAGCCCAGCACGATCGCGATGCCGAAGTTGATGGGGATGCCCGTCTGCTTCATCCAGTAGTCCAGCGTCTTCCACGAGAACTCGTCGGGGGTGAAGACCGAGAGGGCCGTCTCGCGCTCGATGCGCCGCTGCAGCTCCACCACGCTGGTGCCCGCGTCCGCCTTCACCAGGATCATGCTCAGCGTGCGGCGGTTGCTGGGGGCGAAGCCAATCGCGCGGCTGTAGGTGGTGTAGATGGTGGGCACCGCCTGGAAGGTGGGCGTGGTCACCGCGATGCCGCCGATCACGGCGCGCTTCTCGTTCAGCTCAAGCTCCTCGCCCAGCTCGATGGGGCGCTTGGCGCCATCGGGGAAGGCGGGGTCGGCGGGCTGCGCCAGTCGCCCCTTCGAGCCGCGCGTCTCGATGATGACGGTGTCTGGCTTGCGCAGCACCTCGATGCTGCCCTTGATCATGTGCGATGGCGCGCCGATCAGGCTGGCGTCGTCCACGCCGATGACGTCGCAGAGCTGCCGCGAGCCGTTTGGCAGCTTGGCCACCAGCAGCCCCTTGAAGAGGGGCACCGCCCACTGCACCCCCTCGACGCTGCGTACGCGCTGCAGCGCGGTCACCTGCATGGGCTTGGTGTCGTCCACGAAGAGCAGCGTCGGGTCCACCACCCACAGGTCCGGCTGCGGCGTCTCCTCGATCAGCGCATAGGTGCGGCTCATCAAGCCCACGAAGATGCTGGCCTGCTGCGCGATCAGCAGCGTGGCGAAGGAGAGCCCCAGCAGGATGCCGTAGAACTTGGCGGAGTCGCCGAAGAGCATCTTGATGGCGATGGACTTCATGGCCCGATGGTAGGTCCGGCCAGCTCTCGGGGCGCGTCAGAGGCGCATCTGCGTGCCGAACTCGACGACGCGGTCCGAGGGGAGGTTGAAGGCGTTGGTGACATCGGCCGCGTTGCTGTGCAGCACCGCAAAGAGGTTCTTGCGCCACCGCGGCATGCGCGAGGGACCGGTGGTCAGGATCTGCATCTTCCGGGCGAAATAGGTCGTCTGCTCCTCGTCCCAGGGCAGGCCGCGTTCGCGCGCCAGGTGCAGGATCTTCACCGCGTCGGGCTGCTCCATGAAGCCGATCTCGGCGTTGACGCTCCAGAATCCGTCCGGCATCCACTGAACGCGCACGCGCGTCGCATCGGGAACGTACGGGTCGTCGTTGGGCACCATCGAGAGCAGGATCACCTGCTCGTGCAGCACGTGCGCGTGGCGCACGAAGGTGACCAGTGCGAAGGGCGCCTGCGCCGAAGGCGTCATGAAGACCGCGGTGCCCGGGACGCGCAGGACCGCATCGGACCACAGGCGCGCCAGGAACTCGTGGATCCCCTCGGTCTGCTCGGCGATGCGCCGGCCGATCGCCAGCGTCCCCTCGTTCCAGGTGATCATCACGATGGAGCCGAGCGCCGCGATCGCCAGCGCGTACCAGCCGCCGTGCAGGATCTTCAGCAGGTTTGAGGCCAGGAAGGTCAGGTCGATGGCCAGGAAGACGCCCATGACCACCCAGACGACGGGTGCGGGCCACTTCCAGCTCTTCAGCGCGACTTCCGCGAAGAGCAGCGAAGTGATCGCCATCACCGCCGTCACCGCGATGCCGTACGCCTCGGCCAGCGAGGTACTGGTGCGGAAGAGGAAGACCGTCGTGAGGCAGCCGATCATCATCGCCCAGTTCAGGAAGGGGATGTAGATCTGCCCCTCGGTGTCGCTGCTGGTGTGCACCACCGCCAGCCGCGGCAGGTAGTTCAGGCGGATCGCCTGGCGCGCCATGCTGAATACGCCCGAGATCATCGCCTGGCTGGCGATGATCGTTGCCACCGTGGCAAGCCCCACCATCGGCAGCAGCCATCCCTCGGGTACCAGCCCGTAGAAGGGCTTGTAGGGGACGATCGCGTCGGCGACGGGCGGGTTGGCCAGAATCCACGCCCCCTGCCCGAAGTAGTTCAGCAGCAGGCAGGGCCAGACGACGGTGAACCATCCCAGGCGGATGGGTCCCAGGCCGAAATGCCCGATGTCGGCGTAAAGCGCCTCGGCACCGGTGACCACCAGCACCACCGCTCCCAGCAGCAGGAAGGTGCCCACCGGCTCGGCGACGATCAGGCGGATGGCGTACATCGGATTGGCGGCGGCCAGCACCGATGGATCGTGCACCAGCTGGTTCAGGCCAAGCCCACCCAGCACCAGGAACCACACCACCATCACCGGACCGAAGACCAGCGAGATGCGGGCCGTGCCGAAGCGCTGCGCCATGAAGAGCAGGACCAGCACCACCGTGGTCAGAGGTGCGATGTACGTGGTCAGCTTGTCGTTCTGCAGCGCCAGCCCTTCGATCGCGGAGAGAACCGAGATGGAGGGAGTGATGATGCCGTCGCCGAAGAGCAGCGCGCTTCCGACGATGGCGATCATGCCGAAGAAGGCCAGGCGGTAGTCGGCGCGGCGCGCGAGCCCGCGCGGAAGAAGCGAGAGGAGCGCAAAGAGGCCCCCCTCGCCGCGGTTGGTCGCGCGCATGATCAGGATCTGGTACTTGGCGACGACGACCAGGAAGAGCGCCCAGAAGACCAGCGAAAGGATGCCCATCACGAAGGAGCGCTCGGCGGTGCCGTGCTTGTTGATCATCTCCTCGATGGCATAAAGGGGGCTGGTGCCGATGTCGCCAAAGACGACGCCGACGGCGCCCAGCGCCAGCGGCACCAGCGCCTGGCTGCCGCGATGCGTGTGCGCCTCTGCCGGTGCGGGCGTGCTGGCAGGGATGCGCGGGCTCTCGGGCTCCGGGGCCATCAGCGCGCCATCAAGGGGCAGGTCTGCATCGGGCGAGCGTGCGGGACCAGAGGGAGGGTGGGGAGAGTCGTTCACCAGAGATTGCCGTCGTGAGGCGGGGCGCGGCGTTGGAGCGGAAGAGAGCCGCTGGGGCGCGGTGCGGAGCCGGATGGGCGCGAGGAAGCGCCCTCTGGGGGCGACGGGGCGCACCAGCGTACCTGCCTGCGCGGTGCATTCGGGGGAGCACGCGGAAACGCAAGCCCAAGGAGGGCACCAAGAGCATGATTTTATTCGCAAGTGGCGCGGGGCATGCCGCCCAGAGGGCACCCGGACCTATGGCTGGGCCGCCGCGGCCTCAAGGGCGGCCAGGTTCGACTCCATCTGGGCAAACCACGCGGACGGCGCGCGCTGATCCGTGGCGCCGTTGGGGCCCGGCGGGAAGACCACCACCCGGATTCCGCGCTGCAGCAGTTGCTGCCGGGTCTCCGGGGCTGGCTCGCCTTCCCAGAGCATGACCTTGGCGCGATGGCCAGCATGGAGTGCGTCGAAGGCCTTCCAGTCCTCCGCGCTCTGCGGGTCGCCGGGCTCCCAGTGGACGCTTCGCAGGTTGAGCCCGGCGCGCCGTGCCAGGTAGCCGTAGACGGGATGGCTGGCCAAGAGGGGCGCGCCGCCAAAGGCGCGCCCGGCCGCTTCGCTTCGCGCCGCCAGCGCGTGCAACCGCGCGACCAGCGCCTCACCGTTGGCGCGCATCGCGGGCGCGCCGCTGGGCAGCAGCTGCTGCAGCCGCGCGGCCACGGCCTGCGCCTCCTGCGCGGCCAGGTCGAAATCCAGCCACGTGCCGGTGGCCGTGCCATGATGCGTGTGTGCACCAGCGGGGCCGTGGGAATGCGTCACCGATTCGGAAAGCTCGATCAGCTTGCCTTGCAGCGCCGTGCTCACCTCCAGCGTGCGCGACCGTGGGAGCGAGGCGGTCGCCATCCATTGCTCGTATCCCGCGCCGTGCGCGATCACCAGGTCGGCGTGCTGCATCTGCGCGATCGCCTCCGCGGAGGGACGCCAGTCAGCAGGATCTTCGCCCGCGGGAGTGGGCTGCTCGACGCGGACCAAGTCGCCCGCGATCAGCTGCACAAACACGGCCAGCGGCAGGTTGGTGGCGATCACCACCGGCAGGTGGCGCGCGGGCGTGCTGCTGGACGCTTGCCCGTCCGGGACCGTGCCGGTGGACGCGTGCTCGCCCGCGGCCGCACCCGCCTCGGGTGCCGGCGCTGGCGGCTGGCGATCGCATCCGCCGCTGCACGCGAACGCGGCGGTGGCCACTGCAAAGAGAGTCGCGCGCGCCCAGCGATGCATCTTCGTCCTTACTTGGTCGGCTCGGGGGCAGCCGCCACGATGCTGAATGGCACGGTGGTCGACGCCATCTGGCCAGTGGCATCGTCGGTGGCATCGATGACCAGCGAATAGCCGCCCGCGGGGAGCGACGCAGGCAGCTTCACCAACCGCGTGATGAAGAGGTCACGCGGCGCTGTGCGCGAAGTGTCGCGCGCGGTCAGCGGCCCCTCGGTCCAGACGGGCAGCTGATTGAAGTCCTTGAGGGTCAGCTTGTAGCTCACGCGGACGGCGTAGAGCCCCTCGGGCTCGGTGGCCACGGACCAGTTTCCCAGTTCGAAGTACGCCACGAACCGATCACCGGCGTGGACGACGGGCGGGTCGATCGCCTGCAGGTCACCGAAGCCGCGCACCTTGGAAGCGATGTTCGAGTGGCCCAGGAAGATGGGCTTCGGATCCGGAACGACGGGCTTGGCAGCGGGCTTGCCTGATGCTGGCTCGGCGGGCTTCGCCGGGGCGGGCTCGGCGGGCTTCGCGGTGGCGGGCTCGGCGGGCTTCGCTGTCGCAGGCTCGGCGGGCTTGGCTGCCGCAGGTTGGGCAGGATCCTCCGTCGCGGGCTTCGTGGACTTGGCAGCGGCGGCGGCCGCAGCGACGGCGGCGGCTGTCCCAGCCTCCGGCTTGGCAGCAGCAGGCTTTGCCGCGCCTCCACGCAGGATCGCCGTCTCGTCGACGGGCGCGGTCGCCGGTGCTTCCGTGCGCGAACGCTGCGGCCGCGACGGCTCGGGAGGCATCTCGGGCGCAGGTGCAGGTTGCGCCGGGGCGATGCGTGCGCCCTCGCCTGTCCCGCCACCAGCAGGTTCCGCGATCGGTTCGGACGCAGGCGCGCCAGCGGGCGCGGCGGCAGGCGCTGCACCTGGAGCTGCCGCAGCTGTTGCGGCCGCACCACCGGCGGCGGCACTCGGCACGGCGGCAGCACTCGCGCCTGCGCCTGCAGGCGTCGCCTCGGGGGTCAACGGTGCGGGCAGCGCCACCGGGGCCGCGCCGGCATCGGCCGGGGCGATTGGCGGGGCCACTGCCTCGCGCGGAGTCTCGGAAGCGATCGGGGGCGGTTGCGTCGCCTCGATGCGCGCATCGGCCGCGGGCAATTCCCCCTGCGCCACCTCCGAGGGGCGTGCGGGCGCCAGCGTCGCATCCAGCGATGCCATCGCACTTGGCCGCTGCACGCGCGCGATGGGCTTCGCGGCGGCGGCCACGGCGGGCTGCGCGTCGAAGTTCTTCCGCGCTTCGTCCTGCGGCATCGCATCGACGGTCGCGCGCTTGGGCTTGGCGGCCGCGGCGGCGCCCTTCGCGCCAGCGCCCCCACCGGCCGTCAGCTGCGACTTCCCCGCATCCTGCTGCGCGGGCGGGGTCGAAGCACACGCGCCCATGAGCAGCGCGCAGGCCGCCAGGCCGGCGCGGATGCCCGCGGTGCGCGAAATGTCGGTCGTCTGGTCGATCATGCGATTGCCTCTCCGATTGTCACCACCAGCGCCTCGAAGGTCCGTGCGCTGTCCGAACTCAAGCCCGACTTCGTGCGCGCATCGGCGCGCACCGCCTCGTCCAGCAGCCGCGCGGCGCGATGCGGGCCGATCCTGCGCGCCATGCGCATCACCAGTCCCTGCGCCTCGCCCCAGAGGCGCAGCTGCTTCGCGGCGGCAAACTCGTTCTGCCCCTCGGCAAGCAACCGCGCCGCGTCATGCACCTTGCGCAGGATGTCCACGATGGACCATCCGATCATCACCTCGGGAACGCCCGAGATGCGCACCAGCTCGTTCAGCTTCTCCAGCGCGGCACGGGGGCCGTCGCGCAGCAGCACCGACTGGATCTCCCACGCCTGCTCCTCGCGCGAGAGGCCGATGAACTCGGCGACCAGCGCGCGGCCAATCGGACGCCCCTGCCCCGCCGCCGACGCAAGCTTGCCCAGCTCGCTGTCGATGCGCGCCAGGTCGGGGCCGATCTTCTCCACCAGCAGCTCGGCCGCCCCCTCGCCCAGCTCGGCGCCATGCTTCTTCTGCGCGCGCGCGCCGCACCAGCGGATCGCGTCCGCGTCGCTGGGGGCATCGCACTTCAGCACCGCGCCGCCCGCGGCCTCCACCAGCTTGTCGAACTTTCCCGGGTTCCAGCGCGCGCCCGCACGCATCAGCAGCGTGCTCTCCTGCTGCGGCTGCTCGGCGTAGCGCTCAAGTGCGCGGCGGCGCTCCTCGGCGCCGATGAACATCTCGGCGTTGTCCACGATCACCAGCTTGTGCTGCGCCAGCAGCCCATAGGAACGCAGCTCATCCAGCACCGCGCTCAGTGGCGCGCTGGCGCCGTCGATGTCGAAGCGGTCCACCGCGCCGTACTGCGCCTCCAGCGCCTCCTGCAGCTGGCGCGAACGCTCGACGCGCAGGAACGAGTCCTTGCCCGTCAGCACCACGATGCGCATCGACGCATCGGGGGTGCCGCCCTTGGCGGACTTCGAGGCGGAGCTGGAGGCCGCGCGTGCCATGGAGCGATGATTGTAGGGTGCAGCCGGAGCGATCCCGCGCGCGGGTACGCTCCGCGCCGTGCAGGAGTCGAACTTCGACGGCATCGTCGGCCCAACCCACAACTACGCGGGGCTTTCGCCCGGGAACGTCGCCAGTGCGCGGCACCAGGGGCTGGAATCGCGCCCGCGCGAGGCGGCGCTGCAGGGGCTGGCCAAGATGGCCGCGTTGGCACGTTTGGGGCTGGCTCAGGGGTACCTGCCGCCGCAGGAACGCCCGCACATTCCCACGCTGCGCGCCCTGGGCTTCAGCGGATCGGACGAAGTGATCATCGCCAGCGCCGCGGCCAGTGCGCCGCACCTGCTGGCGCGTGCATCCAGCGCCAGCGCGATGTGGGCCGCCAACGCCGCCACCGTGACGCCCAGCGTCGACACCAACGATGGACGCGTGCACTTCACCGTGGCCAACCTGCGCTCGATGCCGCACCGTGCCATCGAGCCCGAACAGACGGCGCGCACGCTGCGTGCGATCTTCGGTGACACCAGTGCCTTTGCGGTGCACGATGCGCTGCCCGCCGCGGACGAGGCGGGCACGCCGAGTCCCTACGGCGACGAAGGCGCGGCCAACCACACGCGACTGACGCGCACCGCAGGCGCGGGCGCCGACGTCGAGGGGGTGCACCTCTTCGCCTTCGGCATCCAGGCCAGCGGCGGCGGAAGGCGCCCCTCGCGCTTTCCCGCGCGGCAGACCTTCGAGGCCAGCCACGCCATCGCGCTGCGCCACGGCATCGCCCCGGACCGCTGCCTGTACGCGCAGCAGCATCCCGCGGCGATCGACAAGGGGGTCTTCCACAACGACGTCATCTGCGTTGGCAACGGCGACATGCTGCTGCTGCATGAACTGGCCTTCGTGGACCAGGAACGCGTCCTGGACGAGCTCTCGCGGCTGGTCGGTCCCGGGCTGCAGGTGGTGGTGGTGCCGAACCACGAGGTGAGCATCGAGGACGCGGTCCGAACCTACCTCTTCAACTCGCAGCTGGTGACTCTGCCCGGGCACGACATGGCGCTGCTGCTGCCCCGCGAGAGCGAGTCTCACCCCGGGGTGAACCGCGTCGTCGAGCAGATGGTGGGAGATGCCACCTGCCCGGTGAAGATGGCCATCTACCTGGACGTGCGCGAGAGCATGCGCAACGGGGGCGGCCCCGCGTGCCTGCGCCTGCGCGTGCCCCTGACGACCCAGGAGCACGCGCTTGTGGCGCCGGGGTGCCTCTACACCCCGGAACAGCACGCGCGGCTGGTCGATTGGGTCCGGCGCCACTATCGCGAGACCCTGGCCCCCGCCGACCTGGCCGACCCGCAGCTCCTGCGCGAGGGGCGCGCGGCACTGGACGAACTGACGGTCATCCTCGGCACAGGCCGCATCTATGACTTCCAGCGGTAGGCAAAGGTCTCACGCGGGCCCATCCAGCGGTAGCCTGATGGCGTGGAACGCCGCCATCGAATCCTCGGTCTCGTCGTGCTACTGGTCGCATGCCTGGTCGCGGGCGCGATCTACTACCGCAACAAGATGAATCCCGGCACGCCGGCGGCACAGACACCGCCTCCGGTGACGCCGCCTGCGGTCGGCGCTGCGGATCCGGGGAAGGCCGCGCCCGCAACCGAGCAAGCGCCTGGTGCGGCGCCGGCTGGTGCACCTGCGGGCGCGTCGACCGCCACGGCCGGCGCCGGTGCGCCGGGATCCGCGGCCGCGCCCGCGACTCCGACTCCGACCACAAGTGCACCGACGACTCCGCCCGCAACCGCCGCAGCCGGTGCAGCCGCACCGCCGTCTGCCGCCGCCGGTGGCGCAGCGGCGCCCGCAACGGGCGCGGCGCCGCCCACCGCTGGAGCCGCAGCGCCGGCCGTTCCGCTGGTCGAGTCCGCCGGTGACAAGTCCGATGCCGCCACTGCATCAAAGGAAGCGCTCACCCCCGCGCAAGCGGCGGCCAAGCGCGCGGAAGAGATGCGCGCACGCGCACGCAACGCTTTCGACCGCGCCCTCGTCGCACAGCGCGCAGGAAACCTGCCCGGCGCGATCGAGGCGTATCGCGAAGCGCTTGAGGTGGACGCCAGCATGGCGGGCGCGTGGACGAACCTGGCCCTTGCGCTGGATGCCACCGGGCAGACGGCGGACGGCCTGGTTGCAGCGCGGCGCGCGGTGACGCTGCCCGCGATGAAGGATCCGCTGCGCCGTGGCCACGCCTTCTACGCCGTGGGCCACCTGGCCGAGAAGACCGGCGCCGTGGACGAGGCCCGAATCGCCTACGAAGAGGCGCTGCAGGCGGACGCCAAGCAGGCCGCCGCCGCCGTTGCGCTGGCCGCGATGCACACCAAGGCGGACGAGCCCGAGAAGGCGCTCGCCATCCTGATGGCGGCGCACGACGCGGGGGCGGCAAGCGCCGCCGTGGACACCAACATCGCGGTCATCGAGCTGCGGGCGGGCAACTTCGACGCCGCCGCCACGCATGCAGCGGGCGCGCTGGCGATCACCCCCGAGTCCGGCGAAGCGAAGCTGGCGCTGGGATACGCGCAGCTGGCGCAGGAGAAGTGGGGCGACGCCGCGCAGCGGCTGGACGAGGCATCGCGCACTTTCGCCAACGATCCCGAGCTCTTCATCGCGCTGGGGTACGCCTACGACAAGCTGGGGCGCCGCGAGGATGCCGTCATCGCCTTCGACCGCGCGATCACGCTTCGCACCGACAGCCCCAAGGCGCACGCCTTCCGCGGCATGTCGCTTGAGCAGATGGGCGAGGCGAAGAAGAGCATGGAGGCGTACGAGAAGGCGGCCAGGGCTTCGACGGGCGTGGCCGCCTCCGCCTCACAGACAAAGCTTGCGGTCGTGGCCTACAAGGACAAGCGATACGCCGACGCGCGTGCGCTGGCCGAGGCGGCCGTCAAGGCGGACCCGAAGAACGCGCAGGCGCGCTATGTCCTGGGGCTCTCGGCGTATGCGCTGGGTGACCGCAAGACCGCCAGCGAGCAGGAGTACCAGCTGAATGCGCTGGACAAGGAGCGCGCCGCCGCGCTCCGCAAGCTGATCGCCAAGGACTGAAGGCGTGCTCGCGCTGCACGTGATCGCCGGACCGGATTCGGGCCGCGTGCATCCGTTGCCCACCGGGGAACCGCAACTGGTGGGGCGCAGCACCGAAGCGCTCGGGTCCAGCGACCCGGCGATGAGCCGGCGCCACGCGGAACTGACGCCCAGCGCCGGCGAGTGGTTCGTGCGCGACCTGAGCAGCACCGGCGGAACATGGGTGAACGGGCAGCGCGCCGAGGTACGCACCGCACTGCGCGAAGGGGATGAGCTGCGCTGCGGCGACACTGTGATGCGCGTAGTGCGTGCCGATGACGCCATCTCCGCGGGCGAGACGGACGCCCTGGAGCCAGGCGCCGCCGCGGGTGCGGACCCCGAACGGCTCCAGGCGATCGGCGAGACGGTGGCGACGATCAGCCACAGCGTGAAGAACATCCTGCAGGGATTGCGCAGCGGGGCGGATGCCGTGGAGATGGCGCTGCGCAAGGGCGACCTGCCGATGGCGCGCGAGGGATGGCCCATCGTCGCGCGCAACCTGGACCGCGTCTCCTGGCTGGTGATGAACATGCTGGCGTACGCCAAGGAGCGACCGCTGGAGATCGCCGAGACGGACCTTGGCGCGCTGGTGCGCGAGACGTGCGACCTGATGCGCAGCACCGCCGATCGCAAGCGCGCCAAGCTGGAAGTTGCGGTGGACGATCCGATGCCGCCCGCGCCCGTGGATGCGAACGCCGTGCACCAGATCCTGCTGAATCTGCTGGCCAACGCCGTGGAGGCGGTGCCCGAGCGTGGCGGCCGCGTCGCCGTGCGCGCGCGAATGGATGCGCAGCGCGGGCTCTTTGTCGTCGAGGTGCAGGACGACGGCCCGGGCGTGCCCCCCGGGCAACGCGGCCGCCTCTTCGAGGCGTTCGCCAGCACCAAGGGGCAGCGCGGCACGGGGCTGGGGCTGGCGGTGGCGCGCAAGCTGGCGCAGCAGCACGGCGGCGCAGTGGCGCATGAGGACGCGCACCCGCACGGCACGATCATCCGCGTGGAGCTTCCCGCGGACCGTG
Organism: Phycisphaerales bacterium; assembly: GCA_044230125.1. Classification (GTDB taxonomy): domain Bacteria; phylum Planctomycetota; class Phycisphaerae; order Phycisphaerales; family SM1A02; genus UBA966. The sequence goes on from JBGARR010000027.1 coordinate 26,482, forward strand.
GCGACCCTGACAGCGAGCGCACGCGCGGGCCGCTGCCAGGCGATGCGCCGAACATCGCTTGGGATGCGGAGAGCTAGGGCGGCGCGGTCCCGACAGGCGCGCGGCGTGGCGGCCGCTCGCGCCGCGACGGCGCGGCTAGCGTCCCGGCGTCGCCACGGCAGCCGGAGTGGCTCGCTCCAGCGCGTAGGCAAGCGCCAGGTCCAGGTCGCCCACCACGCTGCCAAAGGGCATGACCTTCAGCAGCCCCGAGACGCGCAGCGACTCGAAGCGCTTGGCGTTGACGCCAGTCAGGACCAGGGTGCGGCGCGATCGATGCAGGCGCTCGGCGACGCTGCGCAGCTCGGTGGCGCCGTCCAGGTCGATGTCGTCGGCGGCGCTCAGGTCGATGACGATCGCATCGACGGCGGGGTCCAGCCGGTCGATCCACGCGTGCATGTTGGGCAGGCGGTGCACCCCGCCCAGGCGCGAGCCTCGGCACTTCAGCGCAAAGACGGCGACGCTGGCCGGCAGGTCGATGCCGACGCTGCGTGCGACCAGCTCGTCAGGGTCCAGGTCCGCGATGGGGCGCGAAGTGTCCTTGAAGATGATCCAGCCCAGGAAGAGCACCGGCGGCACCATCGAGACGGTGCGCGCGTAGTCAAAGCAGAGCGTGCCCAGCACGGCCCCGAAGGCAAAGCTCCCCAGGATGCTGGCCAGCAGGGCGACGCGTTCGCGGCGCGAGATGCCGCTGGGCGCCTCGGTGCTGCGCTGCGGCTGCGGCTGCGGCGCGCCGTCGCCGCGGTGTGCCAGGTGGGCCAGCTCGAGCCCCAGGTCGGTGAGCACGCCGGTGACGTGCGTGGTGCGCACCACACCACCGCTGATGCGCGTGATGGTGGCGTTCTGCAGGCCCATGGCGAAGCACGCGGAAGCGGTCATCGCCAGCAGCGAAAGGCCTTCGGCCGCGGTGCTGCCCAGGTGTCGCGAGACCAGCACCCCGAATCCGACCAGTGCCAGCGCCTCGATCGCGATGGGCAGGACATAGATGGACTTCCATCCGCGCAGTCGCGCGTGGTCGGTGGCAACGCCCGAGACGACCGCCCCTGCCAGGAAGCACGTCAGCACGAAGGCGCCCAGCGCAGCGATCGGCCACCTCCGTTCCGTCATGTCGCGGCCGAAGGTGCTGGTGGTGCCCGAGACATGCGAAACCGCAATGCCACAGGTGGTCAGCCCGATGATGTTGACATAGCCCGCGACCCAGGCCAGCGTGATCGCCAGCCGCTCCTGCTGGCGGAATGTGTTTGCCTGCGAGACGAGCACGGTGAGACGGTACCGCGCACGGGCGGCGGGCGGGGGCCGGGCGCGGGGACAGCACGAGGGCGTCGCAGCTCAGGCGGACGCCGCGCCGGTTAGGCGGTCGCCTCGCCGATCAGGCCGTCGCCTCGCCGGTCAGGCCGTCGCGAAGTCCGCGGCGGCGGTCGGCACCGTCTCCAGGATGTTCTGGATGATCTCGTCGGTCGTGCGGCCTTCCGCCTCGGCCTCGAAGTTCAGCAGCGCGCGATGGCGCAGCGCGGGCAGCGCGACGGCCTTCAGGTCCTCGTACGCCACCTGTGCGCGCCCGGCGAGCAGCGCCTTCACCTTGGCGCCCAGCACGATGGTCTGCGCGGCGCGCGGGCTGGCACCGAAGCGCAGGAACTGGTTGACAAGCGGCGTGGCGAACTGCCCGCGCGGGTGCGTGGCCAGCACCAGCCGCACCGCGTAATCCTGCACGCCATCGGTGATCTTCACCGAACGCACCAGGCGTTGGTGGCGCAGGATCGTCTCGGAATCGATTACGCGCTGCGGTTCGGCGATCTCGCCCGCAGTGGTGCGGTTCAGGATCTCGCGCAGGTCGGCGCGGGTGGAGTAGCCGACCTCGAGCTTGAAGAAGAAGCGGTCAAGCTGCGCCTCGGGCAGTGGGTAGGTGCCCTCCTGCTCGATGGGGTTCTGCGTGGCCATCACGAAGAAGGGCTTGTCCAGCTGGTGCGTGGTGCCGCCGACGGTGACGCACTTCTCCTGCATCGCCTCCAGCATCGCGCTCTGCGTCTTGGGCGTGGCGCGGTTGATCTCGTCCGCCAGGACGATCTGCGCGAAGAGCGGCCCCTTGCGGAACTGGAAGTCGCGGCCCCCCTCGGACTCGACCACGATGGTGGTGCCGGTGACGTCGGCGGGCATCAGGTCGGGGGTGAACTGGATGCGGCTGAACTTCAGCTGCAGCGCCTGCGCCAGGCTGCGGATCAGCAGCGTCTTGCCCAGGCCCGGGACGCCCTCCAGCAGCGCATGTCCGCCGGCGAAGAGGCAGATCAGCACGCCCTCGACGATCTCGTCGTGGCCCACCACCGCCTTCTGGATTTCTTTCCTGACGCGATCGTAATCCGCCCGGAATGTGGCGATCAGTGCTTCTGGGGTCTGCGCGGCATCCGCCATGTGTGGTTCCTCGGGAAAGCGCGCATCCTACGGAAAATGCGGCGGGCATCATGTACCGATCTGGTCGGGCTGGTATCGACCGCGCCCTACGCTGCGCTCGGGGCCTGCGCTCCGCGGACGGCGTCGCTCCACCAGGTTCCGCTCCGCCTCGTGGCGACTCCTTGGCGGGGATGCACCCGGGAGTATTCGGTGAGGCTGGGACCCGCCTTCGTCGTCTTAACGCCGCTGCGCACAGGCCCCGTGCTCGCTAGGGGCGCTCGCCCGTGGTTGGCCGGACGGCGTTCCAAGGCTCGCGTGGTTTACGGGGATCCACGGTCGTGGAACGCAACCCGTGAGCAGAGCTGCGTGACCTGGTGGAATACTCGCGCTCGTCCGTCACGGTCCGAGCGCCCGCAGTGAGCACGGGGGCCTTGCGCAGCGGCGTAGAGCCGAGGAAGGCGGGTCCCAGCGTCACCGAATACTCCCGGGTGCATCCCCGCCGAGGAGGCGTCAACGAGGCCGCAGCGGAACCTGGTGGAGCAAGGCCGGCCGCGGAGCAAGGGCCCCGCGCGCAACGGAGGGCGCGGTCGATACCAACCCGACTAAACCGGTAGGTGATGCCCGGCGCACTTTCTCACTTGCCAGGGAGGCGGTCGAGCACCTTGTCAATCAACCCGTACTCCAGCATCTCCTGCGAGTTGAGCCACTTGTCGCGTTCGCAGTCGGCGTGGATCTTCTCCTGCGTCTGCCCGGTCGTCTCGGCGTACAGCCGGTAGATCTGGTCGCGCAGCCGCAGGATGTGCTTCGCCTGGATCTCCAGGTCCGTCGCCTGCCCCTCGATCACGCCGGGGATCAGCGGCTGGTGCATCAGGTTCTCGGCGTGCGGCAGCGCGAAGCGGCGCCCCTTGGTGCCCGCCGTCGCGATGACGCTGCCCATGCTGGCCGCCTGGCCGATGATGTAGGTCGCCACCGGGCAGGGCACGAAGCGCATGGTGTCCACGATGCCCAGGCCCGCGGTCACGCTGCCGCCCGGGCTGTTGACGTACATGCTGATCTCGGCCTTCGGGTCCTCGTTGGCCAGGAAGAGCAGCTGCGCCACGATCAGGTTCGCCATCTGGTCGCCGACGCCGCCGCCCAGGAAGACGATGCGGTCGTTCAGCAGGCGGCTGTAGATGTCGTAGGCGCGCTCGCCGCGGCCGGTCTTCTCGATGACGATCGGGATCAGGGTCATTCGGAGGGTCCTTGCAGTTGCAGTGGTCGTTACGCCTTGGCGGCCGTGTGGGCCGCTGCGGGCATCTTGTCGATGATCTGGTCGATGAGCCCGTAGGCGAGCATCGCCTCGGAGCCGAGCCACCGATCGCGGTCGCAGTCCAGCTCGATCTGCGCCACCGTCTGGCCGGTCGCCTCGGCATAGAGGCGGTTGCAGACATCCTCGATGCGCTGCATCTGCCGCGCGAAGACCTCGATGTCCGTCGCCTGCCCCTCGTAGCCGCCGATGCGCCCCTGGTGCATCAGGTTCTCGGCGTGGCGCAGCGCGAAGCGGCGCCCCTTGGTGCCGCAGCAGGCGATGACGCTGGCCATGCTGGCCGCCTGGCCCACGATGTAGGTGGAGACGGGGCAGGGCACCGAGCGCATCGAGTCGATGATGGCCAGCCCGTCGGAGATCGATCCGCCGGGGCTGTTGATGTACATGCTGATCTCGGCCTTCGGGTCGTCGTTGGCCAGGTAGAGGATCTGCGCGGTCACCACCCCCGCCAGCGGCCGCGAGATCGCGCCGCCGACGAAGATCACGCGGTCGCGCAGCAGCCGGCTGTAGAGATCGACCAGCTCCTCGCTCTTGCCGCGCTTGTCCACCACCAGCGGCACGTTGACGCGCGCGCCGTAGTCATCGTCGTCGTCATCCTCGTCGCGGCGCGGCAGGGGTGCCTGCTGCGGCGATGCGGGCGAGAGTGACCACCAGGGATGGCGGGTCAGCGACCGCGTCAACGCTTGCCCTTCTCGGGGAAGACGGCAACCTCGTCGACCAGGCCGTACGCCTTGGCCTCCTCGGCGTTGAAGTACTTGTCGCGCTCGGCGTCCTTCATGATGCGCTCGACCGGCTGCCCGGTGTGGCGCGCCAGGATCTCGTTCAGCTGGCGCTTCATCTTCATGATCATCTCGGCCTGGATCTGGATGTCCGAGGTCTGGCCGGTGACGCCGCCGTGCGGCTGGTGGATCATCACCTTGGCGTGCGGCAGGATGACCCGCTTGCCCTTCTGCCCCACGGAAAGCAGCACCGCGCCGCCCGAGTACGCGCGCCCGATGCAGTAGGTGGCCACCTCGCTGCTGATGAACTGCATGGTGTCGTAAATGGCCAGCGTGTCGTCGACCGAGCCGCCCGGGCTGTTGATGTAGAAGTTGATGTCCTGGCCGCGCTTCTGGCTCTCCAGGTACAGCATCTGCATGATCACGCGCGCCGCAGAGGCGTGGTTGATCTCGCCGATCAGGAAGACCACGCGATTTTCCAGCAGCAGCTCGTCGATGGTCATCTCACGCGTGCGCTGGTACGAGGTGCTGGCCAGCAGGTCGGGGCGGGCCATGTCGCGGCCCAAGTCACGTCCCAGACCGGCGGCGGCAAGGGTGGCGGGCGTGGCAGGCATTCCGCCGTGGATTCCGTTGGGGTACTGGCCGGTCGGGAGGGTCAGGTGCATGCGTTCCTCGTTGAAGATCCGCGCTGAAATCGCGCATCGAAGCCGCGAACTGGGTCTTGTGGACAGGGGATGATAGCCCTCGCCAGAGCGGCGTATCGGTCCGCAGCGGGGCCGACTTGCGCAAAGTTTCCTACGATCCGCCACATGCGCCGCCACGGTGAAATCATCAGTCTTCTTGCGATCGCAACCACCGCCGGCGCCGCGCATGCCGTGGTCGAGAACACGCCTGGGGTCAACGCCGCATGGGCCACGCTGAATGGTGCGATCCCCAGCGCCGAGCAAGCTGCGCCAAGCGCTCCGGCGTCGGCACCGGCCGCCGCAGCGACGACTCCGCAGGCAGCGACGCCGGCAGCGACAACTCCACCCGCAACGACTCCACCCGCGAGCGCGCCCTCAACTTCAGCGCCAGCCACACCCAACGGCACGACCGCCGGCGCCGCCGACCCCGCGCTCGCCCCCGATGCGCCACGCGACCGTGACTGGCCCTCGACCATCCAGCCCGACGAGACGCCCAAGATGGCGGTGGGCGGCGGCTACATCCACCAGTTCAGTTCCAGCATCGACCAGGGCGCCAGCATGAGCGCCGACCGCTTCTATGGCAGCTTCTCCGCGCGCTTCTACGAGAACCAGGATCTGAGCCTGATGCTGGCCATGGGCTACGAGTTCGACTGGTACCACTGGAGCGGCAACAGCAGCCTGGGCAATGCCAAGCCCTTCAATGATGTCAACCTCTTCGCGCTGCAGCTTCGCGGCACCTACAAGCTGAACCAGGAATGGAGCATCTCCGCCGGCGGCATCTTCGGCCTGGCAGGCGAAACCGAGGCAGACGCGGGCTCCAGCCTCTACGGCGGCGGCATTGCCAGCGTCAACTGGACGCCGAACAAGGATTTCCTGCTGGGACTGGGGGTCCTGGCAGTGACGCAGATCGAGGACCAGCCCATCATCATCCCGGTGCCGGTGGTGCACATCCGCTTCGCGGAGGAATGGGTCCTCTCCACCATGCGCCGCCCCCCCGCCAGCCCCTTCGTGGGCATCGATGTGGCGTGGGAGCCGGTGAACTCGAAAGTGGACTTCGCCTTCGGCATCGGCTGGCAGCAGCGCCGATTCCGCCTGGGGAGCAACGCCGACCCGCTGCTGAACAACGGCGTCGGCGAGGACCAGAGCTGGGCCGCGCTCATCTCGCTGGGCTACGACCTGCTGCCCTCGCTGCGCGTCGACCTGATCGCGGGCACCACCTTCTACGAGAAGCTGCAGCTGGAGACCAGCTCCGGCCGCGTGCCGCGCGATGCGACGCTTTCTCCCAACGCGCTGCTGGGCGCCTTCGTCACCTACCGGTTCTGAGTTCGCGCGCCGTCAAACCCCTGCGGACTCGATCACCTGGCCGCGATCGACCATCAGCAGCGTTGCGGTGACGTCTGCCTCCCCGATCCCGAACATCCCTGCCAGCGCCTGCCGGTACGAGGCCATCTGCGCGTGGTAGGGAAGCAGCCGTTCCTTCAATGCGGCGCCCTCGATTCCCAGCGCGCCGGTCTTCCAGTCCAGCACCTCGGCGCGCACCACCCGCCCGCCGCGCATGCCCAGCACGACACGATCCATCCGCCCGCGGGAGAGCTGGTCGCCCGCCAGCGCGACGAAGGGCATCTCGTTGCGCACCTGCAACTGGTCGCAGCCCCACTGCGAGTAGCGCTCGCGGCGCAGGCAGGCCCCCAGTGGACCCGCGACCGCCGCGGCCACGCGCTGGCGCACCTCGCTGCGCAGCGCGGCCTCGGGCGGCCGACCGATCTCCACCGTGACCGCGCGCAGCACCTGCGCCTCGTCGGCGTCGGAGGGAAAGCCGGCATCCAGCCACTCCACACGCTCGAACCAGGCGTGTGCCAGCGAACCGCGCGCGCCATCCTCGGCCCCCGCGAATTCCGCCGCCATCGAGGGCACGCCGCCGCTCCCCCGCGCGTGCGTGCTCGGCGAGGGCGCCACGCGCGCGCCCGGGCGCGCCACCCACTCGACTTCCGGCGGTGGGGCCTCGCCTTGCTCGGGCTCATCGACCAGCGCCTCGCCGGCACCGAGCTCGGGATCGCCGCGCTGCCAGAACGGTGTCTCCGGCGTGCGGGGCCCCAGGTAGGCCTGCTCGAAATCCGCGAAGGCCATGCGCAGCAGCCGCGTCGCGGTGAGGTGCCACGTGTCCGTCTCGGACGGAGGCTGGCACACCATGTGCAGCGCCTGGCGGGCACGAGTCACCCCGACATAGAAGGCCGAGATGTCGTCCAGGGTACGGCCCACCTCCGCCTCGCGCCGGAAGGAGGCCAGGAGCGGAGAGTGCCGGACCAGCTCCTTCGAGAGCACCGGCGCCACCGCGACCGGCGGCTTTGTCGGGTCCGGGGTGAGCAGCGCCCATTCCCCGACGCCGGCTCTCACCTGGCCCATCGTGCGGTCCAGGCTTACGAGCACCACCTCGTCGAACTCGAGACCCTTGCTGGCATGCACCGTCATCACCCGCACCCGCTCCCCCGTCGCCGCACGCGACCCACCTGCCTCGATCGACCGAACGAAGCGCGAAGGGCGTTCCACCTCAGCGTCAGTGGCTTCGCGGGCCATCGTCGAGAGCTGCTGCAGGCGCTCCGCATCGCGAGAAGAGCACGCCGGAAGCAGCGCTGCGGCCAGGCCATCGACCCACCCCGCCAAGCCCTGGGCATGCAGCTGGCGGCGAACCAGAGCCGAGATGCGGTCCGCCTCGGCACGCAATGATGCGCCCCCGCCGAAGGACTCCATCGGCCTCAGGCACATGTGCTGCAGGCCCGGCAGGCTCAGCATCGGCTCACGCGTCACCATCCAGTGGGCGATGCTGTGATCGGGCTGGTCGGCCAGGCGCAGGAACGCGATCACCGTCGAGACCGCAGGCGAGTCCAGCAGCTGTGACCTGCCCTCGTCGCTCACGGCGATGCCCAATGCTCGGATCGCGCTGGCACAGCTGCTGATTTCATCGTTGGAAGAGGCCAGCACCGCGATGCTGGCGCGTGGGCGTTTCGCTGAGCGCTCTGCCACCACCCGGGCAGCGGTCCTTGCAACGATGTCACGTTCTCCCGCGGCGGCGCAGAAGGCGCGCACCAGGCCGGGCCTGCGCTTCACCGCGGCGCGGTGCTCGACAAAAGTCCATCCATCGAGAGCCCGCAGCAGGGGGCTGCGTTCCACCCCGACGGGGGCCCGCAGGCCTGCCTGAGCAAAGGCATACGCATCGCTCCCGGGCACCTCATCGAGGGGGGAACCGGTGACGCGTTGAGCCAGGCCCCCGAAGAGCTCGTTTACGAAGTCAAGGATCTCCGTGCACGAACGGAAGCTCCGGTCAAGCTCCACGTCCGGTTCCATGCCCGCGTGCGAACGAACCGAAGCCAGCAGTGCAGGAGTCCCGCCGCGCCAGGCATAGATGGACTGCTTGGGGTCTCCGACCACCAAGAAGCGCCGGCCGGCGGTCGCCAGCACTTCGTCGATGAAGGGGGCGAGCGCCGTCCACTGTGCGGCCGATGTGTCCTGAAACTCGTCAAGGGCGATGTCCCGGAGCGCACGGTCGAGCCGCTCGCGCATCGCCTGCGTTCCCTCGCCGCCAAGGCACTGGGCGCGCGCCACCAACGTGGTGATCTCCTGGAATCCGTAGAGCCCATCCGCCCTGCGACGCTTCCAGAGGTCGGCATCCACGAGCGCCGCAAGCTCGGCAGTAGCTGCAACGCGCGCCCGGACCACCGCCTGGACGATGGCTGACGCATGCGCGGTCACTGGCTGCAGGCACGCGGAGAATTCAGGCGTCGGGCCAACAGCGGAGAACCGTCCAGAGCTGAGGAGGCCTCCGACAAGGCGGTCCTCCAGGACCCCGAACCAGTCCGCCTCGCGGGCCAGCTGGCAGACGCGCTGCACCGCGGTCTGCCAGACCTTGACGGGCGTCCCTGCCTTGGTGAGCGGCAATGGAGCCAGCATCAGCGCAGCGATCGACGCATCTAGCGCCGAGGCTTCTAGCCATGCGGCACCCGGGAAGATGCTGACGTCATCTGCCTGAAGCGCCCGCCAGGGCGCCAGTGAATCGCCGCCCAGCGAACATCGGTCCCAGGCCAGCAACGGCTGCTCAAGCGCCTCCTCGATGCCCGCCTGCACGGCGGCCTTCGGGCGACCATCTGAGATTCGCTTCGCCAGATCGACCGCTCGCTCCGGGTCGGCCGCGATCACCGCACCCACCGCTTCCAGGCGTTGCTCATCGGACTCGCGCTGCTGAGCGATGCGCCATCCCTCGGGAAGCCCGAGCTCCGGCCCGAACGCTCCGGCCAGCTGGATGAAGAACCCATCGATCGTCGAGATCGACATGCGGTGCATCGCGTCGATCAGTTCGCGCAGTACGGCTGAGTACTCGCCGGGCTGCGCGGGCCCAACCTGCGCCGCCTCTGAGTACCCCTCCCCATCAGCCATCCCGAGCGCCCCCTGCGCCAGGTGCCGCAGCACACGTTCCATGATCTCACCAGCGGCCTTGCGCGTGAACGTCACCGCCAGAACCTGCTCCGGGGATGCGCGCCCATTGACACCGCCTGTTGCGCGCCGCTCCTGGATCATCCATCGGATCAGGCGATTGGCCAGCAGGTATGTCTTCCCGCTGCCGGCGTTGGCGATGACGACTGAGCGCGTTGTCACGTCCGGTCCTCCCGATCCATGCCGCGCATGCCGACACCGTAGAGGGGTGCAAATGGATCATCCGCCCCGGGCGCAAAACCGACCTCGTGCGGGAACTCTCCGGCGGCGACGCTGTCGGCAATGCGCTCGGCCTCCCGCTCTGCTTCCGCCTGGAACTCCGCCCCCCACTCATCAGCCAGGAGCACCGCCGTGCCGCTCGGATTCGACGGCAGCGCGAAGTAGCCCAGGCCAGCGGGCCGCACTTTCACGCCAATCGAGCGAAGCAGCACCGCATACAGGGGCAGCTGCAAGTCCAGCCAGCGACCCTTGCTGCTCCGGTGCGCCTTCCCCGGCTTCACGGCTTCAGCCGAAGTCTTGTAGTCCAGTGCGACGGTGCTGCCTTCCGGATGCACATCGACGCGATCGATCCGCCCCGTCACCAGGATTCCGCTCTTGCCGATCGATGGCGCCTGGCGCGCCCCCTCATGCGAGGGCCGCATCGCGAAATCCAGCTCAGCGTGCAGCACGCGCCATCCTGCGGCCGCCCACTCCGCCTGCACCCGCGCGAATGCCGAAAGCCGTTCGCGTGCCAGTGCGAACTGCACCCGATAGGCGCCATGCACCGACTCGGGGAAGTCCAGCCGCAGCATCTCGTCGAGCGCCCGGTGCACGCGCTCCTCGATTGCGGCCGCATCGACAGTCGGCGGCTGGCCAGCGGACGTGCGCTGCGCCTCCTCCCGCCCCCACGCCTGCAGCGCAGCGTGCACCAAGGTGCCGAAGCCCATCGCATCCAGCTCCAGTGCCTCGCCGGCGGCTTCCTCCAGCCGCAGCCGCGGATCGCGCTTGAGCCGGAAGAGAGCCGGATCCTGAAGATAGTCGCGGAAGGCCGTCACGCTGATCGATTCGATCCTGGTTGGTCCCACCGGAGCCAGGCTGACCGCGAACTTTCCCTCCTTCGCATGCCTGGGCCGCCAGCGCGCCGCGGACGCACGTGGCGTTTCAGGGTCCCCCAGCCACTTCACGCGCCTCGCGAGCTCCGCGCCTTCCAGCCCCAGCAGCAATCGAGAAGGCTGCAGCGGATCACCCTCGGTGCGCGTGCGCCCCATCACCAGCCGCACCGAGCGCTTACGCGTGAGAAGCGAGTGCAGGATCCACGCATCACGCGCTTGCCGGCGCCGCGCGCAGGGCATGCCAAGCCGCGCGCGCACCGAGTCTGGCAGCCACGGATCCACCACCATGCCCTCGGGCACAATGCCGTCGTTCATGCCCGTCAGCACCAAGTCGGGCGCATCGCTGATTCCCGCATCCAGCCAGCCGACCAGCTCGATGCCATCATCGAGGCCCTCGCTCGCCAGCACTCGGGACTCCATCTGCTCGCGCACGAGCGTGATGACGCGCGCGGGGTCAACCGCCCGCAGCAAGGCCGCGGGTACTGCAAGGAGCTCATCCGCTGCGGAGTGAAAGAACTCCGCCGTCTCGTGCCCGGCCTGCGTCGCGTCCCGGTTCAGCAACTGCAGCAGCGCGCGGAGGGCATCGATGGCACCGGTCGCGTCGGACGCGTGCACCAGGGGCTCGAGCAGCTCATCCAAGGCCCGGACGATGGCACCGGTGCCCGAGACCCCATCGCCCTGGCCACGCACGATGGCGGGCAGCTCATCCGCACCGCTGGTGGCCGCGTAGTGGGCCACGGTGGCCACTGGCCTGGGGTGCCCCTGGGCCACGAGCCATGCCTCGACATCGGGATTCCGCACGAGTGCGCCCAGGGTCCTGCATGAACGCTCGTGCACGTGCGCAGCCACAGCCTGCAGCAACATCCCAAGGGGTGCCTGCGCGGCAGTGCGGGTGGGAAGCGCACGAACGCGCAGCCCGCACGCCGGCAGCAGCGTGGCCGCCTGCGCCGCGACGCTGGCATCCGGCACCGCCACCAAGATGTCCGCACTGCGCCGCGGCGCTGGCAGCTGCGCGATTGCATCGATGACGGCCGCCGCCTGGTCCGCGGGCGTGTCCGCCAGCATGATCTGCTCCTGCGCCACCGGCACTGCGGCGCGCGCCCACTCCTCATGGCACGGGAAGCCCTCGTCATCCAGAGGCGCAGGTAGCAGTGCGCCCGTGGCGTGCACCGCCACCGCTACGCGGACCCCTCGGGCAGCCAGGGTCCGAAGCAGAAGGCGCTGGATCGGCTCCGGGTCCGCAAGCAGCACGAAGATGCGCCGCACTCCACCCGCGTAGAGCCCGTCAGCCAGCCGACCGGCGCCGCCGGTCTCGTCACCTGCGCGCTCGTCACACCCAGCCACGTTTCCGTGGCACGCTGCCAGAGTCGCGCTGTTCGCATCCACGGCCCCCGCCGCGTCTAGGCATGTGCGCCAGGCGCGTTCCAGAACGCAAAACGCATCCCAGCGGGCCATGTCCAGATCTGGTGCGCGGGCCCGCAGATCCACCGCGATCGTTGCAAAATCCGTGCACGCGCTCACTGCATCGTCGTGCAGCAGCGCGATCCGCGCCGCCAGCGCATCCAGTGCAGCGGGCTCCAGCGCCTGGACCGGTTCCAGGCTCGGCGCCAGCGCAGCCCACGTTCGCTCGTCTGCGCCAGCGATCACCTGCCTCCATGCCAACCGCGCGCCAATGGCACCCACGACCCGCGCCGCCGGCACCACGAATCGCGAGGCGAGCCCCGCCGGCGTCACCACCTGTGGCGGCACCAGCGCGTGCCCGTCCTCCTTCGCGAGTGCCAGCAGGTGCCACTCCAGCGACCGCTTCGCGCGGGCCGCAGGCACCATCACCAGCGCATCGGAGACGTCCACGATCCCGTCGCGCACCGGCGTCGCCCCCAGCAGCAACTGCGCCAACGCACGCATCGGCGCATATCCATCCGGAAGCTGGACCGTCCTGAACGCCATGTGGCCACATCATCCCATGGCAGGGTGCAATAGGTGCTTCACCGCGCGCGCCACCTCAGCCATCCTCGCTCTGCTGCGCGATCGCCTCCAGCACGCGCATCTGCGCATCGCGGACGCGCGCATCCGTGGCGCAGACCGTCACGTGCCCCACCTTGCGCGCGCGCCGCGGCTCCTTGCCGTAATCGTGCAGCTTGGCGCCGGGCACCGCCAGCACCAGGTCGCGCGCGGGCATGCGTCCCACCAGGTTGACCATTCCACTGGGGCCGCGCGCGTGCGCCGCCCCCAACGGTTCCCCGGCAACCGCGCGCACATGGTTCTCGAACTGGCTGGTCACCGCCCCCTCGATGGTCCAGTGCCCGGAGTTGTGCACCCGCGGCGCCATCTCGTTGGCCACCAGCCCATCGCGCGTCTGGAAGAACTCGATGGTCAGCGTCCCCACATGCCCCAGCGCATCCAGCGCGCCGCGCACGAAGGCCTCCGCTGCCGCGCTGGCGCGCTCATCCGCACCTGGCGCGGGCGCAAGCGTGGTCCGCAGCATGCCCGCCCGGTGCACGTTCTGGTTCAGCGGATAGACGACCGTCTGGCCATCCATCCCGCGCACCGCGATGACGCTGACCTCATGCGTGAAATCCACGAACGCCTCGTAGATGCACGGGGCGCCGCCCACCGTGCGCCACGCATCGGGGACATCGCGCGGGGTGCGCACCACCGCCTGCCCCTTGCCGTCATACCCAAGCCGACGCGTCTTCAGCACACCGGGAAACCCAACACGCCCGCACGCGGCAGCCAGCTCCGTCTCGCTGGCCACCGCCTCGTACGCCTGCACCGGGATGCCGCAGGAGCGGAAGAACTCCTTCTCCAGAATCCGGTCCTGCGCGATTGCCAGGCTGCGCGCCCCGGGCGCGACGCGCACGCGCGCCGCAAGCGCCTCCACCGCGGCCGCAGGCACGTTCTCGAACTCATAGGTGGCCGCATCGATGCCTGTCGCAAAGCGCGCGATCGCCGCCGCGTCGTCGTACGCACCCACGACCACTTCGCCCACCTCCGCCGCGGGGCAGCGCGGATCCGGATCAAGGAAGCGGAACGAGTGCCCCATCGGGATGCCCGCAAGCGCCAGCATCCTGCCAAGTTGCCCACCGCCGACGACACCGATCTTCATCGCTCACGCGCTCCAGTCATCGCAGCGTTTCCCTTCAATGCCCCGCGCCACCCGCGGACGGGGAGCCGGGGATCGGCTGCGCCAGAACCGTCGCGGTCTGGGTGGCGCGGAACGCGCGTAGCCGCTCCCGCACCTCGGGCCGTTCATGCGCCACGATCGCTGCCGCCAGCAAGGCAGCATTCTTCGCTCCCGCCGCGCCGATCGCCAAGGTCCCCACGGGAACCCCCGCAGGCATCTGCGCGATCGAGAGCAGGCTGTCCAGGCCGTGCAGCGCCTTGCTCTCCACCGGGACGCCCAGCACCGGAATAATGGTCTTGCTGGCGCACATCCCCGGAAGGTGCGCTGCACCGCCCGCGCCCGCGATGATCACGCGCAGCCCGCGCCCCTCGGCCGCCGCGGCGTACTCAAAGAGCAGGTCGGGTGTCCGGTGAGCGCTGACCACCGCGCGCTCGTGCGGTACGCCCAGTTCCTCGAGCATGCGCGCGGTGTGCTGCATCGTCTCCCAGTCCGATTGCGATCCCATGATGATCCCCACCACGGGCGCGCCATTCCCGGACGCGGCGTCGGCTGGGTGCGCAGGAGGGGTCATGGGGGGCATCCTAGGGGGCGATCGGGACCCCCTTGACAGCCGGGCATGGGACCTGGGAAGCCCTCCCGACCGTCCCCCAGTGCGACCGCAAGTGCCTCCTGCAACGCTGGTTCGGGCCCCCCCCGCGGCCCTGGGCCGCGCCTCGGCCCGACACGCCCGGCGCAGACCGCCGGGTCCCCCGAAGGGAGGCCTGCGCCGCCGCGCCCGCCCCGGCCGCGTCCGATTAGTCGCGCAATCATCCAAAAGGGACCGGATAGACTTGGCGAACGTCCGAAGGTGCGGCATCATGTACGGAACCGCTTGATTTCGGCACTCCTTTCGGTGCCACCTTGCGTATTCAGGAGAGGGAAGACAACCGGAACATTCGCAGCCCCCATCCAGGGCTGCTGCTGAACCACGCCTCGGTCTCCTGACGGGATCCACCCATCTGCGTCAGGGCCGATCACGGGGCGGAGAAAGTGCTCGCCACCAACCCGGCGGCACCCGTGAGTTCAGAAAAGGGACGGATGCTGGCGTCAGAAACCAGCCTCCACTCGCTGCGGGGACGCAGCGAGGCAACAACTCAGGGGACGCGGCCTCAGGCGTGGGTACCGCGTCCTCTGATTTGTTTTTCCGGGCGCCACCACGGACTCCATTCAGTGCCGCTCGTCCTGGTCGCCTCGCGGGGGCTCCCCGCGCAAGCGCACCCCGCCAACCCTGCGTCCGCCAGCGCTGCCCCCGCCCACCCGTCCACCCGTCCACGGCGTCCCCCGCACGGCGCACGCCTTTCCCGCACAGCAAAAACAACGCGGCCCCGCCACTTTCGGGCGGGGCCGCGCTTGATTCAGTGATTCCCGAACTCAGCTCGCCTCGGCGCGCGGATGCGCCTTGTCGTAGCCGTCGCGCAGCCGGCCGCTGGTCAGGTGGGTATAGACCTGCGTGCTGCTCAGCGACTGGTGTCCCAGCAGTTCCTGCACGGCGCGCAGGTCGGCGCCGTTGTCCAGCAGGTGCGTGGCAAAGCTGTGGCGGATGGTGTGCGGCGAGATGTCGGGGTCCAAGTTGGCCTCGACCAGGTACTTGGCCACCTTGCGGCGGACCGAACGGCTGCTCAGGCGCCCGCCGTTCTTGTTCACGAAGAGCGGATCGTCCGGGTTCGCACGCTTTCCGCGCGATTGCAGGTCGATCTCGGACATGGACAGGTAGTGGCGCAGCGCCTTCAGGGCGTGGCTGCCGATGGGCACGCGGCGCTCGCGCCGGCCCTTGCCGCGGATGATGATCTCCTCGCCGGTGTCGTTCAGGTCACCGCGGTTGATCGCCACCACCTCGCTGACGCGGATGCCGGTGGAATAGAGCGTTTCCAGGATCGCGCGGTCGCGCGCGCCCAGGATGTCGGTGTCGTCGGGGGCCGAGAGCAGGCGCTCGATCTGCTCCACCGAGATGGCCTTGGGGAGGCGCTTGGCCTGCTTGGGGGTGCGGATCAGGACCATCGGGTTGGTGCCGGCGATCCCCTTGCGCTCCATCCACTTGTGGAAGCTGCGCAGGGTGGCGATCTTGCGGGCCATGGTGGCGGCCGAGTACTTCTGGTCGCCCAGCTTGGCCAGGAATTCGCGGATCAGCTCGACCTCGCACTTCAGGATGCGGCCGGTCACGGTGTCGCTGCCGCCGCCCTTGGCGTCGGCCGCCTTGCGCTCCTTCTCCAGGTCGACCTTGATGCCGGTCTTGGCCTCGATGAAGTCAACAAACTGCCGCAGGTCAAGGCCATAGCAGCGCCCGGTGTAGGGGCTGAAATGGCGCTCCTCGGTCAGGTAGCTGAGGAACTGCTGGATGAGTGGAAGCGTCATGGTGTCGTTCATGGCCTGTGGCCTCCTTCGCTCGCTGAATCGGATGGTGGCTTCCTTATCGGAAACATGCCGCCTCCGCCTGAAGCCGAACCCGCAAGTGGACCGCCAATCAAAGCGGGCTTACCGGGCGACTCTCTGATTCCGGGAACCCCAAGTCCAGAAATCGTTACGCACCAATGGCATGAAGTGTGCGACTGTGCGGCCAGGAGCCCGAAAACCCAACATGGCGCGCCTCTAATCGCAAGGTTATTAGACCTCCCGAAAGGTAGGCGTGCCGAAAAAAGCTGGTTGTCCCTACAATCGCTCCCCTTCCTCGCGAAGCCTCCTCGGGGGCCTGCGGGGGGCAGTCGTCCTCCCCACTCCACGGCAAAGCTCCACCTCGGCAGCCCTGGTTGCGTAGCTCAGTTGGTAGAGCAAGCGGCTTTTAACCGCTAGGTCCTGGGTTCGAGTCCCAGCGCAATCACTGATCCGCCCCGCGGACACGCCACTCCTCCCGTTGCGGCACGATCGACGCCGCGTCAGGCCCCACGGATGTTCGTACTGCATCTCAACTGGACCAAAGGCAACCTGCATGTCTGGGGCGAATCGGCGGAGCGATTCGCCGCAGCGCTGGCCGGCACACGTGGCGCGCCCCATCCTTTCGCCACCACCTGCGATGAGCTGCGCGCCGCGATCGCGCCCGCGCTGCAGGAAGCGCGCGCCGTCAGTGCGTCGCGGACGCTGGCGGAGGTTGGCATCGGCGGGACCGGCGAAGCTGCCGACGAAGATCAGGAGCGCGCCAGCGGGCTCGCTGCACCGCACCATGAGCGCCCCGGCGATGAACGCATCGGCGCAGGCGACTCCGTGGCGGACGACAGCATCGCCCTGCTGCTTCCCTTTGCCGAGACGACCGCGGGCCCGATGCCGCTGCCCAGCGACCGGCTGAGCGCGTACCCCGTGGCCGCGGGCGTCGCGCTGGAGCCCGAGGAAGCGCTGCACGCCGTGGATGTCCCGTCGCTGCGGCTGGACGCGCGCACGGCGTTCGCACTGATCACGGCCATCGACGGCACCGCCGTCGACGCGAGCGTGCACGATGGCACCCCACAGTTCGGCCATGAAGCGCGCTGGTGGAGCGCATTGGCGCAGTTCACGCATGACTTGGTCGCCGACCAGCGCGTGATCCCCACCGTCTTCCAGGAGCGCAGCGGCGCCATGTTCGCCGCGTGGCGCCCCTGGCTGCACGACGCCCCCAATCACGCGCGATTCACCGCCTTGGTGCAGTGCACGCCCGCGCTGGTGCGCGCCGCCGAGGGCGCCACCTCGCCCAGCACCGTGGCAGAGCAGTCGATGGGTGCCTTCGTCGACGTGGCCGTGCGCGACATCCTGGTCACCGAGAACTACGCCGACGCACTGGACGGGCGCGACCCCGACCGCGACTCGCATGTCGCGTGGCTCGCGGGCCTGCTGGGCGCCACTTGCACGGTGCAGCAGCCCGCCTCCGCCGAGACCAGCATCGTGCGCACCGCGCGCCAGTGGATCGCCAACCTGGAGGATGTGGGCGAGGGGCGCGAGATGCGCCTGCTGCTGCAGCTGCTGGAGCCCGCGCCGGAACTGCTGCCCACCCCCGACGGTCACGAAGACGACCATCCCTGGCGCCTGGTCTTCGGACTTGTCTCCAGCGACAGCCCGCCGATCGTGGTGGATGCCGATGCGCTCTGGACGCGCGCCACCGGCGGCCGCGGCGGCCGCGGCAACTCGCCGCAGGAGACGCAGAAGCTCTGCGATCTGCTGCTGCAAGAGCTTGGGCGCGCCAGCCGCCTCTATCCCAAGATCGAAGAGGCGCTGGACGAGGGCGCCCCCACCGGGCTCGAGCTGCGCACCACCGAGGCGTACCAGTTCCTGCGCGACTTCCGTCCGGTGCTGCAGGAAGCTGGCTTCGACGTGCTTGCGCCCGACTGGTGGGGACAGAACGCCAGCCGCCTGGGCGCGCGCCTGCTCATCGACAGCGAACCCACCGGCGATGGCGGCGGAGCGGATGGCGATCGCTCGCGCAGCGGCATCGGGCTGCACAGCCTGGTGAACTACAGCTGGCAGATCGCGCTGGGGGACACGCCGCTGACGCTCGAGGCCTTCCAGGCCCTGGCGAAGAAGGGGATCCCGCTGGTTCGCATCGGCGGCCGCTGGATCGAGATCCGCCCAGAGGACCTGGAGCGCGGCGTCAAGTTCCTGAAGGAGAATGGCGGCGGGCAGACGACGCTGGTCGAGGCGCTGCGCCTGGCGCACACCGACGCCGCGGATGGCGCGCTGCCGGTGCTGGGGCTGGACACCAAGGGCTGGGTGGCCGAGGTCTTCGGGCCCTCCGACAGCACCGAGAAGCTGAACCTGGTCGAGCAGCCCGAGCGTTTCCAGGGCACGCTGCGCCCCTACCAGCGCGCCGGCGTCAGCTGGCTTGCCTTCCTGGAGCGCTACGGCATGGGCGCGTGCCTGGCGGACGACATGGGCCTGGGCAAGACCATCCAGCTGATCGCCCTGCTGCAGCATGAGCGGCAAGTGGCCACCGATGGAGAGCGCGTCGGGCCCACGCTGCTGGTGGCGCCGATGAGCGTGCTGGGCAACTGGCACCGCGAGCTGACGCGCTTCGCCCCCGAGCTGGTGGTGAACGTGCACCACGGCCTGGAGCGCCCGCAGGGGGAGCGCTTCCTGCACCTGACGCAGCGCGCCGACGTAGTGGTGACCACCTATGCGCTGGTGACGCGCGACCGCGACCTGCTGCACCAGGTCGAGTGGCGCCGCGTGGTGCTGGACGAGGCGCAGCACATCAAGAACCCGCCCACCAAGCAGACCGCCGCAATCCGCTCGTTGCGCACGCGCTTCCGCGTGGCGCTGACGGGCACACCGGTGGAGAACCGCCTGAGCGAGCTGTGGTCGATCATGGAGTTCTGCTGCCCCGGCTACCTGGGGACGCAGAATGATTTCCGCCGCCGTTTTGCGCTGCCGGTGGAGCGCCATCGCGACAAGCGCCAGGCGGAACGGCTGCGCCAGCTGGTGCGCCCCTTCATCCTGCGCCGCCTGAAGACCGACCCGAAGGTGATCAGCGACCTGCCGCCGCTGGTCGAGACGCGCCAGCAGATCCCGCTGACGCCAGAGCAGGCCTCGCTGTACGAGCAGGTGGTCAACGACATGCTCAAGCGCGTGGACCAGGCCGAAGGCATCCGTCGCCGTGGCCTGGTGCTGAGCGCGTTGGTGAAGCTGAAGCAGATCTGCAACCATCCCGCGCACTTCCTGCGCGAGGGCATGCCCGAG
This sequence comes from Phycisphaerales bacterium, assembly GCA_044230125.1. Classification (GTDB taxonomy): domain Bacteria; phylum Planctomycetota; class Phycisphaerae; order Phycisphaerales; family SM1A02; genus UBA966. The sequence goes on from JBGARR010000027.1 coordinate 45,984, forward strand.
ACGGTGCGCGACGACGAGCCGCTGGAAGGCCAGGAAAATGGCGAGGGCGAGGGCAACGGCGCCGCGCCGCGCAAGGCCGCCCCGGAACGGCGCACGATCATCGTGCCCAAGGGCGTCCCGACCGCGGACCGCCTGAGCGGCCGCAGCGGCAAGAGCATCCGCCTGCTTGAGATGCTGGAAGAAGTGGTGGCCGCCAACGACCGCGCGCTGATCTTCACGCAGTACCGGCAGATGGGCCACCTGCTGGTGCAGATGATCCGCCAGGACCTGGACGTGGAGGCGATCTTCCTGCACGGCGGCACCCCGCAGGCCAAGCGCGACCAGCTGGTGCAGCGCTTCCAGACCGAGGATGGCACCACGCCCATCTTCATCCTGAGCCTGAAGGCCGGCGGCGTGGGCCTGAACCTGACCGCGGCGAACCACGTGTTCCATTACGACCGCTGGTGGAACCCCGCCGTCGAGAACCAGGCCACCGACCGGGCCTTCCGCATCGGCCAGATGCGCACTGTCAACGTGCACAAGATGATCTCGGTGGGCACGCTGGAGGAGCGCATCGACCAGATGATCGAGCAGAAGACCGAGCTGGCCAGCCAGATCATCGGCAGCGGCGAGCAGTGGCTGACCGAGCTGAACACGTCGCAGCTGCGTGACCTGCTCACGTTGCGCGCTGGATCGCTGGAGGAGGGTTCATGAGCACCGAAGGCTTCAGCATCCGCCCATCGCAGAAGAAGCTGGACCAGCCCAAGCGCGTCCGGCACGGCATCCGCTTCCGCCGCAAGAACGGGCTTGAAGGGCTGCCTTGGCACGCCGATGCATTCATCCGCGCCGTCGAGGCGGGGATCGCACCCGACCAGCGGATGCTGGGCATGGAATACGCGCTGGCCGGGCAGGTGGCCAACTACACGGTGACGCCAGGCGTGGTCGAGGCCTCGGTGCAGGGGCGCGGCGTGCGCCCTTACACGGTGCGGATCACGGTGAAGCCACTGACGCGCGACGAGTGGGACAAGGTCATCGAGCGCATGGCCGGCGAGGCCGTCTTTACCGCACGCCTGCTGACGGGCGAGGTGCCCGAGGCCATCGAGGAGTGCTTCCGCTCCGTCGGTCGCAACCTGCTCCCGGTCGAAGGCGACGGCGTGCGCACCGCCTGCGACTGCGGCCTGCCGCAGCCCTGCAAGCACGTGGACGCCGCAGCATGCCTGATGGCCGAGCGCATCGAGGTGGACCCGGTGGTGCTCTTCGCGCTGCGCGGCCTGGAGGGCGAGCGCCTGCTCGAGAAGCTGCAGGAGCAGCGCACGCTCCAGACCAGCGGCGTCTCGCAGGCGCACGCGACGGCGGCGCACGAGGAAGACACCAGCGGCCTGCCGCCGCTCGAGCAGTGCGTGAACGACTTCTGGCGGCCGGGCGCGTCGATCGCCGACGCCGAATCCGCGGCGGTGCCCGAGCACGTCCCGCACGCGCTGCTCCGGCGCATGGGCCCCAGCCCGATGGGCGGCAAGTTCCCGATGGTCGGCCTGTTGGCGAGCATCTACGACAGCATTCGCGCGGCGCAAAAGTAAGACGCGCCGGTTGGGTGTCGACCGCGCCCTTTGTTGCGCGGAAGGCGTGCGGGGTGACGCGCCCTCCGTTGCGCGCGGGGCCCTTGCTCCGCGGACGGCCTCGCTCCACCAGGTTGCGCTCGGCCTCGTGGCGCCTCCTCGGCGGGGACGCACCCGGGACCATCCGGTGGTCCTGCTGCCCGCCTTCGTCGGCTTAA
>JBGARR010000054.1:0-7307 GCA_044230125.1 Phycisphaerales bacterium
AGCTGGCGCCACTCTGCATTGCCCTTCTCATAGAGGAAGATGAACGATCCGACCGCGAGCGCAACCGCCGTGAGGATCGAAAGCAGCAATTGCACGATCAGGAACGGCCACGCCCGCTTCGGCCAGACGACGAGTGCGACACCCGACGCGAGCGCCGCAAACGCCGCAACGGTGGGGACCGCCCAGACGAAGAAAACACCTCCCGTCAGGAAGCCCCCGATAAAGCAAAGTGCGATTTGCGGATTCCAGCTGATATCGTGGAGTTCGCTCGCGACGCCGAGATAATAGAGGCTGTACGCGATGAGTTGCAGTGCAGCGAAGGCCGCCACTGCGATTCCGGCGATTCGTCTGATGCGCATGGTCGACTCAATCTACAGGTCCTCACTCGAAGGGCGAGGGACGGTCGGGCCGGGCGCGCAATGGGGCGCGTCCACTTGCTTGATGGAGAGTTCCGGCGCCGCCTGGATGGTGGTGCCGCGGCGGGTGCAGTCCCCGTCTCCCGATGCCGACCCGGCCACCGCACTTGTTGCACGCGGCGCCGTCAGGCTCACGCACCGCGGAGCACAGAAGGTGGCCTCGGCTGCCAGGAGCCCCCGAGAAACACCTGAGCAGCCGTCATCCTCGCAAGCGAAGACGCCCAACCGAGCCTTCATTCGCAGTGCGGGCATCCCCGCGCACCGCCGCATCGAACTCCGCAGGCGGGCTCAGGTGGGGCGCTTCGCGCCGCCCGCACCTGGCCCGTCGCTGGTCACATCCCGCAGGAGTAGAAGAACTTGCCCTCGGTGATCTTGCCGTTCTTGACGGTGTAGAGGGCGGTCTCGCTCATGTTCATGCGCTGGTTCGCCATCGGACCCTCGGTGCAGGTGCAGTCCATGGTCATCGCGCAGACGAACTGATCGCCGTTGACGCTCGGCTTGCCAACGGTGGTTCCGTGGACCGTCGTGGTCTTGAACATCTGCTCGGACTTCTTCAGCAGGTTGGCCTTGCCCTCGGTGATGCGCTCGCAACCGGGGGCTGCCATCACTTCGATATGCCGAGCGTTGTCGGCGTACAGCTCCTGGAGCGCCTGCTGATTCTTGCCGGCGGTGCAGAGCTCGACGAGGCGCTGCGCGACCGTTTGCGTGGCGATGAACTCCGCGGATGGCGCGGGCATCTGGAAGGCTTCGGGTTTGGTTGGATTGGTGGTGGTGGTGCTCATGGCATCAGAATATCAGTGCCGACCTTGGGAGCACCCGGGGCCCTTCGCATCGCGCCTCGCCGAAAGCGGCAAGAATCGCGCGATTATCGCGCGCCTTGCCCCGGCTGTTCGGTTCCTCGCGCAACGTTGCGCACAGCCCGCCGCGTCAACCGGATCTTGGCGCACGCCCGTGTCGTTTACTCCTGGACGTCGATCCCCTTGCCACGCGGGCCAAGGTGATTGCCCCGAGCGGCGCTTCAGAGCCTGCGCGAATGTCGGAGAACGCGTAGATACGCTTCCGCGACCGAGCTACCTGAGAGGACAGCAAGGGACGAACCCAATCCCGAACCGACTGAAGCCGCCTGGGATCTTGACGCCAGACTGGAGATTCTCGCTGAGGACGGAGGCACGCTGGTCGTAGGCAATCCAGCTGGATTGAGAAGCTTGGGACGGCTGTGCTTCGAACTTGCGATGCGACCGCCTGGCATCCACACACACCTTGATGCAGCAAGCGGTCGGGTGGGTACGGCAAGCGACGCAGTTCTGACAATCATGGTGGCGGATGCGAATGGAGAGGTCACAAGGGTGCACTGAGCAGGTCTGGATCGCGACCATTGCCCGATGGACGCCAGATTTGGTGCAGCGACCGGTCGACAAGCCGGTGACACCGGAAGTGACAACCATCGCAGCATCGAATCAATTGTGGTGGTGACCCCGGGTTGACGCGGCCTGCGTCAGCGCATCGCACGGTCTCGCAAGTTCGCGCGCAAGCGGCGCTCACCCAAGAGTCAGCCGCGAGTGCGCGCGGCTCCGTGCCTGTCGATGCGGAGCACTTCGACCCTGCTCCGCTTCAAACCAGTGGACCTGATCGGGCTCGAACCGACGACCTCTTCCATGCCATGGAAGCGCTCTTCCAATTGAGCTACAGGCCCATGAGATCCGCGCCCCGCGGCGCTGGATGACGAATCGGGGATCATATCGTCATTCCGGACCGCCGACTGAGCGCAAAGAGACGACTGGCGCGCCAGCCGCGCTGAGCGCACCCCATGTTCAATAACTGCGCGGTCAGGCTCCAGTCGCGGCAGAGACATAGTCATTCTTGGGGCGAATTCCGATCCACTTGTTGACTGCCTTGCCTCCCTTAAAGAGGATCACGGTCGGAATCGACTGGATGTTCAGGGAGGCGGCAAGCGCCTGTGCGGAATCGATGTCCAGCTTGCCCACCTTCGCCTTCCCCTTGAGTTCGGTCGCGATCTGGTCGATGGTCGGACCAAGCATGCGGCATGGCTGGCACCATTCCGCCCAGAAGTCCACCAGGACGGGAAGGTCGGACTGCATGACTTCGGACTGGAAGTTCGTTTCGTTGAAGGTCAGGGTGTCGGTGCCGGCCATGGGTCACTCCGTGGATGGGTGTTCGGACTTCTGGGAACAGAGGGCAGATGCCTCTGGGATCAGCGGTTGGATGCCTCTGGAAGTCAGAGGCGCGGCGCCCTCACGATCGAGGACGCGTCAAGAGCACTCGTGAGAGGCGTGCCGCAGGGGCTTGGTTCCCTGCGCGCGGACCTCGGCTGAAAAATGGTAGCAGGGTCGGCCAAACAACGGCGAAGAAGAGGAAAGTCCCCTCCCTGAAAGTCCGATTTCCGAACCGTAGCACATGCAACAGCACTGGATCGTCTCCCGAACGGGTTCCCCTGATGTGCGCTTCCGGCTCCAGCCGCCCGGAACCGTGCGCGTCGGGCGGTCGACCCCCAACTCCCTGGTGCTTCCCGACACGGCCGTCAGCCGTGAGCACGCGCTGATCGAGTGGACGCCCACCGACGACGAGCACGGCGCATGGCGCATCATCGACCGCGGCAGCTCCAGCGGCACCAGCGTCAACGGCGTGCCGCTGCGCGCGTACCAGTCGCTTGGCCTGGAGCCGGGCGACCGCATCGACCTTGGCCCCATCGAACTTGAGTACGTGGTGCATGCCGGGGACGAGCCCGCCAACACCGTCATTGCAGACCTGGACCAGCTGGACACCCCGGGGCGCGTCCAGCCGATCACCCCCGCGGCGCTGACCGCGGCGCAGCTTGAGGCGGTGCTCGCCTCCAGCGAGGCGATCCACCTGGCGGCCAACGAAGAGGCCGTCGCGCAGGCCGCCGTCGAGGCACTGGCGCGCGCGACCGGCTTCGACGACGTCGTCTTCCTGCGCCCCGTCGCGGACTTCGCCGACATTCGCGTCCTTGCGTCGCGCGGCCGCAACGCCGAGCGGCAGCGCTTCAGCCGCAGCGTGCTGCGGCGCGCGCGCACCGGCCCGGTGGTGGTGAGCGACGTGCACGACAGCGGGCAGAACGTCACCGACACGCTGGTGGGGCTTGAGCTCTCGCGCGTCATCTGCGTCCCCGTCGACCTGGGCGAGCAGTTCTTTGGCCTGATCTACCTGGCGGACAGTGCAAGCGGCTCGGCGCAGGTCGAGGCGATCGCCGCGCTCGCCCGCTCGATCGCGCGCGTCTGCGCGCTGGCGCTCAGCAACATCGAGCGCACCAGCATGTCCGCCCGCCTGGAAGCAGAGCAGCGCGAGATGTTCGACGGCACGCTGAAGGCGCTCATCGCCGCCATTGATGCCAAGGACCCGTACACGCGCGGCCATTCGGCGCGCGTCGCCGAATACGCGTACCTGCTGGCCAAGGCAAGTGGCCTGGACCAGGCGGAATCCGAGCGCGCGCGCCTCTGCGGACTGGTGCACGACATCGGCAAGATCGGCGTGCCGGAGAGCGTGCTGCAAAAGGTGGACCGACTGACCGAGGAGGAGTTCCGCCAGATCGCGGCACACCCCGTGGTTGGCCATGCGATCCTGAAGCAGATCCCGCAGATGTCCGACATCCTGGCGGGCGTGCTGGAGCACCACGAGCGGTGGGACGGCCGCGGCTACCCCAACGGAACCGGCGGCGAGGCGATCAGCAAGCTGGGGCGCCTGCTCGCAGTGGCTGATTCGTTCGACGCGATGACCACCAGCCGCACGTACCGCCCGGCGCGCCCGGTGGCCGAGGCGATCGAAGAGATCACCCGCTGCGCCGAGACGCAGTTCGACCCGGCTTTTGCGCAGGCATTCGTGGCGCTCTCCATCAGCGACCTGCAGCGCATCGTGGGCATGCACGTGGCGACGGGGTTGCCCGAAGTGGTGGCGCCCGAGCACGCCAAGCCTTACACCGAGCTGCTCTCAAGCTGACACCGCAGCGCGCACCGCCAGGACGCGGCGCGCATCACCGACGCGAAGCACGAAGACGGTCCACGGCTGGTCGCCGCGGCCGCGCAGGCTGTGCTGCCAAGCATCCGGGTCGCAGGCGCCACCGCGCGTGCGCACCGTCACGATGCCCGCGCCGCGCTCCGCCAGCCACGCGGCCGCGGCGCGCTCGCGCGTGGGCAGCTCGGCGACGATCTCGTAGGCATCGAACCATGCGGCACATGTGCCGGCGGCGGGGGGGAGTGCGTCCGTCGTCAGCACGCCAAGCCCCGGCGCAGGCTCGGCCAGCGAATGCGGGGCCGCCACCAGGTGCATCAAGCGTGCACGCTCCAACGCGGGATCCGGCACCAGCAGGTAGCGGCCGAAGGCGCCCGGATGCGCGGTGGGCTCTGGCTCGCCCGCGCGCCCCGTGACTGTCACACCGGTGCACGCGCGCGATGCAGTGCGCGCCCCGGGCGCCTGCGCCAGGCAGCCGCTCCACAGCATCGCACCAGCATGCGCCCCTCGGAAATGAACTCGATCTCATCGCTTGGGGCGTGATCTTCGGGGGAAAGGTCCATCCCCGGCCCAAGCTTGATGCCGGTGCCCGCGCAGCGCGCCGTGGCCGCGCGGATCGCCGCCAACGGAGGCAACAGGTCGCGCACGCCGATCAATCGCGCACCGCCCGCCTCGCGGCGCGCAGGGTCTGCGTGCGCCAGCGGTGCATCGACGGGCGTGGCCACCGCGTCGGCGCAGCGCGTGGCTGCTCCGCTGTTCCGCGCCGCCATCCATGCCCGCACGGGATCGCTGTCGATGCCCACCGCCTGCGCCACGCGCGCCAGCGTCATCAGGTCGCCGCCGATGCCGCAGCAGAGGTCTGCGATGCGCATGTCGTCCGTGCTGCTTGCGCCGTGCGCCGCGCCGCGCACCGCGCCACCCGCGCCACCCACTGCGCCGCCCGCACCGCCCACCGCGCCACCCACTGCGCCGCCCGCACCCGCCGCACCCGCCGCACCCGCGCCCGCCGCCCGCGCATATCGCTCCGCCTTCCACTGCGCCACGCGGGGACCGCTGGCCATCTCCACGCCACGCCGGTCCGCCCACAAATGCTCCGCCGCCGCCCCGAACTTCGCGCGCGCACGCGTGCGCGCCAGCATCAGTTCAATCGCCGCGTTCACCTCCGCCGCATCCCACTGGCGGCGCAGACGTTCGATGAGCGCCGGCGCGGGCGTCGCGTCGATCCCCACCAGCGACTCCAGCAACGCAGCGCAGCGCGGCTCACCGAGTGCCTGCCACGCCGCCAGTTGCTGCACCGCGGGCGCTGCCATGTGGTGCTACGCGCGCGGGCGCCGCAGCCCCGCGGAGTCGCCCAGCAGCAGGCTGAGCCAGCGCAGGTCGTCGGTGGAGTCGAGCACGATCTTCACGATGATGGTCAGCGGCACCGCGAAGAACATGCCCGCGATGCCCAGCAGGTAGCCCCACACCACCAACGAAAGCAGCACGACCAGCGGCGAGAGCCCCAGCCGCGAGCCCAGCATCTTGGGCTGCATGATGCTGCCGAAGATAACCCCTGCCAGGGTCTGCACGATGGCCATCGCGATCGCCGCGCCCCACCCCTGCGTCACCAGCGTGATCGCGATCACGGCGCCGCTGGCGAAGATCGCCCCCAGCGTGGGGATGTAGTTGAAGAAGAAGACGACGAAGCTGAGCAGGAAGGCGAAGGGCACCTCCATGATCCAGCACGCCATGAAGTTCACCAACGCCTGCGCGATGTTCAGCTGCGTGATCACCACCAGGAAGGAACGGATCTTCTCGCTGACGCCGCCCAGTGCGCCCGCGCGCGTGGCGTTGGGGAAGGCGGCGGCCATCTTCTCGGGAAATGCCGATGCCTCGGCGATGATGAAGGCGCTGACCAGCAGCACGAAGAAGAAGTTCTGCAGGATGGTCGCCAGCGAGCGGAAGATGACATCCGCAAAATCCGCCAGCCGCCAGTTGTGCATCGCCGCCAGCACGCGCTCGGAGTCGATCTCGACGCCGCGGTCCTTCAGCGCGTTCAGACCATCCAGAACCAGCGTGTTCAGCCGCTCCTCGTAGACGGGCAGCTCGGGAGTGATCTTGCTGACGCTCTGCCCCAGGTAGTAGCCGATGCCCAACGTGCCGACGATCGTTGCGCCCAGGACCACCATCAGCGCCAGCCACCGTGGAAGCTTCAGGCGCCGCTGCAGCAGCGACAGCGGCAGGATCGCGATCATCGAGATGAAGGCCGCCGCCAGGATGGGGGTGATGATGCTCGACGCCGCACGTACGCCCGCCGCCAGGACCACGATCGCGCCCGCAGTGAGCAGGATGGTCAGCCCGCGGCCGAGCACCTTGGGCGCGGGCTGCGCGGCGGGCACCGCAGGGGCGACTGTTGTGACCTGTTGAATGCTGGAAGCGGGCTCTTGCATTTGCGTGGACATGGGGTGCGAGGGGCGTGGAAAGTGGCGACGCGTCAATCGAGGCACGGCGCGGTCGTGTTTGCCGGCGAATGCGCGCGGCAGCGTGCGCCAGCAGGCGAGTGGTTCAGCGTGCGGAAGGAGTTGCCGGCGGAGCGGGCGTTCCAGGAGTTGCGGGCGTGGCAGGCACCGCAGGCGTTGCGGGCACCGCAGGCGTCGCAGGCACGCGCGGCACCGCCGGCACCGTCGTCTTCGCACCCCCGCCTGCGGGCGAATCGGGCAGCGTCTTGATCTCCAGCTTTCGGAACCCCACGCGATCGCCGTGCCCAAGGAATCCGATGCGCCCCGCGGTGCGCTGCAGGCCGGGGTGCACGTGTCCGCTCAGCGTGCCCAGCTTGGTGGCGTCGTCCAGGTCGGCATCCGTGATCACGGTCCCGTTCAGCGTCACCGTGACGCGCCGCCCGTTCACGGTGATCTCTTCTCTGTTCCA
>JBGARR010000028.1:0-47096 GCA_044230125.1 Phycisphaerales bacterium
GGCATAAGTGCGGAACGGTGGGATTGGAAAGGGGCGGGTGGGCGGGCAGGCGAGGGAATGGCGTGGGGGCAGGGGAAGGAGGACAAGGGACAAGGGACAAGGGACAAGGGACAGAGGACAGGGGGGCAAGGGAGGATGCTCTTCACACGCCCCATGGCCCGCTCCAAACCTCCGGCACCCCTGACCCGCGGGCGCGGCAATGCGACAACCTAACCGCTTCGCTTCGCTTCGCCTCGCCTCGCCTCGCCTCAATGCTCACCCCTCACCTCTCTTCACTACAACCCATCAATCGGGCTCTTCACGCCTGCGGGGCCCCGATTCAGGACATGGGTGTAGATCATCGTGGTGCGCACATCCGCGTGCCCCAGCAGTTCTTGCACCGTCCGGATGTCATGGCCGGCTTCCAGCAGATGCGTCGCGAAGGAGTGCCGAAGGGTGTGGCAGGTCGCGCGCTTGAGGATCCCCGCCCGCGCGACTGCGGCCTGGACGGCGCGCTGCAGCGTCGATGCATCCGTGTGGTGCCGGCCCTGCTGCTTCGTCGCCCTGTTCCGCCAGCGCCGCTCCTGCGGGAAGACCCACTGCCAGCGCCATTCCTTTGGCGCATTCGGGAGCTTTTTGTCCAGGGCGCCCGGCATCTGGACGCTGCCCCAGCCCTCGGCCAGGTCCTGGTCATGAATCGCCTTTACTTGCCGCAGGTGTGCCTGCAGCGGCCCCTTCAGCAGCGCGGGCAGCATGCTGCGCCGGTCCTTCGCCCCCTTGGCGCGGCGAATCAGGATCTGGTTCTGGCCGAAGTCCAGGTCCTGCACCCGCAACGTCACGCACTCCATCAGACGCATTCCGGTGCCGTAAAGCAGGCTCGCCATCAACCACTTCTCACCCGTCAGGTTCGACAGCACCGCCCGCACCTCCGCGCGGGTCAACACGACGGGAATTCGCTCGGGCGTCTGCGCGCGCACGATCTCCTCGGGCGCGTTCAGCTTGCGCTCGAGCACTGTTCTGTAGAGGAAGAGCAGCGCCGCAAGCGCCTGGTTCTGCGTCGAGGCGCTGACCTTTGCTTCCACCGCGAGGGAAGTCAGGAATGCATTCATCTCCGGCTCGGCCATCTCTCCCGGGTGCCGCAGGTTGTGGAAGCAGATGAACCGCCGGACCCAGGTGCAGTATGCCTGCTCGGTGCGCGGGCTGTAATGCCTCGACCGTAGGGCCGCGCGCATCCGGTCGAGCAGCTTGGGTTGCGCTGACGACAGGTCGATTTCGGGCGTCCGCTTTGCGTGCGGGGGAGTTTCCATGGTGGTCGCTTCAACTGCCGGCACCGGCGCGGGCGGGGAAGTCCCGTTTGCGGCGAAACATCCCGCGTTGATGACCTCGCGCGAAGCCATTCTCCCGCGCTGCGGACCGAAACCCCAGAGGAGCGCCCTTTTTCTGGTGGAACGGCTGCTTCGCGCTGCCGGGGCCGACTCAACCTGGCGTTGAGGACGCGACAATCGGATCGCGGGCGCTTCGTCGCCGCTCGGTCGCCGCTCTGCCGCCGCTCTGCCGCCGCCCTGCCGACGCTCTGCCGCCGCTCTGCCGCCGCCCTGCCGCCGCTCTGCCGACGCGCCCCACGTCTTATGTCACGCGCCTGTATCTCCCGGTGGGCTCGCTCGGCGATTCGCGCCGGTGAACAATGCCTGGGCCCTTAGTATCGATGAGGCGCAATCGCATCCAACTTCCGAATTCGAATCTCTCGCCCCGACCTCTCAGAACTGCCAACCATGAACATCCGCCCGCTGCTCGCCGCACTCGTCGTATCGCAGGCCGCATCAACTTCGGTCGCCGCGCGACCCGCCACGCCATCTGCAGCGCCAACCCTGCCGGGCTCCGCCGCCCCACCCGCCCCGCCCTCTGCCACGCCACCCGCCGCGCCCCCACTGATCGCCCGCGAAACGCCGCCGCAGATCAGCGACTACGTGCGCCGGGTCTTCCAGGACAAGGCCGGCAACCTCTGGATGGGCACCAACGGCGACGGCGTCTGCCGTTACGACGGGAAGTCACTGGACTTCTTCAACACCAAGGAGGGCCTCGCGGGCGGGGCGCTCCGCGGGATCACCCAGACCGGCGACGGGGCCATGTGGTTCGCCACCGAGGGGGGAGTCAGCCGCCTTCAGCAAGGGTCGTTCACCAACTACACGGTGGCCAACGGGCTGCCCGACAATGATTGCTGGAGCCTGATGCTGGACAGGGCCGGCACCGTCTGGGTCGGCACGCTTGGCGGCGTCTGTCGCTTCGACGGGAAGGCCTTCGTCCCCTTCGCGGTCCCACGGGCGACAGTCGACAACCCGGAATCGCGCTTCTCGCCGAAGGTGGTCTGGGCCGTGTACGAGGACCGCGAGGGCAACCTCTGGTTCGGCACCGACGGTGAAGGGGCGCGCAAGTACGACGGCAAGACCTTCACCACCTACACCACCAAAGATGGCCTCGCAGGCAACCAGGTGCGGTGCATCCTGGGCGATCGCCACGGTCGGATCTGGCTCGGCTGCACCACCGGCGGCGTCAGCCGCTACGACGGCACCTCCTTCCGGAACTTCACGCCGAAGGATGGCCTGGGCAACGAGCGCATCTTCGAGATGCTGGAGGACAAGGAGGGCAACCTCTGGTTCTCGACGCTGGGTGCAGGGGCCACCCGCTACGACGGCACCACCTTCACCGTCTTCGGCGCGAAGGAGGGGCTGACCAAGAGCCACGTGCAGAGCATGATGCAGGACAAGGAGGGCACGCTGTGGTTCGGCTGCTCTGGCGGACTTTTCCGCTTCAACGGGAAGTCCTTCATCAACGTGACCTAGGAAGGCCCTTGGCGTTAGGCGCTTGGCCTTAGGCGCTTGGCGCCAGGCCCTTGGCGCTAGGCCCCCGCGGGCGCCACCATCACCTGCGTCAGCTGCTGGCGCCAGGGCGCGCCCATCGAGCGTGCGATGTACTGGTTGACAGACGCCAGCGTCAGGCGCTCGAACTCGGCGGCGCTCTCGGCCAGGTCCATCGGGCGGCCGATGCGGTGCAGCTGCGTGGCGATCGCCATGGCGCGGGCGCTGCTGCTCTCGCCGCTCATCACCAGGCCGCTCTTGGCGCCGATCAGGGCATGGTCGAACTCATCCTGGGTAATGCCCTGCTCGAAGCGCTCCAGCTCCTGCAGGATGCACTCCAGCGTGCGTGGCGCGCGCTCGTGGGTGCTGCCCGCGTAGATCTGCATCAGGCCGCTCTCGCGCCCCAGCGAAGTGGTCGCGCCCACCGAATAGCAGAGGCCGCGCTTCTCGCGCACCTCGGTGAAGAGGCGGCTGCTGGGGGCGCCCCCCAGGACGCGCACGGCCACGCGGTGGCGGTATGCATCGGGGTCGCGCTCGGCAGGGGCGTCCAGGCCGATCGCCAGGTGGGTCTGCTGCGTCTCCAGGGGCACCCGGTGGCTGCCGCGCTGGGCGGGGGCCTCCTCGATGGGCTCCTGGGTGGTGCCCGACCACCCCTCGAAGAGGCTTTCCATCAGGTCATGGGCCGCCTGCGGCTGGATGTCCCCGGCGATGCCGATGACGGTGCCGCCGGGGCGCGCCCGGCGCTTCCACGAAGCGCGCACCTTCTCGGAGGTGAGCGACTCCAGCCCCTCCCGGGTGCCATAGCCGCTGCGGTTGAAGGGGGCGGCCATCGCAAATTCGCGCAGCTTGATCCCCGCCAGGTGCTGCGGTTCGTCCTGCAGCCCCTCAAGTGCTTGCAGCGCAATGGCTCGCACGCTGTCCAGCCCCTCGGACTCCAGGCGAGGCTCGCGCACCATCTGCGCCACCAGCCGCATCGTTTCGGCCAGCCGGTCACCCAGGCAGAGGGTGGTGATCGCCAGGTGATGCACCGCCGCGCTGCCATGGCGCTGGGCGCCCAGCGCATCGAAGGCATCGCTCATCTGCCGGCTGGACATCTGGCCCGCGCCGCGAAGCACCAGCTCCGAGAGGACAGTGGCCTCCCCCTCGCCGGCCGCCCCGGCGGGGTCGCCCGCGGTGCCGCATGGCAGCAGCAGGACGGCGGCGCAACTGCGCGTGCCCGGCATGTGCTCGACGGCCAGTTGCGCGCCGCAACGGAGGGTGGAGGAGCGGAGGAGGTCGGGGGCCATGAGGCAGAGGCTAGCAGGGGGGGAGTGCGGGGTGTGCGGGCAGGCGCGGCCGCGGTCAGCGCGCATCGCGCGCGAACGCATCGAACCACTCATCGGCGGTGTGCATGCCGGGCTTCTGGGTCACCAGCCACTGCGCCATGCGCAGCGCGCCGATGCCGAAGAGATCGCGGCTGGTGGCATGGTGCGCCACGGTGACGCGCTCGCCTGCGCCGCTGAAGATCACCTCATGATCGCCCACCACGTCACCTGCGCGGATGGCATGAATTCGGCTGGGATTCAGTGGTTTTCCGCCGCCGCGCGCCACCGCATCGGCCAGGCTCCGCGCGGTCCCGCTGGGTGCATCCAGCTTGCGGACATGGTGCGTTTCGATGATGTCGATGTCGAAGCCCGGCAGCAGGCGCGCGGCTTCGGAGACCAGCCGCCGGGCCACCGCCACGCCAAGCGAAGTGTTGGGCGCCACCATCGCCGGGACGCGCTCGGCGGCGCGGGCGATGGCGTCGAGGGTGGATGCCGAGAGTCCGGTGGTGCCCACCAGCAGCGCCGCACCCAGGTCGGTGGCAAGCGCCGCGGCGCGCACCGATCCATCATCGCTTGAGAAGTCGATGACGATGTCGGCATCGCCCCGCCGGACGGCAAGCTCCTCGTCGCGATCGATCGCCTGCACCACATGGCACGCGGGTTCCGCGCCGACGCAAGCGGCGATGCGCTGGCCCATGCGGCCGAGCGCGCCATGGAGCACGATCCGCACGCGGCGCGCATCCGAACGGGGCGCCGATGAAAAATTTTCTGCATGCGGATGTCGCGTGATGGGCGGCGTGGTCATGCGCGCATTGTCCTGCGCGGCCATGCGATCTGCCCAGCAAACGATGGGTCTTTTGCGCGTGGCATCGCTTTTGCAACTCGGCGCATAGCGCTCGTCGACCGCGCCACAAGGGGGCGCGGCAGAAATCTTTGGAAAAATCTGCTCAACCCCCTTCCCAGCGTGTACCGATAAAGGTATTACTAGTAAGTGAGCAGAGGCCTAGTTACGCAGGCCTCAGTTCTCTCCGACACACTACGCGTAACTTAAGGGAGCCACACCCATGGCCAAGAAGAAGAAGGCTGCCAAGAAGGCCGCCAAGAAGACCGCGAAGAAGGCGTCCAAGAAGAAGAGCCGCAAGTAAGGTCTTCTCGACCGGACAACACCAGCAGGGCCGGCCAAATATGCCGGCCCTGTTGGTTTTTGGGGCCTTTTTCAGGGCTGCGTGCTCCCGGGGCCGCGCCTGCGCAGCCGTGCTTCTCCCGCGCTTGGGGTTGGGCTAGGATCTTGCCCCCGCGCCGTGGATGGCGCCAGCCGAAAGACGGAACAAACATGGCCCACATCATTGCGGAACCCTGCATCGGTACCAAGGACACGGCGTGCGTCGAGGTCTGCCCCGTGGACTGCATCCACCCCGGCAAGGCCGAGGGGGACTACTCCGGCGCCACGCAGCTTTTCATCGACCCCGACACCTGCATCGACTGCGGTCTCTGCGTTGATGAGTGCCCGGTCCATGCCATCTACCCGCAGGAAGACCTGCCCGCAGCGTGGCAGAACTACATCCAGATCAACAGCGACTTCTACAAGAACAAGAAGTGATGGGCGGGGGCGTAGCCCCACTCCGGGAACCCCAATGAAACGCTACTCAGCGCTTTCGGAGGGCTTGTTGACGCCGCTTGGGGAGTCGGGCTTCTCGGTCCAGTCGCTGGCGCGGCTGCCCAGGTTCAGCTCGCTCGGCTGCGTCTTGCGGTAGCCCAGCTTGCGGATGATCTCCAGCACATCGGTCCAGGCCGGGAAGGTCTTGTGGTTCACGCGCTTGAAGGTGTCGATCGCCAGCAGGAAGAGGTACTGCTCGCGGTTCATCTCGCCCTCTTCGGCGCTCTTGATGAAGTCCGTCAGGCGACGGCCGGGGCCCCGGCGGCGCTCCAGGTTCGTCGGATCCGGCGCCCCCGCAAGGTCGCGGCGGTCAATGCCGCTGCGGCGATCGACCACCTCGCCCGTGGCCGGAACAGCGGCGTGCGGCGTGTGCGCGTGCGGCGTGGGACTCGACGGTTTGCGGGGATGCGTGTCGGCCATGGCGCCGAGTGTATCCAAGCGCGAGGCCGCAACCCCGCGCGTTAGGATGCGGCGATGTTCCACCCTTGGATGAAGTCTGCACGCGCGATCGGTGCCAGCGTCGCCCTTCTGGTCTCTGCGGTGGCCGCGGCGCGCTTGGTGGCACCGGAAGCGGCGGCATCCATGCGTGCCTCGCCCACTTCAGTCGCGTTCGAGGCATTCGCAGTGCCCCCGGCGTCCGCCGCGCCCGACGAAACGACCGCACCAGCCACGGTGGCCGCACCGCACGCAGCTTCTGCACTTCCCGCACCTCCCGCGCCTTCCGCACCTCCCGCGCCTTCCGCGCCCGCGGCGCAGGGCGAACGCCCGCGCGTCCTGGTCTTCAGCCGCACCAAGGGCTTCCGGCACGAGTCCATCCCCGATGGCATCCAGGCCATCCAGGAATTGCTGGTGGACCGCTACGCCGTGGATGCCACCGAGGATGCCGCCCTCTTCACCCCCGACAACCTGAAGCGCTATCGCGCCGTCGTCTTCCTCTCCACCACCGGCGATGTGCTGGACGACGCACAGCAGCGCGCCTTCGAGGCCTTCGTGCGCGCGGGCGGTGGCTACGCGGGCGTCCATGCCGCCTCCGACACCGAGTACGAGTGGCCCTGGTACGCCAAGCTGGTGGGCGCCTACTTCAACGGCCACCCCAAGCCGCAGCAGGCCGTCGTGGTGGTCGAGGATCGCACGCACCCCTCCACGCGCATGCTGCCGGCGCGGTGGGAGCGCTTCGACGAGTGGTACGCCTTCAAGACCAACCCCCGCGCGCAGGTGCATGTGCTGGCCTCACTGGACGAGGCGTCGTACCAGCCGGGAACGACGGCCATGGCCGGCGATCACCCCGTGGCCTGGTACCACGCCTTCGATGGCGGCCGCGCCTGGTACACGGCATTGGGACACACCAAGGAGAGCTACGCCGAGCCCCTCTTCCGTGCCCACCTGGACAAGGGGATTCGCTGGGCCGCCGGCGAGGTGGAAGCGCCCGCAGTCGCGCCTCATGCCGCGCCCGCCGCGCCCGCAGCGGTTCCGCCAGGCAAACCGCGCGCCGACGCGGCGCGGGCTGGCATCCGGGCCGGAGCGCCGCTCCTGGCGCAGGCCCCCGGGCTCGCCCCTGCGGGCAGCATGAACAACGCACTCCTCCTGGCCGCCGTGATGCTGGTCGGCGTGATCGTCCTGGGCGCCATGAACGGGGGCATCCGCCCCGCGGTGCTGGCATGGCTCTGGCCCGGGGCCGGGTACCTGGCGCTGGGGTACCGCAAGCGCGGCCTCCTGGCGATGACCGGCGTGGTCGGCATGTGCCTCATCGGTCTCTTCATCGGAGGCATCGATGCGGTGGACAGCAACGAGGACGCCGCGTGGTTCGTCCCGCAGGCGGCCAACGGACCGATCGTCTTCCTGGCCGACTGGGCGGACCAGGCGCTGCTGAAAACCGGCAGGCTGGGCGAACTGCTGCCCGCACCCGCCCCGATCGATCCAGCCGGGCGGCCGCTTCCCGGCAACTTCACCATCTCCAGCTACAAGGGGCTGGGCGCAGCCAACGAGTTTGGCACGCTCTTCATCGCCCTCGCGGGCATGATGAACATGCTGCTGGTGATGGATGCCAGCCGCCGCGAGCCCGCCGAGCGCGCGGACGCGTAGGCGCGCTGGCCGCGCCGCGCCCGCTCACTCATCCAGTTCGCCGAAGAGCGCGCGCATCGCCGGAGCGGTGCGTTCGGGCACGCTGAGCGCCACTTCGTCGCCCACGTCGAAGCGTGTGTCGCCGCGCACGCGCTCGGTCTTGGCGCCGCGCACCAGCAGTGCCACCGTCACTTCGCCGGGGATGCGCGCTTCCGCCAGCGTCTTCCCCGCGATCGGCGCGCCGGGCTGCACCACCAACATGACCAACGTGGTGTCCAGCGGCGTCTTGGTGATGATGTCAATGGTGGCCGAGGGACGCGGCGCCGGTGGCATCCGCAGCCGCAGGAAGCTGAGCACCCAGCGCACCATCGAGCCCGGGATGATGCTTCCCACCAGCACGCAGATGAAGACGGCGTTGAAGAGCTGCTGCAGCGATCCGACATCCGCGTCCTCCCGAGCGACCAGGATCGGGATCATCATCAGGATGACCGGCACAGCGCCGCGCAGCCCCAGCCACGCCACCGCGGCCGTCTCGCGCACCGAATAGCCGAAGGGAAGCAGGATGGCCGTCACCACCACGGGGCGCGCCACCAGCGCCAGGACCAGCGCCACCAACGTGCCGCCCGCCACGGCGCGCACGTCCAGCAGCTCGCGGGGCGCCACTAGCGCACCCAGCACGATGAACATCATGATCTGCGCCAGGTACGCCAGCGATGCGTGGAAGCGCACCAGCGTGCCGCGGTACGGCAGCGTGGGGCTGCTGCCCAGGCAGAGCGCGGTGATGAAGACCGCCAGCAGGCCGCTCGCCTGCGCCAGGCTCGCCACGCCATACGACGTGAGCGCCAGCGCGATGGTGATCGCCGGGTACATCTCATGCGATTCCTCGGCGAACCAGCGAATCGCACGGATCGCGATCCAGCCGATCGCGCCGCCGATCGCGGCGCCAGCCAGCATCTGCCAGCCGATTTCGGGGATGCGCCACCAGCTCCATCCGTCGCCGGCGGCGATCGCGGTGAAGCTGGCCACCAGCACGAAGGCCATCGGGTCGTTCAGGCCGCTCTCCAGCTCGACGGTCTCGCGCACCCGCCCGGCAATGCGCTCCCCGGTGAGGATCTGCAGCACGCTGGCGGCATCGGTGGAGCCCAGCACCGCGCCCAGGATCAGGGCGTGGTCCCAGCGGAAGCCCGGCAGCAGCGCCCACGCTAGGAGCGCCGTCAGCAGCGAGACGCCCACCACGCCCACCGTGGCCAGGGTGATCGCAGGCCCCCAGATTCGGCGCGTGCGCCGCAGGTCGGTGCAGAGGCCGCCGTAGAAGAGGATGAGCGCCAGCGCCAGGTTGCCGAACGCGTATGCGCCGTCGTAGCCGACCAGCGCGGCGCGCAGGCGCTCCTGCGTTCCCAGCAGCATCCCCAGCCCGATGAAGGCGATCGCGGTGGGGACGCCGGCCTTCGCACTGAGCTTGGTGCCCAGGACCGCCGCACCCAGCACCAGCCCGGCGATCGCCAGGAAGAGGGGCAGGAGTTCGTAGAGGCTTGTATCCATGGGGGCGTGGGCGATGCGAGTCGGAGTGGCGTGGGGCGGGCGGAAGAGGCCGGTCGTGCGCGGGCTCGGTGGACGCGGGCCATCCCCGGTCCATGCTCCGGTGGCACGCGGAGCATCACCCCGCGCGCCGCGCAGCTCGTCCCGAGCCGTGGGAGAATACGCCGATGACCGAAGCGTTCCCAACCGTCGGCCGCATCCAGTACGAGGGGCCGCGGTCCCGCAACCCCTTTGCCTTCCGCCACTACGACCCGGCCGCCCTGGTGGAGGGGACGCGCATGCGTGACCATCTGCGCTTCGCCGCGTGCTACTGGCACACGATGCGCAACGGCCTCTCCGACCCCTTTGGCCTGCCCACCGCGCACATGCCCTGGGACGACGGGGGCGACTCGGTGGCTTCGTGCCTGCGCCGCGCCGATGCATTCTTCGAGTTCCTGGAGAAGTGCCAGATCGACTGGTTCTGCTTCCACGACCGCGACATCGCCCCCGAGCGCGCCACGCTGCGCGAGAGCAATCGCGCGCTGGACGAGGTGGCCGCGCACTTTCAGGCGCACATGCGCGCCAGCGGCAAGAAGCTGCTCTGGGGCACCGCGTGCCTCTTTGCGCATCCGCGCTACATGGCGGGGGCGGCCACCAGCCCCGATGCCACCGTCTTCGCGCATGCCTGCGCGCAGGTGAAGAAGGCCATGGAGGTGACGCACCAGCTGGGGGGCCAGGGTTACGTCTTCTGGGGCGGGCGCGAGGGGTACTCCAGCCTGCTGAACAAGGACATGCCGCGCGACCTGCGCCACCTGGCGCAGATGCTGAAGATGGCGGCGGCGTGGAAGGAGAAGCTGGGCTTCGCGGGGCAGCTTTACATCGAGCCCAAGCCGCGCGAGCCCAGCGTGCACCAGTACGACTTTGACGCCGCCACCGTCATCGGCTTCCTGCGCGAGCATGGGCTGCTGGGCACGATCTCGCTGAACATCGAGACCAACCACGCGACGCTGGCGGGCCACGAGATGGAGCATGAGCTGCGCATCGCGGCGGCGGCGGACGCGCTGGGCTCCATCGACGCCAACATGGGCACGCCCAACTGCGGCTGGGACACGGACCAATTCCCCACCGACTACGCCCTGGCGACGCGGGTCATGGAGGTGGTGCTCGGCGCGGGCGGCTTCCGCACCGGCGGGTTGAACTTCGACGCCAAGCGCCGCCGCGAGAGCTGGGAGCCCGAGGATCTCTTCCACGCGCACATCGCGGGCATGGATGCCTTCGCCTTCGGGCTGCGCGCGGCCGCGGCGCTGCGCGCGGACGGGCGCCTGGCTGCGGCGATGCGTGACCGCTACGCCAGCTGGGACGCGGCTGCGGGCGCGCGCATTGAGCGGGGCGAGTCAAATTTCGAGGAGTTGGAGAAGCTGGTGCTGGATCTTCCCGTGCCGCCGCCCGCGAGCGGGCGACAGGAGCGCCTGGAAGGCATCTGGAACAGCGTGGTCTGGGACCGGCAGGGCTGACCCCCCGAGCGTTCGGGCCGCTCCGACCACTCTGGCCGCCCCGTGCGTCCCGAGCGTTCCGGCCGCTCTGGCCGCTCTGGCCGCATTACGGCTTCGGCACGAAGCGATACGTGCCGCCATTCTCCTCGGCGATCTGCTTCAGGTCGTGCGCGCCATCCTCGGTGTGCAGCGCCACCGTGTGGATGGCGATCTTGTGGTCCTTGTTCAGCGTCGCGATGCGCTCGAAGAGGCGCTGCGCATCGATGGAATAGAAGCCGCCGTCCGTCAGGAAGAAGATCGCCTCGGGGTTCAGGCGCAGTGCGCGCTCCATCGCGTCCGAGGGGGTGGTGGCGCCATCCAGTGTCGGCTGCGCCTTGACCCAGTTTCCGGCAGAGCTCTTGGCGCTTGCGGTCGCGGGGACCAGCACTCCTTCCGGGGGCATTTGGATGGACTTGTCGTCGGGGGTCGAGAAGATCACCACCGCAAAGCTGGCGTCGGGGGGCAGGTCGTGGATGCTGCGCATCAGCTCGCTCTTGGCCCGATCGATGCGCCCCTCCTCGTCCATGCTCTTAGTGAAGTCCACCACATAGACGATGCGCTTCGCCTCGGCGTTGATGCCCATGAAGGCCGCCTTGCCGCCGCCCCCCGCGCCCGCGCGCCCCTCGCCGCCGCGGCCCTTCGGATCGCCCAGCGCAGCGCGCCCCGCGGGCGGGTCTACCGGGTCCGACTTGTCGGGCTTGGTGAAGCCCCACTTCGGCGGCTCGGTGGCCGCGCCCTTCGCAAGCGTCGCGCCCTTCTCTTTGGTATCGGCGACGACGGTTCCCGTGTTCGAGCCGGCGGGCACGCCGCTGGCGTCGTCGCCCGAGGCGCTCTTGCCGCGCCCCACCTTGCCCGCGCCGCTCCCAGTGCCGGCGTTGCTGCTGCCCGTGCCGACGCCGCTGCCGATGCCGCCGCCGACGCCCCCGCCCAGGCCGCCGCCCAGCGAGAGGCTCGATGCGTCGTTCACCGAACCACCGATGCTGCCGAGCAGGATGGCCGCGATCACCGTGGCGAGCGCCAGCAGGAAGGCGCTGCCCATCGCCACCAGCGCATAGGTCTGCTCGCGCTGCTCGCAGGAGCCGCTGGGGGAGTTGGAGGCAAAGGCGAAGAGGCGCATGGGGTGAGGCTCAGTCACTGCGTCGGCGGGGGCACATAGCGGTAGTCGCCGCGATTCTCCGCGGCGATCTTCTGCAGCTCCTGCTCGGCGCCGCGCTCATGGAAGGCGATGGTGTTGATCGAGGTGCGCCGGTCGGTGTTCATGCGATCGATCATCTGATTCACCAGGCTGGGGTTCTGGAACATGCCATCGGTCATCAGGAAGATCGCCTGCGGGCGCAAGGAGAGGGCAAATTCAAGGGCCGCGGTGGGGTCGGTGCCGCCGCGAGCCTGCTGGTGCCGCAGCCAGTCGATCGCATCCGCCTTCCAGCGCTTGCTGGCGGGGACCATGCGCTGCGGCGGCATCACCTCGAACTGGTCGTCGAAGAAGACGATTGAGAAGCTGGCATCCTCGGGCAGCTGCTCGATGCTGCGCACCAGCTCCAGCTTGGTGTGCGCCAGGCGCATGCCCTCCATGCTGCCGGACATGTCGATGACATAGACCACGTGGCGCGCCGAGGACTTGACGCCCATGAACTCGCTGCCGCCGCCGCCCGCTCCGGACTTGCCGCTTCCGCTCTTGCCGTCAGGCGTGCCCGGCGGCTGCGCCACGACAGGCGGCGTCAGCTTGCGCGGCGGATCGTCGGGTCGCGTGAATCCCCATTTCGGCGGCTCCTGCGTCGCCTCCGCAGGCTGTTCCGCTGGCATGGCGGCGGGGTCGGTGCCGGCGCGCACGCCGGGAGGCGCATCCCCCGACTCCTCACCACGAAGCCCGCGTTCCAGCCCTGCGGCGCCTGCGCCCGGCCCATCACCCGTCGCGCCTCCGCCCGGGCCGGATCCGGCGCCAACGCCCGTCCCATCGCCTGTTCCCACGCCCGCGCCCAGCCCGACGCCGCGCGTGCCGCTGCCAAAGCCCACGCCGCCGTCTTCGCGCACCAGGATCGCCACCAGCACCACCGACATCGCCAGGATGAAGGCGACCACCATGGCGATGAACGCGGTGGTCCGCTCGCGCGGTCGGCACTCCGCCGCCGAGGAGCTCTCCTCGGCGGGCAGCGCCGGCACTTCCGGGGAAACCGGGTGGACGGTCGTCACGAACAAAGGGTACGGACGTGCGGCCGCCGCCTGCGCGGCCACCTGCGCTTTATGAGAGACTTTCCACGCCGCCGCGCGTGTCTGGCGGGCGATCCGGCACCGCACCGAGGACCCCGTGACCAGGAAACTCAAGCCCAGCGCCGTCTGCCCGCACTGCTGGCATCGCTTCCGGCCCGACGAGACCCTCTGGATCGCCCAGCACCCCGAGCTGCTGGGGGATCGCCTGCTCTCGCCCGAGGACCAGGTGCGATTCCTCCCCTCGCGCTTCACGCCGCAGGGCGAGGCGATCGACCCGCTTGGCGCGCGCACGCGCCGCTTGGCGTGCCCGCGCTGCCACCTTGAGATCCCGCAGCTGGTGCTGGAGCGGCCGATGGTCATCATGTCCGTCGCAGGCAGCCCCTCCAGCGGCAAGAGCTACTTCCTGGCCAGCGCCATGTGGAAGCTGCGCGAGGAGCTGGCGCGCACCTTCTCGGTGGCCTTCACCGACACCGACCCCGCGATGAACCGCGTGCTGGCGCAGAACGAGTCGCGCCTCTTCCTCAGCGAGGACCAGAACGCGCTGGTGAGCATCGACAAGACCGAGCTGGAGGGCGTGCAGTACAACTCGGTGCAGTTCGATCCGGGCGTGGCCACGCTGCTGGCGCATCCCTTCATCTTCACGGTGCGGCCCGCGCGCGACCACATCAACGGCCACGCTCCCGACAAGCTGACCACGCTGCTGACGCTTTACGACAATGCGGGGGAGCACTTCTTCCCGGGGGCCGACACCAACCGCGCGCCGGGCACGCAGCACCTGGCGCGCGCGCAGGTGCTGATGTTCGTCTTCGACCCCACGCAGGACGTGCGCTTCCGCGCGCGGCTGCAGGGCATCTCGGGCGATCCGCAGCTGGCGGCGGGGGCGCGCACCACGCGGCAGGACCAGCTGCTGGTGGAGATGGCGCGGCGCATCCGGCTGCACGCGGTCCTCTCGCCGCAGGAGCGCATCGCCAAGCCCCTCTTCGTGGTGATGAGCAAGAGCGACATCTGGGCGCCGCTGCTGCGCGAGGCGGATGGAACGCCGATGGACGTCGCCTCGCCGCCCACCATGCGCGACCGTCCTGGCCTGGGCAAGGTGAGCCTGCGCCGCGTTGATCGCACCAGCGACCGAATCCGCGCGCTGCTGCAGGAGGTGGCCCCTGAGATCGTGACCGCCGCCGAAGATGCCTTCGAACGCGTCATCTTCGTGCCGGTCAGCGCGCTGGGCACCTCGCCGGTGCTGGACGCGGCCTCGGGGCTTCTGAAGGTGCCCGTCTCCAAGATCGACCCGCACTGGACCACGGTGCCCTTCGTCTATTCGCTGGCGCGCTGGTCCACGCACCTGATCGCCAGCGACAAGAGCGAGCGCGACGGCGCCTTCGCCGAACCCTTCGAGGCGATGCCCGTCTCGGCCCCCGCGGAGGGAGAGACGGGGCATGGCGCTTGAACTGGTCTACACCTCGGCCACGCGCGGCCTGCGCGCTGGTACGAGCGGCTTCTGCACCGTCGCGATGACGCGTGCACTGCCTGCCGCGCTGGTGCCGCGGCTGGAGGCGCTGGGCGGGTACCGCCCCGGGCCCGGCGGTGACGGCCCGGTGGCGCGCAGCTTCTGGCGCATCGAGACGGCTTCGGGGGTGGCGCACGTGCTGTCCGCGGTCGGCCCCGCACCGCCGGACCACACGCAGCGCACCAACAAGATCGCCACCTACCTGGTGCTGGGGCCCGATGAGCTTGCCGACGCGGGTCCGGCGTGGATGCTCTCGCAGGCCGACGCGTTGCGCAGCGCCTGGAGCGGCGGACCCGCCTGGATTGAGGAGCCCGCACGGGCGCCGCGCGGCGGACCGGTGCCGATGCGCATCTGCAGCGCCTGGGCCGAGGCCTGCGGCGATGCAGGTTGGGCGGGGGTGCTGGCAAGCGCCTTCCTGCGCGACCAGGGCAAGCCCGTCCACGTCATCTATCCCGCGGAAGTGGATGCGCTGGCGCTGATCGACGACGCCATGCACCTGCTGCCTTCGTGGGCGCGCTGGCGCGCCACTTTCACGACGTACTTCCTGCAGCCGGTGGCCGGCACGCTGTGTGCCTGGCGCTTCTGCTTGGATGGGACGCCGGGCGCGGACAGCGCGCGCCAGTCCAAGGGGCTGGTCATCGACCTCGCGCGCCCGCTGGGACAGGCCGCGGACAGCCGTTTCGTGCGGATGGCGCGCACGGGCGTCGACCCCGACATCGAGGCGGATGCAGCACGCGCCGCCAAGGAGCGCGCCAGCCGCGAACGCGCCGCGGCACGGGCCGCCACCGAGATCGAACTGCAGCCCCCGGTCGAACGACCGATGGCAGGGGCGCCCACGCAGCGTGCGGTGGTGGCGCGCGGCTTCACGCTTCCGGCGGATGACGAACCGCTGGCGCCTTCGCTGCCGCGCCCGCAGATTCTGGTGGCGATCATCGCGGCCATCGTGACGCTGGTGGCGCTGGGCATCGTGATTGCGGTGACGATGTCGCGCGACGCGGGCGCGCCGCAGGGAGGCACGCCTGCGACGGAACCCGCACCCGCACCCGCGCCGGCACCCACGCCCGACGTCCCGGCGACGGCGACGCCTGGCCCGCCTGCGCAGCCGCCCGCGCCGCCCGCCATCCCTGCGGAAGCCGCGACGCCGCCAGCCGGCGCGCCCGCGACTGCAAGCACTCCGGCCCAGACGCCCGAGGAAGTGCCCACCGAGAAGCCTGCCGCCAGACCCGTGGACACTCCCGCGGACACGCCCGCGGACAGTCCCGCTGACAAGCCCAGCAATCCGCGCGAGCCCCTCTACGCGCCCACCGAGCCGGCGCCCATGCCCACACCCGAGCCGGCCTCGCGCTTCGGGCGCATCGATCCCACCCACAACCCGAATGCACCGGCCACTTCGATCCGCGCCAGCGCCCCGGCATCTGCCGCGGTGGTGCGCGCCGAGTTCACCGTGCCCGCCTTCCTGCAGTCGGCCGGGGTGGTGGCCGACGGAGGAAGCCTTGCCTTTAGCTGGCAAGGCATGCGCGCATCACTGAAGGTGGAAGCGGGCAGCGTGCGGGTGGACGGCGACGCACCCGGCACGCCCCCCGAGGCGCTGCAGGCATGCTTCCCCGGGACGCCGCTGGGGGATGGCCCCGTCGCACTGCGGGAGATCATCAGTCGCGTGCTCATCGAACTCTTCAATGACGCGGGCACGCGCGTCGCGGTGGCGCAGCTGCGCGCCCCCGTCACCTCGGCGCTCAGCAGCGGAACGCCCATGATCGCGCGCGGCGTGCCCGACCCCGAGGTGGTGGTGCAGCTGCTGCGCAAGGGGACGGCCGAGCCGCTGGAGTCGGCGCTGGTGGCGCGTGGAGGCAGCCAGGAGCTTGACGTCGCCACGATGACCAAGATGCAGGTGACGCGCGATGCCCGGACCTCGGAGCTGCGCATCACCGTGGACGGCCCCACCGAGCGCGAGGTGGGCATCGAGCGATCGCGCCTGGCCAACCTGGCAAGCAGCGCCGACCGGCTGCAGCTGGTCTGCACGATGCTGAAGAACGGCATGGCCAAGAAGAGCGCCCCTCCCGGCCTGAACGACCTGCTGAAGGAGCTGGACGAGGCGCTGAACGCCAAGGAGCGCGCGATGCTGACCGATGCCAAGGGCAAGGTGCGCACGCTGAATGACGCCGAGGTGCTGAACAAGATCCTGCCCTCCGTCTCGCAGCGCATGGCCGACCAGGCCTCCGATGCGCGCATGGCGCTGGGGGAACTCAGCGATACGCCTTCACGCGGCGGCGCTGCCGCCAAGCGCCCCGAGCTCTCGGTGCGCATCATGGGGACCGACGGATTCGTCTTCGTGGATGCCCCGCTGCGCCTGCTTCGCCTGCGCGAAGGAGGCAAGTGATGCTGGCGCACCTGGTGGTCCTGCTCCTCGCAGCGGCGCAGGGCGTGCCTGCAGTGGCGCCGCCTGCGGCCCCCGCACCTGCAGCGCCACCGGTGCCGCACGCGCCCCAACCGGATGTCCATCCGCTGGACGCCGCTGCCTTCGCGCGCACCGTTGATGCGCTGCAGGACGTGAAGCCCTCCACGCGGCTGCTGGCGCAGCTGCCGCGCCCGATCCGCGCGGCCAGCATCGACCTGGGGGGCAAGGCGCAGCGCCTCACGGTGCGCCCGATCGCGGAGGGACTTGAGCTGGTGGCGCAGGGGGCTCAGGATCGCTCCGCCGTCCTTGCCACGCTGCGCTGGCGGGGCACCGCCCTTGAGTGGTCCTGGCTGCGCACCAGCGTGAGTGGCTTTGCCGATGCACTGCGCGAGTCCGACGCGCTGCTCCCCGGCGCCCTCATCGAGGTGCAGCTTGAGGATGGCAGCCGGACAACGCTGATGGCCGAGCCGGTGGTGCTGCGCGGGGTGCTGCAGCGGGGCACGCCGCTGCGGCTGCGCCTGCCCGCGCTCTCGGTGCGCGCCCTGGTGCCCGCCATCGAGGAGAACACCACTCCCGGGGCCACTGCCTGGCAGCTGAGCGCCACTGGCGAGCCCGGGGCCTTCCTGCTGACCGGTTCCGAGGTGGAAGTGCGGATCCTGCTGGATGCCGCGCACGGATCCTTGACGGTCGAGTGCGGCTCGCCAGTGAACCTGGAGCTGCGCGAGGCGAAGAAGCAGATCGCCGACCTCCGCAAGGAGGCGCAGCGGCGCACCGAAGAGGAACGCACCATCATCCAGGCGCAGATCGAGACGATTTCGAGGAGAATCCAGCAGCTGGAGGCGGCCGCGCGCGCGACCAAGGCCCCGCTGCCCAGCATCCCCAAGGTCTGGCTGCAGGATGCCGCCGGGCGCGTCCATGGGGTGCTGGAGATCGCCACGAGGTAATGCATGAACGCTTCGACGCAGGAGATGTTCGAGTCCGTCCGCGCAGTGGTCGCAGGCCGCCTGCGCGACGAGCACCAGATCCGCGACCTTGCCGAGCGCGTGGCCGAGTCCTCCACCGCCGTGCGCCGCCGCGTCGACCGCGCCGTGGGGTATGCGCGCTCGGGGCTGCGGCTTGAGGCCTCCGCCGAGGCGGATGCCGACCCCTCGGTCTTCGAGATGTCCGCGGGCTTCGACACCGACGAGTTCAAGCAGTGGATCGCCTACTGCAACAAGAACAAGCTGCCCAACCCCGACCACATCGCCCCCGAGGCGATCCTTGAGATCGAGGAGGCCACCGCGCTGCTGGCGCCGCTGCGCAGCCGCCTGGCGCAGATGCGCCGGCTGGTGCTTGCCGACGCCTCGGCATGGCACCGTTTGGAGACGCTGCGCGAGCTGATCCAGCGCGATCCCGACAATCCGGCGTGGGAGGAAGATCGCAAGGCGCTGGAGCCCTACACCGCCGACGAGCTGGGGGAGCGCTTCGAGGATGGAATGCGCCGCGGCGACCTGGAAGATGCCGAGGCGTGCGTGGCGCACATGCAGGACGGCAAGTGGCACTGGCACGGGGTCTCCAAGATCGCCGCGACGCTGCGTGCGCGGCTGGATCGCGAGCTTGCCGCGCGCACGATCGAGGTGGCGCGCGCCGCCGCCGACCGGCTGGATGCCGAGTGGGCCGCCGAGAACGAGGAGGGGGCGCGCCAGGGGCTGGACGAGTGGCGCGGCATCGAGGAGCGGCTGCTGAGCTTCGGCGGCGAGATGCCCGGCGAACTGGTCGGGCGCATCGATGCGGTCGAGTCCTGGCTGGGCGGGCGCGAGCGAACGGCCGAGGACCTGCGCACGCACCGCGACCGCGTCGCCGCGCTGGAGCGAGTGGCGACGGACGAATCAAGCACGCTGGCGCAGGTCCGCGCCGCGCTGCGCGCCGCCGAGCAGACCGTCGAGGGAGTGCCCGCCGACGTGCGAGCGATCGCCGAGCGGCGCATCGACGAATTCGAGCGGCGCACGCGCACCCGGCGCCTGGTGCTGGTGGGCAGCGTGGTGGTGCTGCTCCTGGCGGGGGCCACAGTGGCATTCATCGCCGTGCAGCGGAACACCGAGTCCAATCGCATCCAGGGGATCGCCGACGCGGCATCGGCGCGGGTGCGCGAGGGGCAGCTGGACGAAGCGGAGAAGGTGCTTGCGGCGGCCGAGTCGGACGCGGCGGTGGCCGCCGATCCCCGCATCGCCGAGGCGCGAGCGGCGCTGGCGGCTGCGCGAACGCCGCTGGAGCTTGCCGACCGGCGTTTCGCCGCCGCGGTCGAGGAGGCGGGGGACCCCGAGAGTCCCGAGGCCCGGCCCGATCGCATGGAAGAGGCTCGTTCCGCGGCGCACACCGCCGAGCAGCAGAAGGCTGTCGTGGAATGGACCCGCAAGTACACGCTGGCCACGGCGGTGCGCCGCGCCGAGCGCGTGCAGGCGGC
Organism: Phycisphaerales bacterium; assembly: GCA_044230125.1. Lineage (GTDB taxonomy): Bacteria > Planctomycetota > Phycisphaerae > Phycisphaerales > SM1A02 > UBA966. The sequence goes on from JBGARR010000028.1 coordinate 19,457, forward strand.
CGTCGCGCGGAGCAAGGAAGTGGCGGCGCAGGTCACGGCGGCGGAACCCAATGCCGATGCCAGCTGGGAAGGGAATTTTGCCAAATGGGAGAGCGCGCTGGCGGACATCGAGCGCAGCGATGGCGCGCTGGAGGAAGTGCGCGCCGAGATCGAGCGCGGTCGCACGCTGCTGGCGACGCAGCGCACCAAGGCGGCCAACGCCCGCGCCGCCGTCGAGCGCGCCTCGAAGGTTGCAGGGCTCGGGCTGGCGGCCACCTCGCCGGGCGGGCTTGCCACGGCGCTCGATGCGTTCGTGCAGGCGAATCCCGGATCGCCAGAGGCGAAGGACTTTGCGCTGGCGATCGCTGCGCGCCCCTCGTGGGAGGCCCTGGTCGCCTTCCGCGCCATCAACCCGAAGGAGGGCGCCAACCTGGCCACTGCGACGCAGGCGGAGCGCACCGCCATGGCCACGGCGCTGGACGGGTACCTGAAGGCGCATCCCACCACGCCCTTCAAGGCGCAGGTGCAGCAGGCGCGCGCACTGCTTGGCAGCGGCGCAGAGGCTGCCCCGGCGTGGCGCGCCTGGATCCTGGAGAAGATCGCCACGCTGGACGACTTTGGGCTTTACATGCTTGAGCGGCGCGACGGCACGCGCGTCTACAGCAAGCAGGATCCGCGCAAAGTGCCCTGGCAGAACTCAGGGGGCGCCGTGTGGAAGAGCGTGATGTGCCTGACCGGCAAGGGGGGCAAGGAGGCCTTCGAGCGCTTCGATCAGGCGCAGCTGAAGAGCGAAGGGCCCTCGCCGCAGGTGGCGCTGGGCAAGTCGATGCGCGATCTGCTGGACAATGAGGCCAAGTGCCCCAACTCCGTGGAGGCCGCGCTGGCAGCGCTGGCGCTGCTGCGCGAGGACGAGACGGTGGATGGCGCCTTCCTGGCCACCATTGCGCGCGGGCTGCTGGAGTCCATGGGACCCGACATGCCGGCGCTGTTGCAGCTGCCCGTCGAGGTGGCCGCGCGCCGAATCGCCGCGCTGCGTCCGGATGAGATCGAGTGGACCGACCCGCGCGACGCCGATGCGCGTAACCGCAGCCGCAACGCGCGCACCATGCTGCGCGAACTGGTGCAGCCCGAAGCGTGGCGCAAGACGTACCAGGCGGCCTTCGCCTCGGCGACAGATCCCTTCTTGAATGCCTACCAGCCTGCGGGCGTGCTGGTGAAGCCCGGCGGGGCGGCTGCGGTGCTGCCCGTGGGCGGCGTGGCGCTGGAGCCCGGCACGGTGCTCTCCTACGTCGATCCTCCGCTTGGCGATCATGCGGCGTCGCTGGTGCGCCTGGGCGTGGTGGGCGCCAACGGCAGTGTCGCCTTCGAGGCGGTGGCGGACTCGGTGCCGGCGGGCACGATGGTCTTCACGGCCAAGCGAGGTCCAGCATGACGCCAGACGAGCCACTGGGCCGCGACGACATCGATGAAATCGGCTTCTCTCTGGACCCTGACGATGCGAGCAATGCACCGCTGCGTCCAGCTGCGCCGCACTCGGCCCGGGCGGGGACGCCTGGGGCATCAGGATCGGCGGCCGGCGCTGCGGGCGCGGACGGCTCCGGCGCGCCCGAGCTGGGGGGCGCAGGCCCCTGGTTCGTGCGCTTCGCGGGGCGTCGCACGGGACCGCACGACGCTGAACGCCTGCGCACGCTGGCGCGCCGCGGTGCGCTGACACGCGTGCACCAGTTGAGCGTCGATGGCCATGCCTGGTCGCCCGCGGGAGCGCTGCGCTCGGTCTTCAATCCCGATGGCACCGTGGTGGGCAGCGCGCTGCGCGGCGCACTGGCGCCGATGAAGGTGGCGGAGGACGCGGAGTTCGGCGGCCAGGATCCGGAGGACCGGCCCATGCCGATCGCGCGCGCCACAGGGACGCGCCGCATCGGCCTCGCCTCGGTGCGCCCCGTCGTAGTGGCAGCACTGGCGCTGGCAACCATCATGCTTTTCCTGCCCACCTCGCGTGGCGAGTCGGGATCGATCGCCTGGTGGTGGGGCGAGGGCGCCCTCTCGATCGCAGTGCGCGGCATGGCGCTGCTGGCCGTCATCGGCGGATGGTCCATCGCCTTTCTGGCGCCCGAGCCTGCACGCGCCGCTTCGGTGGCCGCGGTCGCCGCGATCCTCAGTGCGGTCAGCGCGCTGCCGCTGGCGCTCTGGTCTCCATGGGCGGCAGTGGCGGCGCTTGCCGTGCCCGTGGCCGCCGCGTTGGTGGCGCTGGATGCGGGCGGCGCGCGCACCGCGGTGTCGATGGGCGTGGTCGCCACGGTGGTGGCGGGCATGGCGGGGATCTCCGAAGTGGTGCTGGCGCTCCTCTGGCGCTCGGGGTGGTCGATCGGCGGCGCGGTGCTTGGGCTGGCCGGCGCGGTAGGGCTCTTCATCGCGGGGCTGGACGCCGCGCGCGCCAAGGGCCCTGACCAATCGCGCGTCTTCCTGGCCTCTGTGATCGGGGCCACGGGATCGCTGGCGTGCGTCTTCGCCGCTGCCTTCGAGGGGCTCTCCGGTGCCTTGCCGATGAATGGCGCGCAGGCCGCCGTCTCCGCTTGCCTGGTGCTCTGCTTCGCCGCCGTGGCGTGGGCAGCGGTGCACGAGACGGTGGACACCGCGCATGCGTTGCGGAGCGCCGCCCCTGAATCCGACGATGCCGCGGAGCAGGAACAGCAGCAGGAACAACAGCAAGAGCAGCAAGCGCAGCAGCAGCAGGTGCAGGGCTCTGACTCCCCGTGATAGCCTCGAATCGCCTACGCGCGCGCAGGTGCGCGAATGCAACCCGCGGAAATGAGAGCAAAGACATGACCAACGCCCCCACCCCCGCACACGCCCCCACCACCACTGCACAGGCACCCGTCCCCACGGACCGCACTGCTTCGGCCTCGGCGCAGTCAGGCCAGCCGCAAAAGCTGGACGCGCGCACCGGCGACGTCGAGATCTTGGTGGGTCTGAGCGCGGGGCGCTACACGGCGGCATCGGCACCCTTCTGGCTGGCGCTGGCCATCGTGCTGACGCTGATCTGCGCGGGGCTGCTGATCCTGATCGCGCCGCGCAGCTACCTGCTCCTGATGATGAATCGCTGCTGGACCAACTGGGCGGTGCTGCTCTTCTCGTGGTGGTGCCTGGGCGTGATCTACGCCAAGTGGGTCAAGACCAACATCCAGATGAAGGCGCTGCGCGTGCATGACATCATCCCGCGCCGCGGCGACTTCGTGCTCAGCCCCGGCACCTCGGGCGACGTGCTGCAGCGCATCAAGGCGATCGCAGACCGTCCGAAGGACTTCCTGCTCTTCCGACGGATTGACATCGCCCTTTCCAACCTGGGCAACATCGGCGAGGTGCGCGACGTGGGCGCGGTGCTTGAGAGCCAGGGCGATTCGGATGCCAGCAGCGTCGACAGCAGCTACACCGTGATCCGCTCGCTGATCTGGACGATCCCGATCCTGGGCTTCATCGGCACCGTCGTGGGCCTTTCGCAGGCGATCGGCTCCTTCACCGAGGTGCTGGGGCAGACGGGGGCGGACGCGTCGAGCATCAAGAGCAAGCTGGGACCCGTCGTGGGCGGCCTGGCCACGGCCTTCGAGACGACGCTGGTGGCGCTGCTGGCGGCGGTGGCCATCCAGCTCCTGTCCACCTGGACCTACAAGCGCGAGGAGTCGCTGCTGGACAGCGTCACCGAGTACTGCAACGAGCATGTCCTCTCGCGCCTCAAGCTGACCGACTGGCGCTGACCCATGGGCCGACGCAAGAAACGAGCCGAGGCCCCGCTGAGCCTCTTCTCCTTCCAGGACATCATGGCGTGCCTGACGGGCATCCTGATCATGGTGAGCCTGCTGCTTGCGTTTGACGGGCTCTCCGATGCGATGCAGGCGGTCCCCGGCAAGGCCGCGCCGCATGCCGACGATGCCGCGCAAGGGGCGCGCGCCGTCGAGCTGAACCAGCGCATCGCCATCCTGCGCCGCACCATCGACGAACGCAAGGGGGGCATCGACGTCAGCAAGCAGGAGGCGGACCTGCTGGACGACCGCGTCCGCCAGTTGGCGCAGCAGGCGGAACGCACCAAGGAGCGCGTGGCCGAGCTGGATGCCGAACTGGCGCGGCTGCGCAGCGAGGATGCCAAAGTGGGCTCCGAGCGGCGCGCGCTGGAGGAACGCCTCTCGCGGGCGCGCCAGTCGCGCCAGGCGCAGGCCATGCGAGACCGCGTGCGCTTTCGCCCCGGGCAGCAGTACTCAAAGGCGCCCATCTTCCTCGAGACCACCGCCAACGCCCTGATCCTCGGCGAGCTGGACGCGTCGCGCACGCCGCTCTTCCTGGCCAAGCTCACGGGACCCGACGCGCAGCAGCGGCTGATCGGCGCGCTCGGGGCACACACGCCGGACAATTCGTACATCGTCTTCGTGGTGCACCAGGACGCCATCGCGCGCTTCGAGGCGCTGCGCGACGGGCTGTTCCGGCGCGGCTACGAAGTGGGGTGGCAGCTGTGGGATGGCAGTTCGGGCGGATTCCTGGAGGGCGCCGCGAGCGTGCCTGCATCAGGCGGGGCGTCGGCGCCGGCTGCATCGCCCGGGCCTGCACCCGCCGTGCCGTCCGCACCCGCCGCGCCCGCACCCGCGGCACCTCCTGTCCCGGGAGGTGCGCCGTGACCGGCCGCCGACATCGCCGCCGTCGTGCCCGCGGCTCCGCGGCCATGGCCGGCGATCCACTGGACCTCTTCCTGGATGCCATCACGAACACCCTTGGCGTGGTGATGTTCATCTTGCTGATGGTGGTGCTCTTCGGGCGTGCGGGCGAGAGCCACGACCCCAGCCCGCAGAGCGCCGATGCGACGCGCGATGTCAGTCGCCTGGAAAGCGAACTTGAGGAGCTTCAGGCAAAGGTCCGCGCTCTTGCACCCGTGGGCGATCCCGAGCTCGCCGCGCGCTGGCGCGCCGCGATGGAGCGGTTGGAGCAGCTGACCGCGGAGACGGACAAGGCGCGTGCGGTGTCGCGCGAGCGCGAGGCGCAGGCCTCGGCGGCGCGCGAGAACGCCACCGCCTCGCGGCGCGACCTGGAGCGGCTGCAGGCGGAAGACGCGAAACTGCAGGCGACGGACGCCACCAAGCGCACCGGCTTCGTGCGCGTCAGCCGCTTCCAGCAGGATGCGCGCAAGGCGGTGATCCTGGCCATCGCCGACGGAAAGCTCAGCCGCGTGCGGGCCACCTCGGCCACCGAGGCAATCTCCGCACCCACCGCGGGCAAGGCCGTCGGCACCGAGGCGCAGGCGCGCGAGGCGCTGGCCGACCTGCTCTCCGGCTTCCCCTCGGCCACGCATCGCGTCGAGCTGCTGGTCTGGCAGGGGTCCTTCGCGCAGGCGAAGATCGTGGAGAGCGTGCTGCTGGAGATGGGGTACGACTCGAATCCGATGCCGCTTGCCACCGGGCAGGCCATCGCACCGGGCGCGGGCGGCGTGCAGTAGCGTGCGCCCCCGCATGAAGCCTCTCTGCCGCTTGCTCATCCTCGGTGCGCTGCTGCCGCTCCTGGCCGTCGCACTGGCGGGCTGCGGCAAGCCGATCGTCGTCCAGGCGATGGGCGAACCCGACCGCGCGCCGCTGCCCGAGGTGCGCATCTACCGCCATGTCTTTGGCTTCTTCGCCCTCTTCCCGGGCAAGAAGTTCGTGCACACGGGCGCCGATGGCGACGCCGAGGTGATGGTGGGCTCGGCCAACACCATCCTGACCATGGTGCGTTCGGGATACGAGCCGGTCATCTTCGGCGTCTTCGAGACCAAGAACCCCTCGATCGCCGCGGACCAGGGCGGCTACGACCATGTGGTGATGTACAAGGACATCAAGGGCAAGCCGGAGAACCGCTACCCGGTGGACTTCCGCCCGATCCGCCGCGTGCCGCTGGAACTGGCGGTGGTGGATCGCGCGACGGGCAAGCCCGTGGAGGGGGCCGAGGTGTACGGCGCCACCTTCCTCTACCTGCCGCAGCCGGGGCTGGAGGCGGACTGGGGCTTCCCGCCGCTGCAGGTGCAGCGGACCAGCGCGGCGGGCATGGCCACCGTCGACCAGATCTCGGGCTTCCGCAACCGCGTCACCGTGCGGATGCAGGGATACCAGGACGCCGCGATTTCCTTCGATGGGCGCACCATCGCGGGGCCGCGCGCGATGCCAGTCTCGCTGCGCCCGCTGCAGGTGAAGAAGATCGACTTCCTGGTCATCGACGGCAAGAGCAAGCGGCCGGTGCCGGGCGCGACGGTGCGGCTGGGCGAGACGCGCGACGGCCTGCCCACCAACCCCAACGGCTGGACGCAGCTGACCTCGGCCGAGGGGCGCACGGGGCTGATGCCCGTCCCCGACCTGGAGCCCTTCCTGATCAGCGTGAAGGCACCCAGCTACGAGGAATGGCGCGGCGCGCCCGTCTGGCGCGCGTTGGACGAAGGCCAGACCAAGAAGCTGGAGTTGGTCAGGAAGTAGCTCCGCGGCGCCCTTCGTGGCGCTTGGGAAGGGCACGAGACGCCGCGGCCGGTTGCGTGAGCCTGCAGGTCAGCGCGCGGCCGCGTGCGCGGGGCGCGGCGCGTCCTGCCTCGACGCCAGCAGCAGCTCCGCGATCTGGATGCCGTTGAGTGCCGCGCCCTTGCGGATCTGGTCGCCTGCCACGAAGAGGCTCAGGCCGAAGCCCGGGGCCTGGCTGGCGTCCGCGCGGATGCGCCCCACCAGCACAGGATCGCGACCCGCCGCGTGCAGCGGCTCGGGGAAGCGGTTGCCTGCGCGGTCGTCCACGATCTCCAGGCCGGGGGCGGCGGCCAGCACCTCTCTCGCGCGCGCCTCGGTGATGGGCTGGCGAAAGGTGAAGTTGATCGCCTCGCTGTGCGCACGCAGCACGGGGACGCGCACGCAGGTGGCGCTGATCATGACGTTGTCGTCGCGCCAGATCTTGCGCGTCTCGTCCACCAGCTTGCGCTCCTCCTCGTTCTGCCCGTCGGCGCCGACGGCGCTGTTGTGGCTGAAGACGTTGAAGAGGTACTGGCGACCGAAGATGGCGGTGTTGAAGGGCTGGCCGCTGGTGAAGTCGCGCGCCTGCTGCTCAAGTTCGGCCATCGCCGCGGCGCCAGCGCCACTGGCGGCCTGGTAGGTGCTGACCACCATGCGCGCCACGCCCACCTCGCGGTGCAGCGGCGTCGCGGCCATCAGCGCGATGATCGTCGAGCAGTTGGGGACGGCGATCGTGGCGGGGGCGTCCAGCGCGTCCAGCTCGTCGGCGTTCACTTCGGGGATCACCAGCGCGCAGCTGCGGTCCATGCGGAAGGCGCTGCTGTTGTCCACGGCCCAGGCGCCCGCCGCGTTCGCGCGCGGGCACCATTCGCGGCTGATGCCCTTGCCGGCGCTGAAGAAGGCCAGGTCCACGCCGGCGAAGCACCCTTCGGCCAGCGGCTCGACGGTGACATCGCGCCCGGTCACGCGCAGGCGCTTGCCCGCGCTGCGGGGGCTGGCGAAAAGGCGCACGCCGCGGTGCGGGAATGCACGCTCCTCCAGCAAGCGGATGAACTCTTCGCCAACGGCACCAGTCGCGCCGACGATCGCGATCGCCGGGTCCTTCGTGATTCTGCCCATGTTCACTTTCTGCGCTTGGGTTCCGCGGCGACCAGGAAGAAGCGCGCCACGGTGGCGTCGAAGAGCGAGTGATCCTCGCGCTCGAAGGTGAAGGCACCTTCCATCGTTCCCCAATCGGTCTCCAGCTGCGCGGAGCTGTGGTATTCGAAGCGTTCGCCCGGCGCCAGCGAGGGCTGCTCGCCGACGACGCCCTCGCCTTCGACCTTGTGCGCATCGCCGTCGGCGTCCACGATCTTCCAGTGACGCCGGCGCAGCGTGACGCGCGCATCGCCCTCGTTGATCAGGACGATGTGGTACGCGAACAGGAAGCGGCTGGACGCAGGATCGCTGCTCTCGCGGATGTACGAGGGGGTCGCCTGGACCCGCACGCCGTTGGTCAGGGCGTCCGAGCCGAAGGAAGGGGTGCTGGTGGTGGCGGTTGCCATCGGGTGCCGAATGCTAGGCGCAGTTGGCCGCGCGCAGAAGCCCCGCAGGGCGATCAGGCCTCGGTTGCGCGGTCGCGTGGGTCCGAGAGCAGGGCTCGCAGCGCCGCGCCCGGGTCCGGCTGGCGCATCAGCCCTTCGCCGACCAGGGCGATGTGGACGCCGTGGGCGCGCAGGCGCAGCAGGTCCTCGCGCGCCTGGATGCCGCTCTCGGCCACCATCACGCGGCGGGTGGGCGCCTCCACCATGTCGGCGATGCGCATGGCGTGGCGGATGTCCGTCTTCATCGTCTCCAGGTCGCGGTTGTTGATCCCCAGCAGCCCGTACCCGGGGTGCGGGAAGCCCACATGATTGATGACGCGCCACAGGCTCTCCAGCTGGTGCACCTCCAGGATGGTGGTCATCTGCAGCTCGGTGGCCAGGATCTGGAAGTCGATGATCTCGCTCTCGTGCAGGCACTCCGCGATGAGCAGGATCGCGTCCGCGCCCGCCGCCCGCGCCTCGTAGACCTGGTACAGGTCCACGATGAAGTCCTTGCGCAGCACCGGCAGCGGCACGGCGTCGCGGATGGCGTGGATGAAGGAGAGGTCGCCGCCGAAGAACTCGCGGTCCGTCAGGCAGCTGATCGCAGCCGCCCCCGCCTCGTAGTAACTTCGTGCGATGGCGACCGGATCGAAGTCCTCGCGGATCACGCCGGCGGAGGGGCTCTTGCGCTTGATCTCGGCGATCACGCGCATCGAACCCGGGTGGCGGTCGTCCACCACGCTGCGGAAGAAGTTGCGCGGGCGCCCCAGCTCGGAGATGCGCTCCTTCAGCACTTCCACGGGGGCCAGGCGCATGGCCTCGGCGACCTCGCGCCGCTTGTGCTCGACGATGTGCTTCAGGACGGGGATCATCGGCGTGGTCAGCTGCACTGCATGGGTCGGCCACGCGGCGGTCGCCGCGGCACCTCGGGGATCGGGTGAGGCGGGGCATTCTATGGCGGGAGCGGGGATCGAAGCGGCATCTTGGGGAGAGGCAACGTGGGGCGTGGCCGCCTGGGGCATCGCCGCGCTGGCGGCGCTGGCCGTGCTGCGATTTGCACGCTGGTTCCGGACGTTGGCGCGCGTGGGTCCCTCGTGGCCATTGCGCGCCGAGCCCAGCGTGCTGGGGTTCGGTGCGGCCTTCCTTGCCGCAAGCATTGGAGCGACGCTCGCAGCAGAGGCGGTGGCGCAATTCTGGCCGGTGTCTTCCGCGGCGTCCGCGCCCGCGCAGGCGCTCGCCACCGCGCCTGCCGAGGTCAGTACCGCCAGCGCGCTTGCGCGCCAGAGCGTGCAGGCGCTGGGCGTGATCGCAGCGCAACTGGCGGTGATGGCCGCGATCTGGTTCGCCCCTGGCATGCGCACTCGCGCGAGCGCCAGCGTGGTGGCGCGCGGCGGGGTGCATCGGCATCCCTGCAGCCTGAACGAAGCGCTGGTGATGTCCTTTGCCGTCGCCGTGCTGCTCTGGCCCGTGACGCAGGGGGTGGGTGGCGTGGTCGCCTGGCTGCAAGCGTGGTGGGGCGCCGAACAGCCCCAGCTTGGGCACGAGACGCTGCGATCGATGGCGGCGGCGGGCACCGGCAGCTTCTGGTGGTGGGCGTCGGCGGCCACCGCCGTCGTCGCAGCGCCCGTCGCGGAGGAGTGGCTCTACCGCGGCTTCCTGCAGCAGGGGCTGAAGGCCACCGGCATGGGCGTGCGCTGGTCGGTGCTGCTGACCGCCGCGCTCTTCGCGTTGGTCCACTGGACGGCGCTGCCCGAGGGGTCGCGCGTCACGGGGCTGCTGACGCTGTTGATCCTGGGGATCGCCTGGGGCGGACTCTACGAACGCACGGGGCGCATTCTGGCGCCCGCGATCGCCCACGCGCTCTTCAACACGGCAAACCTGGCGCTCGTGGCGGGCTGGTGAAGCCCGGCGGCGGGGCAGGGCTGCTTGGCTTCGGCCTGGCTTGGTTGATCCGCGCTTCGAGATGGGCGATTTCCGAGAGCAGCGCATCGAAGGGCGGTCGGTCGCCGAAGATCATGGCACTCATGGCTTCGTAGTCGGTCCTCAGGTCGCCGAGTCGATTCTCTGCGGGCAGCAGCGACAGCGTTCCGGGCACCGCCAGGTCGTAGCGCGCCCACCCGGAGTAGTAGAACTTCGTCTTGTGTTCAACGACGCGCCGAAGCAGCTCCGGGTCTGCCACGGCGGAGGCGCCGACTGCAGACCGGGCCAACATCGCCAGGTCGAAGTAGTGTCGCGCATGGCGGACGGGCAGTGGCTTCTCCAACGGACGATGGCGCTCGACATGCAAGATCGTCGCCTTTTCCCAGAATGTGCGCTCGGCTTTGATGGCCCTGACGCGAGAGGTCGCGATCTTGAACTCTTCTGGAAACTGCTCCGCCACGAACGAAGAGATCGAATAGCTGCCGCTCGGGATCAACTCTGCATGCGTGCCCAATTCCAGCAGGATGCGCGGGCTGACGTACGAGGATTGCGCGATTCCTGAGCTGGGGTACGCAAATTCGATGGTATTCGGGTGCATCTCGCTCAATTCCGCAGACCAGCCGCGTCCCTTCCCCAACACGTGGCGGCAGCGTGCGCGGATCGCATCGAGGACTGGGCCCTCAACAAAGCCGCGGCAGGACGCCATCATCTCCTTAAGCAGCGCTTCGCGCCGGGTTCGCGACATCTCCTCGCGTGGGTCCCTGTCACCCACGAAACCCAGCGGGGCGTAGTCGACCGCAAGGTCAATGTCCTCGGAGAATCGTTCGATCAACTTGAAGACCTTTGACAGCGCGGTCCCGCCCTTGAACATCAGGACGTCCTTGAGTTCAGGGATGTCGAAGAGCTGCCCAAGCGTCCAGCAGACCCAGAAGTCCTTTTCGACGAGCGTCGCCGCGAGCTTCGTTCGGGCTCCGGTGTCCTGGAAGAGTTGGGCGCGTTCGCCTGCCGGGAGTCTCGCGATCGAATCCATGTCCGTCATCCCTTGGCGACCGCACGCGCAGTGGCATAGATCCACTGCGACGACTGCCGAGCGTCCTTCAGGAACGCTCGCCTGTCCTTCGCGCTCAATGTCCTGCGAAGCTCTGCGATGAGCTTGTCGTTGACTCGTCGGCGTCCGAGTGTACGGAGCGCCTGGATGACGATCCCAGATCGCGCCGAAGTGACACCGACTTCCTTCGGGCGAGCATTCTTGAACTGGATCCGCTGGCCCTCAATGACCACCACCTTCGATGGACCGTCGGAGATGTAGATCGACCGCGCAGGCACCTGGGAGGACAGGCCAAGCAGGTTTGCCGCAAGCGGTCCGGCGGGAATGATCGTCCATCGGTGGCGGCGTGCGAGCGCCTGGGCGACTTGATCGAGGTTTGGGCCCGCCGGACCCCCAAGTCGCTTGCTGTGCCGTGGACAGTCGTACAGCCCGCGGCCCAGCCGCCGGATCGTTCCGTCATCGACGAATGCCTTCAGGGCCATGTCGATCGTGCCCCGTGAGGCCAAGTCGAGGAAGTCCTTGGGGGTGAATGCCGCGCCGACCGCCCAGCGGTGGATTCTCGCGAGGATCTTGTCCTTGTTGGTAGCCATGACGACCTCTTCGATTTAGAAATACTATCCTATTGTTTCTAAATGCTGGGGTTGGAGGACATACACACGCTCTGCCCGGCTCGTTTCACTTTCGTGGTGAGGTGGATTATGGCGCACCTCGTCACTGCTTCCAAGTTGAGTTCGCACCTGCTTGATCCGAACTTGCCGATCGGCAAGGGCCTCCGATCGGCGCAGCCCGCCACAGCCTGCGGCGGCCCTTCGTCCTTCCTTGAACGGCGCAACGGCTCGCGCTGGTCGTGCGCGCTACTCGTTGTGCCAAGCCCGGCCGCTGCGCGCCAGCATCTGGTCCGCCGCCGCGGGGCCCCAGCTGCCCGGCGCGTAGTTGCCGCGGATCCCCTCGCGCAGCATGGCGCTGGCGGGTCCCAGGAAGGGCATCACCGCGGCCCATGCGTCCTCGGTCTCCTCGCGCGTCTTGAAGAGCGTCTGGTCGCCGCGCATCGCCTCCACCAGCAGCGGGCCGTACGCCTCGACGGGCTCGGCGGCAAACTCCCGCTGGTAGTCCATCGACATCTCGACAGGCTTCATCTTGAAGCCGGAGCCGGGCACCTTGCTGTTGAAGCGCAGGCTGAAGCTCTCGCCGGGCGCAATCTCGATGATCATGCGGTCCGCGGCCAGCGGCGCGCGCGTCAGCTCGCGGAAGAGATTCGTGGGCGGCTCCTTGAACTGGATCACCACTTCGGTGCGCTTGGCCGCCATTCGCTTGCCGGTGCGCACGAAGAATGGCGTGCCGCCCCAGCGCCAGTTGTCGAAGGTGAAGGTGAGCGCGGCGAAGGTCTCGGCAGTGCTGCCCGCCGCGACTCCCGGCAGGTCGGCGTACGCCACCTCGTTGTTGCCGTGCGCATCGCCCGCGGCGTACTGGCCAAGCGCGGCCACCAGCGGCAGCTGCTCGGCGCGGGGCAGCTGGATGCACTCGACGATCTTGCGCTTCTCGGCGTTGATCTGCGCCGAGGTGTACGAGCTGGGCGGGTCCATCGCCACGAAGGCCAGGATCTGCAGCAGGTGGCTCTGCACCATGTCTCGGATCGCGCCCGTCTGGTCGTAGAAGGCCGCGCGCTTGCCGATCCCCAGCGTCTCGGCGGCGGTGATCTGCACATGATCCACGTACTGGCTGTTCCAGACCGGCTCGAAGATGGCGTTGGCGAAGCGGAAAGCCAGCAGGTTCTGCACCACTTCCTTGCCCAGGTAGTGGTCGATGCGGTAGATGGCGTCCTCCTCGAAGACGCGCCCCAGCGCGCGGTTCAGCGCGCGTGCGCTGCCAAGGTCGCTTCCGAAGGGCTTCTCGATGATGATGCGCTGCCAGCTGCGCTTGGATGGATCGACGCTGCACCAGCGCTTGCCCTCGGTGATCAGCCCCGCGTGGTCGATCTGCTCGATGATCGGCTCGTACAGCTCGGCGGCGACGCTGAGGTAGAAGAGCGCATTGCCGCGGTCGGCGAAGCGTGCATCCAGCTCGCGGATGCCCGCCACGATCGCGGGCCACGCCTCGGCGCGCGCGGCGTCCCCCGCGCAGTAGAAGATGCGCTGCGAGAGCTCCTTCCACGCGGCGGCGTCGAAATCCGACACACCGACGGCGGCGCGCACCGCCTCCGCCAGCTCGTCGCGGAAGGCGTCGTTGGACTTCGGCGTGCGGCTCACCCCCAGCACGCAGGTGCGCGGGTCGATCGCCCCCGCACGGCTCATCTCGTAGAGCGCAGGGATGAGCTTGCGATGCGTCAGGTCACCTGACGCGCCAAGGATGACGATGACGCAGGGGTCGGCGGGCACCCGCGAATCGTAGGAGAAAAACGGGAGCCCTAGTTGCCGAAGGACGCGTGGTCGCCGCGCCGCGTCAGGGCGTCGGGGGCGATCGCCAGCAGGGCGCGCCGGGGCAGCACCGCGCAGAGGCCCGCGATCAGCTGGTTCACCTTTCCCGGGATCGCGACCGGCTCGTTCCGCTCGACGGCCTCCCAGCTCTGCAGCGCGACCGCTTCCGCGGACATCCACAACCACTGCGGCAGCTTGTCCATGTGCTGGCGGTTGCCGAGCACGTCGTGGAATTCGCTGGTGGTGAAGCCCGGGCAAGAGGCGGTCACGTGCACGCCGGTGCCCGCCAGCTCAAGCGAGAGCGCGCGCGTCCAGCTGGTGACGAAGCGCTTCACCGGACCGTACAGGCTGCCCCGCTGCTCGGGGGCGAAGCTGGAGAGGCTGCTGACGTTGATGACGCGCCCGTAGCCGCGTTCGACCATCCCTGGCAGCAGCCGGTGCGTCAGCTCCACCACCGAGAGCATCAGCACCTGCAGGAAGTCTCGGTGCGCCTGCCAGGCGCTGCCAAGGAAGTCGCCGCGCAGCGAATAGCCCGCGTTGTTCACCAGCACGTCGATCGTGATGCCCGCCAGCCGCAGGTGCGCATCGATGCGCGCAGGCGCGGTGGCATCTGCCAGGTCCTCCACGATGACCCGCGTCCGGACGCCGTGCCTGCCAGAGACCTCGGCTGCCACCGCATCCAGCCGCTCGCGCCGGCGCGCCACCAGCACCACGTCGAAACCGCGCTCGGCCAGCAGGTGTGCGAAGGCCTGGCCGATCCCCGCCGAGGCTCCCGTGATCAGCGCATTCCGGCGCTTGGCCGCAGGCGCGGGCGCATCCGTTCCATCCGCTGCACCCAGTGGCGCGCTGTTGGTGGCGCCGGTCACGGCGATCCCCCGCACGACCCGCACGGGATCCCTCCGCCCTGAATCCCTCCGCCCTGAATCCTTCCGCCCAGAATCTGTCGCAGGCTCGTTGTCCATCCCCCGCAGCGTATTCGCTTTCCGAATTGCGCCGCAACGTGCGGCGGACCGCCCGCGCACCCTTGCGCCCTATGCTCCCGGCATGCTCTCCTACCGGACTGCAGGCGAATCGCACGGCTCGACGCTCCTGGCGCTCGTCGAGGGAATGCCTGCGGGCCTGCTGATCGACCAGGAGTTCATCAACGCGCAGCTGCGCCGCCGCCAGGGTGGCTACGGCCGCGGCGGCCGCCAGCGCATCGAGACGGACATCGTGCGCATCGCCACAGGCGTGCGTGCGGGCACCACCATCGGCGCGCCGGTGGTGCTTGAGATCCCCAACAAGGACAGCCGGATGGACGATCCGGTGAAGACGCCGCCCGTCACGCGCCCGCGGCCGGGCCATGCGGACCTGGCGGGGAGCCTGAAGTGGCTCACCACTGACTGCCGCGGCACGCTGGAGCGCGCCAGCGCCCGCGAAACCGCCGCGCGCGTCGCTGCAGGTGCGCTTGCCGCTCTGCTGCTACGCGAGTTCGGCATCCAGGTCTTCGGCTTCGTGCGCGGCGCCATCGATGCGGTCAGCACTGCGACCATCGCCGCCGCCGACCTGCCCGCGCTCCGTGCCGCGCGCGATGCCAGCGATGTCTACTGCCCCGACGCCGCCGTCAGCGCACGCATCATCGAACACATCCATCGCGCCAAGGTGGAGCAGGACACCGTGGGCGGGCTGGTCGAGGCGCATGTCTTTGGCCTGCCGCCGGGGCTGGGCACCTGCGTGCAGTGGGACGAGCGCCTGGACGCGCGGCTGGCATTCGCCGTCATGGGCATCCAGGCCTTCAAGGCCGTCGAGATCGGGCTGGGCAAGGAGTGCGCCTTCCGCTTCGGCAGCCAGGTGCACGACCCGATCGCCTTCGACGCCGCACAGCGCGATGCGCCGCACCTGGGCTTCACGCGCCCCACCAACAACGCGGGCGGCCTGGAGGGTGGAATGACCAACGGAATGCCGCTGGTGGTGCGCGGCACCATGAAGCCCATCTCGACGCTGCTGCGCGGCATGCCCAGTGTCGACCTTGCCACGCACGAACCGCTGCAGAGCCAGTACGAGCGCAGCGACATCAGCGCCATCGCGGCCGCCAGCGTGGTGATGGAGAGCGTCGTCGCTTTCGAGGTGGCGCGCGCCTTCCTTGCCAAGTTCGGCGGCGACTCGATGGCCGAGGTGCGCGCGCACTACGACGCCACGATGCGCCTGGCGCGCGAACTGCACGGCGGATAGGGAGTCTTGCCCGACCGCCCGACCGCCCGACCGCGCGACCGACCGCTCGACCGCCCGTCCGCGCACCCACGAGCCATCTGCATCGCCTGAGGACGCACCAGCCATGATCACGCTCCCCGCCGAGATCTCCGAGTCCGTCAACGCCGAAGCCGCGCTGGCCGCCATCGTGCGGCACGCGATGGCCGACAGCGGCACGCTGCACTTCCTGTGCGCCGACGGCATGCTGCACCTCTGTGCGCTGGCGGGCCCACTGCCGCCGCCGTTGGTCGAGAAGATCCGCGTGATTCCGGTGGGCAAGGGCATGGCCGGCGCGTGTGCCCAGCAGGACCGCCCCGTCACCTGGTGCAACCTGAAGACAGACTCCACGGGCACCGTGCAGCCCGGTGCGCTCAAATCGGGGATGGAAGGCTCGATCGTGGTCCCGGTGCGCTGCGGCGGCGCGCTGGTCGGGACGCTTGGCGTCGCCAACCACGGCGAACGCACCTTCACCGCGGAGGAGACCGCGTTCCTGGAGTCCTGCGCCGCATCGTTGGCGCACTTCCGCGACGATGCGCCGCGCGCGCCCGCGTAGCATCCCGCGCTGCGAATCCAGCGCTGCGAAGCCAGCGAAATCGCTCCCGCCGGCGCGCCGCCCGGCCGATCCCGGACACCGCATCCCCCAAACTGAGGCAACGCACCATGTCACGCAAGTTGATCGCCGCCACGCTCGGCGCAGTCGCCATGATCACCGGCTTCGGCGCAGGTCAGGCCGCCACCCCCGACGCAAACGCCGAGGCCGCCAAGGCCAAGTCCTTGTACACCTTCCAGACCACTGGCCTGGACGGCAAGCCCGTGGACCTGTCCACCTACAAGGGCAAGGTCACGCTGGTGGTCAATGTGGCCAGCCGCTGCGGCTTCACCGCGCAGTACACCGAGTTGGAGCAGCTCTCCAAGGACTACAAGGACAAGGGGCTGGTGGTGCTTGGCTTCCCCTGCAACGATTTCGGCGGCCAGGAGCCCGGCACCGCCGAGGAGATCCGCGACTTCTGCACGAAGAACTACTCGGTCACTTTCCCCCTCATGGCCAAGGTGCAGACCAAGGAGGGGGCGGGCCAGAGCCCGATCTACGCGTACCTGTCGGCGTGCACCAAGAAGCTGCCCAGCTGGAACTTCGGCAAGTACCTGATCGGCCGCGACGGCAAGCCGATCGCCTTCTACGCCTCGGCCGTCAAGCCCAACAGCGAGGAACTGAAGAAGGCCATCGATCAGGCGCTGGCGGCGAAGCCCGTATCCTGAAGCGATGGACCACCTGAACTCTCCGGAGCAGCGACCGCTGCAGCTGCCTCGGCCGTTGCGGCCCGCCGTCGCGCGCTCGAGTGCGCTGCGCACGCTTCCCTCGGCCTTCCTCTTCGCCGCGTGCATGGCCCTGCCTGCGCGCGGCGATTCGTTTGACAACGCCGCGATGCTGGTGCCACCCAACGCCACAAGCGTGCTGCTGGTGCCAAACCCCAAGGCCGCCAGCGATGACCTGCAGCTGGCCATCGACCGCATGGGCCGCGCCGAGACGGGGATGGGCGGCCGCCCGATCGACCTGTTGAGGGCGCGCCTGGGGATCGGCGCCGGCTTCGACGACCGCGGCCCCGTCGCCGTGTGGACCGAGCCGCAGGATGGTGCGCTCGTCTTCGTGGCCGCGCTGCCCGTCACCGATGCCGGGGCGTTCATGCAGGCATTCCTGGTGCCCGCCCCCGCAGCTGGGGCGGATGCCTACACCATGAAGGGGGTGCCGCAGCCCGTCTTTGCGCGCGCCCTCGGCAAGCACGTGCTGCTTGCACAGGATGCGCGCTCGGCGCGGGCGTATGACCCCAAGGAGGGCATCGGCGCCACGCTGGACGCGCACCTGGGCGCACGCGGCATGGCCATCGCGCGCGCGGGCGATGCCTGCGCGTGGGCGGGTGGCGCGGTCTTCATGCAGAGCGCCGCCGCGCTGCGCGCCGTCAGCCCCGAAGCCGCCGCAGATGCGGGCGTGCCGCTGGGCGGCGACGGCCCCATGACGCGCGAGCAGCTGATCAAGGCGCGCGACCGCAGCGCAGAGCTGCTGGCGCAAGTGACGGACGGACTGATCGCATTGGACTTTGACGCACTGGCCGTGGGCGTGCGCAGCTTCGCGCGATTCAGCGCCGAAGGCGAGATCGCACGCGCGATCCCTGCCGCGGGCGCCACGCCGCGCAAGCCGGCCGCGGCGCTGGGCATGCTGCCCGCCGCGCCCTTCTACGGCGCCATGGGCATCGACGTGGCGGGCATGGGCGGCATGGCGCACGTGCGCAGCTTTCTGGCCACCATTCCCGGCTCGCAGCGCGTGCCGTTGCCGGAGTGGCTCGACGCCGTGCAGGACAAGGTGACCGCGCTGCAGGTGGCGGCGTATCCCAGCAAGCTCAGCATCCTGGCGGGGGGCGTGCTGAATGACTCCTCGTTCGTGGTGGTCACCACCAATCCCCCTGCGGTGAAGGCCGCACTGCAGAAGTGGATCCTGGCCCAGGCGGGTGAATCAGATGGCATCCGCCGCGAACCCGTGTGGGAGGAGGTGCGCGAGCTGAAGAATGGCGTCAGCACCAGCGCCTTTGCGGTGAAGGAAGTGGTGACCGGTCCCGGTGGCGATGCGATGACGCGCCTGACGCGCCAAGTGGTCGTGGGCACGCGCGGCTTGCACGGCTTCGCCAAGGAGGTGCCTGGCGCACTGGTGGTGACCTTTAGCCAGCGGATGGATGTGCAGGAGCGTGCCGTCGCCGCCGCCACGGGTGGCGAGGCGAAGACGCTGGGCACCAACAGCGTCGTGCGCGCCATGGCGCCGTGGCTGGTGCCTGATCCGGACATCGTTGCTTTCATCGGCGTCGCCGAGCTGATGAACGCCGCGCGGCAGGTGGCAAGCGCCATGCCCGGCGGTGGCGAGGCAATGATTCCGCCCGCACCCGCCACAATGGAACCGATCGCCACGGCGCTGCGCGCGAAGGACGGCACGTGGGAGGCTGCGCTGGTCGTGCCCAGCAGCGTGCTGGCCGTGGGCTTCGACGCGATCAAGGCAGAGTGGCAGCGGGGGATGCAACCGCCCGCGGCCGCGCCAGCCGCCTCGCCTGCACCTGCACCTGCACCTGCACCCGCAGTCGCACCTGCGGCCTCACCCGCGTCCGCACCCGCACAGCAGAGCCCAGCAGCCCCGTGAGCAGCGCAGCGGCCGTCGATGCGGCGACACGCCAGGCGCAGCGCTGGCAGACGGGTTCACATGCGTTTGCGTGGGGGCCCGGCCTTCTGCCGCACCTGATGGCGATCGTCAACCTGACGCCGGACAGCTTCAGCGACGGTGGACGGCTGGCCGACGCCGGCGCCGCCGTGGAGTTCGCGCGCGCGGCGTTCGCCGATGGCGCGTCCATCGTGGACATCGGCGGCGAATCCACGCGCCCCGGTGCGATGCGGATCGATGCCGCGGAGCAGATTCGCCGAACGCATCAGTGCATCGTGCAACTGGCGGCACGGGGACGCGAGTCCCGTGACGGCGCCGCGCACGGCGGATGCCCGGACGATGCGTGCGCCGCCGACGCAGAGCGCCGCGCCGATTCCGTGCCCCCCCTCGCCATCTCGATCGACACCACGCTCGCCGCCGTCGCGGAAGCCGCGCTGGATGCCGGCGCCTGCATCGTGAACGATGTCAGCGCGGGCACCGAGGACCCGCGCCTGCTGGAGGTGGTCGCCGCGCGCGGTGCGGGCCTGGTCCTGATGCACCGCCGCGCAGCGCCGCCCGACGACCGCTACAGCGATCGCTACGAAACACCACCCGCCTACGACGACGTCGCGCGCGAGGTGCACGACTGGCTGGCCGCGCGCGTCGACGCCGCAGTGCGCGCAGGAGTCGCGCGCGCCTGCATCGCCGTCGACCCGGGGCTGGGATTCGGCAAGAGCGTCGCGCAGAACTTCGAGCTGGTCGCGCGGCTCCAGGAACTGGCTGCACTGGGGCTGCCGATCATGGTGGGTGCGAGCCGCAAGAGCTTTGTGGGCGCTGCGGCGCAGCGTGCCTCGCCCGCCGACCGCCTGGCGGGCTCGCTTGGCGTGGCGTTGGCGGCCGCGGCCAACGGCGCCGCGGTCCTGCGCGTGCACGATGTCCGCGCGCATGCGGACGCACTGGCCGCGTGGTCGCGGGCACGCGCGCGCTGAAGGCAGTCGCACCCGCTGAACAAGCGCGCCATCTCATCGCGACAAAAAAGAACCCGGCGCGCGGCTCCGGTGGACGAGGAGAGCACAGCGCGCCAGGTGTTCGGCGGCGGCGGACGCCAGCCGATGTCGATGCCTCAGAGGCGCCGGCGGCGGCGCGATCCGAGCCCCGCGATCCCAAGCAGCGCGAGCGCGCCGGGGGCGGGGGTAATGGTTCCGGTGAGCTGGAAGGCACCCGAAGTCGTCGTCTGCGCGGGGGTGAAATTGCCCCACAGCGCGGGGACATCGCCAATCGTGGCGTACAGGCGCGTGGCCGGGTCAGAGCCGTCCCACTGCCCGTCGACCCACGCAAAGGCGCTGCCGTCGGGATTGCTCAGGCGTGCACCCACCGAGATGGCGTATACGCCCGCCGTCAACGAGAGGTCTCCGGTGAGCGCCGCGCCGATCTGGAAGACGGGGCTGGTGCCTTGGGCGGTGTAGTTGCCGGTCAGCGCCTGCGTCACCTGGTTGCGGGTCAGCGACCAGGACTGCACGGTGGGGAAGTTGCCATCGGGCGTGACGCGCAGGATCGAGATGTCGAAGCCGATGATGTTGGTCGCCAGGGCCGTCTGCAGCCAGGGCTGGCTGGTGCCCAGGTATTCAGAGGCTCCCCAGAAGTTGATGCCGGTGATGCCCGCAGTGGCGCCCACGTTGATCGTGAACTGCTGTGCGAGCGACTGCGAGTAGAAGTAGTTGCCGCCGCTGGAGAGTCCATCAGAGAAGGTGGCGTTCTGGACGGGGAAGCCGCCCTGCTCGCGTGCCGATGCCGGCAGGTTCTCGATGATCACGGTCTCGCTGGGCAGCGCATGCGCAACAGCGCACAGCCCGAGCGCACCGACACCAAATGCCATCAACTTCCGCATGGCGGACCCTTTTCCTTCCTGGTTTCCGTTTCGATAAAGAAACGCCGACAGCCGGATGGCCGTCGAGCGAATCTAGCCCCGATCTGCGTCAGCGCAAGGAAGTGCTGTGGAGTTTTGCGCGATCCGGGCGCAGGCTGGTCGCAACCGAGGCGCTTCGGCCGTCACAGGCCTATTCTCGGACGCTTCGGTGCGGCGATCCCGTGACTGCGCCGCCCGCGCCCAACTCTGCCGCCGGCGGCTCCGTCGACGCCCGGCTCAGCCGCCGCCGGGTCCCTTGGCGCCTGGCTTGGTCATGCTGGTGGCGTCCAGCAGCTTGTCCAGCAGGTCGGGCGCCACCAGCTTGTTCCGCAGCACGTGCTGGCGGATCGTCTCGCCCGTCTTGTACGCCTCCTTGGCCACCTTTGCCGCGGCGTCGTAGCCGATGGCGGGGGCCAGCGAGGTGACCATCATCAGGCTTCTCTCGACCGTCATCAGCGCATCCGGGTGCAGTTCCAGGCCGTCGATGCACTTCTCCGCAAACATGGTGCAGGCGTTGGCCATCAAGTCGATGGACTCCAGCAGGTCGTCGGCGATCAGCGGCATGGCCACGTTCAGCTCCAACAGGCTGCCCACGCCGCCGAAGCCGCCCAGCGTGATGCTGGCGTCGTTTCCCACCACGCGGCAGGCCACCTGGATCACGCTCTCGCAGATGACGGGGTTCACCTTGCCGGGCATGATGCTGCTGCCGGGCTGCGTGGCGGGCAGCGTCAGTTCGCCCAACCCGCAGCGCGGCCCGCTTCCCAGCCAGCGGATGTCGTTGGCGATCTTGCTCAGGCTCACGGCGATCACCTTCAGAAGGCCGCTCGCCTCCACCACGCAGTCGCGCGTCGCCTGCGCCTCAAAGTGGTTCTGTGCCTCCTCGAAGCGAATGCCCAGGTCCTTGGTCAGCGTCTTGCAGATCTCGCGCGCCAGCTTCGGGTTGGTGTTGATGCCCGTGCCGACCGCAGTGCCGCCGATGGGCATGTTGCGCGCCAGCACGTCGCGCGCCAGCTCGGCGCGCGCCACGCCATACGCCACCGCCGCGGCGTAGCCGCTGAACTCCTGCCCCACGCGGATGGGCGTCGCGTCCATCAAGTGCGTGCGGCCGATCTTCACCTGCTTGTCCCACGCCCTGGCCTTGGCGGCCAGCGCCTGGTGCAACCGCTTCAGCGCGGGCACCAGCTTCGCCTGGATCTCGACGGCGCCCGCGATCTGCATCGCGGTGGGAAAGGTGTCGTTGCTGCTCTGCCCGCAGTTGACATGGTCGTTGGGGTGCAGCGGGTCCTTCGAGCCGATCGCCTTGCCGTGCATCACGCTGGCGGTGTTGGCGATCACCTCGTTGGCGTTCATGTTGGTGCTGGTCCCCGACCCCGTCTGGAAGACATCGATGGGGAAGTGGCGCATCACCTGCGCACGGCGGTCCGCAAAGTCCTCCAGCAGCCGCTCGCAGGCGGCGACGATGGCATCTGCCTTGTCGCGCGGCAGCTCGCGCAGCTTCGCGTTGCCCATCGCGGCGGCGCGCTTCAGCTCGAAGTAGGCGGCGATCAACTGCGGCGGGATCGGGCGGCCGCTGATCGGGAAGTTCAGCACCGCGCGCTGCGTCGTGGCGCCATAGAGGGCGTCGTGCGGCACCTGCATCGCGCCCATGCTGTCGGACTCGGTGCGGTGCTTCACCGCGGCGGCGGTGCTGGCGCGCGCGGGCGCAGTGCCCGTGCGGCGCGTGGTGCGAGTGCTCTGCTTGCTTCGGGTGGTGCGGCGCTTGGCCATGAGTGTGTCCATTTCGGGGTGCGATGGTAGGCGCTTCCGCGGGGATGCTTAGCGCGTCTTCAGCTGCGCCAGCAGGCGGTGCACCTCGGCGGAGCGGTCGCGCAGCTCCACCAGGGTCGCCTCGAAGCTCTCCAGGAAGGTGCGCAGCTCCGCCGCCGCGGCCTCGCTGGTGCGCATGTCCGCTTGCATGGCCTCTCCCTCGCGCTTGAAGCTGGCGCTGCGCTCGCTGACCGCGCGGATGCGCGGCGAGAGGGCCTCCAGCTGGCGGATGCTCTCGGCCATGGCGGTGGAGAGGCGCGCCGAGCGCTCGCTGGCCTGTTCGGCGGCGCCCCCGAATTCCTCGGTGGCGCGCCGGCCCGCGTCCAGCGCCTCGTGCAGGCCGCGCACATTTTCCTCGATCTGCAGGCTGTTGCGCGCCGCCTGCTCGGCCAGCCGCCTGATCTCGCGCGCCACCACCGCGAAGCCCCGTCCCGCCTCGCCCGCCTGCGAGGCTTCGATCTCGGCGTTCAGGCTCAGCACGCTGCTGCGGTTGGCCACATGCACCATCGCCTCCAGCGCGCTGTCCACCGTGGCGGCGCGCACGCGCATCGCCTCCAGCTGGTTGCCAAGCTCGCGGCCGCGCGCGATCACCGCTTGCACGCCTGCGTCGATCTGCGCCACGTCGTTCAGCGCGCCAACGCCACCTTCGACGGCATGCGCGGCCGCTTCTCCCACGCCGCTCGCGTCGGCGATCAGCTCCTCGGCCGAGGCCACCACATCACGGGAGCGCGCCACCGCATCGCCCGCGCGCTCGCCCACCAGGCGCGCCGCCTCGCGCCGCTCGTCGGTGCGCTCCAGCAGCCGCTCGCACGCGGTGCGCACGCGCAGCGAAGTCTCGTCCGCCTCGCCCACGATGCGCCGCAGCGAGAGCAGCGAGCTGTCCAGCGCGCGCGCGATCTCGCCCGCCTCGCCGGGGGCGTGCGCGTCCGCCTCGGCGGTCAGGTCGCCGTTGCCCACGCGCTCGGCGAAGACGCGCAGACGTCCAAGGGGGCGCACCAGGCGCTCGCCGAAGAACGCCGAGATCCCCAGCGCCACCAGCCCAGCGATGCCCACCGGAAGCAGCGCCTCGCGGGCCACGCGCCATTCCACCGATCGCACCTGCTCGGCACTCAGGTCGATGCCCACCACGAACTCCACCTTGCCATCGGCGCCGTTGACGGGGGCGAACGCGCTGAAAAAGTTGCCGAAGGCGTCCGTGTATTCGAAGCTGCTGGGCTTGCGCCAGTCGAAGGGGCCAGCGTCGGTGGAGAGGATGCGCATCTCCTCGCCTGGCTTGGACTTGTCCTTGGGAACTTCCTCGGCGTCCACCATGTAGACCAGCCCCGACTTGCTGCCCGGGTCCGGCACCATGGTGAAGAGGAAGCGGACGGGAATTCCTGCCTCGCGCCACGCATCGCGCATGCGGCGCAGCGTGATCTCGATGCGCTGGTACTCGGGCGCGCCCATGTCGCGGGCGGTCGCCACCGCACGGTGCTCCTGCGGGTCGATGGCGCCCGCGGCGGCGAAGGCCAGCGCCTGCGTCTGCGCCGAGAGCTGTGTGCGCAGCTCGACGGCAATGGAGCGGGTGGTCGCGAAGACGGCCGCGACCGCCACCGTCCCGGCGACCGTGACAGTGAGCAGGATGAGCGCTGGACGGTATCGCACGGGGGCATCCTATGAGGGATCGGCGGCGATGTGCGCCGCCGCGCGCGGTGCCGAATCGTGCCGCAGCGCGCGGTTCAGGCGATGCGCCAGCTCACGAAGCGCATGTCCAGGTACTCCTCGATGCCATGGTGCCCGCCCTCGCGTCCCATGCCGCTCTGCTTCACGCCGCCGAAGGGCGCCTGCGCGGTGGCGGGCAGCGCGTCGTTCACGCCCACGATGCCGAACTGCAGTTCCTCGGCCATGCGCATGATGCGCGCGCCGTCCTGCGTGAAGAGGTACGCGGCAAGCCCGTAAATGGTGTCGTTGGCGGCGGCAAGCGCCTGCGCCTCGGTGTCGAAGACCGCGACCGGCGCCACCGGCCCGAAGGTCTCCTCCTGGAAGCAGAGCATCTGGTCCGTCACGCCCGTCAGCAGCGTGGGCGCTAGGAAGCGATCGGCGCACCCAGCGGGCCGCGCGCGCGTGCCGCCTGCCACCAGTGTGGCGCCCTTGGCCACCGCGTCGGCGATGTGCGCCTCCGCCTTCGCCAGCCCCGCATCCTCGATGAGCGGTCCCACCTGCACGCCGGCATCACGCCCGTTGCCAACCTGCAGAGCGCGCACCGCTGCGGCCAGGCGTTCCACGAAGGCGTCGTGGATGCCGCGCTGGACGTAGAAGCGGTTGGCGCAGACGCAGGTCTGCCCCGCGTTGCGGAACTTGCTCGCCATCGCCCCGGCCACGGCCTTCTCCAGGTCCGCGTCGTCAAAGACGATGAAGGGCGCGTGGCCGCCCAGCTCAAGCGAAAGGCGCATCACGGTGCGCGCGCTCTGCGCCAGCAGCAGCTTGCCCACCTCGGTGCTGCCGGTGAAGCTCAGGTGGCGCACCGTCATGTTCTCGAAGAACACGGCCGCGATCACGGGCGCGTCCGTGCCCGTGACCACGTTCAGCACGCCGGGGGGCAGCCCCGCCTCCGCGGCAAGCGCTGCGATCGCCAGCGCGCACAGCGGCGTCTGCTCGGCGGGCTTCACCACCTGCGTGCAGCCCGCGGCGAGCGCGGGCCCCATCTTGCGCGTCACCATCGCCAGCGGGAAGTTCCACGGCGTGATCGCCGCCGCCACGCCTGCGGGCCGGCGCAGCACCATCAGGCGCTTGCCGGGGTCGCTGGCACCACCTGCGTGCAGCCCGCGGCGAGCGCGGGCCCCATCTTGCGCGTCACCATCGCCAGCGGGAAGTTCCACGGCGTGATCGCCGCCGCCACGCCTGCGGGCCGGCGCAGCACCATCAGGCGCTTGCCGGGGTCGCTGGCAGGCAGCGTCTCGCCGTAGATGCGGCGGCCCTCGTCGGCGTACCACTCCAGGAAGCTGGCGGCATAGGCAACTTCGGCGCGCGATTCCGCCAGCGGCTTGCCGCATTCGCGCGTGCACAGGTCGGCCAACCGTTCGGTGTCACGCAGCATCAGCGCGGCCAGCGCGCGCAGGTGCTTGGCGCGCTCGATAGCGGTCAGCGCCTTCCACGCAGGAAATGCTGCAGCGGCGGCGGCCACTGCGCGGCGCGCGTCTTCGGCGCCGCCATCGGCGACCTGCGCGATCGATTCGTCGGTGGCGGGGTTGCGCACCGCGAACCGTCTGCCGGATGCTGCGGGCACGAAGGCGCCGGCGATGAAGCAGTCCGTCTGGATGGCGGAGCTTGGAGCGCTGGGTGTGGAGCTGTTTGAAGCACTTGGCGGAGCGCTGGACGACGCGCTGGGGGCGGTGCTGGACGATGATGTGGCCATGGCGGTCCTTCCGTGCCGCGGAAGCGGCCGGGGTATAGGGTACCTGTCTGCGCAATTGCTCATTCCAGGTGCTCAAGGCGGCGGCCATGAGTTGAGTCGACGACAGCTGCGCGTGGCAATGTGGGCTCGCGGGGCACAGTTGAATCGCAGGCGAGCCTCTCGGGAGCGCGCGTGAACCTCTTTGATCTGTCGCCGGCGCCATGCGCGGATCGATCGTTGGCGCATGCTTGGACGCAGGGCCAAACATCATCGTTCTGCTGCGATTGAGACCAATCGAGAAGGTGGTCACGCACCAGACTTCAGGGTTCACTCCGGTCGAGGTGCGCCTCGTCCGCCAGCAGCGCCCGGGGCGAGTGGGACAGCTCTGCGAACGCCGTTGGGCCGAACACGACCACGGACGGAACATTCGTTGGCGGGTCCCTCGCAGGCGGTGCGCCGGCGTGGAATGCACCGGACGCCTCGGGCTCGGTGGCGGCCAGACGACAACGGTTCTGCCGTAGGTGCGCATTCAGGGCACAGAAGTTGACCCGAACAGCGTTCGCGTGAGTGGCTAGTCGGCAACGCAGGTCACCGAACTGCACCGCGAAGCGCTCGGTGGCTTCGGTGGCTTCAGCGTCGACACGATCTGGCGCTTCGAGGTCTCGGGCAGCGCGGGCAGCTACGAAATGGCGCTCGGCGCGCTCGGCCCGCGTATGAGCATCGACCGCATAAGCGTTGACCTCCTCGCCCATCCTTGTGCTAGTGCTGCACTCGGGCTTCTTGTAGCTGGCGGCGATAGAGAGCCATCCGTGCGCCATCCGGCACGCTGGCGACCGCGCACTCCAAGCCCCCAGCGCTCGCCACCAGAGGGCCAGGTGGTACAACACCGGCCGGGAACACGGAAGCGATGAAAGCCACTTTCATCCACGCTGCGGCACTTTGCCTGGCGATCGCGGGAGGATCGTCTCACGCGCTCGGCCAGGCAACTGTTCTCAACGCGATTCCGCTGCCCCTTCCGATCCACGCCGTCCGGGACGCAACGGGACCATGCGCGCGGGAGGCCGCACAAGCCGCGGTCGATCTCTATTTTGGATATCTCGACGGCTATCACCGGCTCTATCTTCGAGGCTGCGCACAAGCGCTGCCCGTGCTCCACGCGGACGAGTGCACAGTATTGATGCCGCACTCAAGCGAGGAAGCAGCTCGCGCCGCCGACATGATGACGGTCGTCACCAAGTCCCTCCGCGAGTGCACATCCCAGTTGGCCGCCAACCTCTCCGCCGGCCTGAATTGTCCTGGAGCGCCAGAAACAGACTTAGTTCAGGACTTCGAGACCGCGTCGATGCGGCGCGAATCAGTGCGGTTCGTTGTACGCGTGAGCCCAGGCGTCGCCTTCGACCTCCCATCGCAGATAGAGGGGCTCGACCTCAGCGAACAGGAGCGGGCCGCGATCTCGCCTGCCTTGGCGGCGCATCGAGCACGCATACATCAGCTGCTGCGCGTGGTGCACCAGCGGAGCATGGCCGCGCACGCGTCGGTCGCTCGATACCTCGAAGCGTTGGGGTACGTCACCAGGCAGAATGGATGGCTTGGCAGGCCCGACCGTTCCCCATCCCGTCCAGACGTCGAAAGTGCCTGGCAGTCCGTCTCACGACGGCTCCTTCAGGCAGCAGCTGCGGTGGAGGAGGAGAACTGGAATGCGAGCTTTCGCGTCGTGGCTCTGCTTGA
>JBGARR010000055.1:0-7099 GCA_044230125.1 Phycisphaerales bacterium
GGCCAATGGAGAGGTTGACGCAGGCGTTTGCGGAGTTGAACATTTCGCCGCAAGAGCGGGCGGAGAAGTTGAGCTTGGAGCAGTTTGTGGAACTGACCAAACATCTCATTGGGCGGCCCGCGTCTTTTTTCCTCAGTGGCGCCTCCACACTCGCGGCGGCAAGCAGCGGCGCCTGCGTGCCCTTCAGCGGCTCCAGCCGATCGCGTCCAGCATGGTGAGATCGCTGGTCTTGTAGTAACTGGGCGCGTTGGTCGTCCCGGTGCCGATCGCCGGATCCATCAGGCCCAGGCTGGGCGTCTGCTCGCGCAAGTGGCTTGCCTGGTACGGGGATCCGTCGGACATGCGGTACTCCGCCGAGATGATGTCGAAGATCTGCGCATCGTTCGGGCGGTTCTTGGAGACCAGGCGCGGCCGCGTGGTGAACTCCGCGACCGTGTCGGGGTTGTAGTCGGCGCTGCCGTCGGTGTACTGGAAGCGGAACAGGTCAAGCGTGGTCATGTCGTTGGTCAGGAAGTCGGCCCCGCAGTAGATGCCCAGGCAGTGGCCGATCTCGTGCACCAGGACATCGCGGAAGCTGGTCCCCAGCACGCCGTTTCCCGGGTCGAAATCAAAGCTGAACCCGGTGCCGAATTGCATGTTGGAGTCGATGCCGGCGCTCGAACCGACGGTCGCCTTGAAGTTGGCGCGGGTCCAGAAGACGCGGTTCTCGTTGGTCACCGTGGCCGCGTCCCCGTTGTAGCGCACCGCGACCGTGGTGCCGGTGGGCAGCTTGG
The DNA here is from genome assembly GCA_044230125.1 of Phycisphaerales bacterium. GTDB lineage: Bacteria > Planctomycetota > Phycisphaerae > Phycisphaerales > SM1A02 > UBA966. The sequence goes on from JBGARR010000055.1 coordinate 774, forward strand.
GCTGAATGGTGTCGCTGGAGTCGCGGTGGTTCACCAGCCCGAAGCGCGAACTGGCGTAGCTGGCCGTCAGGAACGTGGCGGAGGTGGACCCCAGCACCCCTGGTGCAAGCGGGGCGAAGCTGATGTTGATGGTCACGGTGACGGGGTCGGTGAAGAGCGACTCGACGTACGCCTCCACCGCCGCGATCGCGGGGATGGCCGCGGCGGGGACCGAACTGGCCACGTGGAAGACCAGGTTCGGCCCGACCAGGTTGCTGGTGGTGTCGATGACGATGCCGCCGTCCTCCTCCTGGAACTGGCGCTGGTGGTCCAGAGCGCTGCGCTTCAGGAGCGCCGCGGTGGCCGCCGAGGTGTCGCTGCCGCAGATCGGCTTCCACACCTCAATGACAGGGGTGACCCACTCTTCGCCCTCGTACGACGTGACCGCTTCGTCGGGCTGCGCGATGACCAGCACCGCAGGCGCCTGGACGACCCCGCGCGGGGTGGCGGGCAGGTCCTGGACCGGGACGATCACCACGTCCGCGTCATCCGCCGCACCTGGCAGCCCCAGCAGCACCGCCGACCCGGCGGCCACCAGCGCGGTGCGTGAGGCGAAAAGCCTGAATCGCTTGGACTTGGCAGGGTTCATGCCGCAAGGGTAGATCCCCCGCTGAGCGCTTCCCCGATGCACGGCGCAATTTCCACCCCCACGACCGCGCCCGGTCCCGGGCAATTGCAGTGCCGCAAGCCGGAAAGCGATGTGGATATCCACATGATTATTTGACTCGCCCTAAATTCCGCCTACACTTCTCTAGCTTCGCAGTGGGACCATCGGCTCATCTGTGCCACCAGCGGCGCCTGACGGCGACCCGGCCTTGAGCAAACCCTCCACCCCGCTTTCGAAGCCGCCGAGAACCCTTTCCGGGTGTTCGGCCGAATGAACTGGAAAGCTGTCCGCGGCTGTGTTGCCGGACATGGACCAGCCGAGGTCGTGCCCGGACGTCGCATTGGCGACGGCCCGTTCGTGCATTGCACGGTGGCACGCGCTCGGCGCTGATGGACGGGCCCTTGGTGCGGCCCGTGCTTGGATGGGCCGGACCGTCGTACGACTGGTCCAAAGTGACTCGCCCGATGGAAGGCATCCACGTTGGATGCCCGGTGCGCCGCGGACCGCAGGGTCCCTGACGGCGCGTGAACGATGTTCCGCGGCCACGCCCCGCAGGGCTGGCGCGGACCGAAAGCAGGCCGCTGGTGTCTCACGCTGCAGGCAACTCCGACCGCGACCGTGTGCTGGATGCCACCGACTTGGTCGCGCTCATCGGCGAGCATGTGCAATTGCGCCCCAAGGGGCGCGAGCACATCGGCCTGTGCCCCTTCCACGACGACCGTGCGCCCTCGATGACCGTCGTCACGCACAAGGGCGCTGGCTTCTACAAGTGCTTCTCCTGCGGTGCAGCCGGGACCGCGCTGGACTTCATGATGAACTACCACAAGATGGAGTTCATCGATGCGCTGCGCGCGCTGGCCGAGCGCGCCGGCATCGAGCTGCGCCAGACGCGCGGCGACGAGGGTCCCACCGGCGGGCGCCGCGCGCTGCTGCGCGCCAACGCGATCGCGGCCGCGTACTTCCGCAAGGTGCTGGCGCACCCCGAGCTGGGGCGCGCTGCGCGCCAGGCGCTCGACCAGCGCGCGATCAGCCCCGCGGCGCGCGAGCACCACGCGCTGGGCGCCGCACCGGATTCATGGGACGCCTTCGTCATGCACCTGGATCGCCTGCGCGCACACCACCTGGGCACGGCTGGCGCGCGCGGCGACGACGCCGTCCCCGAACTGGACGTCTTCCGCGCGGCCGGGTTGGTGCGTGACGGGCGCCAGGGCCCCATCGACGGCTTCCGCAACCGGGTGATCTTCCCGATCTGCGACGAACTGGGCTCGCCCATCGCCTTCGGCGCGCGCCAGATCAACCCGGAAGACCAGCCCAAGTACCTGAATTCGCCCGAAAGCGGCATCTTCCACAAGGGCCGCGGCTTGTACGGCATCCACCTGGCCAAGAAGCGCATCATCGAGACGAAGACCGCGGTGATCTGCGAGGGCTACACCGACGTCATCGCCTGCCACGCGGCGGGCGCCACCAACGCGGTGGCGACGCTGGGCACCGCGCTCACCCGTGACCACGCGCGCGTCCTCAAGCGCATGTGCGAGCGCGTGATCCTGCTCTTCGACGGCGACGCCGCAGGACAGAAGGCGGCGGACCGCGCGGTCGAGGTCTTCTTCTCCGAGCCGATCGATGTCCGCATCTGCACGCTGCCCGACGAACTGGACCCCGACGAGCTGCTGCGCCAGCCGGGCGGGCGCCAGCGCTTCGACGCCGCGCTGGAGGCGAGCCAGGACGCGCTGAGCTACTTCGTGCGCCGCTTCCGCAGCGACTTCCGCGGCGCCGCGGGGCTGAGCGCGCAGCAGCAGCGCATCGAGGCGGTGCTGGCCCGTCTGGTCGAGCTGGGGTTCCAGGGGATGTCCGGCATCCGCCGCACGCTGGTGATGTCCAGCCTTTCGTCCATCACGGGCCTCACCGAGGCGAACCTGGAGGAGGCCCTGAAGGCCATCCGCGCGCCCGCGGTCCGCACCCGGCCCGACCGCGACGAGGGAGGCCCCGATTCGAGCGACTCGGCCGAAGACGACCCGCGCAACCGCCCACTGGAGGAGCAGGGCTTCTCCGCCTCCAACGCCCGCGGGCGCCGCGAGGCGGAGCGCGGGCTGGTCGCGCTGCTGTCGGCGCACCCCGCGCTGGCGCAGGTGCGCGTCCCCCTGGAGGATGGCTGCACGCTGCCCATCGCCGAGGCGCTGACCCCCGAGTCGCTGCTGGACCCGTTGACGCGCTCCATCTACGAAGTGGTGCACGCCTGGCTGGAGAGCGGCCACCAGTTCAAGAGCAGCGAGCTGATGAGCGAGCTGCGCGATGCCGACGCGCGATCGCTGGCCTGCGACCTGGTCATGACGGGCGAACGCCGCGCACCGTCCGGGAAGCAGTCGACCGAGCAACTTCTGGACGCCTTTGCCGCCTTCGAGCGGATCCGCAGGCCGCGCAGCGGCGTAGGGACCCCTTCCGCCGTTTCGAACGATCCACAGGCGCTTTCCGCGCGCCTGGAAGAGGTTCGGGCGCGCGGACGCGACCCCACTGCCTTCGCCCGGCTCGCCCGGACCGCCTCGACGCAACGCACGCCCGTGCACGTGGCACGGCCAAATCCGCCAACGTCCGCTTCGCCTGCGCCAAACGCCTCCTTGCCGACCTAGCATCTTCCCCCCCGCATTTTCCGCCCATCTCCCCTGCCGGACCGATCTCACACCGGATCCCCCGCAGGTCACACCGCCAACGACTGGAACGCCCGTGTCCCTCGCACTCTCCGACCTCACCCCCGTCCTCCGCCAGCTGGTCGAACTCGGCCGCGGCCGCAAGTGGATCACCTACGAGGAGTACATCCGCTGCGTGCCCGACGAGTTCGTCGAGCCCGAGAAGGTGGACGAGATGATCGTGCTCCTGGAGGAGCTGAACATCGAGCTCATCGACGAGATCGAGCGCAAGCGGCATGGCTGGGACATGTTCGAGGCGCCGCTGCAGACCAACCTGAAGTTCCAGCGCGACGAGCGCAAGCCGAACAAGCCGCCGAAGGTGCAGATGATCGAGGAGGAGGATGGCCCCCCCGTCGACTTCGACGCCGGCTTCGACGACGAGCCGCATCCCACCGAGGCGCCCGAGGAGGAGGAGATCCTGGACGACGCCGAGGCGCAGGCCGCGGTGGAGGCGGCGCTGGCCGAGCAGGGCTCCAAGCGCATCGACGACCCGATCCGCATGTACCTGACGCAGATGGGCACCATCCCGCTGCTGACGCGCGAGGAGGAGATCCGACTCGCCAAGAAGATCGAGACGACGCGCATGTGCTTCCGCCGGCTGACCTTGGCCAGCGACTTCGCCGCGCAGATGGCGGTGCAGATCCTGAAGCAGGTGCACGCGGGCACGCTGCCCTTCGACCGCACCATGCGCATCTCCACCGCCGAGGAGAACCACAAGGAGACGATTGCCGCGCGCATCCCCGCCAACGTGCCGACCGTCGAGCGGCTGCTGGTCCGCAACCGCGAGATCTTCGAGCAGATCGAGGCGGGCGTCAGCGAGGCGAAGCGCCTGCCGCTGCAGAAGCAGATGGACCACAACCGCCGCAAGATCGCGGTGCTGCTGGAGGAGTGCTGCCTGCGCACCAGCCGCATCCAGCCGCTGCTGCGCAAGCTGCAGGGGCTGGACAAGAAGGTGAAGGAGATCCAGCACCAGCTGAAGAAGGCGGAGAAGCACCCGGACCGCTTCGACCCCGAGGACGTCCAGGTCATGCGCGACGAGACCGAGGGGCTGCGCGGGATGGTGCTGGAGGAGGCTCCGGTGCTGGACAAGCGCGTGCGCGGCATCGAGCGCGCGTTCCTTGAGTACGAGCAGGCCAAGCGCGACCTCTCGGGGGGCAACCTTCGCCTGGTGGTCAGCATCGCCAAGAAGTACCGCAACCGCGGCCTGCCCTTCCTGGACATCATCCAGGAGGGCAACACCGGCCTGATGCGCGCCGTGGACAAGTACGAGTACAAGCGCGGCTACAAGTTCAGCACCTACGCCACCTGGTGGATCCGCCAGGCGATCACCCGCGCCATCGCCGACCATGCCCGCACCATCCGCGTGCCGGTGCACATGATCGAGACGATGAGCAAGCTGCGCACCATCCAGAAGCACCTGCTCCAGGAGCTGGGACGCGAGCCCACCGTCGAGGAGATCGCGCTGCGCGCCAAGATGCCCATCGAGGAGACGCGGCGCGTCATGAAGGTGAGCCGCCACCCGATCTCGCTGGACCGTCCGGTCGGCGAGAGCGAGGACAGCCACTTCGGCGACTTCATCGAGGACGAGAAGCAGGAGAGCCCGCACGAGAGCGCCAGCAGCGAGCTGCTGCGCCAGCGCATCAACGACGTGCTGAAGACGCTGACCTACCGCGAGCGCGAGATCCTGAAGCTGCGCTACGGCATCGGAGACGGCTACACCTACACCCTCGAGGAGGTCGGCCGCATCTTCAAGGTCACGCGCGAGCGCGTGCGCCAGGTGGAGAACAAGGCGATCCGCAAGCTGCAGCACCCCGTGCGCCGCCAGCGCCTGCAGAGCTTCCTGGACCGCGAAGAGGGCGGCGACGAGTAAGGCCCCTGGGTTCGACGGCGACTGACGTGCCACGCGAGCGCCGCTGCAAGTGCCGAGCGACCGCCGCTGCAAGCGCGGCGCCTCCGCACGTGCAGGCGCGCGCTACCGCCCGTGCTTCGGGTAGCGCCGCTCGGCGGCGCGCATCACCACCATGTACAGCACCTTCGGTGTGACGTACATGGCCACCGCCACCCACCAGTGGAGTTCCCACGCCCAGACGGCGCCCACGATCGCCGCGGCGGTGCCCACCACCGGCACCCAGCAGAGCGCCAGCGCCAGCGCGACGGCGATCTCCTTGCTTGGGTTGTCGGAGAGGCGCATGAAGGCCAGGTAGATCGGCACCCCTTCCCAGAGGCTCAGCAGCACCCAGGTGCCGGCCAGGCGCCACCGGCGGTTGCGCAGCGCCTTGCAGGTCATGCGGTACTCCAGCTGCCGGGGACTCTCGATGGGCTGTGCGGAGGGCGTGGTTTCGGTCATGACATGGCACCGGTGTCGATGATGGGTGGAAGCGCCATGCCTGCGTCGGCGGCGGCACGGATCGGCTCGAAGCGGTCGGCAACCACCTCGTAGGAGGCGCCCACCACCGCCAGGAAGGCGGGCAGGGCCAGGAGCGCCGAGACGAGGGCAAGGACGCCGATGATGACCAGGCTGCCCGATTGCACGCCGATACGCCCGGCGTAGGCATTTGCCAGCCCCGCAGCCACCAAGAGCACAATGAACCCGGTGCTGGCACCCAGCGCCACCAGCGCCAGCTGCCATTGCACCGCACCCGCGGTGGCGGACCAGGACCAGCTGACCGAGGCCATGCCCCCTAGGCGCGGCCGGCGCAGGTCGGCGACGCGCAGCGTGGCGTACCAGAGCCGCACGCTGAGCCACAGCGTGACCAGCACCAGGACGATGGCGATCGCCACCAGCACGCTGGTGGCGATGAGCGCGCTGGCCATCTTGGTGGCGGAGAGCGCGATCGAGAAGCCGCCGAGCAGCGCCACCACCGTCGCGGCACCGCCGCCGACCAGCAGCGTGACCAGACCGGTGACCATCGTGGGCCCGTAGCGCCGGAAGCCGTTCCCCAGCTGCCCGAAGCGCGCACCCCCCGCCGCCGCGGATGCGCCGACGATTGAAGCGCCCG
>JBGARR010000002.1:0-198360 GCA_044230125.1 Phycisphaerales bacterium
CGACCTCTGCCACGACACCGACCGCAACCCCCGCCCCCGCCACCACCGAGGGTGAGACAGTCCGAACCCTGGACATCCGCAAGGAGATCTTCATCGCGGCATCGCCCGAGATCGCCTTCGAGGCAGTGCTCGAAGAGCTGGGCCCCGGCAGCGTGCTTCCCGACGGCAAGCCCTTCCCCATGAAGCTCGAGCCCTGGCCCGGTGGACGTTGGTACCGTGACCTGGGCGAAGCGGGCGGCCACAAGTACGGGCACCTCTGGGGCCACGTGCAGGTCATCAAGGCGCCCACGCTTCTGGAGCTCAACGGCCCGATGCCCATGTCCTTTCCCGCCGTCAACCACGTGCAGTACCGCCTGACGCCCGAGGGGACGGGCACGCGCCTCTCGCTCGTCCACCGCTCCATGGGTTTCCTGCCGCAGGAACTGCGCGACGGCATGCCCCAAGGGTGGCAGCACGGCATCAATCGCATCAAGGAAGTCGCCGAACGCAACGCCAAGCGCCGTGGCTGAGGCCCGGAGATGCAGGAAGGAAGCCGCATCATGACAGACGCCAGCAACGCCTTCGCCGGGCACCCCGTCGTTTCGCGCGAAGCGTGGTTGAAGGATCGCATCGCGCTCCTGGCCGAGGAGAAGGAGGTCACGCGCCAGCGCGATGCGCTCGCAGCGAAAGTGCGCGCGCTGCCCTGGGTGAAGGTGGACAAATCGTATGAGTTCGACGCACCGACGGGCAAGAAGTCGCTCGGCGACCTCTTCGGCCCCAGGAGCCAGCTCATCATCTACCACTTCATGTTCGACGCGACGTGGTCGCAGGGCTGCATGTCCTGCTCGTTCATCGCCGACCACTACAACGGCCTCGTCGTGCACCTGGCGCACCGCGACATCTCCTTCGTCACCGTCTCCAAGGCGCCGATCCAGAAGCTCGAGCAGTTCCGCGCGCGGATGGGCTGGAGCTTCCCCTGGGTCTCCGGCGCGAACACCGACTTCGGCCGTGACTTCGGCGTCTCCTTCACCGACCAGGAGCTGGCCGAAGGACGTCACGCCTACAACTTCGTCGACAAGGCGCAATCGATCCGCGAGCTTCCTGGCCTCTCGGTCTTTGTCAAGGACGCGCGCGGCGACGTCTTCCACACCTACTCCACCTTCGCACGCGGGCTGGAGGATTTCCTTGCGGCGTACCGCTACATCGACATCACGCCCAAGGGCCGCGACGAAGCCCAGACCGGCGGCATGGGCTGGCTGCGCCACCACGATCGCTACGACGACACCAACTTCGTGGTCCCGTGGGCGGAGAAGCCAGGCATCACCGCGCCGCTGCCTCGCTGAGGCAGCTTGGATCCCGCGCTGGCGGGCAAGGGCGGGGGCATGGGCTAGAGCATGGATGAGGGCAGCGGCTCGCGCGAGAGCTGGGGCGAGAATGGCGGTCTCCGCCTGCCGGCACCTACACTTCCGGAGCAGCAGCGGAAGCCACACATGCGTCCCGAGGATGAGCCGAAGTCAACGAAGCGCGGTCCTGTATTGCCCGACGAGGTGGTCTCGTTCCTGAAGGGCCGCTCCGCTCCATGCCCGCGCTGCGCCTACGACCTCCGCGACATTCAGACCGCCATCTGCCCCGAGTGCGCAGAGCCGCTGTGGCTGACGATCGGCTCGACGCAGCCACGTTTTGGTTGGCTGGTGCTCGCCATGGTGCCGGGGTGCTTCTCGGGAGTCGCCGCGGTCTTCGTCCTCGTTCCGATCGTCATGAGCGTTGGGCGAAACCTCCCCCCTGGCCAGGGCGCGCCATGGCCAGTGCTCATCGCCGATGCCTTCGGCTTCTTTAGCGCGGCATCCGTCTGGATGATGTACCGACAACGGCGCCGATTTCTGGCGCTGCGGACAGGCCGCCAGCGCGCGCTCACGGGAGCGGTCTGGGGAGCTCATTTCCTTGCCCTTGCACTGCTGGTGCTGGCGGTGTGGTACTGGAACTAGTCTGGGAGCATTACCGGGGAGAAAGACACTCAGCGCAAGGAACCACCGATGATCAAGAGCAAGACGAAGCCGACGACCAAGAAATCGCCGCGCGCAAGCAAACCGGGCAAGCCAAGAATTGCGCCGAAGGCCGCGCGAACTGCAGTGCGCAAGGCTGCACCGAAGTCCGCACCGCAAGCCACGCGGAAGCCCGGGAAGGAGATCGCGCCGAGGGCCGGGCAAAGGACCGGACCGAAGAACGCGCGGAGGGCCGCACGGGAGTCGAAGCCGCGGTCGGCGTCAGCGGCCACGCCGAGAGCATCGAAGAAGGTCCGCTTGCTCTCCGGCGGCAATCCGCAGATCGCGAAGGCGGAGGGCGACGCACCAGTGCAGGCGTACATCGCCGCATTGCCGGGATGGAAGCGTGACCTGGCGCGGCGGATCGACGCGCTCATCGTGCGCACGGTCCCAAAGGTCCGCAAGGCGGTGAAGTGGAACTCGCCCTTCTACGGAATCGAAGGACAGGGCTGGTTCATGGGGATCCATGCCTTCACCCGCTATCTCAAGGTGGCGTACTTCCGCGGCACGTCGCTTCGGCCGGTCCCGCCGGGGCTGAGCAAAGGCAAGGAGACGCGGTACCTCGACATCCATGAGGACGACCGTTTCGACGAGGCGCAAATGGCGAAGTGGGTGAAGCAGGCGGCGGCGTTGCCGGGGTGGATTTCCTAGGCGCGGCGGTGGTGCGCAGGGCCAAGATGTTCGGACCACTTGCAGGCACGTGCCGTGTCCAGGGGCATCCATCGAGGCGCATCTACGGGCGCTTGGGGAGGACATTTCCGAGAGCTACTTCCCATTCTCGGCGAACCTGGCCAGCTGCATTTCCACTCGCTTGATCTCACGGGAGTGGGTATTGCGATTCACCTCCATCAAGTACCACAGCTTGAGCATCGCCACGGCCATGCCAGCGAAGAGGAAGATGCAGGCGTACAGGATCCAATCCCGAATGTCCTGCGAGCGGAAGAAGGCGATCGCTGCCCAGACCCCGACGACCACCCAGAAAAGCGTCGCGGCCCAAGTGATCAGGACCCACCGCCGCATACGGCCGCTGAATGTAGCGGTCACCTGCTGGATCAGCCCCTCGTCCCCGGCACTGCGAATCGAGGCGTCGCCGGCCTCAGCCTGCATCGCACTGCGGATGTCATCGTCAAGCGTGTTCATTTCGTATTCCTTTCATAGATGGCTCTGAGCTCCGCACGCGCCTCGTGAAGGCGAGACTTGATCGTGCCCTCGGGGACGCCGAGTCCCTCGGCGATCGCCGCGACCGACATGCCCTCGCCGTAGTACAGGCTCACCACGGACCGGAGATTGGTCGGCAAGTGCGTGCATGCCTCGCGGATGCGTGCCGCACGTTCGTGCGATTCGCTCTCATCATGAAGGTCGCCTCGGACGGCGCGCGGTTCACGATTCTGGATGGCGTGGGTGAGTTTTCGATCTCGCCGCTGGCGTCGCACCCAATTTGCCGACTTGTGCGTCACGATCCGGAGCATCCAGCCGCGGGCGAGTGCGGGATCGCGGAGGCGGGCCAGTGCGCTGATCAAGGCGAGGCACGTTTCCTGAGAGACTTCTTCAGCTGCATCGGCGTTGCCGGTGAGACGCAGGGCGTGCCGCCGCATGACCGGCAGCCATCGTCGGAGAACCGCTCCAAAGGCGTCGACATCGCCTGCCTGTGCCGCAAGGACGAGAAACTCGTCCTGAATTGAATCGGCGGAGCGGGTCATCGCCACATCACAGTCGCTCCGGAGCGACCCAGGTTGGAGATTTCGCTTGCGGAGGGACGAATTGCTGCGGCGCGCCGGGGGGCCGCCGGAGCTGCCCACCTGGACGGGTACGCTGCGCGATCCGGCTCGCAGGACAGTTCTGCATAGCAGCGTCAATGACCGCGTTTCGCAGTTTCCCAGATGAGCCGTCGGCGTCCACTGACCGACTACTGCACGGCCGGATGTTCCGTCTGTTGCTGGAGCCGGGTCTCGACTCACCCACAAGGAGCATTGCATGGCCCGCCTTCCAATCCAGAGCATCGAGTCCGCGACTGGCAGCAACAAGGAAGTCTTCGCTGCCTTCCAGAAGGCCCTTGGCGCGGTGCCGAACATGACCAGGGTCATGGCGAACTCGCCAGCTGTCCTTCAGTCGTACGCCCAGTTCAGCGGCACCATGGCATCCGCGAAGCTCCCAGCCAAGATCCGCGAACAGATCGCACTGCTCACCGCGGAGAACAACGACTGCACCTACTGCCTCTCGGCCCACTCGGCGCTGGGAAAGCTCGCGGGCCTGAGTCAGGAGCAGATCGACGGTGCTCGCCGCCTCGAGTCGTCAGATCCGCGGACGCTTGCAGCGCTTGAGTTCGCTCAGTCGATCATCGACCTCCGCGGAGGAGTCGGAGAGGCCGAAATCCGCGCTGTCCGCGCCGCCGGCTTCTCAGATGCTGAAGTCGCAGAAATCGTTGCATCCGTGGCGCTCAACTTCTTCACCAACTTCTTCAATCGGGCATTCGACGTCGATGTCGATTTCCCCCGTGTCGAGGCTCGGAAGCACGCTGCGGCGCCGTGAGCCAGCGCCAGCGCGCGGAGGTCTGCACGCCGCGCGCCGGAGCCAATGGACCCGGCGGTTGCCGCGACCGCCTGGCTTTCAGAATCCGGGTGGCGGTCCGCGAATCGCACATTTCTCGGAGGAATCCAACACCTCTCGAGGAGCCCCCCATGCCCCTTTCCAGTGCCGCCCGACCGCTTGCCTGGCTCCTCGCCTTCGCCTGGTCGATGCTCCTCTGCCCCGCCGGCCTGGCCCAGTCCCCCAGTCCCTACACCGACTCGCCCCAGATTCCCGACACGCCCGCTCACGCCCGCGCCCGCGAGGTGGTGGACCTGCTTAACAAGGCAGACGCCGCGGCGTTCCTCCAGTATGTCCAAGAGTCGTTCGCGCCGCAGCTGCGCGATGCAATTCCGACCGGGAGTCACGCCGCTGCGTACAACGACGTCGTGTCACGTGCGGGCAAGCTCACGCTCCACGGCGCGCGCTCGTACACCCCGGCCCTCCCCGGCACGCACGCGGCTCTCATCGTCCGTACCGGCCGCTCCGAGCAGTGGCTCGGCATCGTCCTGGACGTCGAGGACGCCCCTCCCCACAGGATCACCAGCCTCAGCTTCAACCGCGCACGCACGCCCAGCGACGTGCCCAAGGGAGAAAGGCTGACCGATGACCAGGTCGCCCAGGAACTCGGCGCCTACGTGGAACGCCTGGCCAAACAGGACGCATTCAGCGGCTCGGTTCTCCTGGCCAAGGAGGGCAGGACGCTTCTGACCTGCGCCGTCGGCCAGGCGAACCGCGACTTCAAGGTCATGAACACCATTGATACAAAGTTCAACCTGGGATCGATGAACAAGATGTTCACGACCGTCGCGATCCTCCAGCTCGCCGAGCAGGGCAAGCTCTCGCTCGACGACACCCTCGCCAAGCACCTCGACAGCTCGTGGCTCAGCCAGGACATCCTTGAACGCGTGAGGATCCGGCACCTCCTGAGCCACACCGCGGGCCTGGGATCGTACTTCAACGAGATCTTCGAGCGCACCAGCCGCTCCCACTTCCGCGTGGTCGGCGACTACAAACCCCTGGTCATCGGCGAAACGCTTGCCTTCGAGCCTGGCGCAGAACAGCGCTACAGCAACACCGGCTTCATCATCGCGGGCGCCATCGTCGAGAAGGCCAGCGGCGGCGATTACTTCGACTACATCCGTAGCCACGTCACGGGCCCGGCGGGGATGACCAGCACCGACTGCTATGAGCTCGACCGCGTGAACGAAAACCTCGCCGTCGGCTACGAGCGGCGCTTCGGACCAGGCGGCACCGAATACTTCAACAACATCTTCGCCCACGTCTTCCGCGGCGGCCCCGCGGGCGGCGGCTACTCCACCGTGGCCGACCTCCTCCGCTTCGACCAGGCGCTCCGCGCGGGCAAGCTCCTCAAGAAGGAATCGCTCACCGCTGCATGGACGCCCGTCGAGGCCCGGCGCTCGTTCAACTATGGCCTGGGCTTCTTCGTCGAGCAGACGCCGGCCGGGCGCGTGGTCGGGCACGGCGGCGACTTCGCCGGCATCAGCGCCCAGCTGAGCATGTACCTCGACAGCGGCCACACGGTGGCAATCCTGTCCAACTACGACGGCGCCGCGTCGCTCGTCGCGGACAAGGCGCGGGAGCTGCTCGTCCAGGGCCGCTGAGCGCTCCCTGCGATCGGTGCGGGAAGTGAAGCAGAAGCGGGACTTCGTGGTTGCGCTCGTACAACCATGTGGTATAGTAAACCATATGGTAGCAGATCAATCTTCCAGGCTGGACCTCGTCTTCCACGCCCTGGCCCACCCTGCCCGCCGCGCGATCATCCGGCAGCTCTCCGGCGGGGAGCGCAACCTCAGCGAGCTCGCCTCGCCCCTGGCAATGACCTTTCCAGCCGCCACCAAGCACGTTCGCGTGCTGGAGGGGGCCAAGCTCATCCGCCGGCGCGTCGTCGGGCGGCAGCACCTGTGCCGCCTGCGCGCAGCGCCATTGAAGGAAGCGACGCTCTGGACCGAGCAGTTCCGGCGGAACTGGGAAGCCCGCTTCAAGGCGCTGGACTCGATTCTGGATGAGATGAAGTCTGCCGAGCAATCTGCTTCTCGCCGCCGCTAAGCGTTTCACCGGCAGGCTCCACGTCATCCGTCGCCCTGCTGCCTGTCACCCCGCCGAACGTCACCTCACTGTCATTCGCAAGGACCACACTGTGCACACCAAAGGCCTGCAGATCTCCACTCCAACGGAGACCACCATCGTCCTCACCCGCACCTTCGACGCCCCCCGTCGGCTTGTGTGGGAGGCAATGACCGACCCTGCCAAGATGCGCCGTTGGATGCTCCCTCCCCCGGGATGGATCCTCACGGTTTGCCAGTGTGAGGCCCGTGTGGGTGGCCAATTGCACCTTGCGTGGAAGACCGATGACGCCGATCCGGTCATGACCCTCCGGGGCGAATTCACGGAGGTGATCCTGCACGAGCGCATGGTTCACACCGAAACGATGGAGCTTGGCTCCGGCCAGAAGATCGGCTCGCTGCTGGAGAAGCACGAATTCGCTGAGAAGGACGGCGTGACCATGATGCGCATCACGCAGTCGTACGATTCGAAGGAGGACCGTGACGGCGCAATCGCTTCCTGCATGGACCAGGGAATGGAGGCCGGTTATCAAAAGCTGGACGCGATGCTCGGCCAACCTGCGTCGGGCGAGCGGCCCGGCGGCGCGTGACGCGTGGTCTCCCACGCGCACGACGACACCTCGCGCCCGGCGCAGCCGGGTTGATGCGATACGCCGCTCAGCAGGATTGACGGCCAGGTTCCCGAGAGCGACCAACCACTCACCACTCAACCAAGAAGCCCCGTGGGCCTCGCTAGGGATCTTCAAGTCATGAGCACTTCAAAGTCGCGAACCGCCCCGCCCCCCCAATCCGCGTCTGAACGACGAGCTGCCGAAACCGAGGTGCGCACGCTCGTCACCAAGTTCGCGCCCAAGGCCCTGCGTCTCGTCAGCGCAGTGCGACGGTCGCTGCGAAAGCGCCTGCCCACCGCCTATGAGGTGGTCTATGAATACCGCAGCTGGTTCGTCATCAGCATTTCGCCGAGCGAGCACGGGTACGAGGGCGTTTTTGGCATTCGAGGGGATGCGGAAGGTGTGCGCCTCTACTTCAATCGAGGCAAGGAACTGCCGGATCCCGGGAAGCTGTTGAAGGGGACCGCCCAGGCGCGCTTCATTGAGCTGGAGGGCGCATCCACACTCGCTCGCCCGGCGGTCACCAGCCTGATCGAAGAGGCCATCGCTCGCAATCGCGTGCCCTTCGCGCGCACCGGCCGCGGGCCGGTGGTCATCCGGTCGGCATCGGCAAAGAAGCGTCCGCGACCTCGCTCCGCCTGACGGAAGGCCGCGACGGACCCATCGGGACTCCGAGTCGCGTCTCGGACCTTGATCGCCGGCTGGATCAGTCCACGGGGTCCCCTTGCGACCCAACCCTTCCTCCCCCCTCCCGTGGCTAAGCCCTTGCCCCGATTCCGGCGGCGCGGCGCCATTGCCTCAGTTGGCCCAGATGATGCGGCGGATGCACCACAAGCAGCGTGATGGCGATGTGCGCGATGGTCGGCGAGTAAGGGCGAAACTTCTCCGGCGAAGGCCTCGGGAAGTAGTCCAAGTGCTTCTCGGCGACGACGGCTGCAAGTCGCGCATTCCGATCTCTGAACCGGTCGAGAAGTTCGCGCTTTGTCGCATACGCAGCCAGATCGGCCACAGGATTCGTGCCAAATCCGAACCGCTCCATCTCGGCGTCGGCCGTCGGCACGCTCGGGTCGTCGAGCAAGGACAGCAGCACTCCTGCGTACGCGTTGAGGTGCGACAGCGTCCACGCCGGGTGGTTGACGATGGTGCCCGGCTGCTCGGTCATACGTGATTCCGGGATGTCTTCGACGGCCTCAATGAGAAACCCGTTGATCATCGCGTGAATGTCCAGGATCGCGCTGATCGTGTCGCTGGAATCGCGGGTGCTCATGCGGTGAATGCTACGCACGGGACACAGCCGGACTGCCAACTGCTGAGCGCGTCGCCCGACACGCCCCGCCCTCTCGCCCCCTTGTTCATCGACGGGAAACACTGATGGCCCCGGCACTTGCCGAGGCCATCAAGCTTTCAAAGTCGGGGCGACAGGATTTGAACCTGCGGCCTCTTGCTCCCGAAGCAAGCGCTCTACCAAGCTGAGCTACGCCCCGCACCGACTCCGCCCGATGGCGGCAAGGGGGAAAGTGTACCGCGACCTGCGCTTCGCCGCCAGCACAAGATGCAACCGCTTTCAAGGCAATTACGGCACATTTCAAACGGGTGAATCCTCACCGTTCCTCCCCTCCTGCCCTTTCCTACCTTCCTTCGCCTCCGCCGCGATCGCTCGCGAGTACAGCACGCTGGTCACGACCAACAGCAACCCGATCGCCAGCAGCGCCAGCACGCGCCAGATCGTGCCGGCGTTCGCCATGTCCAGGATCAGCACCTTCAGCGCGATCGCCCCCAGCAGCACCAGACCGGACCAGCGCAAGCGGTCGGAACGCTTGCGGAAGCCCGCGATCACCAGCCCCACCCCCACCAGCGCCAGCCAGACGCTGAGCGTCGAATGCTGCAGCGTCGTGCTGGACTCAAAGGGCGCGAGGGCAGGCTCGAAAAACCTCCACACGATGGAGGAAGAGAAGATCGTGAGCGCGATCACGACGAAGGTGCTGATCTCCACCTGCTTCCTGCGATCGTCGCGGTAACCGATGCGAAGCGCCACCATGCAGGCCGCCATGGGAAGCGCGGCCAGGTTCGGCAGGTTCGCCAACCAGTGCGCGGTCCAGGTAGTGGCCGTCGGGGCCGCCAGCGCCACCGCCCCCAGCACATACAGCCACGCGATCGCGCTCAGCGTCGCGGCCACCAGCCCGACGCCCTCGACCATCTCCAGCGCAGCGCGGCGCGCGGTGATCGCACCCGCCGTGCCCACCACGCTGATCGCCATTGCCGCCGCCAGCAGCGATCGGGTCATCCCATCCGCCGTCGCAGAGTTGGCCTCAATGAAGAGCAGCATCCCCATCGCACAGAGGCCGAAGGCGAAGCCGATCGCCATCGCCACTTGGCCGAAGCGCTCGTGCCGAAACTTGCGCGAGATGGTCGCGAAGCTGCCCACGATCAGCGCCGCCATCACCGCGCCGCCCTGGGGGCGCACCAATGTGGAGCTGGGCCCGTCGAACACCACGGCCACCGTCACGACGACCCACCCCGCGGCCACCAGCGCGGACCAGCCCATGGCGATTACCCTGACCAGGATGAGCGTGCGGCCCACGAACAGCGCGGCCACGGGCACTGCCAACAGCGCCGCCAGCGCGGCATAGTTGCTGCAGCACATGAACGAAAGCACGGACCAGAGCAGCGCCGCCGCCGCCGCCAGCAGGGCGCCGCCACCCGTGGGCAGGCCCGCCGGGTCGCGCCCCGCCGACCACCAGCGTGCGGAGAGCAGCAGCGCCAGCGAAACGATCACCGGCGACCAGAAGCCCTCGTGCAGCCGCACGGCCCACATCGATTCGCCAGTGGCGCCATCAGCGGGATACTGCCAGAGCAGCGTGCCGCCAAGCACCGTGCCCAGCCCCATCAGCACGACTGTCGCCAGCATCGCCAGCACCAGCGATGCGAAGCCGCATCGCGCCACGTTCGGGCGCGCCAGGCGGCGGCCCAGGAAGATGCCCGCGGCACCCATCACCGACCATGTCACGGGCAGCGCCCCATCATGCACCAGCACCCCCACCTGCGCCATCACCAGTGCGGCGGCCAGCACCGCCAGGAGGAACGCCTGCTCGGCGCAGGTGCGGGCGATCTGGCTGGCCAGCGGGTCGTCGCGCATGTCCTGGTCGTCGATCTTGCCGCCCGGCACCATGCCGCGCAGCACGATCGAACCGGCGATGCACGCCCCGGCCATGGCCAGCGGCAGCCAGGAGTGGAAGTCGATCCATGGATTGGGCGCGAACGCCCCGCGCAGCGCCAGCGTCGCCGCGATGAAGGTCGCACCAATGGTGATGCCCGTGTTCACCCGCGCGGACCGCCCCTGGAGCGCGGCGAAGAAGCACTCCGCGACGGCCATCCCCCACCACAGCGCCGTGAATCCGATCGACACGTGCGGCGCACTGCGCCCCACTGCGATCACCAGTGCCACGCCCGCCATCGCCTGCAGGACGCCCGCAGCGCGATAGGCGGCGAATCCCGCCGGGCCAATCCGAGCCAGCACCAGCGCGATCGCATAGATCACCGTCAAGTATGTCGCGACGACGGTGACCTGCGATACCGAGCTGGCCTCCAGGAAGACCGCCGTGTTCGAGTATGCGGGCACGATGTACGCGCCCAGCAGGCTGATCGCGCCGACGCTCACCTCGCGCGAGCGCCACGTGACCGCCGCACCGATGAGCCCCGCGGCGATGCCCGCCGCCATTGCCCAAGCGGGGCCAAAAATGTTCAGCGGCGAGACGCCTGCGCACGTCGCCACGTACAGCCCGCCCACGCCGGCCGCAAGCAACGATGCGCTGGGCACACGGCCGATCCGTTCGCGCAGCATGCCGCCGGCGATGATGAAGGCCGCACTGAGCGCATAGGCCAGCCCAAGCTTGAGCGATGGCGGCGCCTGCCCGATCCATCCCTTGTCAATGGCGAACTTGGCGAAGATGGCGATTGCGATGATGACGATGACCGCACCGGTCCAGGCGGCGACCTTCACGCCCAGGAAGCGCTCGATGCCCTGCGGCGAGCCCTCGTGCACGGGCTCGCGCACGGCGTCGGAGCGCGGCGAAAAGATGGGCGCCGGTACAAACGTGGACGGTCGCGGATGTTCGGGCGGCCGACCAAGCCCGGTGTGGGGCGCAGCGTCCATCGGCGGAGGAGGAGGAGGCACTTGCCCCGCGGGCCGCGCGATGACGGTGCCCGTCGTAATCATTGGTTCGCTCGACGCGGCACCGCCGCTCGCATCGGCTCCCCGCTCGTCGCGCACCCCGCCTCTGGCCGCTGCCGCCGCATCCGTCCGGGGCTCCGCCGGCTCGTCGCGTTCCGGGTGCACGAACGCGCGCGTCGGCGCACTGATCGGCGGGGTCATTCGGGGGGCGCGCATCACTGGCAGCAGGGGCTGCAGCGCAGCGTGCGCATCCTCGGAAACGCCCGGAGTCAGCTGTTCGATGGCATCCTCGATTGCGTCCAGGCGATCCTCGATGATCGCCAGACGTGCCATGAGATCTGCCGGACTCGCCCCGTGGAACGCCGGATCTGCATCGTTCATGGCCGAAGACTAGCGGATCACGGCGCCAGCGACGCGGCCCCGGCGGCCGCCGCCGCCAGGCCGGCTCCCACCGCCTGCAGTTGCGCGGCACCTCGTGCGGCGGGGGTCCGGGTCACCTGCCTATGCGCTGGCCGACGCCGTCCATCGCTCCACCACGGTGCGCAACTCCGCGTCCGTGGACTCGGCCGCGCCCGGGCCGAAGTACTTGCGCTCCAGCGCCGCGATCTCCTTGCGCAGCGACTCGGCGCGCTCGGGCGTCAATGCGGCGCCGCGTTCGCGCTCCAGGCGCCGCAGCGAAGTGACCACGCCCAGCGGCGTGACCCGCGCGGGAGCCCACGCCGCACGCGGCTCCACCGTCACGCGCGATGCCAAGCGACGCGCGACCAGCAGCACGCCCACAAGCACCGCGGCGATCGCCACCGTCCCTGCGATTCGCCACGCCGTCCACCAGCCCGTCACCACCGCGACCGAAGGGCCTACGACCGGAACGATGTCCAGGTCGGAATACGCACGCGACTCCAGCTTCGCATCCACGCCGGGCTTCAGCGTCGGCAGCACGAACGCGCTGCCCAGCGCTTCTGCATTGCGCGTGTAGGTGACCCGGTAGGTGCGCTCGATGGGCATGCGGTACATCCCGTCGGCATCGGGCTCTGGATAGCCATCCTTGGGCTCGGTGGTCGTGCCCATCATCATGGCCATGCGCGAGTTCTGCGCCTCGCCCGTCTGCACGATGATCGGCGGATCGGCGGTGATCGCCTCCGGCGCAAGCGTGTAGCCCGCGATCGCGGTGTCCAGCCCGTCCAGCACGCTTCGCAGGTCCGGCAGGACGCCGCTGCCCCGCAACCGCACCTCCAGCGTCACCGCGCCCTGCTCCTTCGCACCCGCGGCACCCGCGCCGGCGCTGCGCACATCCACCAGCTGCGAGATGGACAAGTCCTTCACGGGCCGCGCAGCGTGCGCGTCCCCCGCTTCCAGGAGCGGCGTGTTGCTTGGCAGCGCAAGCGTCACCGGCCCCGTCTGGTCGGTGAACTGCATGTCCAGCACCACCGACGGCACCTTGTCCACTACCGGGTCCTTGCGCGTCAGCACCACATACGCCATCGGCTTCTCCAGCCAGCCAGCCTTGCCCTCCTCGACGACGCCACGCGCCGGCATGAAGGGGTCGAAGAAGCCGATCGCATCGACATCGAACTGCCGCGTCAGCGCCGCTTCGATCGCCTTCTGCACCTGGTCCCGGTAGTTGATCTGCCGGTACGAATTGCCCACCCGCGCAAAGACGCCATTCTGCAGGTACTTGGCGAAACCGCCCGTCTCGCGGTCCACCGAATGGGTGAAGCGCAGCGAGAGCAGCACGCCGAAGGGCTGGCCGACGCCCACGCGGTCGGCTCCATCAAGCGCGATGCGCAGCTTGATCTCCTCCTTCACCAGGTCGCGGTACAGCTCCTCCATCGAGCGCAGCGAGGCCCCGGCCGGGTGGTCGCCGATGACGCGCAGTGCGTGGTGCACCAGGCGCGGCTTCACCTCGGGATCGGCGCGCTCGACGGCCCCCTGCACGGCGCCCGCCATCGCCGCCAGGTGGCGGTCATACGCCTCGGCGGGAAGCGTCTGCAGCGACTTGCGGATCAGGTCGATCTGGTCGTCCTGCAGCGTGCCCTCCTTCGGCAGGTCGTCCGCGCGCAGGAAGTTCAGCTCCGCCGTGCCCATCGCGGCGCCGAACCAGCGCAGGTGGACGGTGGGGTCGTCGCGCACCTCGCCCTTGGCGAGCGCGGCCACATAAGCGGCCGCCGCCTGGCCAAACGCGTCGAAGGCCGCCTTGCGATACTCGTTGGCCTTCGCCGGATCACTGGCTGCAGTCTGCTGCTGCTTGAACTGCATGCGGTCGTAGGTGAGCGCCGCCTTCATCGCCGCCAGGTCCCAGGAACCGGGCTTGTGCGCCAGCGCGCTCTCGGCCAGCTCCAGCGCCAGGCCGTACCCTCTGTCCACCAGCAGCGCCACCTCGGTGTCGCTGCGCTTGGTGCCCGTGGCCTTCTGCGCGGCGCGGCTGCGCCAGTCACCATTCAGGCTGGCGCCCATGGTGTTGGCCAGCAGCGCGGCGGTCTGCGGCGGCATCGCCTCCACGGTGCCGAAGATGCGCTCGATGTCGTCACGGTCGTACACCTCGGTCAGGGCGTGGCACGCCTGGAATGCAGGCACCAGGCTGGGCAGGTTGCGCGGCTCGACGCCCGCTGCGCGCAGCGCCCCCACCAGCGCGGCCAGCCGGTCCAGGTTGCGGTGCTGGCGGCCGCGCGTCAGCGGCGCCATCGGCATCGCGTCGCGGTAGAAGGCGAAATACTGCATCATCTCGGGCGGATACTCCTGCTGCGGGCTCAGCCGCAGCTTCCACTTCTGCAGGAAGTCATCGGCGTACTCGGCGGCCTCGGCGGGCGACTGCGCGACGGCGGCGCGCAGCAGCGCCAGCGCCATATCCGTCTCGTCGGCGATGGTGGCCAGCGCGGTGCATGCCTTGCGCGCGCGCGTGGCCAGCGAAGGCTCAAGGGCGCGCAGCCACTTCTCGCTGGGGATGGCGCGCAGCAGCAGCTGCGCCTCGCGCGCGATGACGCGCTGCCCGCCCTTCTTGACGATCGTCTGCTCCATCTCGGCCACCAGGGCCGCGGTCATCATGCGCAGCGGCACGCGCAAGGTCGCGGAGTCGACGTCGTCGCGCGCCAGCAGCACGTCCACCGCCTCCTTCAGGCCAAGGATCGCGTTCGCGCGCTGCTCAACTTCCAGCTTCATGTCGCCGATCGAGCTGGCGGTGAGCGCCATGATCTCCAGCGCCGCGGGCCCAAGCTGCGGGCTGGCGAAGACCTGCGCAAGCCAGGGTGCCACTTGCGCGCGGGGCACATGGTTCATCTGCTCGATCGCCAGGCGCACGGCTTCGCGCCGGTTGGCGAAGGTCTCGCGCTCCAGCAGCGCCGCATCGCAGAGGATCTGCCACGCGTCCAGCCGCAGCGCCTCCGCTTCGGGCGTCTCGCCCGCCTTCTCGGCAAGGTCCAGCTTGTAGCGCGCGTGCACCAGGAGCTGCGCGCCATCGGCCGCGGCGCGTGCGTCGGTAAGCGAGGGAAGGAACTCGTACGCGGGCACGACCAGCCCGCCGCCCACCAGGAACTCGACGGTCCGGCGCCGCGTCTGCTCATCCTGCGGCCCGAACAGGCGCGTGCCGGTGCGGATCGCATTCAGCATCGCCCCCGTGCTGTACTTGGCGGCGGCGCCCTGCAGCATCTTGCCAAGGGCCGTCATCTGCCAGGGCTTGAAGGGGCTCGGGGAGGCCTCGGCGAAGGCAAGCACCTCCTCTGGCAGCAGTCCGGCATCGCCGCGATTCATGGCCTGCATGATTGCGGCGTAGACGGGCTCGGATTCCACCAGCGGGCGCGCGGCCAGGTAACTCGCGAAGGTGCCCCACTCGCCCGCCATCACCTGCAGGTGCAGCCACTTCGCAATGTCCTGCGGCGGCGCAATGTCGGGATTCGGGTTGGGAACCTGCCCGAAGCCGAGCTTGGCGCGCGCCGCCAGCACCGCCGCGGGCTTGCGCTGGAAGTCCAGCTCGCGCATTGCCCCCGAGATCATCTGCCCGCGCTGCGCCAGCGCGTTTCGGGCCGCGCCCAGTCCGAGCGCCGCGTCGAGATCGATGGAGAGATCGGCGTAGTAGGCGCGCATCTCCTCCTGCTCAGATTCGGAGAGTGACTCGAAGATGGCCTTGAGCTCCGCGACTTCTGCGGGCGTGAGCCCGCCCGCGGCGCCGACCGCACCGGGCGCCCCCGGCGCTACAGCGCCGGGCAAGGTGGTCGCCATTCCCGGCGTTGCCTCCTGCATCGCATCGGGATCCGCGGCAGCCCCGGCCCCCGCAGCCTCGCTGGCAGCGACTGCGCGCGTTGCGGGCACCATCACTCGCACCGCAGGCACCGACTGCGCCAGCGCGTTCGCGGTGCAGATGCCGATCGCCGCGACAGCGGCCACGGCTGAAGCGGTGCACATCATGGAGATCTGGCCAGTTCGTTCACTCATCGGTTTCACCTTGCAATTCCGCGCACGGGGCGCATCCTGACTGCGATCCACTTCGATTCAGCCTCAAGCCATGCTTCGCTGGACACCAGCTGCGCGCAGGCCACTCGCTGCGTTGCGCGTCACCATTCACCATCCATCCCCGATCTCGCCATTCATGCCCGCACCATTCGACGGCTTGTCCCCCGGACGCCTGCCGCGCCCGGCGCGCGGCGGTCCAAGTCCACGGCCATTGCCCGTGGGCGAGTCCTTCGGGCGCGCCTTGGCATACAGCTCGTCCAGCGAGCTCTGTTCCAGGTCAAGCACCAGCTCACCGTTCTTCTGGTGGTTCGCCACTGTCTCGGCGCTGGCGCCCGTCGCGCGCGCAAGTTCCGCCAGGTAGCGGTAGTTCTGCCGTGCGCGGCCCGCCACTTCGCGCCAATCCGCGCTCGGCTTGCCCGCCAGCCGCATCAGCCGCGCGCCGTAGTAATACGCCGTGGCCAGTTCGGTGCGCGCCGCGATTGCCAGCGCAGAATCGCGCTTCGCCGGGGTGTCCATTGCCTCAAGCAGGTCCTCCAGGTCGTTGGCCCCGCTGCCGATGTCGCCGGAGCGGACCAGCGCGCGCGCACGCGCCAGGCGCACGCGATTGCGCAGGTCGGCGTCCTGCTCCGAAATCAGTGCCTGTGCCTGGCCAAGCGTGTCGGCGGTCTCTTGCCAGGCGGCGGCAGCCGTGGCGTAGGCGGCATCCTCGGCGGCGCCCGCTGCCTTCGCGGCGGCCACCAGGTCCGGCGTGTCGTGGCCAAACGCCGCCACGCGTGCCTGGATCGCCTGCAAGTGTGCGGCGTAGGCAAGATCCTGCAGTCGCAGTGCCTCGCGCTGCGACTCCTCCGCCTGCGCCACGATGCGCGCCGCCTGGTCCGCGTGCCACGCGCGCTGGCCCGGGCCGAAGTGGAAGGCGATCAGCGCGACGGGCACCAGGGCCCACACGGTCCAGCCGATGCGTCCCAGGATCATGCCAGCTCCTTTCGTGCGCCAGCGGGGGCGCGCAGCGCGGGGGCATACGCGCGCGGCACGCCGAAGCGCATCAGCGCGGGCCCGATCAGCCCCAGCAATGCACAACCCACTCCGAACGCAGCCAGCCCCGCCTCGCGCAGGCTCAGCGTGTCGCCGATCCGGGGCGCGATCATGCTCAGCTTCTCCACCACTTCGGTGGGAAGGTGCTTGGTGTTGCCCTGGTGGTAGTACCCATCCAACTTGCCGGCCAGGCTCTTCAGCGTCCACTCGTCCTGCCGCGAGCTGTGGCCGCTGACGACGGTCGCGCGGCTTGGGTCGCCGACGCCGATGACGATCGCATCGGCGATCGATGCAGGGCGCTGCCGGGGCACCACCGCCTTCGAGAGATCGCCATCGGTGATGACCACCAGCGTTGTCGAGCCGCGCGCCCATCCCTTGGCCATCTCGTATGCGGCGTCCAGGCCGGCCTGCAGGTCCGTCTCGCCCGCCGTGAAGGCGGTGTACAGGGGCAGCCCGTCCATCAGGCTGGAGAGCAAGTTCTTGTCGGTGGTGTCCTGCAGCATCGGGAAGGCCTTGGTGTAGAAGGCGATCATCGAGATGCGCGTGTCCTTCATGTCCAGGCGGTCCAGGATCCCCTGCAGCACTTTGCCCGCCCACTGTCCACGGCTGACCTTCGTGGCATCTGGGCCCGCGTCCTTCAGGTTCATGCTGGGCGAGACGTCCAGCACCACCAGCAACTGCCGCGAGGCGCGCGGATCGGGCATGTCATCCGCCTCGATGGGGTCGTGCAGGTACAGCACCAGCGCACCCCAGGTGGCAAGCGCCAGCCCGGCGATGCGCGCTGCGGGCGCCGCGCGCGCCCATGCCGCGGGCCGCCCCGTGGGGCCGAACGCCAGGCGCGCGACGCGCCGGACGCGCCGTGCATGCAGCCATTCGGCCAAGGCCGCCAGCAGCAGCGCGCCACATGCAACGCCAAGTGCAATGATCGGGGCCATCACCATGGCGTGTACCTGGCGAAGAGGAGCCCGATGGCGTGCAACGCCAGCAGCCCGAGCGCGGCGATCGCAAAGGGGCGGAACTCGTCCAGCGGCACGGTTCCCACGGGGGCGAACTTCGCGGGCTTCATGCGATCGATGTGCCGGAAGACCGCCCTGATGCTCTGGGCATCGGTGGCGGCAAAGGCATCGCCGCCGGTGATCTGCGTCAGGTCCACCACCTCGGTGGGCACGCTGCTCTCATCGATGTGGATGTGGTAGACGGTGATGCCCGCGTCGCGCAGCTCCTCGCCGACGGCCGTCTCCTCGCCACCGCCCAGGTCGGCGCTCATGCCATCGGAGACCAGCACGATCAGCCGGTCGCCTTGCTGCGCCTCCGCCACCATGTTGGCGCGGCAGAAGCGCAGTGCGGCGCCGATGGCGGTGCCACCCATGTGCGAGGGCTGGTTCTCGGGGTTTGCAAAGGGCAGCGCATTGCGGATCGCCTGCAGGTCCTTGGTCAGCGGCAGCCAGCGGATCTGTGCCACGCCGAAGAGCGTCAGGCCGAAGGCGTCCCCCTCGCGCGCGCGCGTGAACTCCTCGACGGCCTTCGTCGCCAGCTGGTAATTGCGTCCCGTCATGCTTCCCGAGACATCCAGGCAGATCTGGATGTTGGTGAGCGATCGCTCGCGCCGCGGCTGCTGAAGCGTCTGTGGCCCGGCCAGGACGACCACGGCAAGGGCAAGCAGGAGCAGCGGCACGGCGTCGAAAGCACTGAGCATCCAGCGCGTCCAGGGCGCGTCGCGATGCGCCGCATGGTCCGCAGGGCTGACGATGCCCGGCGTCCGTGCGATGACGGTCCACACAAGCATGACAGGGACGGCAAGCAGCAGGAGCACCCATGGATGCGCGAAGGTCATTGCGGCACCCCGCGGAATCGGTCCAGTGCAGCCAGCGCATCGGCGGGGCCCGAAGGGGTGCGCGCATGCAGCCAGCGCTCGACCGCGGCCACCACCTGTGCGCTCGATGCGTCGGTGCGCAGCGCGGCGACGGCGTCGGCCAGGTCGGCCGCCGAGCCCGCACGTTCGCCGCGCAGCACCTGCAGGAGCAGCAGTTCCAGGCGCGATCGCTCGTCCAGTGTCAGCTCGCGCGTACGCGCACCCTCGATGGCCGCGAAGAGCAGTTCCTGCACCGATGGCACATGGGGCACTTCCACCACCACCGGCGCCGGTGAGGGGCGAAGCAGACGCCGGAGCACGAAGAAGGCGGGCACCGCCAGCCAGGCCGCGATCGCAGCGCCCAACAGCGTGCGGTAGTGCGCGGCGAATCCGAAGTCCGGCGCGGCAAGTCCATAGACGTCCGTGCCATGGATCGGCGGCAGCTGAGTGAAGACCTGCACCGGCAGCGCGCCCAGGGCGGTGGCCGGGCGTCCATCGGATTGCTCCAGGTACGGCGTCAGGTCGTACTGCCCGCTCACGAGCCCCAGGTATTCAACGCGGTAGCGATCGCCCCCCATGGGCATGACGCGGACCATGAGCGGCGCGCCGGAGTCATGCACCGCTTTCGCGCGCAACGTGGCCCCTGAATCCGCCGCCTTGTAGGAGATCTCCACCGCGCCGGTGACGCCGCGCGCCGCGCGCGTGGCCGCGTCATCGCTGGCGCGCGTGGTTGCGTCATCGCCGATGCGCGCGGATGCGGCGGAGACGGCGGGCGCCAGCATCAGCGCCGCGCCAATCATCACCGCCGCACCACCACTCGCTCGCGTCCGCCGCTTCATCGGCGCCCCCGCAATTGCGCGCCGCGCGTTGCCAGGAAATGCCGCAGCCCCGGAATGAAGGGCTGGTCAGTCACGATGCGGAGGTAGTCGGCCCCCGAACGCAGGAGCTCGCCACGAATGGCGTCGGCACTGGCCAGGCGCGTCCTGCTCGTTCCAAGGAACGCGCGGCCGCTCTCCGCCTCGCGCCCGCGGAAGAAGCCCGCGCGCACGGGGCGCGTCTCCGCAGGGTCCAGCGTGTGGATCACCAGGCAGTCGTGCTTCTGCGCAGCGTGGCGGAGGGCACCGAGCGCTCCGGGGTCGTGCAGGTCGCTCAGCACCACAAAGACGCTGGAACGCTCGGCGCGCGCCGTCAGCTTTGTCAGGCGTTCGGCAACTTGCGTCCCCTCTTCGTAGTTGCGGGCGCGCAACGGCTCCAGCGCCTGCCAGAGGTCGCTTCGCCGCAGGCTTGGCACCAGCGGCACCGTGCGCTCGCCGCCCCCCACCAGCGCCACCGGGCTCATCCGCCGCTGCGCCACCAGCCCCAGCGCCGCCGCGATCCACACCGCCACGTCATGCTTGCTGCGCTCTGCCGAACGCACCGCCATCGAAGCCGAGGTGTCCACCACGATGTAGACGCTGATGCGCTTCAGCGCCTCGTACTCGCGCACGAAGGCCTTGCCGACGCGCGCACTGAGGCGCCAGTTGATCATCCGCACCGAGTCACCCGGCTGGTAGGGGCGCGAACTGGCGTATTCCAGCCCGCTGCCCAAGAGGCGCGAATTGTCGCTTCCGAAGGCCAGGTCGTCGGCCAGCCGCCGCACCACGATGTCGAAGTCCCCCCGCGCCATCTGCTCGGGGGGCGGGAGCGCCAGGTCATGTTTGGTTGCGGTGTCCAGCATGGTCGCGGAGTTTGGCATCAATGTGGTGCGCGGCTTGGTCGTGGCGTCCAGCACGCTTGCGATCCATTCGCCGCCGCTTCTCGGCTCATGCCATCGTCGCGAGCAGCCCCTGCAGCACGCCCGCGGCGTTGCGCCCTTCCGCGAGCGCCTCGTACTTCAGGCGCATGCGGTGCAGCATCACGTCCTCGGCCAGTGCGAAGATGTCCTCGGGGATGGTGTAGTCGCGGCCGTGGATGTAGGCGCGCGCGCGCGAGGCATGCACCAGCGCCAGTGCCGCGCGCGGGCTGCACCCCAACTCGATGTCCGCATGGCGCCGCGTCAGGTTCACCAGTTCCACGCAGTCGCGCACGAAGACATCGCTGACGTGGATCGCCTGCACGGCGGTCATGGCGGTGGTCAGGTCGCGCACGTGCAGGCGCTGGTCGCCGTCGATCGCGTCGAACGCAGACATCGGCACCGCACCTTCGCCCTGTCTCTTCAGCCGCAGCTTCAGGCTGCGCCGCACCACTTCGGCCTCTTCGGCGGGCGTGGGGTAGACCAGCCGGTGCCGCAGCATGAAGCGGTCCAGCTGCGCCTCGGGTAGCTCGAAGGTGCCCGCCTGCTCCACCGGGTTCTGCGTGGCGATCACCAGGAAGGGCGCGGGCAGGTCGTGCGTCGTGTCACCGATCGAGACGCGCCGCTCCTGCATCGCCTCCAGCAGCGCGGACTGCACCTTGGGCGAGGCGCGGTTGATCTCGTCTGCCAGCAGCAGATTGGTGAAAATTGGCCCCTTGTGGATGCGGAACTCGCCGGTCTTCTGCTCCAGGATCTCGCTGCCCACGATGTCGCTGGGCAGCAGGTCGATGGTGAACTGCACGCGCGAGAATCGCAGGTCGATCGCCTTTGCCACCGACTGCACCAGGAGCGTCTTGGCGATGCCCGGCACGCCCTCCAGCAGCAGGTGCCCGCCCGTGAGCAGCGCGATCAGGACGCGTTCGACCACGATGTCCTGCCCGACGACGGTGTTGGCGACCTGCGTGCGCACATGGTCGACGAAGGGGCAGTGGCCCGTGATGGCGGTGGCGGGATGCGGTGCGGTCGTCATGTCGTGGTGATCCTGGTGTCGTGCTGGTTGACGGCGTTAAAGGCGGCGCGGCGCGGCGAAGCGTTCCGCCGTGGCTCAATTGGTAGGTTCGGCAAGCAACTGCTCGATCACCTGCTTGGCGCGCTCGATACGCACGCCAGCGATGCGCACTTTGCCGCTTCGATCAATGATGATGGTCGCGGGGAAGTACTTCACGCCGAACTCCTGTGCCGTGATCCCGCGCTGAACTGGCTTGGCGTCGCTCTTGCCTGTCCCGGCGCCGGCGCCAGTGCTCGTGTCCGCTTTCGTGTTCGTGCTCGCCCCGCTCTCCGGCGCGCTGCCCGTCGGCCCTTGCGGCGCCGCGGCCGCCACCGCCAGCGTGTCCTGCGCGACCGGCAGGTCCAGCTTCGCGGCGGTCACCAGCGCTTCCATCGCTTTCCAGTCTGCCGTCGCACTGCAGACGGCAGCGAAGGCCACCCCCTGACTTGCAAACTCCTTCTTCAGCTTGGCCAGTTCCGCCAGCTGCCGGTCAGCCGCCCTGCTGCCCGGCGCGGTGAACTGCAGCACCACCACCGATCCCTTCATCGCATCCGCACCCATCTCGGCGCCCAGCCATGCCTTGGCGTGCAGCGTTGGCGCAGGCTTTCCCTCGATCTCACGCAGCGCAGCGGGCCGCTTGGCGCCGCCCAGGTAATACTCGGGGCCAAAGCCGCTGGCGCTGGCCGTGGGCGCTGACGCGGGCGCCCCTTCCTTCAGAAGCAGCTCGGCAACTTCTGCAACGCGGCTGGGAATCAGCCCCGCCGCGCGAACGATGCCGGCGCGATCGATCACCACATAGGTGGGCCAGAACTGCACGTTGTAGGCCTTCGAAGAGACGCCACCTGACTTGTCCTTGGCCAGCGGATAGTTGATCTGCTTCTCCTTCGACACCTGCGGAGCTTTGTCCCAGCCGCTGTTGGCATCGTGCACGCCAATGAAGACCAAGTCCCCATCGGTGTGCTTGCCCATCAGCTTCACGTTCTCGGGGATCGCGGCCATGCACGGCCCGCACCATGTTGCCCAGAAGTCCACTACGACCACCTTGCCGCGATTGGCGGCCAGGGTCGTTGCGGTGCCGATCCACGCCTCGGTGGAGAGCTCGGGCGCGGGCTTGCCTTCCAGCGCCTTCAGCACTGCGGGGCGCTGCGATCCCTCGAAGAACCAGTCATCGGGGATCGCGGGCGGCGCTGCGGCCACCGACGCGCTGCAGCTGAAGGAAGCAACCGCGAATGCCATGGCCACCAGGGAGGAGCGCAGGGGATGCATGGCGCGCATTGAACCACAGGATGTCCGCGCGGACATCGCGTGAAGCGGCGATTCTCCCGGGTCCGGGCCTCTTGGCGCTCGGCATCGTGGGCTAGCGCACGGCCGGTTCGGCGAGCGCTGGCTTCGTGGGCGTGGCAGGTGCGGGCGGAGCTGGCGTGGCAGGCGCCGCGGGCGCGGCAGGTGCGGCAGGCGCGGCAGGCGCGGGCGCCGCGCTCTCCTGCCCGCTGATCGCCTGGAACATCTCCATCATCGCCGGCGGGTAGACGCCGTGCGCCATCCCCTCCACCACTTCGACCTCTGCATCGCTCCCCAGCTGCTTCAGCGTCTTGTCCAGGCGCTTGACGGCACCCTCCAGATAGAAGGTGTCCACGCCGCCCGCGATGATGTGCAGCTTGCCCGCCAGCTTGGGCGCCAGCGCCGGCCAATTGCGCTCCAGCACCAGCCGGATGTCGTACTTCTCCCATGCCTTGCTGGTCGCGGGGTCGACAAGTCCAGTGGTGCGGTCGAAGAGCGGACGCGGCTGCCCCTTGGCATCGCGCGGGCTGAAGACCGCCTCGAACGAGTGGATCTGCCCGCCTGCGCCCATCACCGTCTCCTGGCGCACGAAGTCGTCGTACCAGAGCATCACCGTCTCGCCGTTGCGCGCCAGCGGGCGGCGCTGGCCCGCGGCATCCTTGTACATGTTGGCGTCGGAGGCGTACAAGTCGATCTGCTGGAAGTCATGGAAGTCGACGGGATCGGGGCAGTGCGACCAGACACCGTTGAACGCGTCCGGGTACGCAACCTGCAGCCACAGCGAAGACCAGCCGCCCGAGGAGATCCCGCTGACGAAGCGGTGCTCGGCCGTTCCGGAACCGTGGTACTTGGCCTCGACGGCGGGGATCAGGTCCTGCACCAGTGCCGCGCCCCACGGGCCGTTGGTCTCCGAGTCTGCAAAGACGCTGTGGCCCCGATAGCACGTCGGATCGGGCACCACGATCAGGCAGCGGTCAGCGCCGGGGATCGAGCCGAGCATTCGCGCCATCTGGCTTGCCGAATGGTGATCTCCGCTGAAACCGCCGATCCAGTAGAGCGTGGGATAGTGCTGCGCCGGATCATCCTTCCAGTCCTTGGGAAGGATGACGCCCGCGTTCATCGTGAAGTCGCGCCCCAGGAATTTCGACAGCTTCGGGCTCACCATCGTGAACAGCTTCACACGATCGCTCTCGCGGAACGCGCGCGCCGTGACCACCTTGGTGAGCTTCAGCTCGACGACGCCATCGTTGCCCGGCGCGAAGTCCACCCGCACCGGCTCACTGTACAGATCGCCCGCCCCCGCGCCCGGCGTGCACGAGTCCAGGCTGCGCCGCGCGACGGCCTGCGCAAAGTAAGCGCCTGCACCGCTGTCGGCGTACGGCTTCGGGAACGAGAGCGCCGTTGCGCCGACGGTGGCCGCGCCACCGGGTGCAATATCTGTGACATCAAGCGTGAAGACCTGCGAGCTCCCCGACCAGCTACCCATGCCCTGACGCGGCTCGCGCTGGCCACCCTTGGCAAGCGCGACGTAGATGCGCCCCGAATACGCAGTGGGCTGGACCGCGGCGTCAAAGACCACGCGGAAGGACCCCACCTTCGGCGTCGCCTGCGCAGCGGGGGCCGCGGACGGCGCTGCGCTGGGCGGCGTGGCAGGCGCGGCCGGCGGCGAGGAAGGCGCCTGCGCCAGTGCGATGGGCGAGGCGGCCAGGGCAATGAACAGTGCGATCCGGGCAAAGTGTGTTGACATGATGTTCTCGTTCGAGCGCGGAGGCCCGAACGGGAAAGTCTACAGATGGCGCGCCGCATGGTGCCGGGTCCGCGTCGCAGACCACCGCCAAGACTCGGGCGTAGAACGGCGTTGTGCAGCCGCGCTTGCGGCGGGCGAGTGCCCGCAGCTCATCTCATTGGAACGGCCCGGGATAGAGCACTGGTCGCCGCACTATCCGTCACCTGCGATCCGCGAAGTTCAAGGCACTCAAGTTCTGCGGCGCACACGCCTGGCAGATCGAGGGTTGGCGGGAGGCTGGCGTCTGACGCGTATATCTCCTTGAGCACCGCAGCAAATTCGGACATGGGTTCGTCCAAGATGACGGCGCATGCATCGAGCATTGCCGCGTCGATGGCGACCGGGGCGTCTGCGCCGATTCCGACGGGCAATGGCACGGTCCCCCGGAGGTGCTGACGCAGCAACCCAATTGCGCCGATGGCCAGCACGCGCACCTTGCACCAGCCGGGACGGTACTCGTTTCCTGAAGAGAAGGCGCCGCCCGGGCTTCGAGGGTTGAAGACATCGTCGGGACCCCAGTGGTAGACCGTTTCCGCAAGCATCAATGTGGCGTACGCGCGCTCGCAGGGGGTGCGAGCGTCCATGAGTCTTCGCAGTACGAACTCCGCGTAGGGGAGTGGCTTGAGTATCGACATCGCCGCGAACCTATCCGGGTAGAACAGCGTCTCATCGTTCGCGAGCGCGCGCAAACCCTCGACCAATCCCCGTGGATCGTCCACGAACCGATAAGCGATCGCGAGGCGGAATGGATGGGTCGACCTGCTGCGGGGACTGACAAGCCGCACCGATTCACCACGACGATCTCGACCGGCCAGTTCGACAAAGTAGCGCATCATGGGTGGCGTCTCTTGCATCACGCCAGTCCCCAGGTGCGCCGCCCGGGCGCAGAGCGCTCTCTCTTTGCCGTCCGGCGACACACGCCACGGAAAGGCGCGCTCCAGCAGCACCGATGTGGGAAGTTGTGCAGCGGCACGGAATTCCGCTTCGTACTGGCGCACCCATGAGGTGCTCGTGTTCCAACGCTCACTGCGCGTTTCAACCACCACCGCCACGCTCTCTCCAATTGCGCTGCACGCGACGCAGATGCCAACGGCAATTGCACCCGTCCGGACGAGTCGCCGAGTGGGGTCGCCCTGACCGATGATCCGCCGCCGTGCAGAGATCGCGCAGAACAGGCCAGCGATCGCCACTGCGAAACCAACCCTGGCGAGGATTCCCTCCCGGGCAATGCCTGCGAGCAGCTCGTCCGGTCGCTGGTCGACTGCCGGGAACCGCGGATCCAGATTCATCTGCCAGCACGCGGCCGCGGAAGCGAGTGCGCTGGCCTCGATTGCCACCAGGAACGCGAGGCTCGCTGCCAAGACCGGCAGCGCCACTGCGAGTGCAGAAGCACCCGCGCGTGACCGCGCGAAGGCCGCGGCGCCGAATCCCCATGCGACGCCGAGCAGCCCGGCGACCGCGGAGGAAGCAGCGCCTGTCTGCAGGGTTCTGAGGGGATTCATCCCAGAGCGAAGGTCAAGAGGGCCAATGACTTCCTGAGCCAACACTTCCGAGATCAGAAGGCATGCGCCCACCAGTATTGCCCCCACCACGAACAGCGAGACTGCTACCTTCGACTTCCAGATCTGGCTGTTCGTGACGGGCAGGCTGACCGCGAGCATGGCCGCACCGTGGTCCGAGTCCCCGAGCGCGAGGCACACGGCAACCCATGCCGGGACAAGGAAGGCCGCGAGCGCATAAATCGGTGTTAACAGCACCAGTCGCTCTGCGATGGAGGCCGACATGCGGATCCCGAGCAAACGCATCACGTCGTCGCCGAGCATGGGCGCTGCCGCAAGAAACAGACCAGCCACAGCAAGGATCGCAACCGCCGGCAGCAGCACCGCCCGCGCCAGGCGCAGGTCCTTCATGAACAGCGTCGGCAGCGGGCTGCGTCGACTCGACTGTCGCTGTGCGATCGCGGTCATGGCTGCACCTCCAGGGCGCGGAGTCGGTCCGCGCAGGCCTCGTTGATGGACAGATCGATGAGCTCCACCGTGGCGCCAGGATGCGCGGCGACGATCGCCGCGATGGAAGCACGTGCATCGGCGCCCGAATGCTCGACTGCACGATCGGCGTCAGTGGCGCCGTATCGTTCCCCACCTGTGCAGTGCCCCTCGCGAATCGTGACCACGATCGCCTCGCCCTGCCTCCTGGTCAGGATCGCATCGAACGGCGGGCTCCATGCCTCCGGCGCCCCGCGGACGACCAGGCGCTTGGTGCCCATCACCAGCTCGTCCGTCGGAATGCTCTCGACCAACCGTCCCCGATCGAGGATGACGATCCGGTCCGTCAGCCTGGCCAGGTCGCCAAGCTGGTGCGAGGCGACCAGCATCGTGCACCCCTGCGTCGCCCGCATCCGCGCCAGCAGCTCGAGCACCGCGTCGTGCGTCACCGCATCCACCCCGAGGAGCGGCTCGTCCAGCAGCACCAGGTCCGGCCGGTGCGACAGGCCGAGCACGAACGCCAGCCGCGCCTGTCCGCCGCGGGAGAGGTCGCGAACGCGCCTGCCTCGATCGATCCCCAGGAGCGCGCACAGTTCCATGCTCCACGCCCGGTCGAATGCGGGCTGCAGCCGCGCGACATACTCGATGGCATCCTCCGATCGCATCCAGTCATATGCCGAGAGCGTGTCGGGAACGAAACCCGTCCTGGCAAGGAACGCCAGGCGGTCGAGCGCCGGGGTCACCTGCACCGTGCCCGCATCGGGCGTTTCGGCACCAATGATGCAGCGGAAGAGCGTGCTCTTGCCCGCGCCGTTGCGCCCGACGATGCCCACGGACTCGCCTGGAGCAACCGAAAGCGTCAGCCCATCGAGCGCGCGGATGCGCCCGAAGGCAAGTGCCAGCTCACGGCATTCGAGCCCCAACGGCACTGCCGTCGGCGCGGCAACCGGCCCGTCGCCGCGTTCCGGAGCGGATGCCAATTCGTGCGCCACTGAGACCCTCTGTTCCGCTGTTCTCGCCATCATCGTGCCCCCTGCACCTGCGCACGCCCCTGTGCGCGTTGAGCGCGGCGTACAAGCAGCTCGAATCGATCGTCCGAAATCCCCGCGGCGGCAGCCATCCGGACTGCCTCGCCCAACTGCAGCATCACCGCATCTTCCCCAGAAGCGCGCGCTTGCACCCGTGTGCCCGCCTGCACCACCATGCCACGGCCACGATCAGCCGCGATGAACCCATCCCGCTCGAGCTCGGCGACCGCCTTGTGGACGGTGTTCGGATTGACGCCAAGTTCCTCGGCCAGCGCCCGGACGCTGGGCAGCAGGCTGCCCGGCGGGTACGACCCCCTGCCGATCGCCGCCCGAAGCCCATCCGCGATCTGCCGGAAGATCGGGACGGAGGCCGCGGGGTTGACCAGGAAGGGCAGCGCCATGGTGTTCTAGTGTCATAGTACACTAGATGATCACCGGCGCAACTGGATTCCGCCTGAAACTCCCCCGCTGCCCGCAGGTGGCAGGAAACCCCCGGACGGTGGTGGCCGTCCGGGGGCTCCCTGAAACGTGGGCGGAATCAACCGCGTTGCGTCACTGCCCGCAAGCGCCCCACGCCCCCAGCAGGAGGCCCAGGTCGGCGCCGTCGACGGTGCCGTTGGAGTCCAGGTCGCCGGTCCCAGCGTTGCCCCAGTTGCCCAGGAGCGCGCCCAGGTCGCGGCCGTCCACGATGCCATCCAGCGGCAGGCCGATGTCCGCGCTGCAGCCGTTGATCGCCATGGGCAGGTAGAAGGCGTAGAGCTGTCCGCCCTCGACCAGTTCGCCCGCGATCCCATAGTGCGACTGCGCCGTCCCGATGAACCAGCCCAAGCCAAGAATCTCGCGCGCGTC
The DNA here is from genome assembly GCA_044230125.1 of Phycisphaerales bacterium. GTDB lineage: Bacteria > Planctomycetota > Phycisphaerae > Phycisphaerales > SM1A02 > UBA966. The sequence continues at coordinate 28,531 of JBGARR010000002.1, forward strand.
GATCACGCCCGAGTTCTCCTCGTCCACGTTGAAGGGCGCCGTCGCCGGCAGCGTCAGGTCGCCGAAGCGTGCCGGATCAGACTCAAGAACCTTGATCATCGAGTCGTTCGCCACCGTGTAGAGCCAGGTCTTGGCGTTGTGCACCGAGTTGCCGGGGTCTTCCTGGCAGAGGATCCGCGTCCCGCCGGAGGCATCGCTGAACACGCACATGTTGTCCAGCATGTTCTGTCCCTCGGTGCCGGTCAGCAGCGCCTCGATGGTGCCGCCTGCGAGGGGGTTGCTCGCATCGTCGAAGCGCATCCGGAAGAGGCGGCTGCGTGCCACCTGCGTGCCGCCAATCTCGGTGGTGTCGATGCGATCCGTGGTGACGAAGTAGAAGTCGTTGGGATGCGCCACATCCCACGCGCCGTCCTCCGGACGCAGGAACTTGGTGCCCGATGCCCCGGGCGTGAAGGCGAAGCGGGCCGAGTACGCCGCCGCGCCCGATGCGGCGAAGCAGAAGTCGCGTGACTCGGCGCCGACGTTCACCCCATCAAGCTGCACCTGCACGCCGTAGCCGGCGCCATTCATCAGGCCCGCGCGCTCCACCAGGTTGCCGGTGTCCTGCTTGGTGCCGACGTAGATGAAGACGCGGTTCTCGCCGCCATCCGAGGTGGCCATGACCACGGTCGTGTCGCTCTGCAGCGGACGCGCCAGGGCGTTCTCCCAGCCGCCCAGGAGCGGATTGAAGGCAGGAAGCTCGTACCCCTTGCGCTCGACGACACCGGTGGCGATGACGCGACCGCCCGCGCCGCCCTCTTCGCCCGCCAGGAAGATGCGCTCAGTCGTGCCGCGGCCGGTCGCCGGGTTGAAGTACGCGGAGCTGTCGGCCAGGTCCGCGGAGCAGAAGCGATTGAAGTTGAAGAGCGAGCCGCCGGTGCCATTCGACACCGTTGCGACCGATGTCATCAGATCCTGGCCGTCGACCACGCGCAGGAAGTCGGCGCCGGGCGCGGTGCGGATGACCCAGCGGCTGACGAAGGCGCCGCCCGCGAATCCCGCAGGCTGGTGGGCGTGCCGCACGCCGCCCGCAGTCGAGGTGAGCTCCTGGGCGACCAGCAGGGTCATCGTTCCGTCGCCGTTGTCATAGGCGCCCAGGCCGTCCGGGAGGCCGACCATTCGGTACGGCGTGACGCCATCCGCGCCCAGGTTGACCGAGTCACCGACGGTCAGGAAGGAGACGACGTCGACGGCCGGACCGCCCTGGAGGGGGCGAACGTACGGACTGGCCGACGAAGTAGGCGACTGGCTGACGGACTGAGCGCTGACGCCGCAGGCCAGCGCGATCGCGAGGGATCCACCAAGTGTGATGACGCAATGGTTCATAGTTTCGTGCTCCATGGCAAGGCAAGACTTCAGTTGCCGGGCGTCCGACGCGGGCGTCCGGTGCTGAAGCGGCACGATCCCGCATGCGCGTGAATACCGCGCAACGGTGGAGCAAAGAGCGGGCAAAGCATTCATGTGCGAATGCGATGCGCGGCCACTCAGAACAGGTTCATGAATCGTTGGCGCCCGGCCCCATCAATGCAGCGGCGCCGAGAGATGCTCGTGGACGATCACCCAGCTGCCGCCCTGCTTCTCCCAGATGGCGGTGTGGCGCGCGGCGATGTCGATGGGCGTACCGGCCTTCATCTTTCCCTTGACTCGAAGGGTGTCCGTGGTCCAGGCGACCGAGCCGTGGCGGGTGACGCGGAGATCGTCGTTGGGCACCAGCATGCAGCTCTCCACTTCATCGATGAAGTGCTTGTTCACGCCGGCCTGGTACTCCGCCCAGCCGTGGTACTGCATCGGCGCGAGGTCGAAGAAGACCAGGTCGGCGTTCTTCGCGAAGTACTTGCTGGCCGTGCCAGAGACCTGGGCATTGTTTCCCCCTTGCACCGTCCATGACTTGTAGTACCCGTCCATCAGCGTCTTGAACTCCGCGTCCGGTGCGGTTCCTGCGGCGCCACCGGTGGAACGCTCCGTGGTGGAGCATGCGGGCAGCGCAAGAGCGCAGGCGGCGAGGGCGAACGCGAGTGAGATGGCTGGCTTCATCGTTGTGGTCCGGATGCAGGCGAAGCATCAGCGTACGGCGGTGCGTTGTCGCCGTTCATGGCGCCTAAAGCGGCGGCTCCCCGCGAGGTCCTGCCAGCCCCGGCGGGAGTTCTGCCTGCCCTGGCTGGAGCGCTGCCTGCACTGGTGGAAGTCCTGCCTGCGCCAGTAGAAGGGTGATTACCGACCTCCCACACACCCCTGCGGCCCCTCCTCGGCGGCACCAGCAGCACAGGCGGAAGAGCACGCACCCACCTCCAATTCGGTCGCTTGCGGCAGCACCGTCCCAATGCAATCTTGTGGCTTCCATGAGAATGCACTCCCGAATGATCTTGCTGGGCGTGGTGTGGCTCGTCCTCGGAGGCCTGCTGGCGCTCGGGCTGCATGTCCGCCTCGCGGGCATTGGCCGTTCCACCGCTGAGTTCACCGATCGCCAGCTGCCCCTGACGCTGGCGGTCTCGTCGGTGCGTGGCCAGATCATGCAGGCGCAGGCCACCTGCCATGACCTGGCCACCGACCAGGAGCCCGCCGCGCGCGCCGAACACGCCCAGCTGCTCAGCAAGCAACTCTGGGAGATCGAGACCGGGCTCGCAAAGCTCTCCGAAACGATCGCAGATCCCGCGCTCAAGACGGCATTCGCGCCGGTCTACGACGCCTCCGCTTCATGGCACCGCTCGGCGCGCGAGTTCGCCACCACGCAGGCAAGCCTGCCCGCATCAGCGGAGTCCGGCGCTGGCCTGGCCGAGATGTCGGCGAAGTTCGTCGCCGCCGAGCACCAGCTTGGCGCCTACACCGAGAACGAACTGCGCCCCGCGCTCGAAGCGCGCGCCGAGATCACGCGCACCACCGTCTCCTCGATCCGCAACGAGGCATTCACCCTGATCGGGCTCGCCGCGCTTGCGGGCTGTGCACTGACGGTCTTCATGGCCCGCACGGTGCGCGAGCAGCAGCGCACCGCCGCCGCCGCGCAGGAACGCCAGGAATTCGACGCCCGCATCACCGACGCCCTGGGGATGGTGCAGTCCGAGACCGAGGCAATGAGCCTGATCGAGGACATCATCGAGCGCATCCACCCGGACCTGCCCGCCACCGTGCTGGTGGCCGACTCGAGCCGTGCGCACCTGCACGAGGCCGCCGCGACCGCGCGCGCCGAGTCCTGCTCGCCCCTCTGCAGCGTGCGCACCCCCTCCGGCTGCCCTGCCATCCGGCGCGGCTTCGAGGTCACCTTCCGGAGCAGCGACGAATTCGACGCATGCCCGCACCTGCGCAAGCGCGCCTCCGGCGCATGCTCCGCCACCTGCGTGCCCATCACGATCACCGGCCAGCACGTCGGCGTCCTGCACGCGGTGACCCCCGACGGCGCCCCGCTGAAGCACGACGAGATCGCGCGCCTCTCGGTCATCGCCGCCAAGGCGGGCGAGCGCATCGGCGTGATCCGCGCCTTCAGCCAGTCCGAGGACCAGGCGACGAAGGACGCGCTGACCGGGCTGCTCAACCGCCGCAGCGCCGAGGACATGGTGCAGCAGCTGCAAGCCTCCAACACGACATTCTGCATCGTCTATGCGGACATCGATCACTTCAAGCGCCTGAACGATACCCACGGCCACGAGACGGGCGACCGCGTCCTGCGCCTCTTCAGCCGCATCATGCTGGACTCGCTCCGCCCGACCGACATCGTGGCACGCTGGGGCGGCGAGGAGTTCGTGATCATGCTGCCGGAGACCGACCTGGAGTTGGCGCGGCCGATCGTCGAGCGCCTGCGCCAAGCCATCCAGGATGGCACCGGCTCGGGCACCGTCCCCGCGGTGACCGCCAGCTTCGGCATCTCGGACTGCGATCCCAAGGACGATTTCGCCGAGCGGCTGAACGACGCCGATGCAGCGCTGCTGCGCGCCAAGCAGGCGGGGCGCAACCGCATTACCTTCGCCGGGCTCACCGGGCTGGCCGCGACCGCGTAGCGCGCGGCGCAGCAGCCACGCTCCCCCTGCCTGCGCCGCTGTTCACTTCGGCCGCGGCCCCACCCCCGTCAGGTCGAAGGGCACGAACCCGACCACCGCCGCGCCGCTCCCAGCCCCAAGCGTCCACGGCGTGCTGGAGTCGGGCATGGCGTGCGGATCCGCCACCACCGATCCCTGGTCGCCTGCCTGTCGCGCCCACGCATCCAGCGTCGCGCCGCCCGGGAAGACCACTTTCCCATCCAGGCTCCAGAAGACGTTCCCGCGGCTCACGAAGCCACCTGACCAGTCCCCCTGCAGCAAGGCGCCCGTGGCACGCACCACGATGTTGCGTTCCAGCGTGAAGGAGTTGTGCTCCTCACGCCGAGTGCGCCAGAGCTGCGCGTCGCGACCAAGGAGCAAGATGTTGTTGCGCATCGTGTTGTCGCGTCCGTAGTGCTGGTGAAAGGAGCCGTGCGTCGTGCGCAGCACCACGTTCTCCTCGGCCACGATGCCGGTGGATCCCTCGTCAAAGTAGATCCCCCAGGCGATGCTCCGACCCGCAATGTCGTGGAAGTAGTTGCGACGGATGGTGGTGTGCACCGCTGCATCCGCCTGCGTTCCCAGCGTGTAGATCCCCGCCATGTCGCCCAGCGGCGGCTCTGCGTTGCGCGCGCGCGCGCCCAGGTTGCACACTTCGTTCCACTCCACGATGTTGCCGATCGCCTGCGATGGCCCGTATCCCCAGGTCCAGCCGATCGAGATGCCGGTGTAGTCGAAGTCGCGGATCAGGTTGTGCGCGATGTGGTTGCCGCCGCTCTGCCCGATCCAGATGCCCACCGCCTGGTGGTGAATGCGGCCGCCATCGGCGATGGTGCAGTCCTCGACCGTGTTGCCCTGCGTCACGAGCGAAGGCGCTGCGATCGCCGGCGTTCCGATCTTGACGCCACCCGCACCAAGGTCGCGAAGGATGCAGCGACGGATCGCGCACCCGGTGCAGCCCGCGCGCAGCTCAATGCCGTATGCCTCCACGTGCGCCACCTGGCATTCCTCGACGGAGAGGTGCCGCGCGCCGTCAGCGACAATCGCCCCTGGGGCACCAAAGGCTGCCTGCACAAACCCGATGACGTCCTTGGATGGCCACGTGACGGCGCTTCCGGCGTCGAACCACCAGCGCGCATGCTCGAACGCGATGCCGCGGAACGTGACATGCTCGACCAGGTGCCCCCCTGCTGCGTCGCCCGCAATGCGCAGCAGCGTCGAAAGCCGCGGTGCCACGACGGCCGCCGGGGCAGCAGCGGCGCGAAGCCGCAGGCGGCCCTCGGCACCCGTACACCACTCGCCCGGGGCGTCCAACAAGCCGGGCGCGCCCTCGATCCGATACAGATCCCCCGGCTGCAGCTCGAAGGTATTCGGGCTGGTGAAGCGCACGATGCGCGCGGAGCGGTCGATTGCAGCAACGCGCAAGTGCGTGTCGACCCAGCGCGTGAAGGTCACCACCTCAGCGCCCGGCGCGACACGCTCCCAGATCGCTGCATCAGCGGGCGCATAGGTGAACGCTCGCGGCCCGTCCGTCCATTTCGCGCCGCGATCGGACTCCGGAATCGATTCGATGTGCAGGAAGTGCCCAGGTTCAGGGTGCCCCGCCCACGCCCCCCGCCCATCCGCGATCCACAGCGACCGGAAGGCGGGGGCTTCACCCGCTGCTGCCCACGCGGGAAGCGCGCACGACCATGTACCGTCCCCGTCGTCGCTGAACGCATCCAGCCGCGTTCCGCCGCTCCAGACCACGCGCTCACCTGCAGCGGCTTCGTACACCACGGGTGCCTCAGCGGTGCCGCCGTCACGCGGTTCCAGCACGAACGTCTCAGCCAGCCCGTACACGCCCGCGTGAAAGAGCACATGCACCGGAGCACCCGCTCGATCCCCGGTGCGCAATGCGCGCACCCGATCGCGGGCGCCCGCCGGCGAAGCAAGCGCCTGCGCGACGGTCATGCCGTTGTTCGCGTCTGACCCGCCCGGCGAGACATGCAGAGTCACTGCCTCGGCGGCATACGAGGCCGTCGCCATCGCCAGGGCCAGCAATGATGCACTCCGCCCGGCAGGCCATGCCCTGCCGAAGCGCCGGAAGGACCCAGTCGGAACACGAGCGCCTTGATTGTCCATGCCGGCGATCGTAACGCCCGCCTGCGCATGGGCAGATGGCCCCGGTTGCTCGAGCTGCGAGTTGGCGAATCAATCCGGTGTGACTCATCTACCATCCATCGCATGCTTCTGCTTGCCATGCTCGTTCTGGCCGCTGAGTGCGCCCGCGCTCCCGCTGGGAACCAGGCATTGCCCCAGCCCGCGCCCGCCCCAGCTGCCACGCCCGCAGCACCGGTGGAGTCCGCACCACCGGTTCCGCCCGCGCCGCCCACTCTGACTGCGCCCCCCGCACCGCCCCCACCGCAGGCCGCGACCACGCCGCTCTGCGTCGTCGAACTCTTCACCAGCGAGGGGTGCAGTTCCTGTCCTTCGGCGGACAAGCTCGCCAGCACCATCGCAAGGAGCGCCGCGCAGACCACCGCCACGCGCACCATCGTGCTTGCGTTCCATGTCGACTACTGGGATGCCCTGGGCTGGAAGGACCGATTCGCCTCCGCACAGGCATCGCAGCGCCAGCGCGATTACGCACAGAAGCTCGGCATCAGCGACCTGTACACGCCGCAGATGATCATCAACGGCTCGGCGCAGTTCGTCGGCTCCGATGCGGCGCGCGCAAGCAGCGAGACCGCCAAGGCACTGGCCACCATGCCGAAGGCAGGCGTTGCGGTGAATGCACAGTGGGCATCTGCCGCCGCGGGGGCAGCACGCACGCTAAACGTTTCCGCGAAAGCCTCACCCGCGCGCGAGGAAGACCCGATCGCAGGCGCGCTGCTGGACATCATGCTGGTCGAGAGCGGCCTCGTCTCCGAGGTCCGCAGCGGCGAGAACGCAGGCAAGGCACTGAAGCACGATCGCGTGGTCCGCACGTTGCAGTCGCTGCCGCTGGGCCCCGACGGCGCCGTGTCAGCGACCATCGAGCTCCCCAGATTCGCGATACCAGGCCACTGCCAGGTGGTGGCCGTCCTTCGCGAACCCGTGCGCTGGGCGGTGCTGGGCGCAGGTCAGGCCGAGCTGCCGGAGCAGCCCCATCCTGCACCGGGCGCCGCACCGAAGTGACACCCGCTTCCGCGGCTTCCGCGCGGGCTCCCCTACTCCGCACCCGTCCAACTCGCCAACCACGTTCGCCAGTCCGCTGCAATGGGGTTCGGAAGCTCACCCTTCCGCTCCCGCCGGTCCAGGTGGTAGGGCAGGTTCCCCGCCATGCACCTGTTCGGCGCTTCCATGTCGATCAGGAACGCCTGCCCGCCCAGCTCGGGATGTACCTGGTCGACTTCCCCGCACGCGGCAAGCCACCGGCCGTCGCCGCTGAACTCGATATCGAAGACGCCCGCCGCGAAGAGCCCCATCGACGCCAGCGGACGGCGCTCTGAGATGTCCCAGATGCGCACGTCCTGCGCCTCGGGCGAGCCGCCGCCGCTGGCGAGCACCCGCCCGCCCGGATGAAACGCGATGCAAAAGCACGGCCCGGAGTGCGTGCCGACGATGCCCAGCGGAGTGATCACCGGAACGGCATCCCCGGACAGGCGCCACAGGCGCACCGTGCCATCATCATGCGCCGATGCCACCAGGTTGGGGTCCGTCGGGCAAGCAGCGACGTCTCGAATCGAAGGAGTCGCCACTTCGGCACCCACCTGCTGGAGCGTGCGCTCGTCAACCAGCAGCAGACCGGGTTCCGAGCGGCCGATCAGCAGCAGTCCTCGCCCAGCAAGACGCACCATCGCCCGGCAGTCCCAGACGTTTGGAACAGCCATCGGGCGCCGCTCTGCGGTGAGCGTCCAGTCCGGCGCGTCGTACCTGCGCACCCACCCGTCCGCGGAGAGCGACCAGAGCGCCTCTCCCGGCGCAACGACGAGTCCTGAATAGCGGACTGACGCCCCGGGTCGCACCGCGCGCGGGGCCCCATCGCGCACACGGACGAGCTGGGCATCGCCGCCACCCAGGTCATGCCCGCCGACAAAGAGATCCTCTCCGCACGCAGCAAGGGTGCACACTCCGCGCTCCGCCGCTTGTGCCAGCAGAACCCTCGGCGTCGCATCGCGCACCGAAGCCCTCCGCAAGGCACCGTCCATCCCACCGACGTAGATCTGGTCGCTGCGCTCAGAAAAGAGCACCTTGAAGGCGGTCGCCTGGCCATTCGGACCGACGGGGGCGGGCTGGGAGATCGATCGGACCCCGGGCCACTCCAGGTCCAGCACCGCCATGCGCTTGGAGGTGACGAGGGCCAGCGCCAGGTATCGCGCATCTCCGGAGAGCGCGGGCGGCGACCCCCGCAGCGTCGCAAGCGGAGTCGCCTGGGAGCTTGCGTCCGCGACCGTTCCAATCGAGATCTCGGAGCGCCCGGTCCAAAGGGCGTAGCGGCGGCGGTTGCCCGAAGTGATGGACTCGCGCACGTTGCTCGCGGCAGGATCCGTCGGTTCCGGTCGCAGAATCAGCGTGCCATCGCTCGAAATCGTCAGACGCTCCGTTCCCTTGTTGGTCATCACCACGATGGACCCGCCCCTTGCATCTGGATAGATGAAGATTCGCTTCTCCCCTTCACGCGGATCCACGATGCCGAGCGCCGCCCCCGTCTGCGCATCGAAGATGCGCAGCCCGCCCGTGAACTCCAGCGAGACGAGATGCGCACCGTCGGGCGTGCACACGACCATCGCGCATCCCGTGTCCGACAGGTGCCTGGCAAGCCGAACCGCCGGTGCCACCGAGACATCCCAGATCTCCAGTGCCTGCGGCTGCCCCGCTGCCGCCGATACGGCGACGAGGCGATCTTTCCAGACCCGGGCCAAGCCATAGGTGCCCTCGCCAATGCGCTCGATCGTGTGGTGCTCGATGTCGGCCAGGGCGATCTGCCGTTCCAGCAAGAGCGCGACACGCATCCCCCAGATCGGGCTCCTGCGGACCGCGCTGACGCTTGTGTCACTGGGAAGCCCCAGCAGATCATTCATCTTCGTGCTTCGCCAGTCCCATCGCTCGATTGAGCCGGTGCGCACCACCAGCAGCTGTTCATCTCCTCCACAGAACGCTGCCGGCCCTGCCGACTCCCCTGGAATCGAGGAAACGACCGGCGTCCGCTGATACATCTCCCAGAGCGCCCAGTAGGCAGGGCTCGTGGGCAGCGCCCCCGTCGCGGGCGGGCCCTCGACCCCAGCCCGCACCAGCGCATCGTCGGCGCCCAGCAGTGCATCCCATGCGGCTGTTTCGCCAAGCTCAAAGTTGTCCTCGCGCGCGACCCCGCGCGCATCCGCCAGCGTCGACCAGTGCGACTCCCGCGCGCGCGCATCGCGCACCGCCGCGGCAAGATCGGCGCGCGCGGCCGCGTGCTGCGCGCTCCACGCCAGTGCAACGATCAAGCCGGCCGCCATCAACGACGCCGCGCAGATCGCCACGCCCACCCGATGCCGCCACGCCATCTTCCGGATCAGGTACCAACTGCTGTCCGAACGGGCTTGGACCGGTGCACCCTCGAGCCACCTGCGAAGGTCATCGCGCAACGCCGCTGCCGACTGGTAGCGCCGCGCCGGGTCGATCTGCAGCGCGCGCATGGTGATCGCATCAAGCTCTGCGCCCGCCGCCGGGCAAGTCGACGCCAATGGCACCACCGGCCCCTCGCGGATCAGGTGCAGCATCCGCATCGTGGAGGCGGATTCGTCATAGGGAAGCCGCCCCGAAAGCGCGCTGTAGAGCAGCAGCCCAAGCCCGTGCACATCGGTGCGGACATCGGTCGAGTCGCGGTCGCCGCTCACCTGCTCCGGCGCGGAGTAGGCAAGCGTGCCCGCGAACGCGCCCGTCATCGTCGCGAACGACCCCGAGTCCTGGCCGACGGCCTTCGCCAGGCCGAAATCAAGCACCCGTGGCCGTCCATCCGCGCCGACGATCACGTTGCTCGGCTTCAGGTCGCGGTGCATCACCGCGCGCTGGTGCGCATAGGCCACTGCATCGGCCACTGCAGCGATCGCCGTGACCACCTGGCGCACGCCCGCCGCGCCAGCCGCGCGCGCCTCCGCCGCCCACTCGTCAATCGGGACGCCCTCGATGAACTCCATGACGCACCCGACCCGCCCGTCCGCCAGCTCGCAGGCGCAGAGCACTCGGACGATGCCTGGGTGGTCCAGCCTGGCGGTCAGCTCGATCTCGCGCTCGAAGCGGAAGCGACGCGCCAGCTTCCGCAGCGCGCCGGCGTGCGGCACCTTGATCGCGACCGCACGCCCCGTCCCAAGCTGCCGCGCGCGGTAGACGAACCCCTGCCCTCCCGATCCGACCAGCCTCTCGACGGTGTAGCCGGGAATCTCGTCGGCAAGGCGCGGCTCCGGATCGGGCTCCCCATCGACGCTGCGCGAGGAGGAGCGCACCCCCTGCGACGCCACGAACCTGTCCAGGAACGCCTCGCTCTGGCGCATCTCGCCAAGCCGCGCGCGGCACGCGGAACAGGTCCGCAGGTGCTCGGCCGCGCACGCCCCCGGCGCCTCGCCCCGGACGATCGATTCAAGTGCACCGACCTCCAGGCACGGAGCGCCCATGCTCAGAGATCCTCGTAGATCTCGTCCAGCTGCGCCACGATGGGCTGCAGCCGCTTGGCGATGCGGTACTTCGCGTTGTAGATCTCCTCGCGCGTCATGCACAGCTGCGCAGAGACCTCCTTCACGTCCACGGAACGCAGCCCGTAGAGCTCAAAGGCATGCAGCATCCGCTCGTCGGCGCCTTGGTCGCGCAGCTCCTGGATGCCGATCTCCAGGATCTGCTTCTGCCTCGCCTCGTCCCAGAGCTGCGCAAGATCGTCTTCATTGGGCAGGTTCTCCATTGCCTGCCCCCCCTGCGTCTCGCGGCGGCGGCCCGCGCTGCGCATCAGCTCGATCGCGCGCGAGCGCAGGATGGTGATCAGGTACCCGCTCAAGCGGCCGCGCGTGCGGTCGTACTGCCCCCGGCGGTACGAATCGATGAAGGTCACCATCGCCGTCTGCACCACGTCGTCCGCGTCGGCACCCGAGAGCCCCATGCGGGCGGCCGTCGCGCGCATGATCGGCTGGCAACGATCGAGCAACTCGCGCCAGGCAGCATCGTTGCCGGCGTCGTGCAGCCCGTTGAGGAGCGCCGTGGTGGTCCGGGTTTTTGCGACGGTGGTCATGCCAAAATCATCCGCCGCGGCCCCCACTTGGCCGCATCGATGCAGTCTACCGGTGCGTGCGCCGCGCCCTCGCGCGCAAGGCACCCGGCGTCAACCGCCCCAGGAACCCAGCAGCACGCCAAGATCCGAGCCATCGACGCCGCCGCTGCAGTCCAGGTCGCCGGCACAGGCGCCCGCCGGGCAAGCGCCCCAGTGGCCCAGCAGGATGCCCAGGTCCGCGCCGCCCACCACGCCATCGCCATCCAGGTCCGCGGGATTGTCGACGCCGATGACCTCTGCGCCAGGATGGTCGAAGAGGAACTGCACCTCGGTGCAGGTCAGCGCGCGGTCGTACATCTGCACGTCGTCGATGATGCCCGCCAGGGAATATGGCAGGTTGGCGAACTTGCCGATCAGCACCGGCATGCCATAGTCGACCATCGCGCCGCTGCCCGCCGCCTGCACCATCAGGTTGCCGTTGACGTAGACGCGCACGCTGACGCCGTCGTAGGTGCCCGTCACCAGGTACCAGTTGCCCACCGACCACGTGTGCGCCGGTGTCGTCGGGCCGCCCACGGGCGCCACCGAGAAGCCGACGCTGGCCTGCGAGACGCCGTACAAGTCGCCCGTGACGCCAAGGTGGTACTGGTAGTAGGGCGCGCCGTGGAAGTAATAGCCCTTGTCCACGATCGGGTCGTTCCCCGAGCCGCCGAAGGAGACCGTGGGCTTCCACCACGCCGAGACCGTGATCGCGTTCGCGGGATTCAGGATCGCCGCGTTGCCGCAATTCACGTAGTTGCCCGCCCCATCGAAGCTCAGCGCGCCGCCCGCGATCCCCGTGGTCCATGTGGCGCCGATGATCGTGCCGTCGCTCCCGTATCCCGAGCTGTCGTACGCAATGCCGCCGCGCATCTCGTCAAAGGTCCAGTGCCCGATGATCCCGTTGGACACGGCGCCCGCGGATGCGGTGCCCACGACAGCAAGGAGTCCAGCCAGGGGGAATGCGCGAGGCGCCCACGAACGAAACGACTGATTCTTGAGCATCGCAAAACGATAACGCAGGGGTGCCGGATTCAAGCCGAAAAAGGGGCGTCACTTCGCTGATAACGGAAAGGGGCGGCAGGTCCTGCGACCTGCCGCCCCATCTCGATTCTTGGACCGTGGCGCACCCTGCGGTGCGATACGGATTAGCGCTCGATGTAGTTGACCTGCTCGTCATTGCGGACGCCGCGGGGCGTCTGGTCCGAGGTGGTGGTGCACTGGATCACCAGCTCGCCGGTCTTGCTGCCCTTGCAGATGATCCGGAAGGTCTTCTGCTCGCCGGCACGGATGGTGCCCACCTTCCAGGTGGCCTTGGTACCGGCAGCCTGTGCGCCCGCGGGCCAGTCGGTGCTGACGAAGTCCAGGCCGGGGTCCATCTCGGCGGCGACCGTCACGTTGGTCAGGTCCACCTGGCCCTGGTTCTTGACGGTGTAGGTGAAGGTGTGCGTATCGCCCACCATCACGACGCCCTTGTCGTCCTCGAGGCGCGTGCCGATGTCGGGCACGCCCATGACGCTGCTGCTGCAGTTGGCCTGCACGGTGGCGGCACATCCGCCGGTCGCCGCGGCCGAGACCTGCACGTTGCCGGCACCGGTGTTGCGCAAGGTCATCGTGACGGTCTTCGCGGCGCCCGCGGCCAGCGAGCCCAGGTTCCAAGAGACCTTGCCAGCGGCCGCTGCGCCGCCGTTGTCGGCGCGCGCGAAGGTGGCGTTCGATGGCACCGGAGCGGTGACCATCGTGCCCGCCGACGCCATGTCGCCGGTGTTCTTCACGGTGAACTTGAAGGTCATCTCGCGACCGATCAGCGTCGTGCCACCGGGGCACTCGGCGGTGATCGCCAGCACCGGGGCCTTGATCGCGGTCTGGACGGTGTTGCCCGCCGCGGTCAAGCCACCAGCAGCGGCGGCCGAGACGGTGTTGCTGACCGCGCCGGTCTTGTTGGGCTTGGCGCAGACCTTGAACTCCTTGCTCTGCCCGACGGCCAGCGTGCCGGCGTCAAAGCTGCTGCCCTGCGCGTCGGAGACCCAGCCAGCGGGGAGCGCGTAGCTGACCTTCACGTCGCGGGCGACGCCCGTGCCCGTGTTGGTGACGGTGTAGACGTAGCAGACGTTGTCGCAGGCGGAAGCTTCCGAGGGGCCCGCGATCGCGACCTTCAGGGCGGGGTCGAGCACCAGCGTGCTGGTGCAGAGGATCGTGTTGTAGGTGACGGTGGCGCAGTTGGTCACCGGGCCACCAGCAGCGGCCTTGCCCTTGACGCGGATCTCCTTGCTCGCCTTCGGGCCCATGTCGCCCAGGTCCCAGGTCAGCGGCTCGGCGGGCTTGCCCATCGCAGCGGGGGTCGACGACACATAGGTGTAGTTGGTGGCGCAGTTGTCATGCACCATGACCTGCTTCAGGTCCATGTTGGTCAGGTTGGTGACCCGCATCAGGTAGTCGTACTCCTGGCCGGAGCGGACCTCGGCGGGCGACATGCGCTCGATCAGGATCACGCTGGAGCCGCGATCACCGGTCGGGTAGTACATCGAGGCGCGGTTCCAGTTGTCGCCAGCCGGCTTCGGCTGATCGGGGCCCGTCTCCTCGCCCGGGAAGTAGGACCAGCGCTCGTCCTCGCCACGCACTGCGGGCTTCGGCCCCTGCTTGGGAGCTGCCGCTGCTGCGGGGGCTGCCTTCGGCGCCGCGGCGGCGGCCTTGGGCTGCTCAGCCGTCTTGGCCTCGGACTGGGTGCTTGCGCAACCCGCGATGCCAAGACCGATCGCCATGCCGACGGGGACGAGAACAAGGTTCCATCTCATGAATGCTGCTCCGGTAGTAGTCAGTGGCCGTCGGGCACGAGCCGGAGGGCCGGATCGCGGATGCTAGGGCAACCCAGATGTGCTGTCAACGATCTGCGATGGCTGTGCGCGGGGCCGCGCCAAGCGGTTCGCGCTGCCGAGAAATGGTCGTGAAACAGGTGTCGGAGCGCCCCTTCCGCAAAGGGCGGGGCCTTCCGCCCCGCAGCATGAAAGCGCGGAAAGGTGCCCGCTCCCGGGGGCGCGCCGGTGGCAATGGCGAGCATTGCCGAAGGCAAGCGCGGCCCGCGCGTGCACAGCCGCCAATGCGCGACCGCTCCGTCCACGATGGACGGAGCAGTCGGAAGGACCATGGTGTCAGAACACGCCAGGCTGGGCCCGGCGCGCCTCAGCTGCCGCGACGGCGCCGGCCGCCGATGAGGCCCGCTGCGCCGAGCAGTGCGATCGAGGCGGGAGCCGGCACCTGTTCGACGGTGATGAAGACCTTGGGGTCCGCCAGGACACCATCGCCGCCGCCATCCCATCCGATGCTGTTGCCGTTGTCGGAGATGAAGGCAAAGCCCTGCGAGACCGTGACGCTGGCAATCGAGCCGTCCGACTTCAGGCCGGAAAGGTCGATCGTGTAAAAGGTGTTCGTCGCGATGTCAAAGTGGCTGAAGTCGATCGAGAAGACCACCTTGTTCGGATTCACCACCTGCGAGCTGACACCGACGAACCACGGCTGGCCGCTGGAGGCGTCGAAGGCGGCATCGATACCCAGCTGGTAGCCGCCGCCCCAAGTGGTCTGGCTGCCGGAAGCGGACCAAGCCGATCCGATGATCGCAATCTGGTTGCCGAAGGCGAAGTCAGCGCTGGCAACGGTGGCGACCGCGGCTGCCGCGACGGTGGAAGCGACAAGGATTCCCATCTTCATTTTTGGACCTCCCAAGAGTTGGAAACAGACACGAGCAGCCGCGCACGCCGCGCGGCAGAGTCCCCCTGTGGCCCGCGGCCGCTCCCGCGAGCACCGCCGCCACAGCGTCCCTGCACAACTCGAGACCGAGGAACCCACATCGTGGCACGCCTGGACCCAAAAGCAAGAACTAAAGAACTTTTTATCTGTATTTGCTGCCCGAAGAGCCCTTCTCACGCCTGCAGGCGCTCCACTGACATGGCCGGGATGTCCCGGACGCCGCTTCCCGGGGCGCGCGCTCGCTTGGGGCCGGCGGCCGAAGGCCTGGAGGGGCCAGCGCAGCCTTCAATCCCAACTGGCGAAGCCGGCGCCGTCCCAGGTGGAGATCGTCTCCTGGCCATCAGCCTTCGCATTGGCCGATCGGACTTGGACGATCAGCCATGAGTCCACCACCTTGTCTGCCGAGCCTGCGCAGCCGGTGTCGTTCCGGAAGAGATTGTCTCGGGAGCCAGTCGGTGCGCCGGGGCACAACGGCTGCGCAAGCGGGCGAAGGCGCGAGGGCGTCATCTCCTCCAGCAATACCGTGTGGTTGTCGTTGAAGCAGATGCTCCCGCTCCACCCCGCATGGCCCGGATGAATCTTGAGCGTCTCTGATTTGGTGTAGTCGCTGCCCGTGGTGGCGCCGCCGCGCGGACCGCGGTCGCCCAGGAGGGCAAAGCCCGAATCGCCCGAGTTGAGCCATTGACCGCGACGGCGCGCAGTGGGATCAAGCGGCATCGTGGAGTACGACGTGTTCGATTGCACCGCCAGATCCACCTTGAAGCCGGTCGGCGAATCGTCCCAGCGGCGGCCGATGGCCGGGTTGATGCGCTTCATGTCGTAATTGCAGCACACCGACACCTTCCCGCTGGTCTCAAGCGGCGACACCAGTATCTGCGGGGTCGTGTACCCCTGGGCGATGAGGAGCCCGTAGAGGTTTGCGTGGTCATTGGCGGACTCATCAAACCCAGCGTCCCCACCGCTCCCGTCCCGAAGCACGGACTCGCCCGGAAGCGGGAAGCGGCCATTGCGGTCGGCCCCCGCGACGACCAGTCCCTGATGCACCTGCCTGATCTGAAGGGAGTCCCTGGCCACGCGGGAGCCGCATCCTGTTCGAAGCGCGGGGAGCAGCAGCCCGAGAAGAATGACGATGGCGACAATCACCACGAGCACCTCGACGATGGTGAATCCGCGTCCCCGGACCGCGTGGCACGTGCAACGCGCAGCGCCGCTGGCGGAGTGCCCGCCGACTGGGTTCCCGCTCCCTGGTTTCATGCTGAGTGCCGTTGCGAGCATCTGTGCACCGTGTCGCCGGGTGGCGATCCATTCCACAATCTCATTCGCGCGGCACGCGCGTGCGGTTCCGGATCGCCACTGAGGCTTGAAGCAGTACATCGTCAGGCGAAACCCCGCGTCATGGTCTTCGCACCGGACGCCGGGCGCCGGACCCGGGCCGTTTCGCAGGCTTGCCGGCCACGAATTCGCCGACTTCGGCAATCCACTGGCGCCTCGCACCAAGCTCGAGCTCCGCGTTCCGGGTCAGGAACTGCGCGAAGGCCTCGTCGGTCGCGTCGTGTTCCTGCCACGCCCGCACGCGGCGCTCCACCTCCTGAAGCGCCTCGGCGGCGGCCAGCACCCATGCCCTGCGTTTCGCGGCCGGCAGTGCAGCCAGGAAGCGCACCCGCGTTCGCAGCGGGTCGTAGGTCACCGTCACCGCCTCAGGCGCCAGCGGCGGCCCGAGCCATTCCGCGAGCGCCTTCCGGCCCGCGGCAGTCACCCGATAGAGCTGCCTGCGACGCTGGTCGGCGGGATCCGCCTTGCGCTGCACCAGCTTGTGCCGCTCCAGCTTCCCCACCAGCGGATAGATCGCACCCGCGCTGGCGCTCCATTGGGTGGAGGGCGAGCGCTGCATCTGGCGCCGGATGTCATAGGGCGAGCAGGGCCCCCCCTGCCAGATCAGCCCGAGCACAAAGGCCTCCAGTTCGCTGAGCGGCTTCTTTTTCATCCGAATTCCGGCCTCTTTCTGGGTCTTGACCCACTCCATTGTTGGCTATAGTACGAATCGTACTATACTCGCTTCCGGCCCCTGACCAGCACCGCTTCCCAACTTTCCTGGAGAGACACCATGACACCGCTCATGCACCACGCTGCGCTCGCGCTGCTCGCAATCCTGGGCTCCACCCCGCCGGGGGACCAGGCCAAGCTCCCCGACACTCCCGCGGGCAAGATCGCCGCGGCCTACCTTGCCGCCTTCAATGACGGCGCCGACGCCGCGCTGGTCAAGTTCGAGCAGGACTACCGCGTCGCGGCGAAGCTCAAGGAGACCGGTGCGGCCGAGCGCGCGTCGCGGATCAAGGAGATGCGCGCGAACTTCGGGACGCTGGTGGTCGAAGGCATCAAGCCCGCCGGCGACGGCTCCTTCAGAGCGCTGCTGAAAGGCTCGAAGGGTGCCGCCGTCGAGATGCACTTCGTGCCCGCCAAGGGCGATGCAACCAAGCTCGACTTCATCGAGGTCACCACGTTCGGCAGCCAGCCGCGGGCGCTGACTGCTGTCGAGCGCGCCGCAGCGGTCGAAGGTGCCGCGAAGGCAATGGAATCCGGGTACGTCTTCCCCGAAACGGGCGCAAAAATGGCCGCAACGGTGCGCGAGAAACTGAAGGCCGGGGGCTACGACGACTCCAAAGACGACATCGCGCTGGCGCGCGCCGTGACCGCCGACTTCCTAGCAGTCAGCCACGACAAGCACATCGGCATGGCGGTGCAGCCTCCCCCGGAGCCCGACCAGCGGCAATCGATCGCCGGGCCGAGCCAGGAGGAGATGGCCCGCGAAAACTATGGGTTTCGCAAGGTGGAACGCCTCGCGGGGAACATCGGGTACATCAAGTTCGACATCTTCCTGCCCGACGATGCGGCCAAGGAGACCGCGCTTGCGGCGCTCCGGTTTGTGTCGCACTGCGACGCGATGGTCTTCGACCTGCGTCAGAATGGCGGCGGCAGCCCCGAGATGATCCGGTTCCTCACCAGCAGCCTCTTCGACCAGCCCACCCTGCTCAACCAGATGATGGACCGCGATGGAACGGTGGTCGAGGAGTTCGCCACGCTCGCTGACTTCCCGGGCCCCCGCTTCAGTGCCAGCACCCCCATCTTCGTCCTGACCAGCAATCGCACCTTCTCCGGTGCCGAGGAGTTCAGCTACAACCTGAAGGCGCTCAAGCGCGCCACGATCGTGGGCGAGGTCACGGGCGGCGGCGCGCATCCGGTCCGCCGCGAGCGCATCGGCGAGGGGTTCGCGCTGCGCGTCCCGTACATGCGCGCGCACAACCCCATCACCGGGACCAACTGGGAAGGCACTGGCGTCACGCCCGACGTCGAAGTCCCGGCGGACCAAGCGCTGGAGAAGGCGCTGGAGCTGGCCCGTGCGAGCCTCGCTGCGAAGCGACCCTCACCCGGCGGCGCAGGCGCGCGGCCTGGGGGCTGACTCCGCAAGCGATTGCCGTCCAGCGAAAGCGTGGCGTCGCACGCGGCAAGCTGAGCCCGAAACGGATCGACACCCACGCTCCCCTCAGGCGCCCGCGACCCGGCACAGTATGGCCTTTTGGTCGTCGAATCCGATCGGCGCCGAGGTGTGCTCGTGAATGATGCGCATTCCGGCTCCACCGGTCTCGATGCCCCAAGTCAGGCGGTTTTGCATGGCACGCAGTTGCGCGCCTTCGGCCGATACGCTCGCGTAGGTGACGATCGCGCTCATGAAGGCAATCTCTCCTGCCGCGGATTGGGCGACCTCGTCAAACGTGACCTGCACGCGCTCGGATCCCAGCGACTTGAACCATCCCTCGACGGCTCGTTGCCAGGATGCAGCTCCCTCGTAGGACCAGACTCCCCAGGCGTCGAACACGCGGACCTGCGGGTCATACAACCGCATGAATGCTGCGAGATCCTTGTCGTAGACGGCGGCCTTGTACGCCTCGATGATTCCGGTGATCGAGTTCTCGGAGTCGTGCATGACGTTCGTTCCAGTGCGGCTACGGTGCGAAGCCCACAACCGCTCGCCTGGCTCACTGCCCAGGCGGAGGAGAGCCACCCGCGAGCGCGCCCTGCGCGGCACCAGTCTGCACCAGCGTCCACGCGCCGCCGGTGGCAGGCTGCATGAGCGCCGTGCCGGGAACTCGGAAGCTGGCCTGTCCGGGGAAGCCCCAGCAGGGGAAGTAGGTCTGCTTCACGATACCGGACTGGATGGCGAAGCCCGGGTCCTCGGAGATCATCACGGCGGGCTGGCCGCCGCTGGTGCCCAGTCCGGTGACGCGGTGCGCAGAGGACATCTGGCCCGCCTGGTTCACGATGATCGGGAGGCCGTCCACCAGGGTGCCCGGGGGGATGGCCGCGCCGAGCACAAAGCCATTGGCGCCCTGCCCCGCCTCGATGCTGCGCGTGGCGGAGATCGAGCCTTGGTACGAGACCTCGCCGTCGATCAATGTGCGCTGGGTGTGCAGCAGGTTGCCGTCGACCATAAACTCCCAGTTCTGCGAGGGCTGCGCAGCGGTGGCCAGGTGCGCAAAGAGCGCGCGCACCTGGATGCTGCCGTCGACGGTGTAGGTCTGGGTGCGGTTGGTGTTGGAAATGATCGTGTCGGTGCGGTCACCGACATGGACCTTGACGGCGACGCACTCGGGCGAGTCGGTGGGGAGCAGCTCGATGCTCTGCACCTTGGGCACGTTGCCCCGCACCACATGGTGGACCGCCACGAAGGTGCTGTCCCCGCCGGTGCGGCGCACCATCAGAAAGGGAGCAGTTCCGTTGCGGCGCATCGCCGGGGCGTCGCCTGCCATCACGGTGGTGCCAGGGGCGCCCGCCATGTAGGTCAGCAGTCTCACGTCGTTCCCTAGCTGGAAGGCGGCGAGCCAATTGCCGTCGACGGCCGCCCCGCGAAGGTTTCCGATGTAGCCGTGGACGGTGCCGGGCATCGCGGAGAGCGTCGGCGAGACCTGCAGCGTCTGCACCATCTGCAGGGCGGAGTGCAGCATGTAGTCGTGGGTGGTCCCGCCCTTCACACGGAAGATGTCGACGACATAGCTGTCGTACGCGTCGATCCGCACCAGCGCCATGGTCCGCTGGTAGCGAGTGACTCCCGCGACCATGTCGTACGAACGGACCGCCTCGGCCTCCATCACCTGAACTTTGGAGAAGCCGGTGTTGAAGAGGCGCAGCGAGCCGGAGTCGTTTGCGGCGCAGGAGCTCCAGCGCCACGGCCAGTCGGGAACGCCGGGGATCGCGTCCGCCGGCGTCTTCTCGCGGCGGTGGGTGCCGTGCGCACCGGTCGGGCCTTGGTTGACGCCATCCACGACGACGGTCGCATGCGCTGCCGTCGACTGGTGCCATTCACGCGTGGAATTGGAGCCGGTCTCAGCGCGGTACTGGGTCTCGCTGATCGCCTCGACGCCCTTGGCGAAGAGATTCAGGTTCAGCGCGTCGAAGTGCGCATGGCTGCCGGTACCGCCCCACATCAGCGTGGCCATGGAGAATCCGTCGCCGCTGCCGCTGATCAGCGACCCCTGTCCCACCGACCCGAAGAGGTAGGAGCTGGTAGGAGGCGCCAGCCCCACCGGCGCGAGTTCGGGCCATTGCGTGTCGTTGGTCGCAAGCAGCGTCTGGTCCGGCAGCACCAGGCGGCGGATCACCGTCTCGCCGCGCTCCATGGGCCGCTGGACCATCGCAGCCAGGTCAATGTTGTCGTAGCGGGTGCCGTCGAAGGCGCAGGTGAACCCGGTGGGGTCGCTGTAGCCCTTCAGCAGATCGTTGGCGATCGCGCGCAGGCCGTTCTGCAGGTCCAGGTGATAGCTGGTCGCCCCCTCGTGCCACCAGCCGTCGGCGTAGTAGCCCACGCGATACATGTTCTGCAGGTGACGGACGCCCTCGTGCACCAGCTCCGGATCCAGCAGCAGGCGGCCGAAGTCCATGAAGCCGCGGATGCGGAAGGCATCCATGTTGCTGAAGTCAGGACCGGGGTTGTACTTGCGCTGCGTTGCGATGTGCAGGTCGAACATCGCGTTGATGGCGACATCGGCATTCAGCGCCTTGGTCGAGCCGGCGGGCTGGATGTATGCGTACGCCTGCACCAGCGGGGTGCCCATCACCAGGTCCATGTAGATCCAGTCGCCCCAGAGGCCAGCGGCGAACTCCTGCTGGAAGGTCGCAGGGTTGCTCTGGCTCATGCTGGTCTTGTTTGCCTGCGGCCCGTAGTAAGGGGCCCAGATCGGCCAGTTCGGGATCAGCGATGCGAAGCGCGCCAGGATCGCGGCCGCGCGGTCGGCGTGAGCCTTGTCGCCGGTCACCCGGTAGAGCATGGCCAGGTGCAGGCATGCATCGCGCGCATCGAAGTTGATCTGGTCCATGCTTCCGCGCGTCGTGATCATTCCCGAGAGCGCCAGCGGGCTCTTGGTCACCATGTCGCCCAGCGAAGCGCGCAGCGCGCGCTCGACGGACGCAAGGCGCGCCTGGTCACCGGTGGCGATCGCATGCTCGAACGCGGCCATCAGGTCGCGGTCGTAGCTGCGCACGTACAGCCGGCGCTCGGGCTTCGAATCGATGTACCGCTGCACCAGCTGCGTGTCGCTTGTCGCCTGGAAAGACGCAGTCGCCGTGTTGGCCAGCGAGAGTCGCGACCCGGTCAGCGGCTTGAAGGTGGCGAGGGCCCACACGACTGCGGGCGGTGCGGGCGGCGCGGCGGGCGGGGCGGGCGCCGCGGCGGCGTTTGCAGCAGCGGCGGCGGCGGCCGCAGCGGCGGCGGCCTTCGCTTTCGCGGCGGCCTTCGCTTTCGCAGCGGCCTTCGCCTTCGCGGCGGCGGCCGCCTTTGCCGCCGCGGCCGACTTCGCAGATGTCTTGGGTGCCTTCGCCGGCTTCGCCGCCTTGGGCTTCACCACCTTCTGCTTCGGTGGAATGCGATACGGCGGTGCCGACTCTGCCGTGCTCTCGATACCCGGGATGGTCAGCGAGAGCAGGAGCGCTGCGACGGTGCACGCCCGACGCACAGACCGTCGCGAAAGCACCTCGATCCGAGAACGGATGGGCCTCGGGTCCTGCCCTGAACGAGCGGCGGGTTGAGTAGTCATGGCAACACCACTGTCGAAACGGGCGCTCGCGCACGCAAGCAAACCGGGCCGATTGGGCAAGTGGCGGACGTTGCGGATGTCCGGATACTGGGCAGCGCGCCAGTGCCGCCCCGCAGAGCGTCCGGGATGTCGGTTGCCGCCGAGACTTCGCGGACCAGACCCTGATTGAGGTCCGAAATCGCACCGGCCCGGTCGACCGGGGTGGGCGCTGCGGAGCTATCTGCGTCGCAAGGACGCGAAGGTGATCCGGCCAAGCAAGGGCGAGATTGCCGCTGACATGATCGCTGCAGGGGGCCAACTCAGGGACGCCGATCCGCGGCACTGAGCTCGCCTGGTCGCCCGCGCGGGCTACGAGCCCTAGCTGCGCCTCTTCCACAACATGCGCGCCAGCTGCGCCACCGACTGGGCCGAGGCCCTGCCCGCCCACTTGGTCGCGAAGTGGCTCGGACACAGCCCGATGGTCGCGGCGAAGCACTACCTGCAGACGCGGGACGCGCACTTCGAGGTGGCGATCAGGGGTGGCACCGGCCGCCGAAGCGACAAGTAAGCGCCGAACAATACGCCTAAAGGCCCGCGGCTTCAGGTGGGATGGCACCTTCTGGCGCAAATCGGTCGATCGATCGCGCACCGTCCAGCAGCTTGTCGAGATGATTCCGCAGGCAAGCTGGTTCTCGCATGGACAGCGCCTGGAGATCCAAATCCGGCGAAGCGACGGTGAGGTGGCAGCCGTCAAGGTGGTCGAGGACGGCCAACTGCGGGACGACGCTCATCGGCACTAAAGGCGACGAAGCTGCCCCCACCGAAGCAATGCAAATGGCGATGCACATCGCCCCCAAAGCGGCGCACAGAGCGACACAGCACCCACCGCCCGGGTTCGCACTGCTTCGTTTCACGTTCGCGCAAGCCCCAAACGCAGCGTGGTTGTGCCGCTCGATGCGAGCGAACACAACCACGTGCGTTCTTCTTCAGTGGGCGGAGAGGGATTCGAACCCACTGCTGTTTCCCGAGGGTTTCGCGGGGTGAGGCGAAAGCGGCGCAGAAAGCGGCACACGGGGCGGGAGGTGCGGGCGGCGAGGTGGGCGCGGACGGGGGCCACGAGGCGCGAGAGCGGCGGGACGGGCGTCGGGCGGGCTGGGCGCAGCGGAGGGCACACGGGGCAACGTGGCGGCTTCCCGGGCGGGTGGCGCGGGGCCAGCGGGCGGGCGCCCTGGGCGGCCACGGGTCCTCCCTGACACGAACGCATGCTCTTGGCCCAACGGAGGAGCTGACGGGCAGGATCGAGTTTGTTTCGGGAGGTTGTCACCGGTGTCACCGGTACCGGAACCGGCGGCACGGACACCGTGGCGCATGTCATGAATCCGCCTCGTCATCGACACCGACGATGCGGACGAGGCAGGTGTCATCCCCGGTCAGATAGTGCCGGAGCACGATCCCGAGCTCAGAGGTTCGCTCCAGGTGCCCTTCAACGCTGTGCCCGCCCTCTCCTCGCTCGAACCGAATGAGGGAGCGAATGGGCATCCCGAGGTCAATCAAGCGGGCATCCGTTCGAAGGCACGATCGAGAGAGCCGAACCAGCTCTGGTGATCCAGCCAAAAGGATTGGATCTATCGCGCCCGCTTGACTTGGGAACATGCGCCCTCGAAGTAGCCCGAGCAAGGTTTGAAGCACCGCTCTTGCCTTCGGCGGCCCCATCCGAATTCCATCGCTTCGCTGCGCATCCGATTCAGATCTACGCAGAAGCGCGTCGCTTCCTCGAATGAAGCGCGCCGGGAAATCAGGCCGGACGGTGAATAGCTGCGGGACGACCTGCGGATGCCGCCAGATCGCGGTGCTGAGCGACTTGAGCGACATCGATCGACAAGCGTCAAGGCCTGCGAAAGCGCGATCCCCGCCCACTGCGGCATCCAGGGCTTCATCCACGCAATCCAGTAGTGCGAGAAGTAATCGCTCCCGCCGCTCGGTGGCGTCACCGATCAGATACCCCGCCATTCGGATGTATTCGAATCTCTGCCAGGCATCCCGCTCGTGAAGCAGGCGATGCACTACGACGTCGACAAGGTCTGGACCTGCATCTGCATGAAACATCGACAAGAGTCGCTGCGCCGATCTGGCAACCGCGAAGTTCTGTGAGCCGGGTAACTCACACAGCCGATCGAGCCACCCAGCAATCTCAGCGAATGCACTACGAACAAGGATTGGGGCATCCTCCACCCGTCGCCCCTCGTCCCAAAGCCCGCGAAGTGGCTTGATGAGCCTGCGAACGATTGCCTTGTCGAACGTGTCTTCGGGCTGCAATCGCGCTGGACGCCATGCCCCTGCGACGAACCGTTCGCAATCCGCGGGGAAGCGATCCGCCTGGTCCTTCAGGTGCTGAATCAGAAGCAGAAGCTCCGGATGGGACCAACGCCGCGGCTGTGGGAACTCTGGAATCTCGGAGACGGGGGTGCGGCGCGGCGCAAACTGCACCCTGATCGGGACTGCCTTCCCACGGCCAACCGGCGCGACCTCGAGCGAGTAGGGATTCTCCTGTCCGAATCGATAGACCAACCGAAGCGTCGCAGCCATCGGTTCGGCGAGCGGGAACGAAGGAGACTCGAGCCACGCGTCATGCTTTCGACGCCGCGACCTGCCCTCGAAGAGCGGAAAGCTCACTCGCGATTCACCCTCCGGGATCTGCAGGTTGCTCGCAATGGAGAACACTGCTTCGCGACCAAAGGCGACATCCGCAGCGATCTGTTCCTTCATCAGCTCAAAGTCGGTGAACGTCCCGTCTTGCACCACCTCGAGGTAGAGCTCGGGAAGCCAATCAACCCAAGCCATCTGGCGCGACATCCGTCGCCTGGCGAATTCAGACGCGCCAAGCGATGCAATTCCGGATGAGGCCTGAAGCGAGTGCAGCTTCCACCCGGATCGCTCGCATGCACGGCTCACTGGATTGAGAACATCTGCCCGAACCGGAGTGATCCCGTAAGGACTTCCCGCGACAAGGAGATGCACGGCGCCCGTCTTCCCCCGTGCGTCGCTCAGAAGATCTGCGAAGAGCTCGTTGGCCCGCAGCGCCGGCAGAAGCGACGCCAATCGATCCGCCCATTCTCCCAGGAACTTCTCCCAGCGATCGCGATTCGACTCGATGGCAAGCGCATAATCACACGTTGGGAAACCAAGCGGAACAACCGCAGGAGCTCCATCGGCCAAGACTCTCTCTACCACGCCAAGTTCGACGAGCCATGCAGCGGACTGCGCCTCGTTTTCGGCAAGAAGACCCTGCGCCACCGCGGGCGCGAGGCTCTCGGCGAGATACTGCGACAACATTTCGCGAGAAGTGAGCCCACGCATCAATGCTGCGAGATCGCCCGGCAAATCTTCGGGCATGCATGGCGGCCTTCGCTCCCAAAATAGCCCGCGCGAGCTCGGTATCGCTCGCTCGAGTGCAGCGTCATATCGCGCTGACAACACTGCTACAGCAAGCTCGTCAGAACACGGATCAAGCGCAATCACAACATCGTTCGGCTTGACGCCGGACTGCAGAAACTCGCCGGAACACTGCCACCCCAGGACCGTCGCAGCCGTCCTCCAGATCGGTGAGATCTCACCAACGGCGCCGCTGATCGCAGCACGGACACCTGACTGCGAGAACTCATCCACCGAGTCAGGAACAGCAAACGCCTTGCCTGCGGCTGGGAATCCCTTGATCTCACCATCGATCGATCGCGCCAACGCGGCAAACACTGCGGAGAACGACTCTGGCACCTCCCCGCTTTGGAGGACACTCGCCAGCGTGACGACCTGCACACCACCTGAAAGCACATCGCAGGGGGATCGCACCGAACCAGCGAGAAACTCATTCCGAGGCTGGTCGGTTCCGTCTTCCCGTCCGCCCACGTCGGCAAAGCTCGCGAGGTAGAAGCCCGCGTCGGGCGTGAACACCTCTCCTGCGGCCGCAGCGCGAGGAAGTGCTGCCCCAAGATCGATGCCGATACTCGTCGCAATCGATCCGGAATGGCGCACCGCGTGCGCCGGAGCGGAAGCAGGCCGCAAGCCGAGAAGTGAGCAGACGGCTTCCGAGATGCTGCGGAGACCACCAATATCAGCGCAGGAATTGATCTCTACGGAATCGCCCAAGCGAATCCGAATCGGATTCCCCCTTCCGCACTCGGCGGGACCCGCCACGTCACTCGAGATAGTGACCGCGATGGCGCTCAACTGGTCCTTGTCCGCGTTGAGCAACCCACTTCCAACGAGCGCCGACTGCTCAACGCTGATCGTGTCATCACAAAGCGCGATCGAGATGGTCCGCGGTCGACGCCGTGGACCGACCCAGTCGGCCATCAAGCTCGCGGCATGGGCCCCCTTCATCTGAATTTCAGCGCCCGCAGCGGAACGAAATGCAAGCTCCTGCCCAATCTGAAGCTCATGCCATGGAACCGAAGGGTCAAGCGCCGACGGTCCGAAACCAAACACTCGACCACCACTGTCGCGAACCCCCGCGCGAGGCTTCGCCGCCGATGCCGGAGTCAGTACTGAAATTCTCCCAGTTTGCAGCGTTTCATCACCTTCAATGATCGCGCCCACCGCGGGTTCGGTCGTCCAGCGATTCTCGCCAGATTCATCATGGCGGAGGAGCATCAATCCAAAACCGTCGTCCGCTTCCTCCCACCCAGGAATGCACCTGCACGGTCGGTCAGACAAAGAAACTCCGGCGGAACCGCCGACGGCTGCCACAACGCACCAAAACGAAGCGGTCAGAAATCGCTCAGAATTGCGTTCAAGCAAAGTTTGGTGCTGGGGCTCCAGCAATCGCAGCCATCGCCATGCCCGCCAGATGCGCGAATACCTTCGGTCCCCAAGAAGCACGTTGTTTGGACGGACTGGGGCGCGGCTGTCAATCTCGCCGAACACCGATTGGCGTATCGCTCGATGGCAAAGATGCGAACACTCGCGCAGGCGGCGCTCGAGCGCTTCATCACGGAAATCGAAGTCCCCACGATCGATCTCTGCGATCCGCACCTCCAGCAACGGCTCCAGGATCCGAATCAACTTGGCGACGAGCCTGTTCTCCTCGGTCTCAGGCGAGAACTCCCGCTGCACGCCGAGCGCGCCGGTCTTGCCAGCCAGCTTTTCCCTCACGTTGCGACCCGGCTGCCGGCCCAGCCAGTCCATGCATTTCGCATCCATCTCTCGCACGCGATGAATCGGCTGCACGACATGCGCCCGCTGGATCCTCTGGCGTGGCCGCTCAAGTACCTCCCGCAACGACGGCAATACAAAATCAACTATCTGCTGCAGCCGATCAAATGGAAGGGGGCGATTCCCGGATCCGATGGCAGCTCGGACCCCGGACAGCACCTGCTGAAATGACATCGAAAGCGGAGTTCCGAGATGTGGATCGAACTGGCCAGCGAAGCCGAAAACGTGCTGCGCTGCCTCAACGGCAGGCAGCCGCAGATCAGACACTCGTCCCGTCCCGAACTCAGGAACGGTTGATGGTGCTTCCCGAGTGTATGGCTCGTTGCAATCCAAATCAGACATATTCATGCCTCGCCAACCGATAGGTACTTCGCGCTTCGCCAGGCGAAGGTGTCGAAGCCGCTCGACAGTGCAAGCTCGAAGTCCGCCGCCAGACTCGGACCGTGTTCGGTGATCAGCCCTCGAATCGGATCGAGGCATCGACGCCTTGCTTCACCGCGTGTCTCGATTCCGCGAAGCTTGGGCATGACTTTCTGCACCAACTGATCCTCGAATGCCTCTCGCTCCGCTCGACCCAACTCCGTCATATCGCCTTGCAGTCTGGCATGCAAAACGGCCGGGTGGTTCGCCATGTACGACTCCACCGATTGCCAGACACGATGCCCAATCGCCCTTCCCACCTGCTCAAGATGCCGGTTCATGTCTTCGAGAACGGACTTGTACCGGGTGACCGATTCCTCAGAGAGCTGGCTAGTCTTCTGTACCCACGTGTCCCAAACCGTCCATGGAAGTGGATCAGATAGCGGCGCGAGCCGCGGCGACGGACGGCGGTTCAGCCTCTCCGGCCGCGGGAACACCAGCACGTTGCCGCGATCCACAACCTTGTCGGACAGGGACTTGGTTGTCTCGTCCTCGTTCATCGTGCCGCACCAGAGCACGTTTGGAACCAACGGAATGAGTTCCTTCTCCATGCCGGCCCCAAGATCGATCTCAAGGTTCTGGAGTCGCAAATCGCCACGTCGCTGCTCGAGCTTGCTGAGCATGTCACTGAAGTAGAGCTCGACGTGCGCGAGATTCATCTCGTCCAACAACACAAGAGAAAGCTGGTCCTTCAATCCCTTGTTGTTGCCTGGCTCGCGCGATGCCTGGGCGAGGAGCCGCAGGAGCGGTGTGGCGTTGAATTTATTGTCGACCGAATTGAAGAAGCCAAAGACCGATTGGGGGCTGTCCCAGTTTGGCTGCACTGGCACCGAGAGGAAGTTGATTCCACCGAATCGCGAGTACAGGCGCGGAAGCTCGGACTTTCCCGTACCGCTCACGCCTGCAAGGACTGCAAGCGGCGACCATTCCGCGGTCTTGAGCGCGGTATGAAAAGCGAACAGGAGTCGCTTCGGAAAGACGATTCCGGATGCCTCGCAACCTCGTGAAATCGAACCCAGCCAATCGAGCTCTGACTTTGGCTTGAGAGTCGCTGCAGCCGGAGAGGACACGAACGGCTCGTGAATGACCCCTACACGAGCCTCACGAACCGACGGGCGCTTGTAAAGCGCTTCCAACCGCTGCACCTCGTCCCCAAGCAGCTTGAGCTGGGCTTCAGCTGTCTCGCGCCTGCGGTTCATCGCTTCGGCAAGCCCACGCTGCTCCTCTAGCTGAGAAACGCTCAACAGCCACTTGTGCCGCTGCGCCTGAAGTTCCGCGACCTCCTTTGCCCGGGCGCTGATGTCGCGCCGAAGCTGATCGCGCTCGAGTCGAGTCTTCTCCGCCTCCTGAACAAGTGCTGCGGATGGCTGGCTCGCAAGGCTCGACTCCAGTTCGCTGATGCGCCTTCTCGAAGAGTCGAGCTCGCTCAGCAAGGCTTCCGGGGACTTGCCTCCCAGATTGCGCTTGATTTCTTCAATGGCTTCGCGCTCGGAGCCAATCGCTTCCAAGCGAGACTTCAGCGTTTCGCATCGCTTCTCTGATGCCTCCCGGTCCATGC
This sequence comes from Phycisphaerales bacterium, assembly GCA_044230125.1. Taxonomy (GTDB): domain Bacteria; phylum Planctomycetota; class Phycisphaerae; order Phycisphaerales; family SM1A02; genus UBA966. The sequence continues at coordinate 57,811 of JBGARR010000002.1, forward strand.
GCGCGATTGCCACCGCCTCTTGAACCCGATGGTCGATTCGCTTCTGCAGAGCCTGCCGATCTTCCTCGATCATCGCCAACTCCATCTCAGCCTTCACTTGAGCGCACTCTGCGAGCAAGCTTCGCTCTGCGGCGGCAGCCTCGGCAAGCTTCAGCCCGGCACGAATCGATTCAGCCGCCTCATCCGCCTCCAGCAGTCGCTTGGAGGCCAACCGCTCGGCCTCGGCCAGACGCGCCCGACGCAATTCCGCGAGCTCCTCCTCTAGTTCGGAGATTGCCTTTGCGCGCTGCTCACTCATGGAGTTGCGCAATGTGTCAATCGCACTTCTCACGGCGTCACGTTCCGCCTCGAGCGCAACGAGTGCACCCAGATGACCGCTTCGTGCTGCCTGCAGCTGTGTTTCAAGCTCAGCGTTCGAACGCTTGATCGCCTCGACTCTATCGCTGCCGACTTGCTCCTCAAGACGACCGATTTCCGCGACCAATGCCTCCCGTCTCGCGGCGATCGGCGCAAGTGCGTCCAATCTCGCCTTGGAGACCCCGGCAAGTGCCTCGGCTTCCTTTCTCTGAATCTCGGTCTCGCGCGCCTCAGCCATCGCCGAGACCTCAGCACATTTCGCCTCGAAGGCAGCCTCTCTTCGATCCAATTCCAGGGCACGCTCACCCGCGGCGGCCTCACGCTGCTCCAATTCTCGCAAGCGCGTAGCGTTCCGATCAGTGAACCCGCGATCGGCATCCAGCTCACGCGTCGAAATCAACGCCTCCCGCGCCGCAAGTGCCGCCTCGCGGGCCGCCATTTCGTCGAGCGCAGGCGTCTGCGGTGCAGCTGCATGAGCAACCTCGCCCCCCTCCGCCGGAATGGCTGCGACCGCCGCACGTTCCGCGGCCTCCTTGGCACGCCTTGCCTCTTCCTCACGTCGCCTCTTTGACTTCGACATTCGCTTCTCCTCTATGGTCGCAAACTCAGTAACTCAGGTACAGGGACCCGAGAATCCCCTCGATGATCTGATGTATCGCCTCGACGATCTTCGCTGCATCGACGCCGCTTGCGAGTCGCCTGTCTCCATGCTGGCGCAGCGCCAACACCTCTCCGATTTCGATCAAGGTTGCTGGACGGTTTGCGGCCAGCGACCGAAATGGATGCCGCTGGTCTTCACGCGCCGACCGAATGCACGCCAATACGAGCGCCCCAAGCTCGCCTCGGGTCTCGCGAATTGCTCTTTCCACCTTCCATGGCTTCACGCCTGAGAGCCCGTCTGGGAGACCCGCGGTGCAAAGATCGAATCCGAGCCCACCCGCAATGATCGCGAGGGCCGCAGAAGTACATGATTCGGCATCGTCGCCAGCAGTCCGTCTTGCGATTCGTGGTCGAGTACCAACGGACAGGCACTCGCCGACCGCAACCTCAAGCGCCGCAACGCCCTCGCGAAGCAACTCCGTTGTGCTGCCCGCAACATCCGTCCATGGCGAGGAAGTTCCTGATATCCGCTCCAGCAATTCGGCACGAAACTGCATGAGGACCAAGCGCTCATTCAATGCTTGATGCTCGCGCAACCGGGAGCCGTAGCGCTCGCGCACGCGACGGACTGCCGCCATGTGGAGTCGATACTGGAGCCGACCTTCCCATTGATCAGAGGTCAGCCGATCAACGGGAACTTCCGATGAGCCGCGCAGATTCGGGAACAGCCCGCGGACAATTCGGTACATGCCCGAGATCGCATCGCCGGCAGCAATGGGCGCCTGCGCAGCACCGCCATGCGACTGCCGATTGCGGGTCCCTGCAAGCACGGCAAGAAACTCCAATGCTGCGGGCCATCGGGCTGCGAGATGGTGCAACGGGTGGCCGCGATCTCGCGATGCTGCGAACAGCGCTGCCGCTGCCTGTCGCCCGAGGCCTCGTCCGTCATGGCATGCAACTGCCCTGAGCGGACCAATTCCCTGAGTGACAAGCGCCTCAACCTCACCCTCATGCGCGCCAATGGAGAATCCGATGCGCCGGGCGATATCCAACAGCAGACGCGCATTCTCGTCCGCGTCCTCGTACGACAGTTCCTGAACGGCTACGGCCACTCCATACTCTCCCTGGAGAACGCAAAGGGCTTCCTCAAGCGCAGCATGCACCTTGCTTGCAACATTGTCGCGCGCGACGGCACCGCGACTGAGTGCAAAGCCCGCCTCAATCTCGGCGTCGAGGATCCGCTGACCGAGTTCACCGAGTGTTTCGAAGTCGGCACCAATCTCAGCCGATACACGCTTCCGAGCTACGGCTGCCCGCTCGGCAACCTCTACGACTACGGCGTCCTTTGTAACCGCGTATGCGTTCTGCACGAGTGCGTCGAGCTCTTTGCGGAGCGTGGCGTCGCCTTCCGCCGCGCGTTCCACACAGGCTGCCATCCGATCGCTCACGCCGAGTCCGAATGGATCGCAAGCAAGCCATCCTCGCTGAGTGAACTGCTTCTCAGGAACGAACACGTACGTCAGTAGCAAGCACGGGCTCCCGGCCGACCCCTCGGGAACATGGATTCGCGAGATGAAGCCCGAAAGCAAATGTGCCGACCTCGCCGACCCCTGCCGTTGTCTCTGATCGAAGGAACGGAGCGCGTCAGATGCCCGCCTGGCAGCGTGTTGGACGTGGACGTGACGCACAAACGCAGGCACACCTGCCGGGGCGCGTAGCAACCGAGCGTTGGCGGTGAACTGCCTACCCGCGTCACCGGGAAGTTCGACTCTGTTCAGGCCCCGGCCATCCGAAGTCGTACCTCCCAGCGGCAGGGCTCGGACGGATCCTCGCATCACCACACGGTGCCACAGCGCACCATGGAAGGGATCGTGAAAAACAAGGCATGGATCAGTTGGATCGCCCTCCTGGGAGGTTGATTCCGAATGAAGGGCGCCGCCTGCGGTACACCGGCCATCCGCATCGAGCAACCCATCCTGCTCAAGCTTTCGCACGATGACACCGGCAAGCCCAATCGGAAGACCAGATCGCTTCGAGACGTCTTCTGGGCCGACGATGCCTGCCCGCGCAAGGTTCATGACAACTTGCTCGAAGATCGTCGATTCGCCACTGGGCGACCGCGACACGAAGATCTGGTAGGCGATCGCCGGGCAGAGCACCCACATCCTTCGCCCGGGCATGTAACGCACCGGCGACGGGTCCGCATCCATCCAGAAGACCTGCCGGGAAACACCCAGGGCCTCGGTCATGTGTGCCCCCGGTTCGCGTCTGCGGCATCCTGCTCGGCGAGTGCCTTGAAAGCGACGAGTTGGGGAATCGCACGGCGCGCCCCATCCGATGCAACCATTTCCGCATCGCCAACGACCACAAGCATGCGCTTCTGCCGGCTCATGCTGACGCAAAGGCGATTCACCGACATGAGATGGCCATATCTCCGCCGTTGCTCCTCCTCCGTACCGTCGCGCTGCTGGTTGCTCCGAACCAGCGACAGGAACACGACATCGAACTCTCGACCCTGGAACTGATCGACCGTCCCGATCCGAACGCGGTCCGCATACGCGTCAGGAAACTCGGCCCCCGACTCACTCGGAATCATCACCTCCGCCTCAACCAGCGCTCGTTGAATCTCCTGGACTTGCGCACGATAGAACGTGATCACGCCGAAGTTGAGTGAGCGCGCTCCCCCATCGTCAAGCATTGATCGCAGCAGTCGTGCAATCTCGCGGGCCTCGGCAGAGCGTTTCCAGCTGGTGCCGTCTCGAGACTCACCGCGCTGCGCGAACGGGACGTCTTGCCAATGGGCACATCGACCCTCCAACCCACGAATGCCGTGGTAGAAGTCCGAGGCTGGACGAGGAGACTTGAATCGCTCCTCAGGCGGGTAGAACTCCTTGCTGACAAACTCCCCGAGCCTCGGATGCATGCGATACTGCTCATCGAGCGTCACCACGCGGGGCACGAGATCCTGGCTCGACTTCTCCGCCAGCTGGTTGAAAAGACGCTCGAAAAGACTTTCCCGCAGCGCGGCCTGCATGACTTCGCGCACTTGCTGGCCATCAGGCGATGGGTCCGACGAAACGTCCTCAAGCAGCTTTTGCTCGATCACATCGTCGACAATGTGGGGCAGCTGTCGATGATCACCGACGAGGACGATTCGCCGCTTCGCACATGAAAGCGGAACCAGCAGATCAAGCGGGTTCGCGCGAGCGGCCTCGTCGCACAGCACGGTGTCGTAGGCAAACTCCCCGGATCCGTCATCTCCGATGTGGCGAAGCATCTGTGTCGACACGGACTGCTGACAGGTTGCCGCCACTACAGGCGTGTACTGCACGATGGCCTCCCGAAGCACATCGTCGTCGCGCAAATCCTCAAGGAACCGATGGACCGCCCGACTTGCGCCGTCAGTTGAACGTGCGTAGGTGGCGCGCAGATGCTGAACAACCGCCTCAAGCAGCCCCTCGAACTCTGCATTTCTCAGCGGCTGTCCCTGGAACACTCCGCGCGCGACAACCTTGAGCAGGAGATGCCGCTTCAGCCTCGCGAGGTCGGCGAGATGTTCCTCCGGTAGCGCATGGCCGCTCGAGGCTGCAACTTCGAGGGCACGCAGATTTTCTGTGGCACCGAGACCATGCCGGCCCAGCCTGGCGAGAACTCGCCTGGCAGTGACCGGTCCGTCGTCGGCGAAAGACGCAGCGCATGTCCGAATGGCGCGAACGGCGCGACGAAGGAACTGCGCGTCTTCGTCTTCGCTGTCGCGACGGGAAGCCATTTCAATTCCGACAGCAGTCGCTTCAATTTCGCTCAGGAACTCGGCCGGAAGATCCGCGTGCAAGCGCCGGCGCATCTCACGCAACAACTCCGCACTCTCCGCGGCGCCCGAAGGCGCACGGCGGTATGTGACGAGCATGCGCTCCACCCAGTTCAGGCGTTCGGCGAGTGGCCCCGAGTCACCAACAACCGCCCGACCTCTGATCCGTTCCCGGAACTCCTCCAGCCGACGCGCTTCGTCCAGGAGGTCCGCCTGCTGTGAGTCAGCATCGCGGCGCGTGCCAACCTTTATTGCCGGCAGGTCATTGACGCTGAGCTTCTCGATCGCATTTTCAACGGCATCGTGCTGAAACCCCGTGACGAGCAGCCGCTCCCGCTGATCTGGGCGCTTCGAATTCAGCTCGTGAACTCGCTCGATGATCGCGCGCATGACCGTCGTCTTGCCTGTTCCGGGTGGGCCCTGGATTACGGCGATGTCAGGCGTGTTCAGAGCGACCTCGATCGCCTGGCGCTGCGCATCCGTCGGCTGCCATGTACGACCTGAAGGGTCGGAAAAGACTTTTCGCAGAACATTCGCGCTTACTCCATCCTCGCGCCCCTTTCGCCGCGCAACCGGCCGCCCCGGAACACCCTCCACCATCAGCGCAAGCTGCTGGATACCTGCGTTCGCCTGCAGCAGACGCTGGAGCGCCTGCTTCCTTCGCTTGTGCACAACCCTGTCCCCGCGAATCGAGAACACCGCGTAGCCAGATTCGGGAGGACGCGACTCCCCATCGCAGCGGATCTTGATGACCCGTATCCCAGCATTGGAGACATCCTCGACGGAGCCGTAGCAGGCGTCGGCGCCCCTGGCGGCGCCGGGGGCCCGCTTGCCGCGAGCGCCCACGGCATCAACGGCGCTTCCGTCATCGGCATCCACATCAAGATCACTGCCCGAATCCTCGCCAGCAGCCGATTCCATCAACTCTGCGGCGACATCGTCATGCTCGAGCGATTTCATGAGTGCAGCAATCGACGGCTGGCTTTCCGAAATCTGCAATTCATCGCCCTTTACAAGGGTGCCCAGCGCTTCCGAGGCCACGTCGCTCGCGACAATCAGCGCGAATCTACCTGCCCCCAAGCTCTCAATTCGTTCGAACCTCAGCACGTTGACGGCTGTCAACTTGGCCGCAAGCTGGTCTCGCTCGACACGGCCGTAGCGCTCCCAAGCACCAAGAAAGCTGGCTTCGCTCTGGCGTACGGTGTTTATTTGTGCCTGCAGCTCCGCGCGCAGAACTCCCGCCGAGGTGTAGTCCTCAAACTTGATCCGACCAACGCCAAGCAGTACAGCTACATCGGATCGCGATGCCGCCTTCTTCGAGAATCTCTGCACGACCAATGCCATCGAACCGTCGTTCCTGCCGCTCGGAGCGCGACGGACCCAGACGCGCCCAACCTTGCCATGAATGACGAACTCGGAGTCGTCGTTCGGTGCCTTCGGACCACCCGGGATCGTGATGACTGCGCGGCTTGGCGCGTCCCTGGCCGGGCTTCTAGACAGGAAGTTCCGGTCAAGCCAGTCAAGGGTCTGACGCCGGGTGCTGCCCACGCCCACGTGTCGCTCGAGGTCCTCGAAGAGCTGCTCCGTCACCGCAAGGTCGACGGCGTCGAGGCTAATTTCACGCGAGAACGATCGCGTAGAAATCGACAGAACCAAACGGTCGTCCTGCCGCCGGATGTCCTCGATCCGTGACACGCGCGGAAGGTTTTCGTGACACGCGTCGCGCAGCGCGGCAGCGGACCGATGCTCCTCGTCGAGAATGACGATGGCTTGACCCACGCGCATGAGCAACTCGTCAGCCTCGGGCGAGACGAATACCTCGATTTCGAGACCCGACCGCAGCGCCGCCGAATTCTCCTCTGAGAGGTCGACGGCCACTGTCCCAAAGGACTCGCTTCCGAGCGGGACATCAGCCAACTCCATGCACGGCCCCCGGGAAGTAAGCAATCGACAGCAATCGATGGGCCTCTGTGAGCGGCCCGCAGTGGACGTACGCGAGATATGAGGACTTCTTTGATAGCGGCAGTTCAGTGCGTGCGGAACTGATCGTCGAAGACTTCCCGTCCGTTCCAACGAGCATGTACTTCCCTATCGTTGCAGGACTCCACTCGATGACCAGGGTGTTCTTGCCCACGCGAACCACGAACGCAGGATTCCGGAGATTCACCAGTTCGGCCGGCTTCACACAAGCTTCCGGCACCTCCGCCGACTCGCCAGCGGAGACGACCTTACGCCAGACCACCGTGCTCATGACGGGCTTACCGGGAGTGTCGGGTTCGCGGTCGGGGTCCAGCTCGCGCTTGAATTCGTCCGTAGCTGCTGCGGCCTTACGACCGTAGGTGAGGTCGTCAAGACCTTGATCGCACTCCGGAACCCAGACGCGCGAATCGATGATGGCGACACCACCACCTGCAACTGGACAGAACGAGCACTTTGCTCCTGACTTCCAGAATGATGTTCCGCCGCAGGACGGACAAACGGCCGTCATGTCGTGGGCGAAGTAGAGCAACTGCGCCCACTCCGCCATGGATGGCCGGACCGCCGGGTCATCTCGCCCCTCGACGAAAGCCCTGTGGAACAACGCGTTGAGACGGCCCGAGCCAAGAACCTCAGAGGGCAACCCGACGACCTGTCTGTTTGAAGCATCGGTTGGGTGATCGACCCATGGCAGCCGCCCCTCATGCGCCTCCCGCTCCATGTCAACGCTCGCCGCCCAGTCTGCGTCCTGAAGGCGCTGACCCAGGTAGGGATGCGTCAGCCGGAGAACCATGTGCGCAAGCACCGCAAATGAATAGCAATCGCTCAGGGTGCTCACATGCTGCTCACCTCGAACGACCTCGGGCGCCCCGAAACCGGGCGTGTGCACGAACTTCCGTTCGCCGCCGATCACATGGAGGTTGTCCGCATCGATGAGCCAAATGCGCGCGTGGTCAGTGCTCTCGGATATCAGCGCGTTGTTGGGCGATAGATCCGAATACACCGCGGGCAGCGCATGCAGGCGCGCCATGGTCTCAGCGAGACGACCGAGGAGAAGAAGCCGTCGCCGCAAGCCGCCGGTGCGAATGTAGAACGCCGCAACTCCCTCGCTCGCTGGCACGCGCCAGAGCGTCGAGATGGGCACCACCCCCTTCAGCATGCGCATCGCATACCCGACGCTCGGTGTCTCGAGTGGCGCGATCGGCAAAGCGATCGGCAGTCCTTCGAGGGGCAGCGTCAAGACATCCTCGATCGACCGCTGCACTTCCGCATCACTGCCATCATCCGAGAGCGGCTTGCCCTCGCGATCGCACAGCAATTTCACGGCGATTTCAGGATTCTCTGTCTGGTACACCCGCCCCTGACCGCCGCGGCCAATCTCGGAGACGAGTACATGCTCGTGGCCCTGAACATCGGAAACCCGCATTGCGCGCGCTCGCGCCTGCGGACTTCCCTTGCCGGCACCGGGCCCGGGGTGACCACCGCCAACCCCTGACGAATTGCCGGAAGTCCCGCCGAAATACGAACCCTGCGAGCTGTTGGTCATGATCGCACTCCTCTGGCACCATGCCAAGCAAAGAGAATCGTCTTGTCGTCCGTGTGGCGGACCACTGGCCACTTCCGAAGGTCTCTCGCGAGCACCCGGCCAGAGTCGCCAGACTTGGGCGGGTATCGCACCGCCGCATGATCAAGCAACGCATCTCGCCGGTCCTCAATGAGGTCGTCGGACACACCGTCGGTTGCCATCATCAGACAGTCCCCGTGCGCGAGGGTTGACAATTCCGTGGTTGACCACGCAGACAAGTTTGTGGCGATGCCGAGTCCGGTCGTCTCATTCGTGAACTCGCCTGGCGCCGAGCGACTCACCACCATCGCACCCCCTGTGTGCAAACGGAGGTAGACGAGGCCGTCCCCGAGCTGCCCGAGGAGTCCACGCCCGTCAGTTGTGAACAGCGCGAAGAGGCAGGTTGTCGCGCACTCCTCGCGAGAGCGCTGACCCAGCTCGACCGTCCACTGCGCATGGATCAGACGCAGCAGCGCTTCGGTCGAAGCACCGTGCGCCCTGCTCCAGGATTCCGCAGCAGCGACCACCGCGCGGCACGCAGCTCGAGCACCAAAGCCCGAATGTGTCCGGCTGCCGAGCCCATCACACACGACAGCAGCGAAGAATCTGCTCCGGCAGCACACCCGCCAGGCGTCCTGGTTCGCGGTGCCCTCCACACGATGGCGCGGACCACGAACGCTGGATCCGATCCAGGACCATTCTCCCCGGACCGGCATCAGAGCAAATCCAGATCTCCCGGACTTGGAAGTGCCGGAAGCAGATTGGGATCGACGCTTCGCGTGCGCGTCGACACGCTCATCGTGACAAACTTGAAGAACGATCGGATGTTGGCGGCGTCCTGCGCTCGATAGACCTGGCCGTCTGAGGCGTTCACGAATTTCCGGAGCATCATCTCGTCCGCGTCCGCACCGATGGCCAGAGCCATCCGATCGGCCTTGGAAGCTCTGGTGCCCCCCTGAAACCGCGCGATTGGTCCCGTGACGTCGTCCGTCGGGGCACCGTCCGAGACGAGCACAATCGTCGGCCGATAGGACCGCCTCGGGAGCACCTCCTGATTCTCAACCAGGTCGGCGGTGATCGAAAGCGCCGCTCCCATGGCAGTCCTGCCGCCCGCGCTCAGCGCCTTCAGCGCGACAGACTTGGCAGGTTGAAGCGGCACCACCAGCTCCGCTCGATCGGCAAATCCGATCACGGCGACGTGGATCTCCGCGACCCCCTCAGCCTCGGCTGCGAAGCTCCGGATCATGGCATCCAACGATCGATTCAGCGACTCGATCTTTCCATCGGCGGCCATGCTGCCACTGACATCGGCCAGCACGATGACGGGCAACGGCCTGGCGTCTGGGCGCACGAACTCCCGCAGATCGGACATAATGCAAATCCTCCGATCGCAATGTACCGCGATCCGAGTGAAAAGACATCCTCGATAACCGTCCCGGAGATCTGAAATTCCTCTGCGTTACCCTCCGTGGGCATCGGAACAAGGTCAGACAAAATCTGACAAACGCCTGTCCTCCGGCCAGACAAACAAGCCATGACCACCCTCGTTTCCTTCATCGGCAACCCCTCGAAGTCGCATGCAGGCCCGGCCCACGGCACACGCGGCCCCTCCGTCGCTGCCACTTCCGAATACGAAGCTACCGACTACCTCTTCGAAGACGGCGGATTCCAGGCGCGTTCGCTGTTCTTCGGCTGGGCTGCCCTGCAGCACCTTCGGTGGAAGGCGGAGCGGACCGGAAAGCCCGAGCTTCAGCCGGATCGGTGGCTGGTCGTGGGAACAGTGACGAGTGGCTGGCAGATGATGGCAGAGGTGGCGATCGAAGCCGATGAGGGGACGTTTGACCGTGCCGCTGCTTGGGCTGAGCGAGCGAAGTCGGCGGTGCTCGGGGGAGGCGTCGATAACACATTGCTGTCCGAATTCGAGCGCCAGTTCGGTCACCCGCTTGGCACCGAAGTACGGCTGCGTTCGGTCACCGACCACGCAGACGCCATCTTCGGATGCCTGTACGACAACCTCGACCGTGGGTCGCGAGTCATCCTCGATGTCACCCATAGCTATCGCACAATGCCGATCCACGCGACGCTCGCCCTCGGCGCATTGCGATGGATCAAGGACATTCGGATCGCCGACATCATGTACGGCGGGTGGGTCAAGCGTGATGGCGTCGGTGCGCCTGCACCCGCCGTCTCGCTCGCCGGCAGCGCCCGGCTTGCGGAAGTGACCCCCCAGCTCGCATCGGTCGCACTGACGGATGATCTCGAAGCCGCCGCCGAATGCGCGAGCGGTCTGCGGATCGGAACGCCCGGGATGCGTGACGCCTTAAGGGAAGCCAGCGTGCTCGATTCACTCTTGCGAGTGGATGAGGCGGAATCCATCCTGCGTTCAAATCGAGTGGTTGCCGACGAAGCGTGGACGACCCACGATCGCATCGGTGAGGCCACGGCCGAACTCTTGCGCTCCGCCGCCGGTGTCAGTTCACCAGTTCCACGTGCCGATCGCGAATTCCTCCGTGCCGAAGAGTTCCTCCGGCGTCGCGACTACCTGCGCGCAATACTCATGCTCAGCGAATCGATCAGGCGCCGCGCGATCGACCAGCTGGGGCTCGCCAGTCGGTTCGGGGTGGAAGCAAATCAGGTCAAGATGGACGATGCCTTCAACGCGCTCGATGAACTTGCCGCCCCTCCCTTCGCTCCCGGAAGACTGTCTCTCCTTCGCCGTACGCGCAATCAAGTGGTGCATGCCGATCGCCCCAGTTCCGACGTGAGGGCCGTTCTCGCCGACCCCGAGAAGCTGCGTCGCCTGCTGAGCGATTCAGCCCAGGATGCCCGGAAGAGCCTCTTCAAGCATCTCGCATAAGCCAAGAGCACGCAATCAGGTTCAGCCGAACCGCTCGGCCGCCCAAGTTCCGAATCCCATCACGCCGATGCAAGGATGCCCATGAACGAGCTGCACGAACAGATTCACACCCTTGCTGCCGAATGGCTCGAGATAGCCGCCGGCCGCCGGGGCTTCGGAAGCGGCACAACCGCAGAGCAGGCGATGCGATTCCAGCTCGAACGGCTTCTGCCGCTGACGACGAAGCTCTGTCGCAACAGTCTGAGCTCAGATCTCCGATCACCCGCGGACGGCCTCGCGAGCCTTGTCGGGATGTCGCCGCAGACAACGATCACAATGGCCGAAGCGCTCCGACCGCGGTCGTTGTTGCTGGTCACGAGCGAAAACGCGAGCGATTCCATCCGGGTGATACGCGCGTGGTTCGACCGATCGGATCTTGGCTGGCACCCCCCCATCATCGCCATACAGAAAGTTCCACCGACCGATTCGAATGCGATCGCTCACGGGGTTCGGAATTGGATCTCCGAACAGCGCGCAAGCAACCCCCAAGCGACGCTCTACTTCGACGCGACTGGCGGAAAGAAGTCCATGAGCGTGGTTGCCGGGATGCTGGCGGTGCAGCTCAACCTCGAGGTCGTGTATTTGGATACGGAGTTCGACGCATCGCTGCGGATGCCACGGCCTGGGTCGGAGGTGGTGGTACGGGTGCCGGTGCCGTAGGGCGCTCACCACCTGAAGACTTTGACCCCACGACCGGGCTTCCTGAGCCGCCGAACGATCTGCGCGCCTCGTGGTCCGTTTGCGGGGTGCCGGTATTAACCACAACTCGGCGATGATGTTTGCAGGTTGAGCGGCCTGCGTTACACTAATTCCTGGCATCCAGAGTCCCACGCGACCTCTTCAAGCGTGGGCGGCAACCGAGTCGAGCGCGACCACGGTGCCGAGGTCAGCCCCTCCAGGGCGATGCGGCGAGCGGCGGCAAACGCCAACCGGCTTCGCAACATCAGCGCTCGTCGGCGTTCGACGGGGACCGTGGAGCACTCAGGGCTGATGCCCCTCTCGATGTCGTGGAGAACACGACATGGCAGCGAAGCAGATGAACACCCGGGCGGTGAAGCCAAGCGACGAAGTCGCAGGAGAAGCGCTGCAGCGAGCAACCTCGCTGGCGGATGGGCTCTTCCCGCATCAGGTCGAGGGACTTGCGTTCCTTCTCGGCAGGCGCCGGGCGATCCTGGCCGACGATATGGGCCTCGGTAAGACCCGGCAGAGCATCGTGGCAATGCGCGAGGCGGCTCCCGAAGGGCCGTGGCTCGTCGTCTGCCCTGCCTCGGTCAAGCGAAACTGGCAGCGCGAAATCGATGCTGCGCTCGGGGGCCCGCAGGAGGTCGCGGTGATCGGAGAACGCGCCGTGCCATCCGCGGGCTATCGCGGCTGGGTGGTCGTCAACTACGACCTCCTCAAGAAGCACATCGACGGCCTCGTTGCGCTTCCATGGGCGGGCCTGATCTTCGACGAAGCGCACTACCTCAAGAACCACACCAGCCAGCGCAGCAAGCTGGGCACGAAGCTGGTCACCTCGGCGCCCGGGGAGCCCGCAGTCCACTGCCTGACGGGCACGCCGCTCACCAACCGACCGCGTGACCTGTTCCCGCTCCTGCAACTGGTGAAGCATCCGCTCGCACGCAGCTTCTTCACCTTCGCCAAGAAGTACTGCGGCGCATACGACAACGGATATGGACTCGTCACCGACGGCGCGAGCAACCTCGAGGAGCTCACGCTGCAACTGCACGGCGTCATGCTCCGGCGCACCAAGGACCAGGTGCTCGACCTCCCACCGAAGATCCGCACGTGGCTCGACCTCGAGGTCCCACTCGGCACTGCCGCGAACGAGATGCGCCAGGTGGTCGAGATGCTCGTATCGGGCATCGCCGGGCAAACGCATGGCGGGCGCCGGGCCACGACCGACCGAAGCGCAAACCGCGACCGGGTGAAGCTGCTCGCATTGCTCACGAAGGTGCGGCAGAAGCTGGCCGTCGCCAAGGTGAAGCAGACGATCGACTTCGTGCAAGGCGCGCTCGATCAAGGCGAGAAGGTGATCGTCTTCACGGGCTTCGATGCATCCGCCAAGAGCATCGCCGAGGCATTCGGCGATCAGGCCGTGCTGCTTACGGGTGCCACGCCGACTGACCAGCGGCAGAAGCTGGTCGACCGATTCCAGAACGACCCGGGGGCGCGCGTGTTCGTGAGCAACCTGATCGCAGGTGGCACGGGCATCACCCTGACGGCCGCCACGCAGGTGGTCTTCAACGACCTCGACTGGGTACCCGCGAACCACTGGCAGGCCGAGGACCGCGCCTACCGAATCGGCCAGAAGCGAATCGTGCAGGTCACGTACATGGTGGCCGCGGGCACGGTCGACACCTTCGTTCAGCGTGCCTTGTCACTCAAGGCTGCCATCGTCGAGGCGGTCGTGGACGGCAAGGCCATCGGCGACCTCGGCGGTGGCGACATCCTGCGCGACCTCGAGGAGACCCTGCGGCAGATGTCGTCGGGGCTCGCGGACGCGAGCGCGCTCGAAGGTGCAGACCCGGCGACCCGAGACCAGGACTGGGCGCGGCGAGTCGTCGAGTCGGCAGCCGAGGAGCTGCGCAAGCGCTACGCGGAGGCTGATGCCGCAACGGCAAAGGGTGCCGCCCCGTCATTCAGTCGCCCCCGACCGGCGCTCACGCCAGAGATCATCGAAGCGCTTGCCAACGCTCTGAGCGGCCCGAAGGTGCAGACCGTCGAGTTCGCAAGCTCGAAAGACCCCTCGAAGAAGTACGTGGTGTCCATCGTCGGCCCCGACATGGACTGCACCTGCCCGGGATTCGAGTACCGGGGAACCTGCAAGCACATCGTCGAAGTCCGCAGCAAAGGAGCCCGCAAGTGAGCAACCGTCCCATCGACTACTTCGCGCCTTCGAGCAGCCTCGAGGAAGCGGTGATCCGGCGAATCAAGGGCGACCACCGGAAGGTGTTCATCGCCGAGGCGATCCGGCAGGATGGCCTGGACTCGATCCCGCCCCAGTGGACCGCGCACAACCTCGACGAGCTCTTCAAGACCATGCTGTCGAGTCGGAATCCGCGGAACCGCGGCGGCGAGGACCTTCCCGATCTCGATGAAGGGGAAGTGGAGGTCGCACGGGTGTCGCTTGCAGACAGCGTTCACGGCGAGGTCACGAGCCTGCGAGCGCGCAAGGCAGGAGGCCGAATCCAGCTCCGAATGGTCGATGAGTACGAGACCGAGTTCGACCTGCCACAGACTGAGATCGCCGCCCCGTTCTCCGCCGGTGAACTCATCGCATTCTTCGCCGCGTGCGAGCCGTGTCCGTTCGATACGGACTGCCGACTGCGCATTGCGTCGCCGTTCTACGAGGGCTTGCAGAAACTGCTGGAAGCGCACCTCGAGCGTGCTGGGGGCGATGGCGACGATGACGATGAGCGCGACGACTAGACAGGCCTCGATCGCTTCCAGTCACCGAAGCAGCCGAGCACGGTCTGCTCCGTCGAGCTGATGCGAAACACGGCCCACTGACCGAACTGCGCACCGATCGCACGGGCTCGCTCATCGCTCAAACCGGCGACGCACCAGCTCTCCTCGGCGTGGTCGGAGGTCGGGTCGCTTCCAAGCGCGGGGATTGGCTTGCAGCCCTCAGCTTCGAGCATCTGCCGTAGCGCTTCGTTTGCAGCATCGTTTTCCGCACGGCTTGGACGATCGTGTCCGGGGTTCCAGGCGGTGAGCACGTGAACCGTTCCAAGCTGCGCTGCGGCATGATGGGCCAGCATCCACTCCCCATTGACCTTGGCCCGGACGAGGGTGACTAGATAAAGGTCGGCGAGAGATTCGTGCTCGTGCTGATCAGACATCGGCGGCCCCTCACCACGGCCTCGACAACCGCTCGGACACATCCTGGCGCGACAACACTTTCGAGCACAGCTCCCAGCGATTCGCGTCGGGATTGATCGTCCCCGCATACTTCAACTCGAAGACATCCCTCGCTCGCTGGCGGAGGTGCATATAGCGGTCCATCTCGGCCTCGAGGGTCGCCTCATTCTCGATCCAGTCGGCCTCGATGACGTCCGGCAAACCGCCGAAGATGTCGAACTTGTCCTTCATGCGACGAGAGAGTGCGCCGTAGACATCTTCGTCCCGGGTCTCGTGGTAGACGAGATTGAGCATGTCGACCGACCGACGTGCCTGGCCGAACCGCTTAATGCGCCCCAGCCGCTGCTCGAGGCGCGAGGGGTTCCACGGCAGATCGACATTGATCAGCGTCCCAAGCGTCTGAAGATTCAGGCCTTCGCACGCAGCGTCGGTGGCCACGAGGAGCCGAAGTTCGCGGCGCTTCACGGCGGCCTTCAGGTCGTTGCGCTCCGCCGCGACGAACTCGCCATTGCGGAACAAACCAGACTTGCCAGCACCCGCGTACACACCGATCGCCTCGCCAGGAAGCACGGCGGCAAGCTGCTCGCCCACCCAACGCGCGGTGTCGTAGTACTGGGAAAAGATGATGCACCCGTGCTCAAGCCAAGTTTTCCCTGCCGAGCGATGCTCCGTCAAGAAGTACTTCACGGCATCAAGCTTCGGGTCACGCGCCTCCGCGCGGCCAAGCTCATCGACGATCACTTTTAGCTGCGCCGCCTCAGCGCCGGTGATGGCTTGGGTCTCCTGAAGCAGGTCCTGCGCATCCTCCTCATCGTCGATCAGCTGCCGCCCGAGCATCTTCTCTGCCGTCGACTTTCCCGATGCAAAGCTCGAGCAGATGCGCTGAAGCAGAAGCGACCGCATGAACCCGGCAGATCGGGTCCGCTGACCGAGCAAGCGCGTGAACTCCTCGGCGGCCTGGTAGGCAAGATTGAACGGGTGATTCGTGAGCAGGCCGAGACCCGAGAAGGCCGTCCCGGAATACGTCCCGGGCGACGCTTCAGGATCTGGATGCACCTCAACGCCGACCTTTTCAAGCAGGCCCTGATCCTCCAGCGTCTGGCGCCGACGCAGCACCGTGTGCCGGATGATGGGGTTGTGCTGGCGATAGAAATCCGCGTCAAGCACCGTGTCGAGGGTCACCTGGGCCGCCGTGCCGAGACCTCCGAAACCACGGTCGGAAAAGAAGCGCCGATCCTCAAGCTCCAGCTGCGTTCGGAGCATCGCGAACGCTGTGTGCTCGCGTGCCGGTGGCAGCGGATTCCGAAGGAGTTCCCAGGCCTCTTCGCCATCTTCGGGCCCCTGCTCTCCCTTGATGAACGGAAGCGCGGCGTCTTCGTCAACCCACTTCGAAGCAAGGCCACGACCGAGCACGAAGTCGGCTCCTGAGTTCAGGATCGACATCAGGTCCCACAGCTCCGACACCGACGTCTGGATCGGGGTCGCAGTTCCAAGAAGCAAATGCTCTGTCCTGAGCGCGAGTTGGCGCATGAACGCCAAGAGGTTGTTGGGCTCGTCCTTGGCCTCGCCGAGCCCACCCCTTCGCCGCGCCTTGTGCGCTTCGTCAAGGACCACCGTGCCGTACTTGCGGGCAAGCAGGTGCTTCGACTCCTCCGACTGGTGAAAGATCAGGCCGTTCGAGATGATGGCCACCTGGAACGGGCACCGAGTCACATCCTCCGCACCGCGGGTCTTGATGAAGTGGCCGTCGGGGTCAATCCAGACCTTCTTGGAGGAGTGCCAGACCGCGCTTGGGATACCCAGTCGATCCTTCAGCTCCACCTGCCACTGCAAAGTCAGCGTCGAGGGGCAGATGATCAGCACCGGTCCGTCGCCGATCAGAGCACCGACCATCGCCGCCGTGGCGAGGGAGAGCGTCTTGCCAAGCCCCACCTCGTCCGCAAGCAGGAATCGCGCGCGACCGTAAATCTCACGATGCTCGAGGAACATCGCCACGAAAGCACGTTGCCATGGTTGAAGCTGCTCCCCGCCACGGTAAATCGGTGATTCGACAAGCGCGGCGGCCGGAACATCGGCCTCCGGGACATCCTCGAACTTCACTTCGGCGCGGTCGGCGACGCGCCGGATCTCTTCGATGATTGCATCGGGCAGCTCCTTGCCTTCGGCCCAGAGCGCGTCGAACTCCTCCTCGACCCACTTGACGCCCTCGACCGATCGATCCTCCCAGAGGATCTCGTAGTTGTTCGCGAAGGCATTCCGCGTCTCGTTGATCGAACCCAGAAAGCAGGTGCGGCCACCAGGGCCATCGATGATGCCTGCCTTTCCGTGCAGGAATACCTTGTCCTTGGGAACGACACGGATCTTGACGTTGCCCTTGCGAAGCAGCTCGTACAGCTTGAGGTACCGCTCACGCTGGAGGAGCGCCTCAACGCCGACTGATGCCGCATCGTCCGTCGAACGATTCCAGAGCTCCTTCAGGCTCTGCTCGCGCACCGCCTTCGAGACCATGACGTCCGCCGCATCAAGCTCGCTGTTGCAGACGATGCGCACGTCCGGGATGGCTGCGATTTCCTCGCCGACAAGCTCGAAGATCGAACTACGGAAGTACCCCGCGATGCGCCGGTACGACGTTGCATTCGCCAATCGCTTGGCGAGAAATGCGCGGTCAAGTCGCTCGCGGCGTGACGAGAATCGCTCCACGCTCATCAAAACCCCCTTACAGCCGCTGGCTGCGAATCAACTGCGAAAGGATGCGAGCCGCCTTCGCCTCATCTGGCCGAATTTCGGCGTTCTTGTCCGCCAGATACTCGGCGATCGCCACCAGCCGCGCGCGGACCGCTGGGTCGAAGTACGACGGCGCGTTGATCGCGAGCTGACTGAGCACAAGATCGCCGTCCTCGTCCTTAGCGAGCTGCATCACCGCGTAAAGCACGGCCCGGGTGAGCGTGTTGCCGATCGCACTCGCGTCCGTCATTTCAGCACGGCCGAGTTCGGTTGCGCCCTTCAGACGGGCCTTGTTGGCCTTTGCGTCCGCCATCAGCGGGCGGAAGTCCGACAACCGGAAGGCCTTGGCGAAGTTCTGGTAGTTGTCGAGAGTCTTGAAGCCGCGTGATTCGAGCTCGAGCAGCTTGAGGTAGAAACGCTCCGCGGGCTTGAGGGCATCCCAGAGCGACTTCTCGATCCCGCTCGGTACGAGGGCTTCGTTCGCGACGCCCACGGCGAAGTCGATGAGTTCGTCCACAAAGCTCGTTGCACCCTTGGTTCGGGGGCGCAAGGCCTCATTGGCCATGTCTTTGCCATCGATCCCGCCGTACTTGGTGAGTACGCGCAACGCGGCTGCATAGCCAGCCATCTGGAAATCGGCGTCGGCGAACAGGTTCTCTTGCCGTCGTGCGCCCTTGATGCGCTGGTTGAGGCCCGTCAACTCCTCGATCTGTTTCTCAACCTCCGCCTTTAGCTCCCAAGCGAGATCGTCACGAGTGATTTCTTCGTGCCCGGATCGCTTGCGCAGTACCAGAAGAATCGTCCCCTTCACATGCGATCCGTCACGGAGCGCACTGTCCGTCTCCGTGACCACATACCACGCGGCGGTAACGCAGAGTCCCGATGCCCAGACGATGTTGGCCATGTCCGCCCACAGGCCGCCGCTCTGGTGGGTGAACATGATGATCTGCAACCCATTGGCTGGCATCGAATCCGTCATCTTTCGATACGCGGCAACCATTCCCCGCCGGAAGTCGTCATCCTCACCCTTAATCGCAACATCACGACGGCTATCCCAGATCCAAGTCGCGAACTCCTTCGGAGGGTCCTTTCGCAGCCATGCGATAAAGAACTCCAGGATCTCCTCGTAATGCACGGCGTCGCCGTACGGCGGATCCGTGACAAAACAGTCAATCTCTGTGCGGACTTCACTCGCTGGCGCTGCGCGAATCTGCGTGACAGTGCCGAGAGGGCACGACTTGAACTCGTCGTCAAGGTAGTGACGGAAGTAGCCCCACGGACGCGTCGCGTAGTTGAACAGCGTGTTAAGTGCCTGATTATCGAAAACACCCTGAACCTTGTCAGAGCCCTCCGCTGAATCCCAACGGCAGAGCCTCGCCCCGAGATTCAGACATCGTGCGAGATTGACCGCGGCGATCTCGGTGCCGGCGCGGCGAATGAGGCTCGCAACCAACAACTGCCTCGCATTGAACAAGTGATGCCAATGCGTCCAGCCACGCGTGCGAATTGGCTCGTCAGTTTTCGCGCCAGACTCGATCCGCATGTCCGGGCACCAACCCTTGGCCTGCCACTCGGCGATGTGATCGGCGACATATTGGTGGACGATCCCTTCGCGCTTCAGGTCGTCCGCGGTCACCGATCGGAATTCGGTGTCGGGTCGAGACGAACCCTCATCACGCATCCACTGGATCGCATAGAGCCGTTCGCCGAAGATGTCATCTTCTCGCGGAGCAAAGTCGGTCTTCTCCCATGGCCTGAGTCGGTTTCCCGATGAGCCATCAGGCTTGACGAAGTCGCCGCGGAGCGTGCCGATCTTGACGCGATGCTCCACGCCGTCCACGGTGTGGAGCATGTACGGATCCTGGCCCCGCCCGTCGGTACGAACCGTACCCTTGCCCGCCGCCTCGAGCTGCGCATCAGTGACACCGGTACGGACGACGATTTCGTACCGCTTGCGCTTTGCATCCGGAACCAGTTCGACAATTGCCGCCTTTGAGGTGCTGATGACGTGGGTGGGGAGCAGCGGCACACGCCAGCCCGAGTTCGGGCAGGTCACCTCGACGCAGTACAGGAAGACCTTGGCACGCCAACCCTTGCCGTCCTTCTCGATACCGAGTCGATCGATCTCTTGCTCGACCCCTGCGACGAGCGACTTCTGATCGCGTGCCAACTGATCACGCTGCGCCTTGCTTCCGCCGACGATGTTGAACGCACCCCAGGTGAGCATGCACGCGATCGGATTCAAGTCCGACGCGTAGGCGTCGCACCCCAGCCGGGCCGCCTCGAAAGGAATCTGCCCGGAGCCACTGAACGTGTCCGCAAACCGGGGCCGATGTCCAAACCGCATAACGCCCAGCTGTTCCACTAGCTGTGGGAACGAGCGGGCGAATGTGCCGAGATGAGCGTTCACCTTATCCCAGATGTGAGCATGAACCGCATCGCCCAAGGCTTCGGGGCGCTTGGCTCCACTTACAAGGCTTGCGTACGGCTTTGCTGGGAGAGGCTCGGTTCCACACAGCTTGAGTCTCATACGCATGGATTCATCATCCATGCCCATGAGGAGCTCAAAGATCTCAAGGTCCTTTACGAGATCATCGGTTGCAGGAAGCAGACACCCGAGGATGCACGCTTTATTCAAAATGAGCGGCTTGCGCCCCTTCCAGTACGAGCCCAGCGCGGTAAGCGTTTGGCCCGGACCGGCCGTTCGCTCCTTGAATACTTCGGCCGACAACTTCTGAACTGGCAGGACCCGCTCGATCAGCGCTGGCGCCGATGCGAGCGAGCGAGGAACCACTTGCTTGCTCACTGCTTCACCTCAAAGAGAGAGGGACCTTCGTCCTCAACAGGCCGTCGACGGACACGCTTGTCCGTCGTCACGCGCTCGCCGTCGCTCAGCGCGAGGAAGATGGCCCGGCGCCAACCGCGATGCGAATCGTCAACAAGCCCAGCCTCGGCAGCCGTCACCGTGAAGAGCCACCAACGCTCTTCTGGGCGGAGTGCGGCCCACTTGCTGCAGATGATGGGCAGCTGATCCGCGCCTGCATGTTCGGCGGCCCAAGCCAGGACGCAGAGCTCCTTGCCGAGCAGCCGATCGAGGAGGGTCTTGCCGGACTTCCAGCGGCCAGTGGATGCCTTCGCCGCCTTCAGCCGCTCGTTGAAATCGCGCCGCGCATGGTCGGCGATTGCCGACCATGCCGCACGGGGCACACGAACCCGGCACTCTTCATACGGCACCCCGCCGCTGCCGCCCTTGAACCCGTAGTCCTCGACGATCGCTACGGGGTCCGTTCGCCCGGCGGGAACCTCCACACGGAAGACATGGGCACCGAATGCCTCCGGGGCTCCGAAGTCCACCGTCGCGTTCTTCGGTTCCGTCATTGCGTCACCTCGCCCGGCTGCAATTCGATGCCGAACTTCGTGGCGAACTGCGTGAGATCATGGCCGGATGAGAAGTGGGCCTTCTTGAAGGACAGCGTGATCGGGGCGTCCGGCGGGAATGCGTCCGTCACGGCGAGCAACACCTTCTCGAGGTACTCGCCGGTGATCGGCAGCTCAGTGACCGTGACGTTCGCGCTGGTAGCTCCCGTCCCGACCACGATGTTGAGCGACTCGAACTTGATGCCCTGTGCCTTCGCCGCCTCAGCCGCGCCGAATGCATTCGAGCGGGAATCAAGCTTGTGCATGCCCTTCGTCTTGCTGACGACAGCCGACTTCGCCGGATCAATCTGAACGCCCTTCTTGCCCCGCGCGGGGAAGGTCAACGTGTCCTTGGCCTCGACGCCCGCCGCCTCGGCATACACGAGTACGCGCGCCTCGGCATCGCCGATCGGGATTGGATCGGAGTAGTCCGTGCCATCCCGAGGCTCGCGGCCGTCAAGGGAGTACCGAACGACATCAGCCTTCGGTGCCACGTACAGGCGCACGCGTCGACCGGCACCGTCCTCGATCAGATTCGCACGCACGACCAAGCGGTTCTTCCAGACAACCGGGTCGCCCGTCTCGAACTTCCCCGTCGGATCGACGGCCAGGAAGTGAACATGCATCGACTGGGTTGTCAGGTTCACATCGTCGAGCGTCGGGCTCTTGTCGCTGACCTTTCCGTCGATGGCGTAGTGAACCCTTGGCGCCGGGCCGGCGTTCTGCGCATTCACGCGCAGCCGAACGTTCCCTTGATCGTCAGGCTCACCTTCCGCGACAATCTGCACCGTCGTGCGCTTCTTTGCAGGTGCCTTTGTGACGAACCCGTTGCCGAGGTCCTCCCAGACTCCCTTGTTGCACGCGCTTGCCTTGACGCGCTCGAGGCCCTTCGGCGGCATCCACGGCATGCCGGGCGCGCATTCGGCCTGGTCGAGCGCGTCGCTCCATCGAACCTCTGCGGCGTTCGGTGGCCAGAGGAGGTCCTGCGCCTTGATGCGGATGCCGTCGGCGTCCTTCTCAGGATCGGTGAACAGCTTCTGCGGTGCGGAAGCGAGGGTCTTCTCGACCTGCGATTCGCCGTCGAACGGCTTCGAGGGATCACGAGTCAGGTCGAGCGGCTTCGATTCGAGCTTGGCGGGCTGGCCCTTCGGCTGAATCGGGAACACCACGCGATTGAAGATCGAAAGCACCGTGGCCTGGAAATCCTGCTGGTAGGACTCCTGCTTCGACTGCAGCTCATCGCGCTGCGGATGCCCCTTGGCAATTCGGGTGTCTGCCTGAAGCGCCGCGAAGAGCTGGCGCGCCGACTTCTCGAGGCTCGCCATGGCCGTCTTGTCACCGGTCAGGACACAGAGATTGTTCTTCTGCGTGATCTCCTCGAAGAGCTTCTGCACGGCTTGGGGAGGCAAGCGCGAATCCGGGGTCACGATCAGCAGCACGCGGCCCTTTCGAACCTCGTCCGCGATTTCATCGATCTTTGGGAGCGGTAAGACCGCCTCATAAGCGACCTTTCGCGACGGCTTGTACATCTCCGTCAGGCGCTTGGCGATCAGCTCATCGATCTTGTTCTGCGGCGCCTTGTCGGCAAGGTCCTTCAGAAGCTTGGTGAGATTCTCCTGCCGATCGAAGTAGTACTTGCCGTCCGTCGAATGGTGGAGGTACCAAGCCTCCGACTCGAGCTGCTCGAAGGCCTCGAGGAACTCCGACGGCTTCCGGTGCGGCGCAACGAGGCACTCGACGAGGTCTTCCTTCGTGACGCCCTTCACTGCGTTGACTGCCGTCGAAAGGCTCGCCGTGAGCAAGAGCGTTCCCACCTGCGATGCGGCGTCGGATGACCGCTGCGCGTCGAGCACCTGCGAATGCGCGGCCCCGTTGCTATCCCACAGGTCCTTGGAGACGACATCGCGCATCTCCGAGATATCCGTCAGCTTGTCGCGTACGTCCGCGATGGAGAGATCGAAGTGCTGGGCGCCGATCAGATAGACGTCGTCATCCTTCCGCTCCCACACCGATCGCAGCAACCTCGAAGCAAGCTCCATCAGGCCGCGCGTCTGCTTGAACTTCTCGTTCTCCTTGAAGAGCGCGATGAGATCCTTGAGCCGCGGGTGGAACGGGTACGTGCTGGCGACTTCCTCTGACAGCGCCTCCGCGCCTCTGCTCGCGACCTTGGCCTTGGTCGCCTCTTGGAGCACCTCACCGAAGACAACCGCGACCTCGTCGATCTCGCTCTTGGTGGCGATGGACTTGAAGAGGCGCTTGCGGAGGATGTCATAGATCTCGTTCTTGGCGAGATCCACTGGGGTGATGGTCTTCTCCTGGCGGCCGGTCTCTGACCGGGCATCTTCCAGCGCCTTGTTGATCAGGCTGGTACCCGTGTCGTAGGCGGCGGCCAGATCGCTGACGACCACGCATACGTTGGCCTTCTTGCCTGCTGCCGAGAGCATGTTGGCGAACGCACGCGTGGCAACGTCGGCGACCGTTCCCTGCCCGACCTGCTGGGTCGCGTAGTAGTGGAAGTACGGCGGAAGCTCATCCAGCAGAATGAGGGTCGGTTCGGCAGACTCGAACAGCTTGAGCCAATCCGATTCCGATGGCGCCTTGGGGCCAGCGTTCCAGAACTGCGCGAAGGCTTCGCCCTTCCCGAGCTGCTTGGCGATCTCGCCCCAGAAGAACTCGTTGGGATGGTTTCGTCCGTTGAATGCTGCCACACGAGCGTTCCCGAACGCGTCGATGTAGCTCACGTGGGAGATCACCTTCTTGCGCAGTGCCGGATTCCGGGCGAGCAGACCAAAGCCGACGAGCAAGTGCGTCTTACCGCCACCCATGGCCTGCTTCAGGTGGAACACACCCGAGTTGGACCGGCCAGCGAGGCGGGCGACGCCCTCCTTGATCAGCGTCTCCATGCCTTCCGTGATGAAGGTGCGATCGAAGAACGTCTCCCCGCCGCCCTCTTCCCGGATCAGTTCGTCAAGCTGCTCGATTTGATCGCTGACTCGGATGTCGAGCGCGTTGGGGGCGAGTTGACAAGCTTGCTTGACGGTCTTGAGTGCCATCGTGGAGTCCCAGGGTCTTTAAGGCTGGGGCGTCCAAGGACACAGACACCCCCTGAACACCGGAAAGATCCTTGTAGGATAACGCCGGATCGCGGCAGATGCGTCTTCATGCCGGGTGGCTGAAAGAACGAAGCCGATGGACTCCCATCGACGCCGGAGGTGAGCATGTTCTGGAAGAAGAAGACCGACCAAAGTCCGCTAGGGGTTCCGCTGGGCGATCTCGCGCTCATGCTGAGCACGGGGACGATCAAGACCTCGTTCGACGGGAGCGCCCTTCTCGCCAAGCACGACCACTACACGACCCGGGTCGAGGTGGTCCCGGCGGCGCCCGGGGCAACCAAGGACGAACCGATCAAGGCCGTGGTGCAAGTCACGACCGAACTCCCGGCGCCCATCCAGAAGATGATGAAGGGTCGCGAGATCGAGTCCACTGCGGCGTTCAATGCGATGGCGGCGCTGGGCGCGCTGACGTTTGACAAGTCACGGATATTCGTCGGATCGCGCCTGACCATCTTCGAGCGCGAGGATGCCTGGCGGCAACTCCACCTTCCGCTGCTGCTCTTCACCATCATCGGTGGCACCGAAGGCATCCTCGGCGCGATGCGGCGTACTTTCGGAGACGAGCCACCGCGAGGCGGCGACTCGGAATGGGACGAGGACGAGTTCGAGTCCCTCGAGGAGATGATGTCGCGCTTCTGCGTCTGTTCGAGCGGCGGGCTCGGCTTCACGGCTGAGTTCGGGCTTGAACCGGGGGCGGCATCGGCTGCCGCTGGCCACCACAACACTGCGCTCTTCCAGCTGCGTGCCGATCAGCCGCACCCGGAGCTTGGCGGCGGCCTTTTCGTGCTGCTCCAGCTCCCGCATCAGCTTCCGGGCGCCAAGCAGGTGCACGCGGCCTGTGCGCGCCTGAACCTGCTCGAGATGGCGGCGGTCGATCTGCCACCACACTTCGGCGCATGGTGCCCCGGCCGCATGGGGACCAATTTGGGCTACGTGTCGTTCCTTCCGAACGCGCTGCACGCTGCCCCGAACATCGCGATGAATACGACGATGTGGGGCATTCACCGCGCCGAATGGGCGAGCAGGCAGCTGGCGGCGATGGGGTATCGCGCCTGAGGGATGTGGCCATGCCGGGAAAGGAAGTCGACGATCAGTACTTCGCGCTCTACCGCCTCTGGGAGGTGTTCCTTCACATGCGCGCGTGGGGGCGCCCCGCGTACGAGAGCCTTGGCCACGAGTCACGCGACGAGTTCACGCGGCTGGTCGCTGCTGGGCTGCTCTTCGAGTACGTGGAAGACTGCAAGATTGAGCTCGTCACGTCGGGAGTCGCGGTGCCGGACGCATGGCTCGGCCCCTTGTGCGCGGCCCGCATCCGCCCCGATGCCCCGTTGCCGGACAGCGACGAGGCCGAGCTGGGCCGGATTCTGACAAGCATCTACCCAGCGCTCCTGCGTCTTAGCGCGGCCATGTCGACGCCAAAGGCCTCTCAAGGCGATCAGCCCGCAAGACCACCCACCGAGATGCCGGAAGCTGTCAGCCGAGCCGGAGCATCCCTGGAATGGGTGCGCGACGAGCGTCCGGACCTGATGCCGCCCGACGGCTCTGAAGAGCGTTACACCCGGGCACAGTACGACTACCTGCGCGAAAACGGTTGCCCCGCCTACGAGGTGGACGCGCGAGGGAATCCCTTGGTTCCCGCGTGGGACACGTGGGCGCGATACGTACGCGACTACCTCCGCCGGACGCTGGGGCGCGTGAACTCACCGAGAGCGGGTCGAACCGGGCGCAGCATCGTTCGCTCCCGGGACATCGAGGATCGTCACCGGGACAACTGACCGCAGGCGTGGATTCCGCTCGGAAATCCGACGCCATCCACGATCGACCGCGGCCATCCGCTTCCGAATCCGCCCATCCAGCTCCGGATGGGCATGAAGCACCTAACTTCGATCGGGCCCGGCAACGGGCAGTACGACGACGGGAAGCGGCGCCTGCTCACGGCACGTGAGCTCGCGGCTCTTCTCGGCGTCACGAGCAGCACCGTCCGGCGATGGGCGCGGTCCGGCCGCGTTCCGTGCCTTCGGGCGGGACATCGGTTCATCCGCTTCGAGCGCGAGGCCGCGCTCAGGGCGCTCTCGATGGAGAGCGGTTCGATCGGCAAGGGGGTGAACCGTGACAACTGACCGCACCACCGCACCGGGCTCCGCGCCCGCCGTCGCGTCGACCGCGCTCCACTCCGCCCTCGCCCTCCGCCCCCGCGAGGCCGCCAAGGCCCTCGGGATCAGCGAGCGCATGCTCTGGTCGCTCACCGCGCCGCGGGGCACGATCCCCGCCGTTCGCATCGGCACCTGCGTCCTCTACCCGGTCACCGGGCTGCAGGCGTGGCTCGACCGCCAGGCGCAGGGCGCCCCGGAAGGAGGCCACCAGTGAGCGCCGTCGACACCGTTCTCTCCGCCCTGCGTGCCGCGGGCAAGCGCCCGCGCAAGGCGGGCGAAGGCTGGAGCTCGTGCTGCCCGGCCCACGATGACCGTTCCCCGAGCCTGAGCGTCAGCACCGGCTCCGACGGCCGGGCGCTGGTGAAGTGCCACGCAGGCTGCACCGTCGAGGCCGTCTGCGGCGCGCTCGGGCTGAAGCAATCCGACCTCTTCGAGAAGTCGGAGCGCACGCAGCTCGCCCCGCTGCGCAAGCGGCCCATCAACACCGTCCCCACCGTCACCAGTACCGAAACCCCTGCCGCTGAGGCCGCGGAACCGGGAAACGGTGCCACACCCCGCCGTGACGGGCCGTCGTTCGAAACCCCCGAGGCCACGCTCGAGGCCTACGAGCGCAAGCACGGCGTCACGAGCGCGCACTGGCACTACCACGACGCGAACGGCGAGGTGGTCGGCCTGGTCGCCCGCTGGGACACCGAGCGCGACGGCACGCGCGAGAAGAAGATCCTGCCCGCGTCGCGCGGCGAGGACGGCCTGTGGCGGTTCAACGGCATGCAGGACCCGCGCCCGCTGTACGCGCTGCCTGAAGTGCTGGCTGCACCCGAGGGCACACCGATCTTCGTGGTTGAAGGCGAGAAGGCTGCCGACGCCACACGGTCGCTCGGCGTGGTCGCCACCACCTCGGCGCACGGCAGCAAATCGGCCGACAAAACCGACTGGTCACCGCTCGCCGGGCGCGAGGTGGTGATCCTGCCCGACCACGACGCGGCAGGCGACCAGTACGCGGAGCGTGTCGCCGAGCTTGCGAAGGCCGCGGGCGCGAAGCACGTCACCGTCGTGTGGCTCTCGGCGCTCTGGCCGGAGATGCCCGCGGGCGGCGATATGGCCGACTTCCTCGCTCACCGCGGCGGCGACGCTGCGGCCGTGCGCAAGGAGCTCGACCAGGCCCTCGCGGAGCGCCGCGCGAATGCCGCCGAGGAGGACGAAGCTGCCCCGGCCGAGCGAAGCCTCGAGTGGGACCCGTTCCCAAGCCACATCCTGCCCGAGGTCATGCGGCTCATGATCGAGCAAGGCTCGCGCGCGACCGTGTGCGATCCGTCGTTCATCGCGCTTCCCATGCTCGCGGTGCTGGGTGCCGCCATCGGCAACTCGCGGCGCGTGCAGATCAAGAACAGCTGGCGCGAGCCGCCCATCATCTGGACGGCGATCATCGGCGAGTCGGGCACCAGCAAGACGCCCGCGTTCACCCTGGTCACCGAGCCCCTGCGCCAGCTGCAGGACGAGGCCTACGCCGAGTACGACAAGGCGGTCGAGCAGTACAAGGCCGAGCTTGCGATCTTCGATGTCGAGTACACGGCGTGGAAGAAGGCCGCGACGAAGCACAAGGCCGCCGCAGGCGATCCGCCCGTGGCGCCGCACATGCCGCGTCCGAAGCGCTACCGGCTCGAGGACGCCACCACCGAGTCGCTCGCGCCGATCCTGCAGGCGAACCCGCGCGGCGTGCTCTTGGCCCGCGACGAGCTCAGCGGGTGGTTCGCGTCCTTCGACCGCCACTCGAAGAACGGCGTGTCGGGTGGCGACGCCGCCAGCTGGCTGCAGTGCTTCAACGGCAACAGCATGTCGATCGACCGCAAGACCGGCATCCCGCCGACCATCTACGTGTCGCGCGCATCCGTCTGCCTGACCGGCGGCATCCAACCCGCCATCCTCAAGCGCATGCTCACGGCCGAGCACCGCGAGAGCGGCCTGGCGGCCCGCTTCGTGTTCGCCGCGCCACCGCCCTTGCAGAAGTTCTGGACCGAGGCCGAAATCAGCCAGGAGCTCCTCGACCGCTACGCCGACCTGATCCGCAAGCTGCACTCGCTCGAGATGATTCCCGACCCTCGCGACATGAGCGAGGAGCCGCGGCTCATTCCGCAGACCGTGCACATCGGCCCCGAGGCCAAGCGCATCTGGATCGAGTACTACAACCTGCACGGCGCCGAGCAGGTGCGCCTGCAGTCGGACCTCGCGGCGGCGTGGTCGAAGCTCGAGGGGTACACGCCGCGCCTTGCGCTCATCATCCACATGGTGCGCTGGGCCATCGGCGACCCGACGCTGAAGGACCACTTCGTCATCGACGAAGTGAGCATGGCTACGGGCATCCAGCTCGCCAAGTGGTTCAAGCACGAGGCGTGGCGGCTCTACGCGAAGCTCGGCGAGACCGGCCCCGCGCAGGCAGACCGGATGCTCCTCGACTGGATCGAGCGCCAAGGCGGCACCACCACGGTGCGCGAGCTGACGCACGGCGTGCGCATGTACCGCGGCAACGCCGAGCAGGCGACGGCGGACCTCGAGAAGCTGGTGCAGGCGGGCCGCCTGGTGGGCACGCACGTCGCACCGAGCCGCAAGGGCGGACGGCCGCGGTTCGAGTACCGGATCTCGCGCGTCGCCAATACCCCCGCGCGGCGGCACGGCAGTGGTGGTTCCGGTACCGGTGACAGTGGGGACGTTGCCAGCAACGCAAATCCCGAGGACGACTGGGGGTCGCTGTGAGCCTGCTGCCGCGGTCGCTCGGCGCGCTGCTCGTCGAGGCTGGTGCGGCGGGTGTCGAGGTGTCCTCGCACCCGTCCGCACCGGACCGGCTGCGGCACAGGCCGCTGGAGTTGCCGTCGCACGTGGCGGTGCGGCTTGCGCACTACAAGCCCGACCTACTGCGGCTGTTGCGGGCTGGCTTCGCGGCGCCCGACCCGGAGTCGGCCTACGTGCTCGGCGAGCGGCTGGGCGTGGCGCAGGAGCTCGGCATGTCCACGGAGCCGGGTTCGCCCGGGTGGCTGGTGGCCGTGGGCGAGGCGATCGAGACAACCTGGAAAGAGGCGCAGAAACAGGCGCAGATTGAGGCTGGGAATCGGCCTTGATAGTGCTGCGCGGTTGAGGGAATGTGTGGGTTGCGGGACGGTCCCGCAACAGGCGGAAATGCCTGCGGGCACAGGACTTGAGATCACGGGCCACGGACGATGGCAAGCGTCTCACGAGACTCAAACGGCACCAAGCGCGTGTGCTTCACCGACGGCACCGGCAAGCGCCACGTGCTCCGCCTCGGGCGGGTGAACGTGCGGCAGGCCGAGGAGGTCCGGGTGCGCGTCGAGGCGCTGCTGGCGGCCAAGATGTACCGGCGCTCGCCCGACGTCGAGCTCCTCGGCTGGCTCAACGGCCTCGACGACCGCGTCCACCGCCGCTTCGCGAACAAGGGCCTCGTACCCCACCGCGAGCGCGCCGCGGGCGCCACGCTCGAATCGCTCATCAAGCGCTTCCTCGACGCGAGCACCGTGAAGCCCGCCACGCTCGCCGCCTACAAGCAGACCACCGACAGCCTGCTCGAGGTGCTTGGCCGCCGCACCCCGATCACCGAGATCACGCCCGCCGACGCCGATCACTGGCGCAAGGCGATCTCCGAGAAGGGCGACCGGCGCAAGCCCCTCGCAGCGGCGACGATCGCGAAGCGCGTCCACGTGGCCAAGTGCATCTTCAGCCGCGCGCGGCGCTGGAAGCTCGTCCCCGAGAACCCCTTCGAGCACCTGCGCGCCGGGCCGCAGTCAAACCCCGACCGCGCCTTCTACGTGCGCCCCGAGGTGGCACAGCGGATCATCGACCAGTGCCCCTGCCCGCAGTGGAAGGCGATCATCGCCCTCAGCCGCTTCGCGGGCCTCCGCTGCCCCTCCGAGATCGTTGAGCTCCGCTGGGGCGACATCAACTGGGAGCGCAGCCTGATGACCGTGCGCAGCCCGAAGACCGCCGCCCACGACGGCCACGCGGTGCGCATCGTGCCGATCACGCCGGAGCTGCGGCCCATCCTGCAGGCCCTCTTCGACCAGGCGCCCGAAGGCAGCGAGGCAGTCGTGCCGCGCCTCACCGACCCGACCACGAACCTACGCACCACGTTCATGAAGCTGATCGCCCGCGCGGGCTACGAGCCCTGGCCGCGCCTCTTCCACAACATGCGCGCCAGCTGTGCCACCGACTGGGCCGAGGCGTTGCCCGCCCACGTGGTCGCCAAGTGGCTCGGCCACAGCCCGCTGGTGGCGGCGAAGCACTACCTGCAGACGCGCGACGCACACTTCGAGGTGGCGATCCGGGGCATGCCCCGCGTGGGAGAGGCCGAGGCGCAGTCGGCGCCGGTCCGCGCGACGGCTTGAGCGCGAAGGGGTTTCGGTACCGGTGACGCGGTGACACCGTGGGCGCGGGGATACGTCGGGCCAGTGTGCCAGGACCATCTGTCCTTCTCAGGCGGCCAGATTCCCGGCAATCTGTCCTTCTCAGACGGCCAGTTTTGATTACCCCGCCCGCTCCACGATCGGTTTCTTTCGATTGCCGATCGTTAGCCATCCTGTATGCGTTGCCGCAAACAGAAGCAACTCCGCGCGATGGGAAGCCGCCCTAGCTGGTGCCGCGTGCGCGCTCGGACGAGGGGCAGGAACAGCTGATAACCGCCACTTCGCACAATTCGTTCGTTTCGCTCGTTGCGAATCATCCAGTTGCGAGCTACCCTTGCCGAGGAGGAAACCATGATTGCACCCGACATCGATCTCCCACGGACGCCGCCCAGCGATGCCGACGTGCGCCTGGCCCGCGAGTCGAGCCAGCGCCTGCGTCGCGTGGTGAAGGCCAACCGTCCGCTGCGATTCACCGCGGTGAACGGAAAGACCGACGGCAAGGACGAGACCGTCGAGATCCCCGCCTCCGCCGCGGAGCTCCTCGTTCGCCTTCTCAACCAGATGGCGCAGGGCAACGCCGTGACGCTGATCCCGATCCACGCCGAGCTGACCACCCAGCAGGCCGCGGACATCCTCGGCGTCTCCCGTCCGTTCGTGGTGAAGGAGATCGAGGAGAAGCGCCTTCCCGCGCGCAAGGTCGGCACGCGCCGCCGCGTGATGTTCGGCGACCTCATGAACTACAAGCAGCGATCCGACGCGGGCCGCCAACAGGCGCTCGAGAAGCTTGCCGCGCTTGACGAGGAACTTGGGCTGTGATGGAACTTGGGCTGTCGTGACCGGATCCAGAGGGGCTTGAGTCCATGCACGGCAACTTCACCGTCGTCTTCGATGCGTGCGTCCTGTACCCAGCGCTGCTGCGGAACGTGCTGCTTCAGCTCGCGACGACCGAGCTCTTTCGCGCACGATGGACCGAGGCAATCCACGACGAGTGGATGCGCAGCCTGCGGGACGACAAGCCTGACATCAGCGCCGACAAGATCTACAGCCTCCGACAGATGATCGACGGCTCAGTCCCGGACTGCATCGTCACGGGCTACGAGCCGCTGATGAAGGGCCTCGCGCTCCCCGATGCGAACGACCGCCACGTGCTTGCCGCCGCCATCCGGTGTCGGGCCGAGGTGATCGTGACGGCGAACCTTCGCGACTTCCCCGAGGACGTGCTCGCGCCGCTCGGAGTGCGCGCCGAGCATCCCGACGAGTTCGTGCTGCACCTGATCGACCTCGCACCGGCAACGGTCTGCGTCGCGATCAAGGCCGTCCGCAGCCGACTCAGGAAGCCCCCGCACACCGCCGATGAACTGCTCGACCGCCTGGCCGAGCACGGGCTGGTTGGGTCGGCGAGCAAGCTGCGAGAGTTCGCGCAGATGCTCTGACGAGGGGCCTGAATCCGCGCCTGCAAACCGACGCAAAAAGCGACGCACATCGCCCCCAAAGCGGCGCAAAAAGCGTCACAGCACCCGACCGCCCCGGTTCGCACCGCTTCGTTTCACCCTCGCGTAACCCCCCAAACGCAGCGTGGTTGTGCCGCTCGATGCGAGCGAACACAACCACGTGCGTTCTTCTTCAGTGGGCGGAGAGGGACTCGAACCCCCGTAGGCGTTAGCCAGCAGATTTACAGTCTGCCCTCGTTGGCCACTTGAGTATCCGCCCGAGACTTGTTGTCGCCCGGTTCGCCGGGCTCGCCGCTCTCGCGGACCGCGCCGCAGCGGGTTGCGCGGCGGCGGGGCAGGAATTGTAGCAAACCTGCTCCCTCTGCCCGCGAACACGCTGGGAAACAGGGCCAGCGCACCACGAATGCGTGCCGATTTTACGGAGCCTTGAGAATCCTGCGCGTCGTCAGCACCCTCAACGGCATGAAATTCGCGCTACCGCGATCTTCATCTTCGACCCGTCCTGACCGCATCGACCACCCACCCCACCCCACGGCACGGCTCCAGGGCCTCTTCCCCCATCGCATCGCCTCCTACAATGCACCCCGAACCCGGCCGTTCGGCCGGACGTTTCTGGGATGATGGCGGCAGCGGCGTCGAGCGTGACCCACACCTGGGGCGGCCCGAGGCCCCCGCTCGAAGAGATCCACTCGAACAGACAGAGAGGAATGCTGCAATGGGGAACACTCAAATCATGACGACCACGGTGCGCAACACGGTTGATCGCTCGCCGACCAATCGGGCCGCGGCACCGGACCACGCGACCAGCGCAGATGATGCAATCGGTGGGCGCAACGCGGACCGCGCAGCCCGTCCGGCCCGCCGCTGGACCGCCGCCTTGGGCGTTCTCGCTGCCATGGCGCTCTGCTTCAGCTTTGCGGTCCGCTCCACCGCGTCTGCTGCACCGGTGGCGCTCGCTCCCTCCATCGTGATCGACCGCATCGATAAGAAGTTCGTCTCCGGGACCGTGACCGGCCTCTCCAACTTCTCGTCCTATCGGGTGGTGGTGTACATCCGCACCCCCTTCACGGCACCCACGCAGTTCATCGTGAAGCCGCTGGCGGTCCGTGCGCTGTCCAAGCTGTCGCCGAAGGGCAAGTTCAAGATCCCTTACGCAAGCCAGGTGGCCGACAAGCTTGCCATCGAGTTCGCGGCGTTCTTGGTGATGAGCGATGCGCCGACCCCGCCGGCCAGCCTCTGGAGCCGTTACGTGGAGGGCGGGTCCCCCGCGCTCACGCTCCCGAATTCGGTCGCGGAGACGGGCATCGTGACCCGCTGACGAATCTTCGCGGGGCGATGGCGCCACGCGGCGGCGGCCCAGACCATCGCTCCCCCTGTGTCGGCGCCCCATGCATCACCACCCACGCGTCGGCGCCCACCCGTCGGCGCCCATGCGTCGGCGAGGGTGCGTCAGCGCCCCACCCGTCAGCGAACGTGCGGCAGGAATCCGCGCTGGAATGCACGAGCGTCCAGCGCGGCCACGACCTCTGCCCGGATCTGCGCAATCTCCGCCTTCTTGAGCAGGCGCCCCGGACCGCGCGGGTAGGCGGCGACCGCCCCCAGCGCCACCGGCGCGGCAGCGCCCTGCTGCTGCCATTCGGCCTCGACCACGGCGCCATTGACGCGTGCAACGGCGGCCGCAAGCTCGCCAGAAGTCGGATCGGAGTAGTGACGGGTCAGGTATGGCGTGTCAGGCATCGGTTCAGTTTGGGGGCCAAGGGGATATGAACCACGGCGCCGCGCTTCGACCCGAACTGGCGCGCCCACGCGTCCGCCAGCGTCCGAGTGGTCCTACGGCGCGGTGGATACGCACACGAAAATCCGCGGTTGCGTGAACGCCGCTGGATAGGGATTTTTATTGCCCCGCCCGGGCGGGCGCACGCGGCGCTGAAACCGCGCGCCGCTGCGCCCCAAAGCCGCCGACCGGAATCGAACCGGCAACCTCATGATTACAAATCAAGTGCTCTACCAATTGAGCTACGGCGGCGAGGCATCAAAGCCTACACCGCTGGGGCTATGAAGTCGAAGGCGGCGCTGTGCGACGCGCGCGGCGGATGGCGATCGCGATCAGGCTGACATCCGCCGGGGAAATGCCAGCCAGGCGCCCCGCCTGCCCCAATGTGGCGGGGCGGAAGCGGCGCAGCGTCTCGCGGGCTTCGGTGCGCAGGCCGACGATCGCATCCGGATCCACCGTGGACGGGATCGGCGTGCGCTCGCTCTCGGCATGGCGGCGCACCTCGGCGCGCTGGCGCGTCACGTACCCCTCGTAGCGCAGGTCGGTCACGGCGCGTTCCACCAGCGCTGCGGGCGCTTCGACGCCGCCCGCGCGCAGCGCGTGCAGGATCAGCTCCATGGGCGTCTCGGGCCGGCGCGCCGCGTCGTACAGGCGCTCGATGCCCGTGCGAAGCGCCGCAAGCCCCTCGCGCACCGAGCCCAGCGCCTGCATGCGCGCCGTGTATGCGTGCCATTGCGCGTCGCCCACCAGGCCAGCTTCGCGCGCCAGCGGGGTCAGGCGCTCGTCCGCGTTGTCCGCGCGCAGCAGCAGCCGGTGCTCGGCGCGGCTGGTGAACATGCGATAGGGCTCGCGTGGGGTGCGCGTCACCAGGTCGTCCATCATGACGCCCAGATATGCCTGCTCGCGGCCGATGCGCACCGGCGCCTGGCCCAGCGCGCGGCGCGCGGCGTTCAGCCCCGCCACCAGCCCCTGCCCCGCTGCCTCCTCGTAGCCGCTGGTGCCGTTGATCTGCCCCGCCAGGAAGAGCCCAGGCAGGCGCTTGGTCTCGCAGGTGGCATCGATCTGGTGCGGCCACACCATGTCGTACTCCACCGCATAGCCCCAGCGCAGCACCTCCGCGCGTTCACATCCGGGCATGCCGCGCACGATCCCCTGCTGCACCTCGGCGGGCAGGCTGGTGCTGATGCCGTTGCAGTAGACCTCGTCCGTGAAGAGGCTCTCTGGCTCAAGGAAGACATGGTGGCTGCTGCGATCGGCGAAGCGCACCACCTTGTCCTCCAGCGAGGGACAGTAGCGCGGCCCCGATTCCGCCAGGATCTGCCCGCTGTACATCGGCGCGCGATGCAGGTTGGCGCGGATCAGCGCATGGATCTGCTCGGTGGTGGCGGTGATGCGGCACTCCGCCTGGCGCAGCCCCGGGAAGCGGCCCAGCGGCAGGATGCCCGGCGACATGTCGCTGAAGGGCACCGGTGGATCGTCGCCCACCTGCACGTCCAGCGAATCCCATGCGATCGACCCCGCACGCAGCCGCGGCGGCGTGCCCGTCTTCAGCCGCCCCAGCTCGAATCCAAGGCCGCGCAGCATCGCCGAGATGCCCACCGCGCTGCCTTCCCCCACCCGTCCGCCGGGGGTCTGCTCCTCGCCGGTGTGCATCAGTGCGCGCATGAAGGTGCCGGTGGTCAGCACGACTGCCGGTGCGCGCAACTCGATCGCGCCGGTGTCGTGCGGGTCCGCGTCGGTGCCACGCGACGCCGCGCTCGCGGCCTCCGGAGCACGAAAGACCGCGCGCGCCATGGCGTCGCCGCGCATGTTGGCCGCGATCGCCTCCGCGTCCGGATGCACGCGCTTCGAACCAGGCGGCAGCCGTACGCCCACGCATGCACCGCCCTCCACGATCAGGTCATCCACCGTGCCCGCAAAGACGCAGATCTGCGGGCGCGTGGCGACGATGCGCTGCACCTCCGCTGCGTAGTGGTACTTGTCGCACTGCGCGCGCGGCCCGCGCACCGCGGCCCCCTTCGAGGTGTTCAGCATCTTGAAGAGGATGCCGGCGTGGTCCGTCGCGCGCGGCATGACGCCGCCCATGGCGTCGATCTCGCGCACCATCTGCCCCTTGGCCAGCCCGCCGATCGCCGGGTTGCAGCTCATCGCGCCGATGCGGCTGGGGTCCATGGTGACCAGGGCAACGCGCCCGGGCGCACCGCGCCCGTCCTGCTCGGATGCAGGGTCCCGCGCGCCCAGTGCGCTGGCCGCGGCCCACGCGGCCTCGACGCCCGCGTGCCCGCCGCCGATCACGATCACGCCAAAGCGTTCCATGATGCGCACAGTAGGCGATCCGGCGGTGCGGCAGCCGTAGACTCCCGCTCCATGTTCAAGTCCCTGGAACACCGCCACTCCCGCTCGCCCGTCACCGTCATCGGCGTCACCAGCGATGCCACCGGCGCCCCCGCCGCCTTCCGCGCGGTGCCTGCCGTGGCAGAGGCGCTGAAGACACCCGGTTTCAAGGCCGACAATGGCGAAGTGCTGGCCGCGGGTCCCAAGCACATCCTCTTGGGGCTTGGCGAGTCGCGGGACTTGACCGACGCCACGCTGCGCATCGCCGCCGCACAGCTGGTGCGCGCGCTGCACCGCCGCAGCGACAAGGGTGTGCTGCTGGCAATGGATGCCGCCGTGCCGGGTGCGGCGCGCGCGGCAAAGGGTGCCCCAGCACACGCCTCCGCGCCCGCCAGCGCCTCCGCGACCGCAGAATCGCGCGGCCGTGCCTTCGGCGAGGGCTTGGCGATCGGCAACTGGCGCTTCGACGACTTCGACGGCCGCGCCACCAAGCGCAAGCCGCGCCTGGGCGCGCTGGATGTCGACGCCACCACCGCGGACTTCGCGCGCGGCCTGGAGCATGGGCTGCTCCTGGGCCGCGCGGTCAACACCGCGCGCACCTTGGGCGCCACGCCGCCCAACGTCTGCAACCCGCCGTGGATCGCCGCGCAGGCGCGCCGCATCGCGCGCGAGTCTGGCCTGCGCTGCACCGTCATCGATCACGCCAAGGCGAAGAAGATGGGCATGGGCGGCCTGACCACCGTGGGGCACGGCAGCGACAGCAAGAGCTGCCTGGTCCATTTGGTGCACAAGCCCGGCAAGATCGCGCGCGCCGCCAAGGGCAAGCGCCTGGTGCTGGTGGGCAAGACGCTTACCTACGACACCGGCGGCTACAGCCTGAAGGTGAACAACGGCATGAAGGGCATGAAGTACGACAAGCTGGGCGGGATGGCCGTCATCGGCGCGATGCAGGCGATCGCCGCGCTGAAGCTGCCCATCGAGGTGCATGCGCTGCTGGCCGCTGCCGAGAACATGGTGAGCGGCGACAGCATGCGCCCCGACGACATCATCACCATGTACAACGGCGTCTCGGTGGAGATCACCAACACCGACGCCGAGGGGCGCCTGGTCCTGGCCGATGCCATCTCCTATGCAGAGAAGGACCTGGAGGCGACCACGATCATCGACCTTGCAACGCTGACCGGTGGCGTGGTGGTGGCGCTGGGACACTTCTGCGCGGGGTACTTCTCCAACAGCGAGGCGCTCTCGGCCAAGGTGGAGGCCGCCTCGCGCCAGAGCGGCGAGAAGCTGTGGAAGCTGCCCCTCTGGGAAGAGCACCGCGACTTCATGCGGGGCCATCACGCGGACATCATCAACAGCAACCCGGTGCGGAGCGCGCACCCCATCCAGGGCGCGGCCTTCCTCTCGTACTTCGTGGACCCCAAGACCCCGTGGGCGCACATCGACATTGCTGGCGTCGGGAACACCGATTCCAACGGAGAGCTGATGTCCGCGGGCCCCACCGGCTGGGGCGTGCGGCTGCTGGCTGACTTGGTGGAGGCCGAGACGCGCGGCTGAGGCGCACTACTTCGTCGGCGGCCCGCCCTGCTCGATCTCGCGGATCTTGCGGATGCGCCGCTCGTGCCTGCCACCTTCGAAGTTGGTGCGCATGAAGGTGTCCACGATGCGCTTGGCGAGCGTGGTGCCGATCAGGTCGGCGCTCAGGCACAGGATGTTGGCGTTGTTGTGGGTGCGGCTCAGCTGTGCGCTCAGCTCGTCCTGCGCCAGCGCCGCCAGCACCCCCTTCACCTTGTTGGCGGCGATGCACATGCCGATCCCCGTGCCGCACATCAGGATGCCGCGGTCGGCCTTGCCATCGGCCACCTCGCGGGCCACCATGTACGCCACGTCGGGGTAGTCGCACGTGGCGCCGCCGCAATCGCCCAGCACCTCGACATCGTGTCCATCCGCCTGCAGGTGCGCCACCAGCGCCGCAGTGGTCTGGTAGCCGCGATGATCGGAGCCGACGGCGATTCGCATGGGGGTCCAGGAGGAGACGGGGGGAGGAGACGGGCGGACGAGACTGGCGGAGCGGACGCTGCGCGCGGGCGGAGCGGAAGATGCGGGGCAAGAGGCGGT
Organism: Phycisphaerales bacterium; assembly: GCA_044230125.1. Classification (GTDB taxonomy): domain Bacteria; phylum Planctomycetota; class Phycisphaerae; order Phycisphaerales; family SM1A02; genus UBA966. The sequence goes on from JBGARR010000002.1 coordinate 96,370, forward strand.
GGAGAGACGCGGGCCAATGGCCTGCGCTTCAGAGAAGCTCCTTCAACCGCGCGGGAAGCACGCGCTGGAGGCGCTCAGCCAGGGCATCGTACGCGGACTGCCCCAGCCCGATCGGATCATCCAGGTCCCCCGCAGGGTCCAGGATCTGCACCTTGTTGGCGTGATCCTCGCCACCCACCAGCGCGCGCGCGGCGATGACGTGGGCGCGCGTCATCCCCAGCACGTAATCCGCCTTGCGGATCATCTCCGGGGTCAACCGCTTGCTGCTGCCGTCAAAGGGGATGGCCAGCCGCGAGAGGGTCGCCATCGTCTCGCGCGAGATGGGGCTTCCGTCCCACGCCGCCAGCCCCGCGGAGGCCACGAAGACCTCGCGCCCGTGGCCAGGCACGTGGCCCGTCTCCAGTGTGTCGCGCGCGATCGCTTCCGCCATCGGGGAGCGGCAGGTGTTGCCGGTGCAGACGAACAGGATGGTGCGCACGCGGGGATGGTACGGACCCCGCCGGGGAAGGTTCACCCGCCCTGCGCGCCATCCGTCCCGGCATGCGAGGCACCCGGCGATGGGGCGTGCGGCGCCGCGTCGGAGACGGCCAGCGGTTCGCCTTCGTAGGGGTCGCCGTCCGCCTCGTATGCCGCCGGGCAGAAGGCGCACCGATAGATGGGCGGCTCCCACGCGGGCCCCTGCTGCGCGCGGCACTTGGGGCAGACGCCGCGGCGCAGGTACGGCCGCGTAGCCATGCGCGATGCCACCCCGATCAGGTCGCCCAGCAGCACCGCGGGCACCAGCAGCAGCACCGCCACCAGCACCACGCCGATCGCCAGCGCGGGAATGGTGACCGTCCCCAGGAAGGCCACCACGAAGGCGCCGATGTACAGGAAAAACACCGTCAGGCCGTACGACGCGCGGACGGAGCTGAGGATGCGCTGGATCAACGCGCAAAGGCTAGGCCCAAGAGGGGCCATCGCGCCACCCGCTACACTGGCGACCCGGTCAATGCGACCGGAAAACAACGCTCGGGAGCCCTGCATGCCATCAAACCTGAAGGTCAATTGCGACCGTTCCGCCCTTGTCGACGCCCTTGCCATGGCGTCCGGCGTGGTGCCCTCGCGGACCACCTCACCCGTCCTCACCTGCCTGAAGCTGACCGCAAAGGACGGCGAACTGGTCCTGCGCGCCACCGACGGGCAGATCGCGCTGGCGCTGGCCGTGCCCAGCGTCGAAGTGGTGGGCGAGGGCGAGGCGCTGGTCCCCGCCGACAAGCTGGGGCAGATCATCCGCACCTGCGAGGACAGCACCGTCGCCATCGAGGTGGAGAAGAACGTCGCCACCGTGAAGGGCGAGGGCAGCACCTTCAAGATCTTCGGCTACGACCCGAAGGAATACCCCGCCAACCGCGAGCCGCAGAGCACCGGATCTTTCGAGGTGACGGCCGAGTCGCTGCGCCGGCTGATCGCGCGCACGCTCTTCGCCACCGCCGTCGAGAACGCGCGCTTCGCGATCAATGGCGTGCTGATGGAACGCAAGGGCAAGCGCATCCGCCTGGTGGGCACCGACGGCAAGCGCCTGGCGGTGGCCGCGGGCGCCTGCTCGGGCGAGGGGGACATGACCTTCATCGTCCCCAGCAAGAGCCTGAACATCCTGGTGAAGATGCTGGGCGACCCGGACTCCAAGGTGACCATCGGCCACGCCGAAGGCCAGGCGATCTTCAACGTCGAGGGCGTCGGCACGCTGGTGACCAGCCTGGTGGAGGGGACCTTCCCCCCCTTCGAGGACGTCATCCCCAAGGACCAGGACAAGCGCGTCACCTTCGACGCCGCCGACCTGGCCGCCGCCATCCGCCGCGCCGCGCTGCTGACCAACGAGGAAAGCAAGGGCGTGCGCTTCAACTTCAAGGGCGACACGCTGGTGGTCAGCAGCCGCGCGCCCGAGATGGGCGAGGCCGAGATCCGCGTGCCGATGTCGGGCTACACCGGCGAGGCGATCGAGATCGGCTTCCAGCCCAACTTCATTGTGGACGCGCTGAAGGTCATCGACGGCCAGCAGGTGATGATCGAGCTGCGCAACCCGCAGAAGCCGGGCGTCCTGAAGGTGGGCCAGGAGTTCACCTATGTGGTGATGCCCGTCAACGTGGGGTGACGGCGGCGCTGTGCGCAGGCCGCACGAGCCTGCGTGCGCGGCAGCGCGCCAGCGCATCGCGCGCATTCAAATGAACAAGGGCCGGATCCGCGTGGATCCGGCCCTGTTGCGTTCAAGTCGAGTGCTGCCCGCGGCCCGTGCCGCGCGCATCACGGTGCAGGCGTCAGCCCTGCTTCGGGCCCGGGGCGTACTTCACGCCGCAGCCGTAGGGCTTGGTCGTCGCCGGGGTGACCGCCTTGCCGTCCTTCAGCGCCTGAATGGCGCCGACGACGTAGTTGGTCGAGCCCTGGTCGTCGATCGCGCCCTCGTAGGCCAGGATGCCCTTGGAGTCGATGACGAAGCAGTGCGGGGTGGTCTTGGCGCCGTAGAGATGGCCGACCATGCCGTCGCCGTCGATCAGGGCCGGGGCCGTGACCTTGTGCGCAGCCAGGTAATCGCCGCTCTCCTGGGGCTTGTCAGCCATGGCGGCCGTCGAGTTGATGAAGAGGAAGACGACATCGCTGTTGATCTTCTTCGACGCGTCCATCATCTTGGTGACCGAGCCGTCGTCCATCTTGCCCTTGCAGACGGGGCAGCCGGGGTTCATCCACTCAAGGACGACCACCTTGCCCGCGAAGTCGGAGAGGCTGACGCTCTTGCCGCCGCTGTCCTTCAGCGTGAAGGCGGGGGCGGTGGCGCCGACCTTGGCATGCTCGGCATGCTTCTTGTCAGCCTTCTTCTCCGCCTTCTCGCTGGCCTTCTCGGCCTTCTTGGTGTCCTTCGAGGTGCTCTGGACGGGGTTGGCGAACGCAGCCGATGCAGTGACGAGCGCAGCGGCGAGGCCGAGCGAAGCGAACAGTTTCACATTCTTCATGAGCTCTCCTTGGAGCGGGTGCCGGCGGGGCGCATGGCCCGAGGGGCGAAGCCCAATCGCCGATCCCTGATCGAGACCCTGATGCGGACCCCTGTGCCGCGGGGTCCCGATGCGGTGTCTGGTACAGACGCGCCAGACGCGCGTTTTGTTCGCGATTACCTGCTTGGCGGGGCGTCGCTGGCGGCGCCCACGCCATTGGCGCCGGGTGTGCTTTCCGGGCCCGCAAGCGGGTGCGGAATGGTCATCCAGACGCAGGGATCACCGGGGGAACCGCCCAGCAGGATCAGCCCCGCGACGGCCGGCGCGCCCGGCCCCGCACCCGGCGAAGCGATGCGCGCCTCGATGCGAAACTTCCCGCCCTCTGACTTGCCCGCGACGGCCGCCTCGCCATCGGTCATCTCCAGCTGCAGCCCGGGAATGGCGGCCGGGATGAAGCGTGCGCTGCCGGTGCCCTTCAGTGGCCCTTCGATGGTGACCTTGCCCGTCTCCAGCCGCGCGAAGGCGCCCGCCTGTGCGGCGGTGGTCGGGAGCGATCGCCCCTCGAAGACGCCGCCATTCAGGTTCAGGCCCGTCCCCGCATCGGCGCTGGGCGGCCAAGACCCCTCGGCGGTGGCCCGTGACATGGTGCAGCGCGACTTGCATGCCATGATGCGTGCCTCCACCTTCCACTTGCTGCCGGGCGCATCGGGGGGATTGCTTGCCCAGGTGTCGTTGCCCGCGCCGCCCGTCTTGCGCACGGGGACCAGGTAGGTCGCGCGCCCCTCGTATCCATAGAAGGGCGCGCCGTCGAGCATCTTGGCATCCGGGCGCGGATAGATCGTCTTGCCCGCCTGCCAGCCCTCCGGCACCGTGACCTCGAAGTGCGGCGCGTCGCCGCTGTCACCGGGGTTCTCCCAGTAGGCGTGCCACCCGGGAGTCAAGGTGAAGCTGGCGACGAGCACCCAGCTTCCGTCCGACGCCTGCCCCCAGCGGAAGGAGGCGCGCTCGACGCCCTCTTGCAAGCCGCGGGCGCGACCGCCCGATTCCTGCGGTGCACTGCCATCCTGCGGCACGCCGCCATCCTGCGGCGCGGCAGCAATCAGCGTGGCAACGACGACTCCGGCGGCAACGAGCATTGGGGCGTGCATGGGCGTAGTATCGCGGCAGTTGCGCCGGGGCGCGTCCCCGGACGCCGAAGTTCGTGCGAAACCCGCACCAGTCCCGCCCCGCGCCCGCACCGAGCACTCCGCTTTCCGCCGCCAAACAGGAGCACCGCCGCGATGCACCCCCCCCGCCCGCGCCCCGATCGACGCTATTCGCACTCCTCCACCGCCCTGCCCACGCCCCGATTTCGCACCGGGGATTCCTCCCTGATGCGCCTGCTGCAACTGGCCTGCGGCGCGGCGGTGCTGGCCGCCGGCACCGGCTGCGACCCCAAGACCAACGACCGGGACATCGTCTTCATCGAGCCCCCGATGGCGGTGGAGAAGATGAACACGCCGGGACGCATGTTCGAGAAGGCCGCGCGCGGCGCGTATGTTGATCCGCGCTCCGCCAAGCTCTACGCCGAGGGGCACATCGCCAACGCGATCCACCTGCCGCTGGCCGAGATGGCCGAGAGCGCCAACGCGAAGCTGGCGGGCTACAACGTCTTCATCGTCTACGACACCGACTACGGCGATGTCATGGCCAAGGCCGCCTCGAAGCGCCTGATCGAACTTGGCTTCTCCGAGGTGTACACCCTGCAAGGTGGCCTGAAGGCGTGGCAGAAGGATGGCTACGCCGTCGCCAAGGGCGCCGCGCCCGGCGCTGCAAACGCGGACGCGAAGGCGGGCACCGACGCGAAGCCAGCGGCGAAGACTGGCGCGAAGTAGGGCGCCCACGAGGCCAAGGCGCCGCGTCGGTCCGAACAGCGCGCGCCGCGATCCGCGGCCGCACGGCTCAGTTCAGCGCTTCTGCGCCTGCCACGATCTCGGTCAGCTCGGTGGTGATGCGTGCCTGGCGCGCGCGGTTGAACTTGCGCTTCAGGTCGCGGCCGATTCCGCTGGCGTTGTCGGTGGCGGCCTTCATGGCGACCATGCGCATCACGTTCTCGCTGACCAGCGAGTCCAGGAACGACTGGAAGAGCGAGACCTTCACCGAGCGCGGCAGCAGCTCATCCAGCAGCTCGGCGGGCGAAGGGCTGAACTCGTAGTCGGTGACGCGGGCACCCGCGGGCTTCTGCTCCTCCCCCTCGACCTTGGGGAGCGACAGGGGCAGCAGCTGCATCACCTCGGCGCGCTGGCGCGAGGTGGAGATGAAGCGCATGTAGACGACCTTGATCGTGTCGAACTCGCCCGCGGCGAAGCGGTCGATGTAGGTCTGCGCGATCGCCTCGACGGCCTCGTACTTGGGCTTGTCGCCGACGGCGTGGCGTGCGGCGACCTCCATCTTCTGGAACTTGAAGAAGGCGGTCGCCTTGCGGCCCGAGCTCTCCAGCTGCACCGTGCGCCCCTGCTCCTTCAGCTCGGCCAGGAGCTTGGTCGTCACGCGCAGGACGTTTGAGTTGTATGCGCCGCAGAGTCCACGGTCGCTGGTCAGCACCAGGACCAGGTCCTTGCCGGTGGCGCGCCCCGAGGTGTCCAGCAGCGGATGGCTCGTGTCGCCCCCCTGCGCCGCGACCTGCGCCACCAGCCTGCGGATCGTGTCGGTGTAGGGCCGGCTGTTCTTGGCGCGCGCGAGCGACGCCGTGAACTTCGCGGTGGCGATCATCTGCATCGTCTTGGTGATGCGCTGGATCGTCTTGACGGCGCCGATGCGCTTCTTGATTTCGCGGAGCTGGGCCATAGGGGGTGAGATGATAGCGCGGGCGCCCCCGCCGCCCCGGGAGTCCCGAAACCCGCGGATTCAGCCCGCGGCAGGCGCCTGCAGGCGCATCCCGTCGTAGCCCAGCTCCACGCCCGCGGGCAGGCGGTCGTTCAGCTCGGCGTGGCGGGCGTCGTGCGTCATGTGGGTGAAGACCGTGTGGCGCGCGCCGACGCGGGCGGCCACCTCCAGCGACTCGGCAAGGCTGAAGTGCGTGGGGTGCCTGCGCTCGCGCAGCATGTCCAGCACCAGCGTGTCGACCCCGGCAAGGTGCTGCCAGCTCTCGGGGGGGATGGCGTTGACATCGGTGCAGTAGGCCAGCGGGAAGGGGGCGCCCGCGCCGCGGATGTCGAAGCGGTAGCCCAGGATGGGCAGCGCGCCATGCAGCAGCCGGATGGGGGTGACCGCGACGCCGAAGAGGTCGAAGCGCACGCCCGCCTCCACCATGTGCTGCGTCACGGTGGCCACGAAGCTCTTGTTCAGGTTGCGGTGCGGCTTGAAGATGTGCTCGTAGATGCGCGTCAGCTCGTCGAAGACCGTGCGCTCGGCGTGCAGGTGGACGGGACCGCGCATGCTCACGTTGTAGAGCCGCGCGTCGTCCAGCCCGAAGACATGATCGACATGCGCGTGTGTGAAGAGGATGCCGTCCACGCGGCGGATCCGGTGGCGCAGCGCGTGTTCGCGGTGGTCAGGCGGAGCATCCACCAGCAGCACGCGCTCCTGCCCGGTGGCGTCGGTGAAGTGCAGCATGGCGCCCGTGCGCGTGCGGCGGTCGCGCGGATCTGCGCTGGTGCAGGTGTCGCAGTCGCACGCGATGACGGGGACGCCCGCGCTGGTGCCCGTGCCAAGCAGCGTGAAGGCGGCGCCGGTGATGCCCGCGGCAGCGAGTCCCGCGCCGGGGTCTCCCCCGCCGGTTGCGTCCGCAGCGCCGTCGGGCCGCGGCGCGCTCACGGAAGCGCCTCGCGGAGCGCGCGCACCACCGCTGCCGGATCCGCCGCGCCGCAGACCACCGCGCTGACCGCCACGCCACGGCACCCCGCCTGCGCAAGCTGGGCGATGTTGCCAGGCGTGATGCCGCCGATCGCCAGGTGCGGGATGCGCGCATGCTGCGCCAGGTAATCGCGCACCAGCGCCGGCCCGGCAGGTGCGCGATCGGGCTTCAGCGCGGTGGCGAAGATCGCCCCCACCCCGCAATAGTCGGCGCCGGCGTCGGCGGCGGCACGCGCCTCGGCGGCGCCGTGCGTGCTGACGCCCACCAGGAGCGCCGTGCCCGCGGCGCGCCGCACCGCTTCCACCGAGAGATCCTGCTGCCCCAGATGGACGCCATCGGCACCGCAGGCCAGCGCGATGTCAGCACGGTCGTTCACGATGACGCTGGCGCCCGCGGGGTGCGCCGCCGCCATCACGGCGCGGACGCGATCGGCGAGCGCACGCGCGGGCATCTCCTTCTCGCGCACCTGGATGCAGTCGGCGCCGCCCGCCAGCGCTGCCTCCAGCACTTCGCGCCACGGCCGCGCGCAGATCGCCTCGGTCAGCAGCACGCAGACGCGCCACTGCCGGCGTGCCGCGCTGCCCATGCGCATGAGCAGGTCCCGCTCGGCGTCGTACGCCTGGTAGCGCAGCGCTTCCATCCGCGCGGCGCTGTTGGCGTCGATCGTCTTCATGCACTCCTCGATGGACCGCAGCGCCTCGCCGAGCCGCTTGCCCGCCGCGACCACGACGCTGTGGTGCGTGGAGCGCGCCGCCTCGTGCGCCCCCTGAATCGTGCGGCCCACGTCCCCCTGCGCATCGCGATTGGCCTCCAGCCACCCGGCGGGCAGCGCGGAAAGTTCCCCCTGCAGGCCGTGGCGGATCCCCTTCAGCCGGGCGCTGAGCGCGGCATCGTCCAGCGCGAAACGCGCGGCATCCTCCAGCACGCGCAGCGCCTCGCGCGCACGATTGGCGTTGGCGTCGATGGCGCGGGCAACCGAGTGCATCCCGCAAGCGTAGCAGCGGGGCTATCCTTCCCGTTCCATGACCGAACCCGCAGACAACTCCGGCACCGCGCCCGCGAACACCGATCGCCGTGGGTTCATCGCCGTCTCCTTCGCCGCGGCCGCCGCGGCGGCGGCGGCAAGCGCGGGAGCGGTGCTTCCGTCGCGCCACTCGTCCCCAAACCTCAACGCATCACAGGAGAAGAAGATGCCCTTCACGCTTCCCGAGCTTCCGTACGCAGAGAACGCGCTCGAACCCGCCGTCGACGCGAAGACGATGAACATCCATCGCACCAAGCACCACCAGGCCTACGTCGACAACCTGAACAAGGCCGTCGCGGGCGACCCAAAGTGGTCGGCGATGTCCCTGGACGATGTCTGCAAGCAGGTCAAGGATGCCCCCGAGGCAGTGAAGGGCGCGATCCGCAACAACGGCGGCGGCCACTGGAACCACAGCATGTTCTGGAAGTGGATGGCGCCCAAGGGCCAGGGCGGCGCGCCCAGCGCGGCGCTCGCCGCCGCCATCGACAAGGCCTTTGGCAGCATGGACAACTTCAAGACGCAGTTCGCCGACGCGGGCATGAAGCGCTTCGGCAGCGGCTGGGCCTGGCTGGTGAAGAAGCCCGACGGCACGCTCGTCATCACCAGCACCCCCAACCAGGACAACCCGTTGATGGTGGGCGTCGCCGAGGTCACTGGCACCCCGCTCCTGGGCGTCGATGTCTGGGAGCACGCCTACTACCTGAACTACCAGAACCGCCGCGCCGACTACTTGAAGGGCTGGTGGGACGTGGTGAACTGGAACGAAGTCAACAAGGGGCTCTGATCGGGCGGAGCGTGAGGGCGGCACCGCGCGCGCTGATGCGCGCCACCCGACGCTATGCAACAAACGAACGCCCCGGCCGCGCGCCGGGGCGTTCTGCACTTGCCGCCTCGCCGACGACTAGCCCTTGTGGGTCAAGAGGTTGTAGACGGTCACCAGGACCAGAAGCGTTCCCACGCTCCCCGCACCGATCGCGAACCACGCGCGGACGCGCCCGCGTGCGGCGGGGTTCCTGCGCAGGCGCACCAATGCCCAGATCCCGAAGCCAAGCGCAAGGGGTGAGGGCACGATGATGAGGCAGAAGAGCCCCAGATAGCCGGCAATGAGCGCCACGGGGTCGACCCCCAACGGCACCAGCATCTTCAGCGACTCGTCCGGCGCGGCCACGGTCCGGACGGGCATGATCACGGGGGGCGGCGGAGGAGGCGATGCCATCCGGGGTGATGTGTTCGGGTCGGGGAAATTCATGAGGACAAGTCTCCGGGGGAAGCGGCGCGATGAGACTCGCTCAGTGAAGGAAGATTGCGGCCACGATCCAGAGCGCGCTGATTGCCAGTCCGATGCCGACGCTGACCCACATCAGGACGATGCTGGTCTTCTTGTCGCGCGCCGCCCCCTCCAGGTTTCCGCCGGCGGCCTTCGAGTTGGCCTGCGCCGCAAAGACGATCGAGACGATGCCACCGATCAGGCAGCAGAAGAGCGTGACCACCACGGGCAGGACGTATCCGGCGGGCTCCCAATTGGAGCCCGGCGCGTGCACCTGCACCGTCGGCGGCGACAGCGTGCTGCCCAGGATCGTTGACGCCGCGACCCACTCGGTGCCACCCTCGGCGCAGAGGAGCGTTTCGCCGATCAGACGGCGCTCGGACCCGAAGGCGCGCAGTTGCTCGATGGTGAAAGGCCCGTAGGTGTTTCCGTCGGAACCATGCAACCAGTAGCGCATTCAGCTCTCCTCGCTTGGCAGCCCCGCCGGTCTGCGTGCAGTCTTGCGCGCCCGAAGCCCGGCGCGCGGATCCTAGCCGCGCCGCAAGCGTTTCACAGCGTGCGCTTGGCGCGCGCGATGCGCGCCTCCAGGCCTGCGATCGAGATCTCCTGGGCGCCCGCGCGCTCCATGTGCGGCGTTGAAAGATAGGGATACGCCTCGCTTCGCAGGTGCGCGCGCATGTCGTGGCCGCAGCGGCGCGCCCGCTCGGCGCGAAGCGCCGCGATGTCGATGGGCGCCACCACCACCTTCTGGAAAGGACCCGGCTCCGCCTGCGCCAGGATCCGCCCGTCGAAGTCCACCACCATGCTGCCGCCGGGCCAGCTGAATGGCGGATAGTCCGGCAGCTGCGCCGCCTGGTTGGCGGCCACCACGAAGGCGGTGTTCTCCGCGGCGCGCGCACGGTTGAAGAGCGTCCACCAGTCCATCGGCGGCTGCGCCCCCCAGGGGTCCATGTACGCGCTGACGCGGATCAGCACCTCGGCGCCGTTGAAGGCCAGCTGCCGAAGGACCTCCGGGAACAGCCAGTCGTAGCAGATGGCGCAGCCCAGGCGGCCGATCTCCGTCTCGACCACCGGGAAGAGGGGCAGCTCGTAGTCCACGATGTCGTGCGGGCTGGAGTGCACCTCCCACGGGATCCAGGGATTCACCTTGCGGTACTTGCTGAGCACGCCACCGGGCCCCACCAGCAGCGTGGTGTTGAATGCCAGGCCGCGGTGCGCCGGGTCATGCTCGACGAAGCTGCCCGTCTGGACATAGACGCCATTCTGCCGGCAGAAGCGTTCGTAGGGGGCGGCGATCTCGTCGGCGTGCACCGCGGTGCGGGCCAGCAGCTCCTTCACCGTCGGGTGCAGGGGCGCGCAGTGCACGAACTCGGGGTAGACGAAGAGGCGCAGGTCGTGGAAGGGTGCGTACCCGGCCAGTGCCCCCTCTGCCATCTTCACCAGCTCCTGGACGCGCTGGGGAACCTCTTCACGCTCGCCAAGCGCCGGCAGCGAGGTCTGCATCGCAGCGGCGTAGTAGCGGCTGGGCGTGTGCGCTTCGGTCATGCGCGGAGTGTATGGAGCGTGCGGCGCTGCAACGGGCGCGGCTGCCGCCCCACTACCATTCCGCGCCATGAGCGACCTCTCGCGACTCCTGGAGCAGAACCGCGAATGGGCCCATCGCATGGAGCGGGAGCGCCCGGGCTTCTTCAGCATGCTGCGGAACCAGCAGCGCCCGAAGTACCTGTGGATCGGCTGCAGCGACAGCCGCGTCCCCGCGAACGAGATCATCGACCTGCCCCCCGGCGAGGTCTTCGTGCATCGCAATGTCGCCAACCTGGTGGTGCACAGCGACCTGAACGCGTTGGCGGTCATCGAGTTCGCCACCCACGCGCTGGGCGTGCGCGATGTCATCGTCTGCGGCCACTACGGCTGCGGCGGCATCAGCGCGGCGCTCGAGCCGCCGCAGGGGCGCATCGTTGACCACTGGATCCGGCACGTGCGCGACATCGCCAAGTTCTTCCGCGAGGACCTGGAGTCGAGCCCCGATCCCGCGGCCCGTGCGCGCCGCCTGTGCGAGCTGAACGTGGCGGTGCAGGTGGTGCACGTGCAGGAATCGCCGATCCTGCAGGCACTGCGCGAGCGCGGCACCGAGATCCGCGTGCACGGGTGGATCTACGACGTCGGCGACGGGCTGCTGCGCGACATCACGCGCCTGGCCGAGGAAGTGCGCGCGCGCGAGCCGGCGTGACCGGCGCGGGCTACTTGACGGGTTTCGCGTCCAACGCTTCCTTCATCCCTGACACCATGGCGTCGAAGGCGGCGCGGTTGGATTCGACGGTCGCTTCCGGGCCCATGCCCATGAAAGCACCCTTGCTCTCGATGCGGGAGACCTGCATCCCGTTCACCGAGGTCTGCTCGCGCTTGGCCGGGGCGGCGCTGTTGTCCTCGGCACGGAACTGGTTCGCCCATCGATCCAGGTTCGAGTCCACCGGCCCGCCATCACCAGCGGGGAAGACGCTGAACACAAGTTCGGCGGCGGGTGCATTGGTGCCGTTGGCAGGCACCGCGTACTGCAGCGCGCGGAACTGCATCGCGGGCGCGGTCCACACCCAGGTCACGGGCTTGGGCATCACCAAGCCGCCCACCACGATCACCGTCTGGTCATCGTCGGGGCCGCTGACCTTGAAGCCGCCCGCCTGCGACGGACCACCGGGCGCCGCGGGTTGCGCGGCCGCGCCTGCGCCGGGAGCAATCGTGCCGCTGGCGCCGCCTTCACCACGCGCGCCAGAAACTCCGGCACCGGAGGGGGCTGCGCCAACGGGCGTCGGCGGCTGCGGGCCCTTCGGCGCGGGCCCACGGTCGCAGCCCGCGGTGGCCGCTGCCAACGCGGCCAAGACGCTCGCCAAGTGGAATGCGCCAAGGAGCGCGCTGCGACGATCGTTGCGTTGCTGCATCCCGCAAGGATAACTGCCTTGGACGCCCGAAACACCGCACGAAAACCTGTTGGAAAGCGGCGGATCGGATGTAGATTCAACCGGAGCGCAAGCAATCTTCCGCTCGCGCGGGGAACGCCTCAAGCACCACGCAGTTCAGCCATGAGCCACTCCAAACGATCGTATTTCCTGGCCCGACCCTCTCGCACCGCAATCGGGGTCCTTGTCGCGGCGCTGGCGCCCGCGCTCCCCGCCGCGGCGCAGCTGATGGCCTACGAGGGCTTCGCGGGCGGCCCGGTCCCGGACCTGAACGGCTTCAACGGCGGCACCGGCTGGTCCGAGGCGTGGAGCGACCAGTCCTTCGACCTGATCACCTCGGTGGCGCCGTCGAGCCTGCGCTACCCGATGCTCGAAACGACCGATGGCTGCGCGGCGACCCAGCCGTTGCTGGCGGGACCCGGCGCCTCGCGCTACCAACGCTCGTGGACGCTTCCGGTGCTGGACGAGACCGAGTACGTCTCCTTCCTGCTTCGCGCGGATCCGGGTTACGGGCCCTGGGGCGGTCTTGCCATGGGTTCGTATCCCTTCCGCATGTTGATCGGCGCGCTGGGGAGCCTGGGGAAGTACGGCTTGATGGACAGCCAGGGGCACAGCGCTGCGTCGTCCGTCTCGGTGGCCGAAGGCCAGACGGTGCTGATGGTGGTGCGCATCACCAAGAACACCTCCGGGCAGGGCGGCACCTATCGCCTCTATGTGAATCCACAAGTGGGCGGCGCGGAGCCCGTCGCGGCGGATGCCACGCTCGCGCTCGCTTCGGGGCCCGCACTTCCCGGCGCGGTGATGCTGGACAACGGTGGTTCCTTCACCACCGATGAGATCCGCGTGGGGAGCAGCTGGGAGAGCGTGCTGCCAGTCGACCACTCCTGCCATGCGGACCTGAACCACGATGGCACCGTGAACGGCGCCGACATTGGCCTGATGCTGGGCGGATGGGGCGGCCCGTCAGGCGACATCAACGGCGATGGCACCACGACCGGCGCTGACATCGGCGCGCTGCTGGGCGCGTGGGGCGCCTGCCCTCCCTGAGTCCGGGGGGCGCGCACCCGCTACGCTCCGCTGCGCATGCGCCACCCACCGCTGCCCCCGCGCGTCCGCCTGGCGGGCGCGCGCTTCTGGACCGCCGATCCGGCGCATCCGTGGGCGCATTCGGTGGACCTCTCCGAGGGGCGCATCACCGCCGTCGATGCACCGCCGCGCGAGGACCTGCCGTGCATCGCGCTTGATCCCGATTGCGTCATCGTGCCGGGGCTGATCGATGCCCACCTGCATCTCTCGCTGGGCGCGCTGGCGCTGGCGCAGCTTGACCTGTCGCACGTGCAGTCGCGCGCCGCCTTCGAGGAGGCGATCGCCGCGGCGGCAGCCACGCTCCTCCCCGGCCAGTGGCTGCGCGCGTTCGGCTGGCACGAGGCCAACTGGGGTGGCGAGCGCCCGACGCGCGCGTGGCTGCGCGGTGCGGGCGCGGCTCCATGCGTCGCCTATCGGATGGACCAGCACGCGTGCGTGGTGAATGACGCAGTGCTCGCGATGATCGGCGCGGCGGCGTGCCCGCCCGGCGGCGAGATCGTGCGCGATCCCTCGGGCGCCCCGACCGGCCTGCTGCTGGAGCAGGCCGCGTGGACGCTGGTGAATCCGCTCCTGCCGCTCCCCGATGCCGCCGCGCGCCGGCGCGCGGCCATCGCTGCGTTCGCCCACTGCCACTCCTTCGGGCTGACCGCCGTGGGCAGCATGGAGTACGCACGCGACCTGCGCCAGGTGTACGAGCCGCTGCGCGAGCACGACCGCGCAGCCTTCACGCTGCGCATTCTGGCCACGGTGCTGGACCGCCCCTGGCCTGCGGACTTCGGCGTCGCGCAGGAGATCGCCTGCGACGATCATCTGGCGATCGTCGGATTCAAGAGCTTCATCGATGGCACGCTGGGCAGCCGCACGGCGCGCCTGCTGCAGGACTACTCCGATGACCCCGGCAACCGCGGCATGCTGGTGGAGCACGCCGCGCACTCGCCCCAGCGGCTTGCCCAGTGGATGCAGCAGGTGATCGCGCTGGGCCATTCACCGAGCGTCCACGCCATCGGCGATGCCGCGCTTCGCATGGCGCTGGACGCCGCCGAGCAGGCAGACACCGCGCGCGTCGCACGCTTGGAGCATTGCCAGACGCTGGACGACGCCGACCTGCCGCGCATGGCGGGACGCATCGCCAGCATGCAGCCGCTGCACAAGGCGGATGACGCGCGCATCGCCCACGCGCGCCTGGGCGCAGGCCGCATGCACGCCTTCTTCCGCTTCCGCGACCTGCTCGGTGCGGGCGCGCGGCTGGCCTTCGGCAGCGACTGGCCCATCGTCAGCTGCGATCCGCGGCTTGGCATCCGTGCGGCGGTCACGGGGCTCGGCCTCGATGGCGCGCCCTGCCAGGTGGATCAGAACATGACCGTGGAGGAAGCGATGCACGCGTACACCTGCGGCGCCGCTGACGCGCTGCGAGCGCCCGCGCTGGGGCGCATCGCGCCGGGCGCGCACGCCGATCTGTGCATCTTTGCAGAGGATCCCTTCGCCTTCGATTGGACGCGCGGCACGCCGGGAATCGCCGCCACGATCGCCGCCGGACAGGTGGTGCACGGTGCGATCGCGGTGCATGCGGGTGCAGGGGGCGCGGCGGGTGCCGCGGGTGCGACAGGCGCGGCGGGTGCGATCGGCGCGACCGCAGCAGCCGCGCGCCACTGACGGGTACAGTCTGCGCATGAGCTGGTGGGTCCACGACGCGTATCAGAACGGCGGAGTCATCCTGCTTTTCAGCTGGATCTTCTGGGTCATCTTCTCGATCGTCCTGCATGAGCTGGCGCATGGATGGGCGGCGATCGCCTGCGGCGACAACACCCCGCGCGAACTGGGCCACATGACGCTGAACCCGGTGGTGCACATGGGGTACATGGCGCTGCTCTTCTTCGCCATCGCGGGCATCACGTGGGGGATGATGCCCACCGACCCCTCGCGCTACCGCCATCCCAAGCGCGGCCGAATGCTGGTCTCGGCAGCGGGCCCGGCGATGAACATCCTGCTGGCGCTGATCACGCTCACCGGCTTCACGCTGTGGGGCTGGGCGATCGGGACCGAGCGCATCCATCCCGCCGAGCAGACGCAGGCGAACGTCGCCACCTTCCTGATGATCGGGGGCATCCTGAACCTGATGCTGGCGGCCTTCAACCTGCTGCCGGTGCCGCCGCTGGACGGCAGCCGCATCCTGTCGGGTGCCAGCCGTCGCCTGGACCACTTCTTCTCGCAGCCCGCGGTCCAGATGTACGGCATGATCGTGGTGCTGGTGATCTTCTTTTCGTCGCTGGAGCAGCCCCTGCAGCGGGGCATCGCCGCCGTCGCCGCGTGGTACATCGCCTGGCTTGCCGGGGTGCTCGCAGGGGTCGCCTGAACTCCCTGACACCCGTAGCGCTTCCAATAACCGCGCCTCGGCGTGTCTGCGCACCCTGCAATTGAGTCTGCCGGCGGTTTCGGCTACTCTGCCCGACCCCCAACCGCCTGCCGAAGGCGCATCGCACTGCTGGCCGTCAAGGCGCAGCCCCACGATGCGCCCGGTGAGCGCCCGCGGCACTGTGCCGCGACGCCGCCGAGGTGGACGCTTTCGAAAGGAGACGACCAGTGGTCGTCATTCGTCTCAAGAAGATGGGCCGCGCCCATCACCCGTTCTTCCGTCTCAGCGCGATGGACAAGCGCTCCCCCCGCGACGGCGTCGTCATCGAGGAGCTGGGCTGGTACGAGCCCCAGGGCAAGGACGGCAAGCAGATCAACCTGAAGCTGGACCGGATCAACCACTGGATCTCCGTGGGCGCGCAGCCCTCGGCGACCGCAGTCAGCCTGATCCGCAAGGCGGGCGGCACCGTCAGCGAGAAGATCAAGGTCGTCGAGCACGCCGCTGGTCGCGCCAAGGCCGACCGCATCCGCGCCAAGAAGGGCCTGCCGATGGTCCGTGGCCCGAAGCCGGCGCCGGCGAAGAAGGCGGGCTGAGGCCCGCCGCGTGAGGCGCGATGCGAATCGACCTCCTCACGCTTTTTCCCGAGATGTTCCCGCCCGTGCTGGGCGCGAGCATCACGGGCCGTGCCGCCACCGCGGCGCTTGCCGAGTACCACCTGCACGACATCCGTGCATGGAGCACCGACAAGCACCACAAGGTGGATGACCGCCCCTTCGGAGGCGGCCCCGGCATGGTGCTCATGTGCCAGCCCCTCGTCGACGCGGTCGAGGCGGTCGAGAAGATGGATCCCCGAGCAGCGCTCCGCGTGCTGCTCACGCCGCAGGGTGAGCGCCTGGCTCAGCCCCGCGTCGAATGGCTGGCCAGGCAGCCCCGCATCCTCATGATCGCGGGGCATTACGAAGGCATCGACGAGCGCGCCATCAAGGAACTGGCGCCGCTCGAAGTGAGCGTCGGCGACTTCGTCCTGAGCGGTGGAGAGATCCCCGCCATGATGCTGGTCGACGCGGTGGTGAGGCTCCTTCCCGGAGTCCTCGGCCACGAGCAGTCTGCGGCGGAGGATTCCTTCTCCCGCCGCGACGATGAGGGTCGTTCCCTCCTCGACTGCCCGCACTACACGCGGCCACGCGAGTGGCGAGGCCGCGAAGTGCCCGAAGTGCTGCTGAGCGGCGACCACGCCGCGATCGCACGCTGGAGGCACGGCCAGATGACGGAACGGACGCGCGAGCGCCGGCCCGACCTTCTGGAGCGACCCCTGGGCGGAATTCCCCGTCCCATGTCGCAGCCCGCCGACGGTGGCCTGGCGCAGGATGCGCAGGGCTGAAGGCGGAACATCGGGCGGAAGCCCGGATAGAAAGGAACGGCCCGACGGGCCGAGACAACCATGAATCGCACCGAGATCCTCGACTCCATCGTCGCCGACCAGCTGAAGAACGCCGCCGACATCCCGAACTTCACGGTCGGTGACACCATCGACGTGCATTACCGCATCATCGAAGGCGACAAGGAGCGCATCCAGGTCTTCCAGGGCGTGCTCATCGCCGTCACGGGCCGGGGCATCCACCGCATGATCACCGTGCGCCGCATCGTCGCCAACGAGGGCGTCGAGCGCATGTTCCCCCTGCACTCGCCCCGCATGGCCAAGCTCGAGGTCGTCCGCCGCGCCGATGCGCGCCGCGCGAAGCTCTACTACCTGCGCGACCGCTTCGGCAAGGCCCGCCGCCTGCGCGACCAGCGCCGCGGCCTCAAGCACGTCGAGGGGGGCGCCGCGCCCGCGGGCGACGCGAAGGCCTGATCGCAAGGCGGTGCGCCGGAGCGCGTGGCGCAATGCCGTGCGCCACGGTCGGCACTGCGATCGATCTCAACATCCCCCGGGCCGCAGCCACGCGCTGCGGCCCGGTGTTCTTTTGGCGCGCGAACGCGGCCCGCATTGCCCTTACACTCGCGGCGATGCAAGTCAGGCTGGTCAAGAGCTTCAGCTTCGAAGCGGCGCACTTCCTGCCCACCTTTCCCGAGGGGCACAAGTGCCGGCGCATGCACGGGCACAGCTTCAAGGTGGACGTGGTGGTGGCGGGCGAGCTGGATCCCAAGAAGGGCTTCCTGATCGACTACGGCGACATCAAGGCCGTCACCGCGCCGATCGAGAAGCAGCTGGACCACTACTGCCTGAACGAGATCCCCGGCCTGGAGAACCCCACCAGCGAGATGATCGCGGCCTGGATCTGGGACCGGCTGCGCCCTGCGCTGCCGATGCTGGCGCAGGTGGTGGTGCACGAGACGTGCACTTCGCGCTGTGAGTTCGTGGGGCGGTAGAGCGCGGGCGACGATCGCCGCGCGCCTGATCAACCAAGCGGGCGGATGAAGACGTTCTCGAACTCGATGGGGCAGCCGTGGCTCTGCAGGCCGACGGGCCCGCTGGCGGGCACGCCGGGAAGCCGCGCCTGCTCGATGACGCGCACGCCGTTCAGGTCCACCGTCAGCCGGTCGCCCTTCATGCGGATGACGAAGCGGTTCCACTCGGTGACCGGCTTGTCCGCGTTCGTTCGCGGCGTCACGGCGGCGCGCACCTCCGGGGGCATCGATGCGTCGACGCGGTAGCCGTACACCTCGCCGGAGCCGCAGGGCCAGCTCCAGATGTTCACCTGGCTCTTGGTGTTGCCGCGCAGGTAGATGCCGCTGTCGCGCTCCTCCACCTCCACCGTGACCACCTTGCCGTCCGCGCCCTTCACTTCGTTGCCGTCCGCGCCGATCTGCGGCCGCTGCATCTTCCCCTGGTGCTCCTTGGTCCAGCGCCAGTCGACCACCATCTCGAAGTCGCCGTAGCTGGCCTCGGACCAGAGGGACTCGCCCTTGCCGTCGAACTTCATGACGCCGCCTTCCACCTTCCAGTGGCCCTCGTGCCCCTTCTCTTCGTGCCATCCCGCCAGCGTCCGGCCGTCGAACATGGGCTGGAGCCCGGTGCCGTCCATCGCGATGTCCTTTGCCGCCAGCGCGGGCGAGGCCGGGGGCAGCTCGCGCACGCAGAGGTTGCGGAACCACACCGGGCTCCCCTCGCTCTCCAGGCAGATGTAGCCCTTGCGCGGAGTGACATCCCTGGCGCCCGAGACTGCACGGCCGTTGATCTCCAGCGTCAGTTCGCCGCGGTCGCAGGTGACCTTGTAGTGGTTCCACTCGCCCGCGCCCTTGGTGACGCGCTCACTGGGAAGCGTGCGCTCCCACCCTGCCGGGTGCGGGCGCAGCGGCGTCATCTTGGCGCCCCAGATGCTGAAGACGTCCCCCTGGCCGGTGTAGAGCAGCCGTCCTTCCTTGTCCAGGCGGTCGGGCGTCAGCATGATCTGCACCTCGATGGCGCGCGGGAACATGTTCTGGGCGGGGCTGGGGAGCGGGTCGCTGCAGACGAAGAGCCCGGCGTTCCCCTCCTTGGCATCGTGCTTCCAGTCGAATTCCAGCACGTAGTTCTCGTACATGCGGTCGGTGCGCAGGAAGCCCGTCGGGCTGCCCGTGCAGAAGAGCATGCCGTCGCGCGCCGCAAACGTGTCGGCGAAGCAATTGACGCGGACCCAGCCATCCAGGTTGGTGCCGTTGAAAATCTTGTAGCAGTCGGGGCCGCATGCCTCCCCGCGGGGCGCCTGCATGGACTGGCCCGCGCCGCATCCGGAGAGCGCCACCAGCGATGCGAGCGTGCAGCACGATGCGATCGTCGACAGGTTCATGCGGCCGATCCTACAGGCCAGTTCCGTACGATGGCCCGATGCCGCCGACCCGCGACCGACTTGCCTCGATGCACGACGCCCGCGCGCTGGCTGCGATGATGGGCCTGCCTGCGGCGCCGCTGTGCGAGTGGGTCATCACGCCGCTGGGCGCGCCCGGCAGCGCACTCGGCACGTGGGTGGGTGGCAACATCCTGGACGACTCGTGGGTGATCGACGCGGACCTCCCCGGCGATTGGGTGCTTGCCTGGAGCGGCACGCTGGGCGGGAATCTCTTCGAGGGCCCGCCCGCCAACTGGATGCGCGGTCCCGGCGCACTGGCGGCGACGTGCGATGCCCTGGCGCCGCAGTTCGAGCGGCACGGCAAGCGGCTGCTGCTGGTGCCGCACGCGCGGCACGTGCTGAGCGATGCGCGCAGCGCGCTCACCTGGTGGTGCGAGCGCGTCATCCCGGGGCTTGACCCCAGCTCGGTGCGCCAGCCGCCTGTGGGTGCGCGCACCTTCGGCCTGGCGCTGGACGCGGGCGCGCTCCTGGAGCCATCGATGATCCCGGATGTCCAGGACCATCTGCAGTCGCTCTTTGCCGCCTTTGGTCCGCGGGTCGATGCCGTCATCCTGCGCGACGTGCGCCCTTCGGATCAGGATGCCGACCGGTTGATCCCGTGCGCGGCGGGCGAAGGCGTGCTGCCCCGCGACTGCATTCGCCAGCTCGTGGCCGCGCATGTCCCCGCGACCACGCCGTTGCTGCTCCCCGGCGCTGCGCTCGATCGGTCGATCGAGTGGCTCGGCGTGCGATAAGGAAGCGCGGCGCTTTCGAGGGACGCGTCGGGACGTCTGCACGTGCGCAAGCTGCCCGGACGCGCATCGGCCGCGCCCGGTAAAAAGTGGACTTCCCCCCTGGCTGCGCTACACTTCGAAGGTGAGTCGGAGGATCCGACGGTCAGGAGGACATGGATGACTTTGGCGAGCGCTCTTGATGCTCGCGTTCTGGTGCTGAACAAACTCTACGGCGCAGTTCGTGTGGTGGACGCGCGCCGGGCCTTCACGCTGCTCGTCAAGGGCGCAGCGGAGGTCATCAGTCCAGAGGCGGGCAACTACATCAGCTATTCGTTCTCCTCGTGGGCGGAAGCGGCCGAGTTCCAGCGGGAGTTCGAGCGCGCCGACCACGACTGGGTGACGACGCCCTCGCTGGTCCTGGCCGTGCCGAAGATCATTCGCCTCCTGGGATACGAGCGGCTGCCGCGCGAGCCGGTCAAGCTGAACCGCCGCAACATCTACGCGCGCGACGGCAACCGCTGCCAGTACTGCGGCAAGCACTTCTCGACGCGCGAGCTGACCCTGGACCACATCGTGCCGCGCGTGCAGGGCGGTGGCAACGCATGGACCAACTTGGTCTGCGCCTGCGTCCGCTGCAACGCCCGCAAGGGCGGCCGCACCCCCTCGCAGGCCCGCATGCGCCTGATCCGCGAGCCCGTGCGCCCGAAGCGCAACCCCGCCATCACCCTGCGCCTGGGCACCCGGAAGTACCAGTCCTGGAAGGCCTTCCTGGACGAGGCCTACTGGACCGTCGAACTCCAAGACTGACGCGCTGTCAGGACTTGAGCAGGATGATGTTCAGCGTGATCATGATGCTGTTGTTGATCGCATGCGCCACGATGCCGGGGTTGATGCTCCCGCGCCACTCGCGCATGATGCAAAAGGCCACCGCGAGCGATCCGAGCACGGGGATGAAGATGAACCCTTGCGGGTGAATCGCAGCGAAGATCACGCTGCTCACGCCGATGGCAACGCACGAGCTGACCAGCCGCCCCGCCCCCGCGAACATGTCGTCCAAGTTGCGGAACATCGCCCCGCGGAAGAAGAACTCTTCGAAGAGCGGCGCGCTCACGCTGGCCACCAGGAAGGTCAGCAAGATGCCCATGCCATCGGCCTCCTCCACGATCTGCTGGATCGGGTGGCCAGCGCGCGGCGGACCGCCGGTCAGGAACTTGGAGAGCAGCATGCTGATGCCAAGCCCGCAGGCAAGCAGTGCCACCCCCATCGCGTAGCAGACGATGCCCCACAGCAGGTCACTGAATCGCACAGGCGTCAGCGCCACGCCCTCGCGCACGGTGCGCCAGCTGAGGCCGCGGCGCGTGCCCCACCAGGCCGCCAGGACAAATGCCACGACGGACGCAAGCAGGCCGAGCGTCAGGGCCAAATTCGGACTGGTGCCAAAGGGATCCTCGCTCCCCAGCCCAAACTGATGCAGCAAGGAAAGCACCAGGGACGGCAGGCGGTGCAGCAGGAAGAAGGCCCCCAGCCAGACCGCGAACATCTCTGCGTAGACATGCGACCACTGGCGCGCGCTCGGCCCCGCGCCGCGCGTCTTCCCAAGAACCGCCAGCACCACGAACACGCCCAGCACCGCCATCCCCCCAAGCCCCACCAGGATCGCCGCCCCCATGAAGAGGATGAGCGCCGAAATGGCCACCATCCCCCCTGCCTCCAGTCTTCGCAGCGCCTCCTCGTCCGCGCGCGCCTGCGCCGACAGCGTGCGACCGAGCACCCCCAACGACTCCTCGATGCGCCGCGCCGAGGCAGCGCTGATCGCCTGTGGCCCGGGCGCGCGCGTCGCCTCCACCGCGCCCTGCACATCATGCAGCAGCGTGATGAATTCCTGGTCTGCCTCGACCTCGCCGTCGGTGATGCGTTGCGAGAGCGTCATGAGCCGCGCCACTGCCCCGGGACGAGGCGGACCTCCCTCTGTGTCCGCAATGTCCTCCAGCGCACCCGTCCGTGCCAAGAGCGCGGCGTTGCTCAGTTCAAGGCCCGGATTCTCTTCATCACCCGGCTCGGGGACTTGCGAATTCAAGGCCAATAACTGCCCCTCGAAGAGAGTCCCCGCGATTTCGGGCGACTTCATCCCATTCACGAACTTCATCAGGATGGCCTGCTGCATCCCGACTTCGATCGTGGCCTCTGGCGCGCCGGGGGCGGCGTCATGGCCCCCGGGCGCATTTTCGCGGATGAAAAGCAGGACGAAAACAAGGATGAGCGCCCAAGCCACCAGGTTCTGCCGAGCGTTGGTAGTCATTGCGGGCGGAGCCTACCCCGCCCCCGGGCACCCCCACCCCTTGACATACAGGCGGAATCACCTATCTTTCGCGATTCTCCACCCGGTGTCCCGGGTGCTGCAAAGGACCTTTCTATGCCCCGCCAGACCACCCACATGAAGGCCGCCGACGTCAACCCGAGTTGGCACGTCGTCAACGCCGACGGCATGATCCTCGGCCGCCTCGCGACCGAGGTCGCCCTTGTCCTCATGGGCAAGCACCGCCCCCAGTACACCCCCAACGTCATGAGCGGCGACTGCGTCATCGTGACCAACGCCGACAAGATCAAGGTGACCGGCAACAAGCTGGTGCAGAAGAGCATCCGGCGCTGGAGCGGCTACCCCGGTGGCCTGAAGGTGCGCACCTATGAGTCGCTGATGGCCACGAAGCCCGAGCTGGTCGTCGAAGAGGCGATCACCCGCATGCTTCCCCGCGGCCGCCTCGGCCGGCGCATCCGCCGCAACCTCCGCGTGATCAAGGGCGTCGACCACGGCCAGGCCGCGCAGCAGCCCAAGGCGCTGGACTTCCCGAACGCGCGCCGCTGATTTCGCACACGAACGAGAGACACCGACCGATGACCACCGAAACGCAGATCGCTTCCACCATCGCCAAGGCCGCCCCGACCAAGGGAACCCTGGCCAACGGGACCGTGACCAAGGGCCCGGACAACAAGGGCTGGTTCTGGGGAACGGGCCGCCGCAAGACCGCCATCGCGCGGGTCCGCGTGCGCCCCGGCGCCGGCGCCATCAAGATGAACGAGAAGGTCCTTGAGGACTACCTGACCGAGGACCGTGATCGCAAGGCGGTCCTGGCGGTCCTGGAGAAGACCGGCACCAAGGGCAAGGTGGACGTCACCGCCGGCCTCGTGGGTGGCGGGTTCACCGGCCAGGCCGGGGCCATGATCATGGGCCTCGCCCGCGCCCTGCTCGCCTACGACACCGGCCTGGAGCCGATCCTGCGCGAGCACGGCTTCCTGACCCGCGACGCCCGCAAGGTGGAGCGCAAGAAGTACGGCCAGGCCGGCGCCCGTCGTCGGTACCAGTTCTCGAAGCGCTAAGCGCTGGCCGAGACAGCACGAATCTTCCAGCCACCCGCGAGTCCCGCGGGTGGCTGTGTTTTTGCGCCGCATGCGCGCGCAGCGTGCGCGGTCCGCGCGTACGCCCGTCCCGCACGCGTGCACGACGGCCCCGCACGCCCTCACCCACCGGCGCCAGCGGCCGCTGCCTCCCGCAGTGCCTGCATCGCTGCATAGCCGTGAGCGCACGCCGCGGGCGCCGAGGTCCGGAGGCGCCGTGCCAGTTCGGCGTAGCTCTGCGGTGGCGCTCCGTCGAAGCCGAAGCGGGCGCGCAGCAGCTGGCCATCTTCCCCCGCGACCCGCAGTGCCGCGCCGCGCAAGCCGTCAAAGGCGCTGACCTGCCGCCACCACGGGACGATGCGCACGATCGCAGCGTCAAGCGCCTGCGGATCCGCCATCGGCGGCGGGGCGAAGTCCGCCCCCTCGCGTGCGAGCGTGCGCTCGATCCAGTGCGCCACCGCGCGCACCGGACGGACATCCTCGAGGCTGGCGACCGAGAGCTGCGCGAACTCCAGCGCGTGCGCGGCCTCGGCGATGGCAAGGCAGCTCCAGCCGCGCTGCATGGCTTCGGGGACCGTCGCCCACGGACGGCCAATGTGCTGCACGCAGCAGGCGAGCGCCGCCGGAAGCGCCTGCTCGACCAGCGCCCGCTTCAGCCGATACGCCCAGCGCAGATCCCGTTCGATGCCATCGATCTCGGCCAGCGAGGGTGCGCGTCCCAGTCCGGCGGCCGCCGCCTTTGCCCGGCGCACCAAAAAGTGGTGCGCGACCACCATCGCCAGCCCCGGATCCGTGCCGTGCCCGCCACGCACGCCGCGCGGCGCGCCCGGGTCGGCCTGCCTTGGCGCGCCCATCCGCGGTGCAGCCTCTCCCAGCGCGCGCGGCGTCGGCATCGCCAGCGCACCCGAAGGAAGCCCTTCGCGGACGGCCAGCGGCGCCAGCACCGCCGACTCTGCATCGGCGAGCGTGAATATCGGCAGTTCGAGCGGCTGGACATCCGCCAGCACCGCTCGAAGCGCCCCTCCGCGCGCGCGCAGCGCCGCCCGCTGCACCGTCGCCTCGGGTGCGCCAAGGCGTCGCGCAATGCACTCGGGCGCATGCCCCAATGCCAGCGCGCGCGCCGCATACGCAACCTGTGCAGCGCTGAGCCGCGACGCGCCACCACCGGGATCCACGGGGGACTCTTTCCCGTGCGCCAGCGCCAGGCGCACTGCGTCGTTCGCTTCCAGCGCCGTGCGCACCGCGCGGACGCTGCGCCCCACAGTCGGAGCCAGCGTCGTCGCCAGTGCGTGCAGCGTGGCGCCCCCCTGCGCCGCCAGTTCGGTGGCGCGCGCACCCAGCACACGGCGATCCTCGTCGGAGATGCGCGCCGTCCGCGCCGCCCGCTCCAGCCGCGAACCGCTGCGCGCGCGGAAGCGCTCCAGGGCATCGGCGAAGCATGCCACGCGCACCCGTCCATCGGGGAAGCGCGCGTGATGCATGAAGAGCCCCTCCGATCGGTAGCGCGCCAGCGAGCGTTCGGCCACGCCCAGCAGCCGCGCTGCATCCGCCGCGGCGAGCGCGCCGCCGCGCGCAGCGGCGTCCAGCGGTTCCTCGCGGCTCGCGCGCAGCACGAAGGCCGCCAGGTCCGCCACGATCGCCGCGCCCACCAGCGCATCGGCGGCGCCGGCGTGCTCGGGGCGGTAGCGCGTGACGCGCTCCACCACCAGCGCCGGTGGATAGCCCGCGGCGGGATCGATCTCGGCGGCGAAGGCCTCTGCATCCTGCATCATCCGCGCGCGCGTGCGTGCGGGGGCGAAGCGCGTCTCCTCCCAAAGCTGGGCGATCTCGCGCGTGCGGAAGCGGACCGGGGGAGGCATGGCGCCACGCTACCGGAGCGTCACCAGTCGAAGAAGCGCAGCGGCGCCGGCGGTGCAGCAGAGCCCGGTGCGGCCTGCGTGGCCCTGCGGGCATCCCCCAGCAACTCCCCGCGCTGGCACTCCGCCAGGAATCGCTCCAGTCCCGCGCGCGCCTGCGGGGTGAAGTCAAAGCGCAGCAGGTCGCGCAGGTAACGGCGCGCCTGGTCCGCTGGCCAGCCGTGCCCCGCCGCCTCGCGCGCCACGATGCCGTCGATGCGCTCCTGGTTGTGGCGTCGCTGGTGGTCCAGCACGCGCGCAAAGGTGCGCACGCGCGCGCGGACCGCTGGCGATGCATCGGCGCGCGTCAGCCAGGTGGCGAAGACGAAAGGCAGGCCGGTCCATGCGTGCCACGCCTCGCCCAGGTCCAGCTGGTGGGGCCACATGGCGGCGTCGGGGGCGTCATTCATCACCTTGTCACCGATCAGCAGCATTGCGTCCGCATCCGGGTCGCGCGGGCCGAGGCGGCGGTCGTAATCAAGCATCCGCGGGGTGGCACCGAAGGCCTCGCGCAGCAGCAGTTGCGCCAGCGCACGCGAAGTGTGGCTGTCGTTGTCCGCCGCCAGCGTGCGTACCTGCGCAAAGGGGAGGCGCGCAAAGAGCCGCACCGTCAGCGTCTCGCCTTCGCAGCCCAGCATCCCCACGGGAACGATCTCGAGCGGCACCGCGCTGCGCGCGTAGTCCACCGCGGAGCAGAGGGCGATGTCCACCTCGCCCGCCACCAGCAGGTCGATCAGGCGCGCGGGCACCTCGGGGCGCAGCGAGATGCCTTGCAGCCCGCCCAGCCCGTCGATGAGCGGCAGCGTGTTGATGTAGCTCACGACGCCAACGCGCAGCGAAGCGGGCGCAGCGGCCGCGCCAGCTGCGTGCGCCGGACGCTCTACCTGCGACGCGCGCGCCGCATCGTCCGCAATGGGGGGCGGGCGCGTCGCATCAGGAATCCGGGCGTCAGTCGTGCCAGGCATGGCCCACAAGCGTATTCACACCAGCGGCAACAGCGCCACCGAATCAACGGTCAGGCCGGGTCCGAAAGCCACCATTCGGGTGCGAACCCCGCGCGAGCCCACCGGCACGCCCTGCTGGCGCAGCTCGCGCAGCACGAAATAGACCGAGCCGCTTGACATGTTCCCATGTTCGCGCAGCACCGCGCGGCTGGCCCCGAAGCTGCGGGGGTCGATCGTGCCCCGCTGCGGCGCGCAGGCGCTGAGCGTCCCGGTGCCGGTGGCACCCACGGCCGTTCTGCGTCCCGCAACGGCGGCACCCGTCCGCGGCAGGCCCGAGGAACTCGCCGCCGGTGCATCATCATGTGCATCGCCCTGTGCATGCCCCTGCACATCGCCCCGCGCATCGCCCTGCGCCTCGCTGGCGCGCACGCCCGACTCGACCGCGTCCACGATCCCGCCGCCGCCTGGATGGATCACCAGCGCATCGTCGCCCGCGACGAAGCCGCCGATGCGCCGCTCCAGCTCATGCGGCACCTCGCGCGACAGCGTCATCGCGAATCCGTCGTCCGTCACCCTCCAGGTCATCGCGTCCGCGGTGCCCGGCACGACCACGCTGCGCCCCAGGTCCACGCGTGCCACCGCGCCCGCGCTGCGCGGCCGATGCGTGAAGATGCTGGCCGCCGCGCCATCGGAGAAGAGCGCGCACGCCACCAGGTTGTGCGGGCTGCGATCGGCGCGCATGTGCAGCGAGCACAGCTCGATGCACACCAGCAGCACCACGGCACCGGGATCCGCCGCCGCCATCGCCGCCGCCGCGCGCGCACCGGTCACGCCACCAAAGCACCCCATGAAGCCGATCTGCGAGTGGCGCACCCCGGCGCCAAGCCCGAGCGCATCCGCCACCTCCTGCCCCACCCCCGGCGACCGGAAGCCCGTGCAGGTGACGATGATCAGGTCCGTCACCTCGGCGGCGGCGGCGCGCGCGTTCTGCAGCGCCTCGCGCGCGGCACGCGCAGCCAGCGGCGGCGCATGGTGCGCGAACGCCTCCATCCGCTGCGCTGTGCTCATCGGCATCGTCTCGCCGGGCTCCAGCACCGCCGAGCGCCGCTCGACCCCAGCGCCGCGCACAATCCGATCCCAGCGCGACCGTTCTGCCCCTTCCAGCCCCCAGAGCGCCGCCTGCACCTGCGAGGTCGTCCCCTGGTTCCAGGTCAGCGCGGGCGTCGCGAGCCCCGGCTCGTGCAGCACCGCGACGCCGGCGTTTCGTTCGGTCGATCTCATGAGCCAACCACCTGTCGGACAAACCAACCGGGCACGGCAGGAAGCACGCGGGCCGCTGCGCACGCCGCGCCGAAGATCCGCGGACGCTGCAGCACTCCCGCGATCGCCAGGCAACGCGCCTGCTTCGACCGGATTCGCGTGCGGTAGAGCGCCTCGTAGCGTACTGCGGTGCGCGCGTCCCATGCACCGCCGAAGGCATCCAGCGCCTGGCCCAGGTGCAGCGCGCTCTCGACCGCCCATCCCATGCCTTCGCCCGTGAACGGCTCGGCGTAGCCCGCGGCATCCCCGACAAGCGCCACACCATCGGTCGCGACGCCACGCGGCCGCCACGGCAGCGGGCCGGCACCACCCTCCATGGCGGGCGCACCCGACGCGACCAACGCCGACACCCCAGCGTGCCGCGCGGCAAAAAACTCCAGCACGCGCGCGGGCGGACCCGCCAGCGGCGTACGCGAATCGACCAGTGCCGCCGCGTGCACGGCGCACCCGCGCCGCACCAGTCCCAGGTATCCGCCCACGGCCACCAGCATTTCGATCGACTCCCCGGGAATCTCGGCCAATGCCGTCGCGGGCGCCGCGTCCCACGTGCACGCGAAGCCGAATTTCCTCCCCGGCCTCAGCGGCGCCAGCCCCGCCGCGCGCGCCACCGCACTGCCTGCACCATCGGCGCCGATCACCAGATCCGCCTCGCTGCGTACCCCATTGCGCCGCTCCACCACCGGCCTCGCGCCCGGCGCCAGCAGCACCCGCGCGCCCGCGCCCCGTTCGACCGACGCGCCCAGCCGCGCCGCGCCCGCCAGCATCGCAGCATCGAAGCGCGCGCGCGGCACGACGAATCCGCACCCGTGCGCACCGAACTCCTGCACCATGCGCAGGGTCTGGGCGGCGCCGCCCGCGCGCCGCACATCGTGCACACGCACCTGCCTGGTGCGCGCGCACACCGCTTCGTCCAGCGCCGCGCCCAGCCCCAGCACGCGCAGCATCGGCGCTGCGCGCGCCACCAGGCACTCGCCGCAACACTTGGCGTGCGCCCCTTCGGATCGCTCGATCACGGTCGTCTTCCACCCGCGCGCGCAGAGCACCGCAGCAGAGGCCGCACCCGCGGGCCCGCCGCCGATCACGATCGCGACGCGTTGGGTCACGGAGCGTCCGGCGCCGCTCGCACCGCGGAACGCATGGCGGCCTGCTCCAGGCGCCCGATCGGCTCGGTGGACTCCATCGCCACGCGCGTGATGCGCGGATTCAGCCGGCACAGCAGCTCATACGGGCGGATGCCCACCCGATCGGCGATGGTGGGCATGTAGTTCCGCGCACCGCGATCGGTGCCGTACAGCTCCACCGTCGCGCCCAGGCCGCCGCCGGGCAGGTGCGCCAGCATGCGCTCCAGGCCCGTCAGGTCGACGCAGATCTGGTCCATGTTCACGGCGCCGATCACCGGCACCTCGGCGCACTGCTCCCCCTGCGGGCCATCGGCCATCACCCGCACCCAGCGCGTGGGCTCCACCTGGTCGCGCGCCGCCGCAGGCGAATGCGAGCAGAGGGTGGGATAGCCGTCGGAATATCCCACGGGAACCAGCCCGATCGTCGAGTCGCGCCGCGCCGTCCATGTCCATCCGTAGCCGACCCCGTCGCCCCGCGCGATGCGCCGCAGATGGATGAGCGAACTTGTCCAGCGAACCGCCGGGCGGAAGCGGTCGATGCCCGGCAGGCGCTCCACGCCCTCGGGTCCATCGCACGCAAAGCCGCTCCATGCGAGCCCCACGCGCACCATCGCGGCATGCGCTGCATTGCTCCGCAGCGCTGCATAGGTGCTGGCGGTGTGCAGCGCGCACTCCGGCGGGATGAGCGCGCGATTGGAGTCCACGAAGATCTCGTAGGCGCGCAGCTGCGCGGCGCAGCGCGCGGCGCTCGACTTGGCATGCGAGAAGTGCGTCATCAGCCCCGCGAGCACCAGCGCCGGGCTGGCGGCCACCGCCTGCAGGATCTTGGCGGCCTCCTCAGGAAAGCAGCCGCCGCGCCCCAAGCCCGTGTCCAGTTCCAGGTGCACCGGGATGCGCACCCCATGCTCGTCGGCCAGCACGATCAGCTCGGCCACATGGTGCAGGTCATGCACCACCAGGTGCAGCCGACCCGCCACCAGCATCGAGTGAATCGCGTCGCCGCGCACCAGGCTGCGCACCGCCTGCAGCACCAGGACGGGCACCGGGAGTCCCTCCAGGCTCTCCGCCTGCGCCGGGCTGTAGACAGTCAGCATCGAGGCCCCGCACTGGACCAGGCGGCGCGCCACGCGCACCGCGCCCAGCCCGTAGGCGTCGGCCTTCACCACTGCATTGATCGCACACGCCGGGCCGACCAATCCCCTCAGGACCGCCATGTTGTGGGCGATCGCGTCGAAATCGATGGAGATGACGCTGTTGTCAGTCATGCGGGCGGCATCCGTGCCTTCCGCCTGTTACGATCGGCTTGCAAAGCACCCTACCATAAAAGCCCTGTGGCCGACCTGAATGCGGCCCAAAGCTGAAGCAGGCCCCCGCACGACGCGGGGCAAGATGGAGCGCCCGCCGGACGGGCCACCAGAGACGCATGCGGCAGGCGACGTTCAGAAGGACACGATCACCGGATGGCTAGCTCAGAGACGTTTGACACCAGCAAGACCTTTGCCGACCTGGGGCTGCCTCCGGGCGTCCTCGCCGGCGTCACCGCCGCGGGATTCAAGCACCCGACCCGCATCCAGGCCGCGCTCATCCCGATGGCGATGTCGGGCAAGGACGTCCTTGGGCAGGCGAAGACCGGCACCGGCAAGACGGCGGCCTTCGGGCTGCCCATCCTGGCGCGCATCAAGCCGGGCGATCCCTTTGCGGCGCTGATCCTGGTGCCCACCCGCGAACTGGCCATCCAGGTCTGCCGCGAGATCAAGGAGATCGGCGGCAACTCGGCGCTGGAGACGGTCCCCGTCTACGGCGGCAAGCCGATCCGCACCCAGGCCAAGCAGCTGGAGAGCCAGCCATCGATCATCGTCGGCACCCCCGGGCGCGTCATGGACATGCACGGGCGCGGCCTGCTCCCCTACGACAACGTCAAGATCGCGGTCCTGGACGAAGTGGACCGCATGCTGGACATCGGCTTCCGCGACGACATCCGCCGCATCCTGGGCGCCATGCGCCAGTCGCCGCAGACCATCTTCGTCAGCGCCACCATCAGCCCGGAGATCGAGAAGCTCGCGCGCAGCTACATGAAGCAGCCCGAGAAGATCGTGACCACGGAAAAGAGCCTGACCGTGGCCGCCGTCGACCAGACCTGGCTGAGCGTCGAGCCGTGGGACAAGAAGCGCCTGCTGCACCACCTGCTGAAGCATGAGGAGCCAGCGCTCACCGTGGTCTTCTGCCGGATGAAGCGCACCGTGGACCAGGTGGCCGATTACCTGTGCAAGCACGGCATCGACGCGCACCCGATGCACGGCGACATGTACCAGACCAAGCGCGACAAGGTGATGGACAAGCTGCGCGGAGGCAGCCTGGCCGTGCTGGTGGCCAGCGACCTGGCCGCGCGCGGGCTGGATGTCGACGACATCAGCCATGTCATCAACTACGACGTCCCCGAGGACCCCGAGGTGTACATCCACCGCATCGGCCGCACGGCCCGCGCGGGCCGCGGCGGCGTCGCGTGGACGCTGGTGAGCCCCGACCAGGGGGACCTGCTCAGCAGCATCGAGAAGCTGGCCAACATCGAGATCAAGCAGAAGGCGTACCCCGACTTCGAGCCCGGACCGGTGCCTGGCGATGTCGCCGGCATCCGTGAGTCGGAGCGACGCCGTCGCGAGATCTCGGCGAACGCCAAGAGCCGCCTGAACACGGCCACCACGCTGCCAACGGCGCTGAAGTCCGCGGACCCCTCCGCCTTCCCCGGCGGGATCGTGCCTGCGGCGATGCCGATGAAGCGCCTGGGTGGCGTCGTGCGCACGCGCAGCCGCTGAGGCGGGCCGCGCGCGTCCAGCGCCCGCCCGCAGGTTGCCCGCCGCTCCCCCCGGCAACGGCATCCGATCCATGCACTCCCCAATCGCCATTGCCCCAGAAGTGCGTGAAGCGCTGGCCGCCAAGCAGCCCGTGGTGGCGCTGGAGACGGCGGTGCTCACACACGGCCTCCCGCGCGCCCTGCTGGCACGGGTGCCCGCGTGCGCCGCCGAGCATGGCGGCTGGAATTCGGCGCTCCCCGCAAACCTGGCGCTCAGCATGCTGCTGGAGGCGGCGGTGCGCCGTGCGGGTGCCGTGCCCGCCACCATCGGGATGCTCGATGGCGTCCTGGTCGCCGGCCTGGATGCCGCGCAACTGGCGCGCCTGGGTTCGGATCCCGGCGCCCGCAAGCTGAGCACGCGCGACCTGGGCCCTGCTGCGGCGCAGCACGCCAATGGCGGCACCACTGTCGCCGCCACGCTGGCCGCCTGCGCGCTGGCCGGAATCCGCGTCTTCGCCACGGGTGGCATCGGTGGCGTGCACCGCGGCTGGACGCTCCGGCCCGATGTCAGCGCCGACCTCGCTGCACTTGCCCGCACCCCAGTGGCGGTCATCAGCGCCGGTGCCAAGAGCATCCTGGACCTGCCCGCCACCGTCGAGGCGCTGGACGCGCTTGGCGTCCCGGTCCTGGGCGTCGGTACGCCCTGGTTCCCGCGCTTCCTCAGCCCCGGCGCTGCACCGCTGCGCGTGAGCGCGCAGGTGCGCGACGCCGCTGAGGCCGCTGCGGCCTGCCGCGCGCACTGGCTCTTCGCCCCCGGCTGCGGCGTGCTGGTGGCCAATCCGCCGCCCGCGCGATTCGCCATCGCGACCGAGGCGATCGACGCGATCATCGAGCAGGCGATCGTGGATGCCGAGACCGCGGGCATCAGCGGCCCGGACACGACCCCTTACCTGCTTGAACGCGTGCAGCGGGCCACCGGCGGCCAGAGCGTGGAGGCGAACATCGCGGTCCTGGCAGCGAACGCCGCGCTGGGCGCCCAGCTGGCGCGGGAGCTGATCGCCGTGGGTTGATTCGTGCGCTTGCGTCCCGATTTGACGCGCACCCCCTGCAAGCCGCTACCATCCACCGGTCGCATCCGCGCGGCAGCAGCAGGCCTTCCGAAGCGAAACCACGCTTCCGGGTGCGCGGACCACGGCCCTGTCTCGAATCCGTCCCAGTGCATCGACCTCCAACCAGAGGCGCGTCTGCGCCTCATGCGACCCGACCGCAGGCAAACACACATGACCATGGTGAGTGGGATCCTCGAAGCCAGCAAAGGCTCCCCCGAGGCTCGGATCAGGCAGTTCGCCGATGGCATCGTCGTCCACGAGGATGACCCGGTGGTCATGCCCGAGTTCATGGAGGAGTACGGGGTCCTCCCCGGGGTGCACCTGACCGTCGAGGTGGAGGAGCGCGTCTCTCGCCGCCGCAACGCCTCGCGCATGGTCGCCAGCAAGCTGATCGCGATCGAGGGAATCCCCCCCGAGGACTACCGCCGGCGCAAGCCCTTCCTGGACCTGACCGCGCTGGACCCGCAGCCCCGCATGGCGCTGGAGCACCCTGGTTGCCCCCCCGCCTGCCGCCTCATCGACATGTTCTGCCCCATCGGCTTCGGCACGCGCGGGCTGATCGTCGCCCCCCCCAAGGCGGGCAAGACCATCCTGCTGCAGAACATCGCCTTCGGCATCAAGCGCAACCACCCCGATGTCGAGCTGATCGCGCTGCTGATCGACGAGCGCCCCGAGGAAGTGACCGACTTCAAGCGCAACGTCCCCGCGCACGTGCTCGCCTCCAGCAACGACCAGGACCTGGACCGGCACCTGGCGCTGGGGCAGTTCGCCATCGAGCGCGCCAAGCGCATGGTCGAGGCGGGGCGCGACGTGGTGGTCCTGCTGGACAGCCTGACGCGACTGGGGCGCGCCTTCAACAACTCGCGGCGCTACGGAAGCTCGGGGCGCACGGGCTCGGGGGGCGTCGACAGCCGCGCGCTTGAGGTTCCCAAGCAGCTCTTCGGCGCCGCGCGCAAGGCCGAGGAGGGGGGCAGCCTGACCATCATCGCCACCTGCCTGGTGGACACCGGCAGCCGCGCCGACCAGGTGATCTTCGAGGAATTCAAGGGCACCGGCAACATGGAGCTGATCCTGGACCGCTCGATCGCCGAGCGCCGCATCTTTCCCGCCATCAACCTGGCGGCCAGCGGCACGCGCAAGGAGCACCTGCTCATGCCCGAGCGCGAACTGAAGACGGTGACCGCCCTCCGCAGGCGCCTGATGAACGCTCCCCCCCATATGCAGATGGAGCAGCTTCTCGGCGCGCTCAAGCGGTTCCCCGCCAACGAGGACATGCTGAAGGGATGACCGCCCGCGGCGGCGCTCCGCCCCTTGCGCGCTTTGCGCGCTTTGCGCGCTTTGCGCGCCTTGCGCGCCTCGTCCCGGCACGCGCCTCCCCACGCGCGCCAGCCCGCGACGCTACACCCCGCCACGCGTCGCCAGGGGCCTGGTTTCTGCTAGCCTCTGCCCGCGCATGGCAGACGGAACAGGCTATTCAAATTCGGTGCGCGCAGGCGTGCTGCTCGTCACCACGCTGCTGGGGGCGGTGGTGATCCTGATCGTCCTCTCGAAGGCGGCGATCTTCACCTCGAAGAGCGCGTACACGCTGATCTTTCGGATGGCCGATGGCGTGGCAGGGCTGGACATCGGCGCCGAGGTCCGCGTCGCCGGGCTGAAGGTCGGGCGCGTCACCGCCATCACCGAGCACTTCGTGGACGACCGGATCGAAGTGGCCATCGAGATCGACGCCAGCATCCCCGTCTACAAGGATGCGCAGGCGCTGCGCTCGCAGCCGCTGCTTGGCAACTACTCGTGGATCAACTTCTCGACGCTGGGCACCGCCGCTGCGGGGCTGGTGAAGCCCGGCGACAAGCTGGATGCGACGCCAAGCGGCGGCCTGCTGGCCACCATCGTCGGGCCGCAGAATGCGGGGCGCGCCAACAAGATGTTCGAGGACCTGGTCGCCTTTACGGGATCGCTCAACGACTTTGCCACGGTGCAGTACCCCCAGAAGGTGGTGCCGATCCTGGACGACACGTCGAGCACTCTGCACGCGCTGCGGGCCGATTACAACACCTGGCGCCCCGACATCGGCGCGACGCTCGCCTCGGCGGCCAGCGGCACCAAGAAGCTGGATGCCGCGATGGACGACGCCAAGGTCCTTGCCGCCGATGCGCGCGCGGTGGTCGCGCACATGCGTCGGGAGAACCTGAAG
This sequence comes from Phycisphaerales bacterium, assembly GCA_044230125.1. Lineage (GTDB taxonomy): Bacteria > Planctomycetota > Phycisphaerae > Phycisphaerales > SM1A02 > UBA966. The sequence continues at coordinate 131,165 of JBGARR010000002.1, forward strand.
CAAATCGACAACATCCTCTCCGAGGCGGAGAAGGGCACCACCTCCTTCGCCAGCGCGATGGAGACGCTGGACACCGAACTGGTGACGCGCCTGCCGGACATCCGCGCGCTGCTGTGGGACCTGCGCCAGGCGGGCGCGCAGATCAAGCTGGCATCCATGGAAGTGCGCCGCAGCCCGTGGAAGCTGCTCTACCGCCCCTCGGGCGACGAGCTTGGGCGCGAGAACCTCTACGAGTCTGCGCGCGCCTTCGCCATCGCCTCCAGCGACCTGCGCGTCGCAGGCGAGACGCTCAAGGCGGCGATGCAGGACGCCCCCGATCGGTTCGAGAAGGATCCCAAGTTCCGCGACACGATCCGCGACGCGGTGACGGCCGCGCTGGGCCGCTACGAGACGGCGCAGAAGAAACTCTTCGACGTGCTGCTCGACGGGGCGCCCATGCCCATCCCGGATGCCGAGCCGCAGACGCGCGTGGTGGCCCCGATGGTGACCCCCGCCGAGGTGGCAGCCGAGGAAAAGGCCCAGCTGCAGCCCGATGCGGCCAAGAAGCCGTGAGGCCAGCAGCGCGGTGAGCAACGATCGCACGAAAGCCCAGGACATCCGCGCCGGAGCTGGCGTCGCCGGTGTGCTGGTGGTCGCGTGCGCATGCCTGTGGGGATGGATCGCCATCCGCGACAGGCACGAGAACAGCTATGTGGTGCGCTTCACGGCGGAGCAGGGCGCCTACGGGCTGGCGTACCGCTCGCCCGTGCATGTCGGTGGGCTCCATCGCGGCCACGTCGAGTCCATCACGCCCCTGATCGAGCATGGCGAGATCGTCGGCTACGACGCACTCATCCTGCTCCGCGGCGATGTGTCGCTGTACCGCGCCGCCCGCGTCGAAAGCTCGGGAAGCAGCGTCTCGGGGGACGCATCGATCGAGATCGTGGACCTGGGCCGCCGGCGCAGCCTGAGCGGCGTGGCGGAGGGCGATGACGAGCGGGACCCGGACCGCCTGCCACCAGGCGCGCTGATCCTGGCCTCGGAACCGGTGCCGTACCGCGCCTTCGTGGGCCTCAGGGGGGCGCCGCGCCTGAGCGCGCTCATCGAGAGCATCCGGCCGCTGCGCGCCAGCTACGGCAACATCGGGGACGACCTTTCGGCAAAGACTCCTGCGATCCGCAACGACTTCACCGCGCTGCGCGACCAGCTGCGGGCGGACTACGGCACGTGGCAACAGCATTTCACCGACGCCCGCGAATCGGCGCTGCATGCCATCGCCTCGCTGGGGGCGGGCAAGGACCCTGCCCCCGATGCCGTGATCCCGCAGTTCCGCGCCGCGGCGGAGGACGCGAAGGCGCTGAAGGAGCTGAACACGCAGCGCGTCGCCCTCTCCTACGGCGCGCTCAGCAAGGCGATCGACTCGATCAACGCGCTGGGCAAGCAGAGCGACGGCTTCACCGAAGCGGTGCGCGATGCAGAGGCGAGCCTGGCGCGCTCGATGGCGGACTTCTCGATCACCGGGCAGGAACTGGCTGCGATCACCCCCGAAGTGCTTGCGGCGCCATGGAAGCTCTTCGCCTCGCCAAGCGCGGCGCAGCGCGCCGAGTCCAGGCGAGTGGAGGAGGCGCGCATCTTCGCGCAGGCCGCCACCGAGTACCGGCGCGCCCTCAGCGGCATCCAGAAGGCCCTGGAACGTGACGCGAAGCTGCTGGAGTCCGCACCGGGCCTCGCCGAGCTGCTGCAGACGCAGACGGACGCGGCCTCGCGGCTCTTCGAGGCCAGCACCGCGCGATTCGTGGATTCCGTGCTCGGGCCGGTCCCCGCTCCCAAGGCCCCCCCCAGCAGCGAACCGCCCGCCGCGCGTTGACGCGGCGGGCGGGCGTGTGACTGTTCTCCTGGCCTGACCGGCCTCGGTGCGTCGCCGCGGATCAGCCTGTCGTCGCCGTGGTCTCGGGTCCCTGCGCAGCGCGCGCCGTCAGGCCGGCGCCGCGGATGCCGGGCACCATCGCGGGCACCGCATCCTCGGCAGGCTCGCCGCGCACTTCCTTGCAGCGCTCGATCTTGGCGCCCAGCGAGTTCAGCACCCGTTCCATCGAGGAATAGCCGCGGTCCAGGTGGTAGACGCGGCTGACCTGCGTCTCGCCGTGCGCTGCCAGCCCCGCCAGCACCAGGCAGGCGCTGGCACGCAGGTCGCTTGCCATCACGGGCGCGCCGTGCAGGTGGCGCACGCCGCTGATCACCGCGGTGGAGCCCTGCCGGTAGAGCTGCGCACCCATGCGCGAGAGCTCGGCGACGTGCAGGAACCGCTCGGGATAGATCTTCTCGGTGACGATCGAGTTGCCGTCGGCGATCGAGAGCAGCGCCATGAACTGCGCCTGCAGGTCGGTCGGGAAGCCGGGGTGCGGCTGCGTGGTGATGATCGTCGGCTTCAGCACGCGATTCGAGGAGACGCGCACGCTGCAGCGGAAGTCATCCGCGGCGGGGTCCAGCTTCTGGACATGGACGCCGATCTCCTCCAGGTGGTTGATCGCCGCCAGCAGGCTGTCGTAGGGGAAGTCGTCCAGGATGATGTCGCCGTTGGTCATCGCCGAGGCGATGGCGTAGGTGCCCGCGACGATGCGGTCCGGCATGACCCGGTGCTCGCAGCCGCCCAGCTCGTCGACGCCGTCGATGATGATGCGCGGGCTGCCCGCGCCGCGGATGCGCGCCCCCATGCGATTGAGCATGTTGGCCAGGTCCACGATCTCGGGCTCGCAGGCGGCGCTCTCGATGATGGTGCGCCCCTGCGCCAGCGTCGCGGCGCTCAGGACGTTGGCCGTCCCCAGCACCGTCGAGCCGTTGGGGCCGCCCAGGAAGACGGTGGCGCCCTTCAGGCGATCCGCCGAGGCGATGATGTTGCCGCCATCCATCTCGATCTTGGCACCCAGCTTCGCCAGCCCCTTCAGGTGCAGGTCGATGGGGCGCGTGCCGAAGGCGCAGCCGCCGGGCATGCTGACGACGGCGCGCTTGCGCCGGGCCACCATGGGTCCAAGCACGCAGATGGAGGCGCGCATCGTCTTCACGATGTCATAGGGCGCGTCCAGGCATGACTCGTCCACCGTCTGCAGGGTGATCGTGTCGTCGTCGCCGAAGCGGACATCGGTCCCCAGGCGCTCCAGGAGCGACCCCAGGTTCTGGATGTCCGCGAGCGGGCCCACGTTGGTGAGCTTGACGCGGCCGGTGGTGAGCAACGAAGCCGCCATCAGCGGCAGAGCCGCGTTCTTGGCGCCTTCGATCGTGACGCGGCCGCTGAGTCGCTGGCCGCCCTGAATGCGGAAGAAGTCCATGGGACGAGTCCCCTTTAACGCCGTTGGTGCAAGTCAATCCGTGACCCGCGTGCTGGAGACCATCGGCGTTCCGCGCGTCGAAACCTCAAATCCCGACGAGCCAATAAGATATCCGGCTTATGAGCACCGCGACGCCCCCCGACGCCAACGCCGCTCCGGACAAGGGAAGCGCCCGCCATCCGCGCATCGCCGGGGAGCCGGTGCAGCCCGATGCCAAAATGCACCTGGTCCTGCCCACTGCGCCCGTCGCGGGCAAAGTGGTGCAGAACAAGCTGTGCAGCCGCGGGAAGAGCGCCAGCTTCGTGCGCCATGTCTGCGTCGATGTGGCAGGCACTCCCCTGGAAGGGGCTTGGCTGGCGGGGCAGTCCTTCGGGGTGGTCCCCCCCGGGTCCGACGCGGCGGGCAGGCAGCACAAGGTGCGCCTCTACTCGATCGCCAGCCCCAGTTACGGCGAGGATGGCTACGGAAAGGTCCTCTCCACCACCTGCAAGCGGCTGATCGCCGAGCGCGAGCCGCAGTCTGAGAAGGAGGACGCGGCGGACCACCGCCTCTTCCTCGGCGTCTGCTCCAACTATGTCTGCGACCTGCGCGAGGGGGACCCCGTCGCCGTCACCGGCCCCAGCGGCAAGCGCTTCGTGCTGCCCACGGACCGCGACGCGCACGACTACCTGCTGCTGGCCACGGGCACAGGCATCGCCCCCTTTCGCGGATTCATCCATGAACTTTTCGTCGGCCCGCCGGAAGGAAGCCCCGCACGTGCGGGGTGGAAGAAGTGCACATCGACGGTGCACCTGGTGATGGGCACCCCCTACACCAGCGACCTGATCTACGACGGCTTCTTCCGTGAAGTGTCCAGGGACAACCCCAACTTCAGCTACCACACGGTCATCAGCCGCGAACTGCGCCCCGATGGCGGCAAGGGCGAGTACATCCATCACTATGTCGATCGCACGCTGCCGCAATTCGGCGCGCTGCTGCGGTCGGAGCGCACGCTCATCTACATCTGCGGGCTGGCGGGCATGCAGGTGGGCGTCTTCCAGACGCTTGCCAAGAATGGCGTGCATGCGGGCTACCTGGACATCCACGCAGAGCTGGCGGGCATCCCCCCTGCCGAGTGGACCGCCGAGCAGATCAAGCGGCGCATTCACGGGACACGGCGCTGCATGCTCGAGGTGTACTGAGCGGGGCCGCTGCGCCCGGAAACCTCTCTGCTGCCGCGATTCCTGGCCCCGCACGGGGCGATTTCAATGGCAAATCCTGGGATTCGCCCCCCGGCTGTTAGCATTCCCGCAGCGATGACCGACCCGCAGGGCGAATGGCTCGATGGCGACGACTTGGCCGAACAGGCCCGTCGCCACTATGAAGACGGACGCTTCGCAGACGCCGAGGCGGCGCTTCGGCAGGCGCTGCTGCAGAACCCCGAACGACCTGACTGGCACTTCAACCTGGGGCGCGTGCTGGAGCAGAGCGACCGTCACGCCGAGGCGCGAGGCGCCTACCTGCGCTGCCACCAGCTGGACCCCGACGCCCCGGAGCCGCTGCTGGCCGCAGCCGCGATGCACGAGGCGGAGAGCGAGTTCAAGGAGGCGATCCGGCTCATCGACGAGGCGATCGCGCTGGACCGCACCAGCGACGATGCCTACGCCCGGAAGATCGGCGTCCTGATGAAGGCGGGCCGCACCGACGACATCCGCGACACCTTCTACCTGGCGCAGGAGTTCGTCGAGGCACCTGCCTTCACGATGGTCTCGATGGCGCACGCGCTGGAGCGCGACGGCGACCTGGCGCGCGCCACCTGGTGCTATCGCGAGGCGCTGCGCCACGAACCCGACTTCCTGGAGCTGCGCACCGCCTACGCGCGCTGCCTGGCGCGGCTGGGGGACCACCCCAAGGCGCTGCAGAACTTCATGCACGTGCTGCGCGAGTCCCCCGGCGAGATCCCCGCGCTGCTGGGCTGCGCGCAGCTGCTGGCGCAGCTGGGCCGCGAGGCCGAGGCCGCCGAAAAGCTCCGCCGCGTCGTGGAGATCGAGCCTGCCAACGGCGATGCGCACCACATGCTGGGCGTCCTCTCGATGCGCGCCGCGCGCTTCGACCGCGCCGCCGTGGAGTTCGAGCTGGTGCTGAAGCTGGACCCGGCGCGCAACGCCGTGCGCGTGGACCTGGCCGACGCGCAGCTTCGCCGCGGCCGGCCCGAGGAGGCGCGCGAGACGATGCGCCTTTTCCTGAGCAACGGCATCCCGAACGCCCCGGATTCCGCCGACGCAGCCGCTGATGGTGCCGAGCCCGAGCGCGATCGTGCGGCGGCAGACGAGCAGCACCGCATCACGCTGGCACGGGCGGGCGCGCTGCTTGCGTCCACCGGACTTTGGCCGGACGCTGCGCGGGTCCTGACGCTGCTGGTCGAACTGGTCCCCAAGGATGCCGCGGCGTGGCGCGCACTGGCGCGCGCACGCTTCGAGTCAGGCGACCTGGACGGCGGCCGCACCGCCAGCCGCCAGGCGCTGGAGATCGATCCGCGCTGCGCGCTGAGTCACCACAACCTGGCGCTGGCGGCCTTGCGCACCGGCCACCTGGAAGAAGCGGCGCAATGGACCAAGCGCGGCCTGCGCATGGCGCGGACCGACGAGGGACTCCGCCGCCTGCGCTCGCGGGTGCTGCTTGCGAAGGTGCGGCGGCTGCTGCGCTTCGGCCGTCCGGCCTGAGGCGCAGGTCAGCTCATCATGTTGGCGTAGGGGAGCAGTGCCAGGAAGCGGGCGCGCTTGATCGCCTGGGCGATGCGGGCCTGGTCGCGGGCGCTGACGCCGGCGCGCTTGCGCGAGACGATCTTGCCGTTGGGGGTGAGCACGCGGCGCAGGTCGTCGACGTTCTTGTAGTCGATGACCAGCTTCTGCTTGGGCGTGTGCTTCTCGGCGGGGACGGCGGTCTCGGTGGTGGCTGCGATGGACATGGTGTGCTTTTCCGACGATGGTGACTGTGCCCGACGGCGCGCGCCGACGGTTCGCCTTGGCTTCTCGGAGGGGGAGCCCCTGGCAGGTGCCAGGAGCGGCGAAGGGGTGGATTGTAGCGAATTCCCCGCATCCCTGGAACGCAGTTGCGCGCATCGCACGCGCCGCAGGCCCGAGAAATGGGCCCCGTGCGCACTCCTGGCGGGGTTTCGTCGGAGCCTCACCGCGGATCGAGCGTTAGACTTGCGGGCGTGTCAGAGCACTCGCACGCGGAACGGATGCCGCAGCGGATCGAGCTGAGCGCAGAGGAACTTGCGCTGCTGCTCGGCGCCGATCGCTTTGCGCCCGCACAAGATCTGCCGGCGCCGGGACCGCCTTCACATGAGCTGTCAACCTCGGGGGTCGATGGTGGCACGGCCTCCGGTGCCGATCATCCCGCGCCCAGCGTGCGGATCGCGCCTGCGAGCGGCGGTGTCGTGGAGACCATCGCCCCCCCCACCGGTGCGCCCCGCGCGATCGGCGACACCGACCTGGTGCAAGCGATCCTGGCGGGTAGCCCCAACTTCGAGGCACTGGCGCTGCGTGCGGTGCGCGAGCGCAGCGGCGAGGCGCTTGCCCGGATCGCCAGCGGCGCCACTGCAGACGCCATGGTCGCCACGGGCACCGCAACTCCCCTGGAAGACGGGCGCGCCTTCGTGGCCCCGATGGCCCCTGACGCGCGTGCGGCGTGGGCGCTCTGGCTGCGCCGCTGGCTGGAGCTGGCCGCGCTGGCGGTGACGCACGCGCCACGCGGACTCTGGGACGACCCAACGGGATTTCCTTCCTGGCAGCGCCTGCGCTCGCAGGTGGGGCACCGCATCGCCGCCGCACGCCTCCGCCGAGAGGCCGTCTTCGTCGGCGTGATGCGAGTTGTGGATGTCGAGCTGTGGAACCGCCGCTCGCAGATCCTGGTCGATGACGCCTTCCTGGCCCGCGTCGCTACCGCTCTGGATGGCGCGGTGGCGCCTGGCGACGAACTTGCACGGCTGGACGATGGCGCCTTCGTCGTGGTGACCGCACGCGAGGAATCCACCCAGGGCCTGGCGCGCGCGCTGCGCGCCGAGATCCAGGCGCTCCCCGGTGATGGCCCCCGCTCGCTTGTCGTCCATGTCGGCGTCGCGGCGGCGCCCTGGGATGCGACGGATCCCGATGCCCTGCTGGAGAGCGCCCTCGGGCGCGCGGCGCAGCAGGCGAACGGGGGCTGAACGGTGATCGTCGTGCTCTCCGACCTGCACCTTGGCCTCAAGGGCGCCCCCTCGCCAGCCTCGCTGGCGCCGCTGCTCGAGGGCGCCGAGGAGCTGATCCTGAACGGGGATGCCTCGGAGACGGCCACCCCCGCGCTGCGTGAGCGCTCGGTGGCGCTGCTGGGAGAGCTTGCCGCCGTCGCCTCGGCGCAGGGCGCGCGCCTCACGCCGCTGGCCGGCAACCACGACCCCGAAGCCGGGCAGTTGCTGGCGCTGCGCATGGGCGATCGCGTCGCGCTGACCCACGGCCATGCCTTCCATCCCACCATCGCGCCCTGGTCGCCGCATGCCGACGAAGTGGGCGCAGTCTTCGAGCGCGAGCATGCAGGTGCCGCGGCCATGCCCGAGCCTCAGCGCACGCTGCATGCGGCGGGCTGCGCGGCCAGGCATGAGCGCGCGCGCGATGCCGCCAAGAACCCCATGTCCGAGCTTGCGTGGACCGCCGCGCGGCCATGGAAGATGCTGGAGGTGATCGGCTTCTGGCGCATCTTCCCCGAGCTGAGCGCGCGCTTCCTGGAGCGGTGCGCCGCCGGTGCGCCCACAGGGACGCGCCCCTGCGTCCTCGCGGCCGGGCACTCGCACCGCGCTGGCGCGTGGTCGGTGCGCGGGCAATTGATACTGAACACCGGCAGCTTCACCTTTCCCGGAACGCCGCACGCCCTCCTGATGGAGGACGAGGAAGTGGTGCTGGTGCCCATCCAGCCGCAGCGCGGCAGCTGGCGCTACCTGGCGTCCGCGCGCAGGAGCTGGAAGATCGGCGATGTCGCGCGCGCGACCGCCGCCGCGTCGATGCGCGTCTCGTAGCCCAGCTCCGCAAGCAGCCCAAGCAGCGCGCTGGTCGAGACGTTTCCCTGTGCACCGGGCGCAAAGGGGCAGCCGCCCAGGCCACCGGCGCTTGCGTCGAAGCTGCGCACGCCCATCTCCAGGGCGCGCCGGGCGTTGTCGATGGCCCTGCCGTTGGTGTCATGCAGGTGGAGCGTGGTTGCGCCGGGCGCCAGGACCGGCGCAAGCCCCTCGTAGAGCCGCGCGATGTCATCTGGCTGGGCCACGCCGATGGTGTCGCCCAGGTCGATCTCGTCCACGCCCAGCGCCAGCAGCTGCTGCGCCACGCTGCGCACCGCCGCAGGAGCGGTCGGTCCCGCGTACGGGCAGCGCACCACGCAGCTGATGTAGCCGCGCACCGGGATCCCCGCTCCGCGCGCCAGCGCCACGACCGGCACGAAGCGCTCCAGCACCTGCGCGATCGGCGCGCCCGTGTTGCGCTGGCTGAACTCCTCGCTCGCCGCCGCAAAGACCGCCACCTTCTGCGCGCGCGCCTCCAGCGCCGCCACCATCCCGCGTTCGTTGGGCACCAGCGCGCTGTAGATGGTGCCTTCGCGCCGCGCGATCCCCGCGAAGACCTCGGCCGCATCACCAAGCTGCGGCACCCACTTGGGGCTGACGAAGCTGGAGACCTCGATCTCGGGGAAGCCCGCCGCGCTCAGCGCATCGACGAATGCGATCTTGGCCGCGGCAGGGATCGGCAGCTTCTCGTTCTGCAGCCCATCGCGCGGGCCCACCTCGGTGATGCGCACGAAGCGCGCGCCCGGATCGACCGCACTCATGCGCCACCTCCGCCCGGCCGGTCGCGCCCGGCGGCGCGCGCGCGATCATCCTCGCGCAGGATCCGGCGCAGGAACGGGAAGAGGACCGCGCCGAGCACCACCGTCAGCGCGACCGCGCCAAGGAAGAGCACGACATCGGGCGTCAGGCGCATGCCCTCTTCCTGCTTGGGCTCCTGCGTGCCCTCCTGCACCGTCTCGGCGGGATGCACGTCGCCGGGTGCGCGCCGCTCGATCTGTGCCAGCATGCATGCGGTCAGGCTCACGCGCGCACCTCGGCGGCCGCCGGCAGGAAGCGCAGCCCCGGCTGCACCACCACCTCGGCGCGCGTCCCTTCGGCGGGTGCCACCAGGCGCGTGCCCGGGGCCGCATGCGCGGTGCGCACCATGGCGAACGCCACGCTCGCCGCGCCCAGCATCGGACTCAGCGTGCTGCTGGTGATCGCGCCGACCGGATTGCCCGGCTCCCCATCTTCGCCGCGCTCGAAGACCGGCGACCCGGCGATCGGGAGTGCCTCGCCCTCGATGCGCAGCCCCACCAGCCGCTGCTTGGGCTTGCCCAGGCTCTCCATGCGCGCCACCACCTCCTGGCCCAGGTAGCAGCCCTTCTTGAAGCTGGTGCGCTCGCGCAAGACGCCTGTCTCGTGCGGCAGGTTCTCCGGCCCGAAGTCGACATGGAACAGCGGCGTGCCTGCCTCGATGCGCGCGATGTTGTACGCGTGCCACCCCGCCGGGCGCGCGCGGCGGCGGCCGCCTTCCATCGCGTCATGCTGCGTCACCAGCGCGTCCCATGCAGTGCCCAGCGCAGCGCGCGCCACGAAGACCTCGACTCCCGGCGACGCGCACTGGTCGCGCCGCGCCAGCAGCGCATCGGCCCCGGCGATGGTTCCGTGCACGCAGCGCATGTCGGTGTTCAACTGCTCCAGCGCCTCGGGGGCGACACCTGCGTTCGCCAGCACCTCGCCGCCTTCCGGGCCATGCACCGCGATGCGCCCCCACGCGGCAGTCGCGTCGGTGATCGACACCTCCTCCGCGAAGACGAAGGCCGTCAGCGTCTGCACCGTCTTGGCCACGTCGTGGATGTCGCAGTCGACCAGCATCATCCCGGGCTCTCCATCGCGCACGGGCACCTCGCAGAAGAGCAGGTCGGAATCGATGCGCCCCTTGCGGTTCAGCCAGAAGCCGGCGCGCACCTCCCCGGGCTGCATGCCCTTCAGCTCCTGCGTCACCATCCGGTTCAGGAAGTCGACCCGGTCCTTGCCCACCAGCGCGATGGTGCCGCGGTGCGCCATGTCCATCACTGCGGCGCCGCGCCGGAACGCCGCGTACTCCAGCTCAAGCAGCCCGTAGGAGGCCACGATCTCGGGCAGCCCGTCGGCGGCAGCGCCGGCAGCGCCTGGAGCGCCGCCACCCTCCCCCCCCACCCCGTAGGGCAGCCACTCCACCGCCACCGGAACGCCCCCCAGGCGCAGGCTCTCGACGCGGGCGTACCGCTCGTGCTGCTCCTTCAGTGGGTTCGCGCTCATCACAAGGAGCATAGGTTCGCTTACGCTGTTCGTCCCTCCATGCGGCCGTCGCACGCGGGGATCCAGCCCATACCTGCCGAAGGAACTTGCCATGAAGCTCGACCTCGACCTCTTCAAGAAGCTCTGCGAGACCCCTGGCATCCCCGGGCGCGAGGAGCGCGTGCGCGCCCTGGTCGAGAAGACCGTCCTGGGCAAGGCCGCGGGAATCTTCGACGAATCGCACGTCGACGCGATGGGATCGCTGATCTGCACGCGCCGCGCCACCAAGACGGCGCGCGGCAAGCGCGCCAAGGCGCCGCGCGTGCTGCTTGCCTCTCACATGGACGAGATCGGCTTCTATGTCCGCCATGTCGACGAGCAGGGCCAGATCTGGCTGAACGCAGCGGGCGGCTTCGACACGCGCAACCTCTTCGCCAGCCGCGTGCTGGTGGTCACCGACGGCGGTGATATCAAGGGCGTGATGAACCCCGGCGGCAAGCCGATCCACATCAGCAGCGATGCAGAGCGCACCAAGGTGCCGGGCGTCGAGGAGTTCTTCGTCGACCTTGGCATGGAGCCCGCCGAGGTGAAGAAGCGCGTGAAGGTGGGCGACTACGTGGTCATGGACCAGCCCTTCCTGGAGACGCCCATGAAGGTGGTGAGCAAGGCGATCGACAACCGCATGGCGTGCTTCGTGGCCATCGAGGCGCTGCGTCGCATCGCCAGGAAGGGCGTGAAGCACGAGGCGGACATCATCGTCGCGTTCTGCACGCAAGAGGAGGTGGGGCTGCGCGGCGCCACCATCGCGGCCAACCAGGTGGGGGCGGACATCGGCGTGGGGCTGGACGTGAACCTGGCGTGCGACACCCCCGGGGTGCCCGAGTCGCAGCGCGTCACCAAGCAGGGCGAGGGCGTCGCGGTCATGGTGCAGGACAGCAGCATGATAAGCGATTACCGCCTGGTCAAGGAGCTGTGCGACGTCGCCAAGAAGCACCGCATCCCCGCGCAGCGCGCGATCCTGCCCCGCGGCGGCCAGGATGGCGCGGCCATCCAGCGCAGCGGCCGCGGCGCGCGGTGCATCGCGCTGGGTGCGGGCACGCGCTACATCCACACCTGCACGGAGATGATCGACAAGCGCGACCTGGAAGCCGTGGTCGACCTGCTGGCGGCATGGCTGCCCACGGTGACCGCCGACGACGCGGCGTAAGGCGCGCCAAGACCCTCCTGCCCCGCTGCCGCCTCGCTAGTGGCTCACGCGTCCGCGCACGCCCAGCACTGTCCGCGCTATCGCATCCGCCGCATCCGGCACGGCGCGCGCGCGCAGCGCCTCCTCGATGCGGTCGCGCTGCCGGCCATCCGCCAGCAACGCCGCCAGCGGCTCGCCGATCGAGCGCAGGTTCGCCGCAACTTCCAGTCGGTCGTACGCCAGCACGGCGGCCCCTGCATCGACCAGCGGCTGCGCATTCGCCACCTGGTGCAGGTCCTTGTGGAAGGGGTACGGCACGAAGATCGTCGGCACCCGGTTCGCTTCCGCCTCCGCGACGCTGTTCGCACCTGCACGGCTCAACGCCAGCTCCGCCGCGCCCCACGCCAGCCCCATGCGGTTCAGGAAGGGCAGCACCTTTGCGGGGACCCCCGCGCGCGCATACGCCTGTTCCAGCTCCGGCGCCGAAGGGGTGCCCCGCGGCCCCGCCAGGTGCAGCACCTGCCAGTGTGCCAGCAGGTCGCGGTGCTGCAGCGCAAAGGCCACCATGAACGCGTTCAGGCTGGATGCCCCCTGCGATGCGCCCGTCACCAGCAGCACCGGCTTCGCGGCGTCCAGCCCAAGTTCGACGCGGCACTGCGGCCGCGCATCGGGGGCGATCGCCGCGCGCCGGATCGGCATGCCCACGATCGCCTCTGCGAACTTCGGCATCGCGGGCGTCTCCACTGCGCTCAGCACCCGCTGCGCGCGCCGGGCCACCACGCGATTGGCCCGCCCCGGCGTTGCATCCAGGTTCACCAAGGTGATCGGAATTCCCATGCCCCGCGCCGCCGCGGTCACCGGCCCGGTGACAAAGCCGCCCAGGGACACGACATGCTCCACTCCCTCTTCACGCAGGATCCGCTTGCTCTCACGGATGCCCCGAACGTAGCCGCGCAGAAAGCGAAGGAGCCCCGCCGGGCGCACAGAGAACCCCTCGGCCGGGATCGCCCGGAATTCCGCCCCAGCGTCGCCCAGCATCTGGGCATCGATCACCCGCGTCGAACACAGGAACAGCGGACGCGCCCGCGGGTCCGCCTCGATCATCCGTTCAGCGATCGCCAGTCCGGGGCTCAGGTGCCCCCCGGAACCGCCGCCTGCCAGGACAACGGTGCGGCGCGTGGCCGCGGCGCTCATGCCGTCGTCGCACCCGGCGCCGTGGAGGCGGGATGCGCTCCCTCGCGTTGGGCATCGGCATCGTCTTCGCCCGGGATCGACACGCCAAGCTCGCGCCGCCTGCGATCCGCCGCGCGCTCCAGCGCCACCAGCATCCCCAGCGAGAGGCAGGTGAGAATCCACCCGGTGCCGCCACGTGACATCAACGGCAGCGCAATGCCCTTCGTGGGGGCCAGGCCCGTCACCACGCAGATGTTGATCAGCGCCTGCAGCCCCACCGTCAGGACGATGCCAAACCCCACCAACTGCGAGAAATTCGAAAGGAGTGGCTGCTCCGGCCCCCGTGCACGCAGCCCGAGCAGGCCCGCCACCCCGCCGGAGCGCCCCGCCGTGGCAGGCGCACGCACCGAGGCGGTCACGATCGCTACGCCGCATCCCACCAGCAGCGCATAGAGCGCCACCACGAGCACCGCGCCCGTCATGCCCAGTTCTTCGCTGATGATCGAGTAAATGAAATCCGTCGTCGCCTCGGGCAGGTAGCCGAACTTCAGCTCGCTGTTGCCCAGCCCGCGCCCCGCCATCCCGCCGCCGGAGATGGCCGCCATCGACTGGATGATGTGGTAGCCGATCCCCTGCGGGTCCTTGAAGGGGTCCAGGAAGGCCACGATCCGGTTGACGCGGTAGGGGCTGGTCACCACCAGCGCGGCAAAGGCCAGCAGCCCCACCGGCGCCAGCGCGGCCACGTAGATCCAGCGCATCCCCGCCGAGAGCAGCACGGCGATCGCCACCACCTCGATCAGCACGGCCGTCCCCAGGTCCTGCAGCGCGATGAAGCCGCACACGGCGCTGACCGCCGCCAGCGGCACCGCAAACCCCCACTTGAAGGAGTGCAGCCGGTCGCGGAAGCGCACCGCGTACCAGGCCACCAGGATGGGCATCCCCCACTTGGCCAGTTCGCTCGGCTGCAAACCGATCGGTCCGAGGGAAATCCAGCGCCGCGCGCCATTCGCCTCCCGGCCGATTCCCGGAACGTGGACCATGAGCAGCGCCAGGCCGATCGCCGCCGCGATCCACAGGGCGGGCGTCGTCCACCATCGGCTCCCAGTGACGCCAAGCCGGTCCACCGGAACGAAAATTCCGCCTACCAGGGCCAGCAGGGCCGCCACGGCGAACCAGGTGTGCTTTCCTAGGAAGATGCCGTCGGTAGTCGTCGGCTGGGTGCCAGAGAGGCTCAGGCTGGCAGAGTTGACCATCACCGTCGCGATGACCAGCAGCCCCAGCACCGCCAGTACCAATCCATGGCTTGCGCGCATCATGGCGCAAATATCGGCAGGCCGAAGCCTTGGGGAACAGATTCGGCCGCCCTGACTTCCGGGAGGCTCGGCCAAGCCGGGCGGCACTGGGCGGGCGGCCCTCCGGCCAGCGCGGGTCGCAAAAAGAGAAGCGCCGCCGTCCCGAAGGACGGCGGCGCTAGATTCCCAATCATCACCCAGAAAGGACTGGAGCGAGACAGAGACCGAAACTTAGGCGCGGCGACGGCGCGAGGCCAGGCCAGCGACGCCCAGGAGCGCCAGGGCGCCAGGAGCAGGGACGGTGAAGAACAGGGTCTTCGTGTCCAGGCTGTTGGTGCCGCTGTTGAACGCAGCACGGCCCGAGAAGAGCACCGAGCTGTCGTTCGTGATGCTCGAGGTCAGCACCGAGAAGTGGGCAACCCAGACGCCGTAGGCGGCGACCGCGCTGCCGACGGCGTTATCGCCTGAGAAGCCGGCCATGGACAGCGCGAAGTTCTGCGAGCTCAGCGGATCCGAGGAGTACCAGCCGGCGCCGGCGACGATGGAGGTCGCGCCCGAGACGGCGTAGTTGGTGAAGTTCGGGTCCGCGGTGGTGTTGTCGCCGCAGTAGAAGGTGCCGCCATCGTCGTAGCCGCCGAGGGTGACGAAGCTGTCGTTGTCACCGTAAGCAGCGACGCCCAGGTTCGGACGCCACTTGTTGTTCGAGTTGCCGGCGGCCTGGAAGAACGTGGTGCCGTTCGCCGTGATGTTCATGTTGAAGACGTTGAGCACCTTGTCGCTGTCCGAGTCCATGCCCGCGAAGACGTCCATCGTGGTGTAGGCGCCGTGGGTCTCGACCTTGGCGGTCCAACCGATGAAGCCTGCGAACGAAGAGCTGCACACGCCGGCGATAACGCCGGCAGCAAGAAGACCGATCTTCATGACAAAAACCTTTCTGTGGGCTGAGCTTGAAAGGGTGTTTCAGCGGGGGGAGAAGGGGAATCAACCCGCGCCAGGGGGAACAGCGAGGCGGCCTGCGTCAGCCCGAGCGCCGACCAACCTCGCTGGCAAGGATGCCGCGTATCTCCCCTCGGGCAAGCAATTTGGGTGCTGAATCCTTCTCCCAGATCACTTTCAGGATGCGGGGGGCGCGTGAAATTGCCATGCGGTTCCGCATCGGCGCTTATGGGGCGCCCAGGGTTCCGCGCAGGAGCAGCGACGCCGTCCCGGTGATCGTCACCGGATGGATGGCGCCCATCAGCCGTTCCGCATCCTCTCGTGCTGAAACATCGACCGCCACGATCAGGTCCCCCGGGGTTCGGCCCACCGCCTGCCACTTGCCCGCGGCGTCCACCCCCTCCTGCGCAAGCGTCCGGCCCTCGACGCGGAGCGAAACGGACGCGGCGGCGCGCTCCGGGGCGCGCGCCCGGGAGCGCACGGCATCAAAGAGGACGCTGACGCTGCGGCCGCACCACGCAGCATGCACGCGAGCGCTCGTCTCGTTCTGGATGGCAAGCAGCTGGTTGTTGCGCATCCGCTTCACCTCGTCCGGGATGTCATCCTGGAAGCGGCCGATCGCCACCGTTCCCGGGCGTGCCGAGTACTTGAAGATGAAGTTGTTCTTGAAGGGGACGCGCCGCACCAGGTCGCAGGTCAGCTGGAAGTCCGCCTCGGTCTCGCCGGGGAAGCCCACGATGATGTCCCCCGCCAAGGTCGCATCGGGCAGGTGCTCGAAGACGCGGGAGACGAACTCCTCGTACTCCCCGACGGTGTATCCACGGTTCATGCGCTCAAGCACTGCGTCGCTCCCGCTCTGCGCGGGCGCATGCAGGTAGCGGCAGATGCGCGGCGAAGCGCGCATCACCGAGAGCACATCGGCACCGAAGTCGCGCGGATAGCTGGTGACGAAGCGCAGCTGCGGTGCAGCAGGTCCGCAAAGCTGGTGGTGCGCTGGCCCGCAGGCGGCGCCTCGCGAAAGGCACGAAGCCCCGGTCCCACCTGCGGCGCCTCGGCCCCGCCGACTGTAAGGGCCGTTCCGTGCACGTATCGGTAGTGGTTGACGGTCTGCCCCAGGAGCGTCACCTCGACGGCGCCTGCGTCCGCCAGGCGCCGGCACTCGTCCACGATGTGCTCCGGAGGGCGGTGCACCTCCGCACCTCGCGTGTAGGGGACCACGCAGTAGGTGCAGAACTTGTTGCATCCGCGCGTGATGCGCACATACGCGCTCCACGGCTGTTCGCGCGCACCAGGGTCGAAGGCACGAGAAAGGTCCAGCGACTCAAGCCCATCATCCGCCGCCGAGAGCGTCGCGCTGCGGCGCGAGCGATTCCCCGCCAGCGCCACGCCGCGCGAGCCAGTCGCGAGTTTCAGCCCGCCGCGTGCGCGGCGCACGTTGTCGATCAGCTGCGGCAGCTTGTCCAGTTCCCCGGGGCCGCAGAGCACGTCCACTTGCGGATGGCGCCGGAGCATCTCGAGTCCGTCGCGCTCGGCCATGCATCCCAGGACTCCAAGGATCAGCTCTTCGCCTTCGCGCTTGCGTGCACCAATCTCCCCGACGCGGCTGTACGCCTTCTGCTCTGCCTGCTCGCGCACCGAGCAGGTGTTGTAGAGGACCACCTGCGCCAGGGATGCTTCCTCGACGAATTCGTAGCCCAGCGACTGCATCTGGCCCCGAACCAGCTCGCTGTCGAGTTCGTTCATCTGACAGCCGAAGGTTTCGAGGTAGACGCGCACGGGAACTCCTGAACGGTTGCGAGCACCCCATTATGCCTGCGTTGGCAGGAACTGAACGAATGGGGGGTCCGGAAGCCCGGGTCCGGAAATAAGCCCGCTGGAGCAGTCCAAAGGCAGCAATTCGGCTGGAACGCGCGGGTTTCCGCCCGGCAGAGCGCGCTTCCGGGGGCATTTTCGCCTCGCAACTTCAGCCGATTCCTTGACTCTCCCCCCGGATGGGTTAGGTTAGCCCCGTGGAGTGAGGTTCCGAGCGGCTAGCAAAAGGGCTTTGTCGCTTTGAGAAGGGATCCACGACCATTCATTTGTGCCCGCCATGCGCGGGAAAGGGATTAGGGCTATGAAGATCGGAATGATTGCACTCGTTGGCGCTGCTACGTTCGCTGCCGCCGCAAACGCTGGCTTCGTGGGCTGGACCGCTGTGGTTCACGACACGGGCTCGCAGTACCAGATGGACGTCTTCGCAGGCTTCTCGTCGCAGACCGACAAGCTGCTCAACGTCTTCAACATGAACATCACCGCGAATGGCACGTCCTTCATCCAGCAGACCGGCGCTGCCACCAACAAGTGGCGCCCGAACGTTGGCGTCTCCGCGATGGGCGACGCTGACAGCTTCGTGACCATGGGTGGCTTCGACGACGGCGGCACCTACATCTGTGGCGACACCACCACTGCCGACCCGAACTTCACCAACTACGCGGTCTCGAACGCGACGACCATCCCGGCGAACGCTGGCTGGTTCTGCTCCGACCCGACCAACCCCCAGGTTGTCGCGACGGCGCTCGCTCCCTTCGCGGTCGGCGGCTACTCGGCCCTCGGCAGCGCCGACGCCACCTTCGGCGTCTGGATTGCTCACTTCACCGTGAACAAGCCCGCTGGCCTGGTTGACGCCACCCTGAGCATCGCTGGCTCCGCTGCCTTCAACACGGGCGGCAGCCTCAGCGATCAGCGCACGATCCAGTTCGCCATCCCCGCTCCCGGCGCGCTCGCGCTCCTGGGCGTCGCTGGCCTGGCCTCGCGCCGTCGTCGCGCCTAATTGCGACCTCGGAACCTCTATCTAAGAGGATCCTTCTCACCGCCGCCCCTGGACCTCCAGGGGCGGCGGTTCTTTTTCGGCAGCCGCCCTCCGGCTGGAATGGCCCGAGAATTGCACCGCTCATGCGGATTGCAGGCAACCCCGAGCCTGCGAGCCGCTAACTTCAAGGGACCGCGGCCCTTCGCCGCCGAACCCCACCCAGGAGACCAGACATGAAGATTCGAACGATCGCCGGCACGCTCGCAGGCGCAGGACTCGCACTCACCCTTGGCCAGCTCTCGGCGATCGCCGTTCCGGGTGACTCCGGCGGCTCGGGGGGCAACCTGGTCTCCGGCCCCGACGTCATCGTCGGCGCCATCCCCGATGTCAGCAAGTTCGGCTCCGTGGTGGTGGGCAGCAAGACGATCATGGCGTACTCCTTCGGCACCACCAGCTGCAACATCGGCACCGAGCAGCTGGCATGGGTGCAGGCCACCAACCAGCACCCGATCATTCCGCAGAACCTGTACCGGATCAAGAACGGGGTGCTGGAGCAGATCGGCATGAGCTGGATGAAGCACGGCTTCTGCGCGCTGCAACAGAATCTCTGCGGCACCTGCATCCCGGCGGGCGGCGGCTGCGTCGCGGCGCTGGGCCTCGGCTGCAGCGACCCCTACACCTCGAGCCTGAACGGCACGCAGAACAACCTGGGGCCGCGCTCGCAGGCGAACGCCTCCACGGGCTTCTTCACCTATCCCTTCACGGCCCCGGCCGCGGCGCCGACGATCGGCCGCCGCCTGCAGGTGGACGCGAACGACCTCGATCCGGCGCTGAACGCCGGCGCGACCTACTTCGCCGAGTGCATGTACATCCACCCGCAGGATGCCGCTTCCGGCAACGCGAACAACAACGCCAGCCACCGCAAGGTGAACGTGGGAGCGCTGGCGGGCGGGGCGTACACGCTGAGCCTCACGGGCGCGACGCAGCAGCAGAAGCCCGCCATCTATGCCTGGCAGGCGGCGGTGCCGAGCGTCAAGATCAGTGAAGTGGCCTCGGTGGATGGCCGCCTCATCGTCGGCTTCACCGCCACGGACAACGGCAACGGCACCTGGCACTACGAGTATGCGGTGATGAACCTGAACTCCGATGCTTCGGTGGGCAGCGTCTCCATTCCGGTGCCTGCCGGCGTGGTGGTCACGAACCAGGGATTCCATGATGTCGACTCGCACTCCGGCGAGCCCTTCGCGACGACGGACTGGACGATGGCCGCCTCAGGCGGCGCCGTCACGTGGGCGACGCAGCCCTTCGCCGTCAACTCAAATGCCAATGCCCTGCGCTTCGGCACCACCTACAACTTCCGCTTCGATGCCAACACGCCCCCCGTCTATCGCACGGTGAGCTTGGGGGTCTTCAAGTCCGGGTTGCCCGTCACCTTTTCCGGCTACGCCCCCTCCCCGCTTCCACTCGTGGGCGATCTGAACTCGGACGGCCTGGTGGATGGCGCAGATCTCGGACTCTTGCTGGCGGCCTGGGGCGCCAACGCGGCGGGAGACCTGAACGGCGACGGCGTCACCGATGGCGCCGACATCGGGATCCTGCTGGGCGCCTGGGGCTGATTCCACGGAACGTCCAACCCCTCAGGCGCAGGAGCCGATACTCCTGCGCCTGCGGCGTTTTTAGTGGCGGTGGCCCATTTGCGGTGAAATTGATCCTGTTCCCCGCGAGCCGCTTCCATCCACCCGATTCCGCGCTACCTTCGAGGGTCGGGGCATCGTCTTGCAAGGATGCCCCGGTTTGTCAGCGCGGACGGCAAGCTGCCGCCCGCAGTATCGCAGCGCACCCGCGCACCACCCCCACCCCCCCCCCAGGGCACGGACGATGCATTGCCATCGCCCCAAACGCGAAGGAGACACTCTCGTGAAGATCGGACTTTATCTCGGCGCCATGCTCGCCAGCGGCCTCGCCATCGGCGTCGGACAGATGACCGCCACTGCCGTTCCCGGCGACGGCGGCACCCAGGACGAACTGCTTGCGCCCGACGTGATCGTCGGCGCGATCCCCGATGTGAGCAAGTGGGGCAGCAACGTCGTCAGCGGCACCACCATCATGGCGTACTCGTTCGGCTCCACCAGCTGCAACATCGGCACGCAGCAGCTCGACTGGTACTCAGGCACCAATCGCCATCCCGTCATCCCGCAGAACGCGTACCGCGTGAAGAACGGGCGCTTCGAGCAGATCGGCCTCAGCTACATGAAGCACGGCTTCTGTGCGCTGCAGCAGAACCTCTGCGGCACCTGCACCCCCGCCGGCGGCGGCTGCCCCAGCCTGCTGGGCATCGGCTGCAGCGACCCCTACTCGTCCAGCCTGAACGGCAGCCAGAGCGACCTTGGCCCGCGCTACGAGGTGAATGTCTCGACCGGCGCGTTCCCCGCCACGGGCTCCACCACCTGGCCCGCGATTCCTTCGGGGCAGGGCACGATCGGCCGTCGCGTGCAGATCGTGGCCGCTGACCTGGATCCCGCGCAAAACGCCGGAGCGACGTACTTCGCCGAGTGCCAGTACGTGCACCCGCAGGATGCGACCGCCAACAATGACAACAACAACGCCAGCTACCGCAAGTTCACGGTGGGCTCGCTCACGAGCGGCGCCTACACGCTGGCGCTGACCGGCTCGACGATCCAGCAGAAGCCCGCCATCTTTGGCTGGAAGGACGTCGTCCCGGCGGTCCTGATCACCGCGGTCGACGCGGCCGACGGCCGCTTCTACGCGGGCTACAACGTGACGGACAACGGCAACGGCACCTGGCACTACGAGTACGCGATCCAGAACCTGAACTCCGATGCGGCGGCAGCCAGCTTCTCGATCCCGCTGCCTGCGGGCGTCACGGTGACGAACGCCGGCTTCCATGATGTCGTCTACCAGCCCGGCGAGCCCTACAACAGCATCAACTGGGCGATCACCACCACCGGTGGCCAGATCAAGTGGGCCTGCACGCAGACCTTCGCGCAGAACGCCAACGCCAACGCCCTGCGCTGGGCCACGGCGTACACCTTCTGGTTCGACGCGAGCACCGCGCCGACCCCGGGCAGCTGCACGATCGGCTACTTCAAGACCGCGGGCAGCGTCGGCTTCACCGGCAACGTCCCCTCGGCCCTGCCGCCCGTCTTCGGCGACCTGAACGGCGATGGCGTCGTCGACGGCGCCGACCTGGGCATCATGCTCGGCGGATGGGGCGCCCCTGGCGTCTCGGACCTGAACGGCGACGGCATCACCGACGGCGCAGACCTTGGCCTGCTCCTCGGCGCCTGGGGCTGATCACCGGCGGCGGGACGGCCCGCGCATCGGTGGCCCTGCCTGAACGCAAACCCTCCCATCGCCCGGCTCACGCCGGGCGGTGGTGCTTTTCGCCTACGCTTGCTCCCCCGATGGAGCCCGCGAAGCCCCCGATCCCTTCCGATGCGCCACCGGCGCCCCCGACTCCGCCCGCCCCCAGCCTGGAGCCATGGGCGCTCGGGGCGCTGATCGGCGCCATCGTCCTGGGGTGGTGCCCGCTGACGGCGATCGCAGCGATCGTGGCGGGGGCAATCGCGCTTCGCCGGATCCGCCGGAGCGCTGGCATGCGGACGGGTGCCGCGGCCGCTTGGACTGCGATGGTGCTGGCAACCCTGATCCTGCTGGTCGAGGGGTGGGCCCTGGACCGGCTGCAGGTCGAGACGCAGGCGAACATGGAAACGCAAGTCAGCGCACATGTCGAGGGCACCCTGCGCGGCACCCCCACAGTCTTGGCTTCCTGGGTGGGACCAGCAGAGGCACGCCCCACCGAGGCGGAGCTGACGGCCTTCGCAGCCGCGCTCACCGACCGAATGGGACCGCTGCAGCGCATCGAGATCACCCGACGCAGCGCCGAGGGGCTGCTGAACCCCACGATCAGCACCGGGTTCCTGGCCACCTATGAGCGCGGTCCAGGCTTTGGAAACGCGGTCTTCGCCCCGGTGCCAGGCTCGCTGCCGCCTCAACTGCAGCTCAAGAGCATCGAGGTGGAAGTCAACGGGGTGCGGCAGCGCCTTCCCGCCACGCCCAGCGAGCCGAAGCCATGAGCGCGCCGAGCCAGTCCCCCGCGGACGCGGCCCCCGCCGACGATTGCTACGACCCCGCCGAGATGGGCCCGCGCCACCGCAGCATGCTGGCGGTCGCCTCGATCGTGATGTCGGTGCTGCCGATCGCCAGTTTCGTGGCGCCGGTCCTGGGCATCGCCGCGCTCTTCACGATGCGGCGGAACCCGAAGGTGGATGGCGCCATCCTGGCGTGGGCGGGGATCATCGTCGGGTCCGTGGCCAGCGCGGTGACGCTGGGCGGCGCATACATGCAGTACCGGTCATTCACGGAGCTGGTGGGGCGCCCGCAGCGCGCCCTGATGGCCGCCTTCGCGGGGGACACCGAGGGCTTCCGCGCTGAAATGACCAAGCCCGGGTCGCAAGTGCCGTCGGCGGAGCTGGAGCGGTGGGTCACCGAGCTCCGCGCCGCCCATGGGGCCTTGCGCGGCGTCCGAATCGCCGACCGGGCCCCGCCGAACGCGGTGCCGCCCAAGTCGGATCGGCAGACCCCTGCGGCGTTCGTCGCCCTCTTCGAGCGCGACGAAGTGCCGATGACCGTCCTCTTCGAGGCGGAAGATGGACGTGCCTTCGGGGTGGGCACCCTGCGCATCCGGCGCTTCACCCTGGATCCCGCGGCCGGAACGCGTATCGTGTTCCCCGACGATGACCCAGTCGCTCCGACCGAACAACCCCCCGAGCACGGCATCGCAGCTCCCCGGCCAGGCGCGTGACGGCGCGCAGCGCGAGGTGGTGATCGAGGCCAATGATCTGACCATGCGCTTCGGCGCACAGACGGTGCTGTCGGGGCTGAACCTGAAGGTCTTCCGCGGCGAGACGCTTTGCGTGATGGGCGGCTCGGGGTGCGGCAAGAGCACGCTGCTGCGGCTGATGATCGGGGCGATCGCCCCCTCCAGCGGGCGCATCACGCTGCTGGGCGAGGACATGGCCCGCGCCAGCGCACAGACGCTGGATGCGCTGCGCCGGCGCTTCGGCATCCTCTTCCAGAGCGGCGCCCTCTACCAGTCGATGAGCATCGCCGACAACGTTGCGCTGCCGATGCGCGAGCTGACCGACCTGCCCGAGGACCTGATCGACCTGCAGGTGAAGATGAAGCTGGAGGCCGTGGGGCTGCGCGAGCATGCGGACAAGTTCCCTGCGCAGATCAGCGGCGGCATGAAGAAGCGGGCCGGGCTGGCGCGTGCGCTGGCCCTGGACCCCGAGATCATCTTCTACGACGAGCCCAGCGCCGGGCTGGACCCGGTGACCAGCGCCGAGATCGACCAGCTGATCCTGACTCTGACGCGCAAGCTGGGCGTCACCAGCGTGGTGGTGACGCACGAGATGGACAGCGCCTTCACCATCGCCGACCGCATGGTGATGCTGGACAAGGGACGCACGCTGAAGATCGCGGCGCGCTCCGAGTACGAGCGGATCCGTGCGATGGCGCCCGAGGAGGCCGCGCTGCTTCCCGAGGATGACCGGCTGGTCCGGCAGTTCGTCCGCGGCGACGCCTTCGGTCCGATCACCGACCGGCGCACGCTGACCAGCTATGCCGATGACCTGATGGGGCTGCTGACGCCGATGCCGACTTCGCCCTCGATCACTCCCACGCGCTGAACGCCTGCATGGGCGGGGCACGCCCGGCGCGCCACCAGACGAACCCCCGATGAAGACGCTTCCCGACTCGCTTGCCGACCGACGCGTGCTGGTGATGGGACTGGGCCAGTTCGGCGGTGGCCTGGGCGTGACGCGTTGGCTCGCGGCACAAGGCGCGCGCGTGCTGCTGACCGATCGCGACAGCGCCGCGAAGCTGGCGAAGCCGCTGGCGCAGCTGCGGCCGCTGGTGGAGTCCGGCGCCGTCCAGTTGCGCCTGGGGGAGCACCGCGAGGCGGACTTCGCCGAGGCGGACCTGGTGGTGGCAAACCCCGCCGTACCGACCCCCTGGACCAATCCCTACCTGCGCGCGGCCACCGCCGCTGGCACGCCGGTGACTTGCGAGATCCGCCTGGCCGTTGACGGGCTGGAGCGCGACCGCACCGTGGCCGTGACGGGGAGCGCCGGCAAGAGCAGCACCGCCAGCATGCTGCACTTGCTGCTGGAAGATGGTGGCCGACGGGCACGGCTGGGCGGCAACATCGGCGGCTCGCTGCTGGAATCGCCGCCCGCCCCTGGCGAATGGACGGTGCTGGAGCTCTCCAGCGCCATGCTCTGGTGGCTGGGCGAGGGCGCTGCGCTGGCAGGGCTGCCCCCGTGGAGCCCGCGCGTGGCGGTGCTGACCAACCTGGCCGCCAACCATGTCGACTGGCACGGCACGCTGGCGCACTATGCCACCAGCAAATCGCACATCCGCCGCGGGCAGCGCGCGGGCGATGCCTTCGTGACCCTCTTCGGGCAAGAGCAGCCCGAAGCCGCGGGTTCGATCGCCCAGGCGTGCGGCGCGTGGTGGGACCCTTCGGCGGGCGAGGCGGCACCCGACATGCGCGATGCGCAGGCGCTGCTGGAGGCGATCGACCTACCTGACGTCCCTGGGGAGCACCAGCGCCGGAATGCGCGCCTGGCGGTGCTGGCGGCGGAGGCAGCGTTGCGCGGCGCCGGCATGGCCCCCGACCGCGAGGCGATGCTGCGGCGCCTGCGCGACTTCCGTTCGCTGCCGCACCGCCTGCAGTTCGTGGGCACGCACCGCGGCATGCGCTGCTTCAACGACAGCAAGAGCACCACGCCCGACGCCACGCTGCTGGCGATCGCCTCCTTCCCCGATGCACGGCGCGTTCACCTGATCGTGGGTGGCTACGACAAACAGGTGGACCTGGCGGCGATCCGCGACCTGGCGCCTCGGCTGGCCGGGCTGTACGCCATCGGCGCCACTGCTCCCCTGCTGGCCGCCCAGCCGCCCGCAGTGGACTGCCGGACGCTGGACGCCGCCGTCACAGAGGCGGCGAACCAGGCACGGCCGGGTGACGTCCTGCTGCTCTCTCCGGCATGCGCCAGCTGGGACCAGTTCACCAACTACGAGCACCGCGGCGAGACCTTCGCAGCGCTGGTGCGGAACCTGTAGGATTCCACGCGACATGCGCATCATCGATCGCCGACTGACGGCATTCGCCTCCACCGTTTCCGCGGGCACGCTCGCGGCGATCCTCCTCGCGTCCAGCGCCGTCGTCACGGGCTGCTACAGCACCAGCGGGGGATTCATGCCGCACACCGGCGGTGGCTTCACGTACATCTCGACCTCGGCGCTGCCCATCACCATCGAGGTGGTGAACGCCTGCGAGCGCTCGGCGGTCCATCCCAACGGCACCCCGTTCTTCATCATGGAGATCCCGCCGGGCAAGCAGCTGACCTTCAACTTTGACGAGAAGGGCGGCGACGACCAGGTGAAGCGCCCCGCGCGCATGATGTATGCGCTGTGGGAGCGGGACACCAACTCGGGGTCGCTGGACAACGTCCTGTCCTGCCCCGTGGCTGCGTGCCGCAAGATCGTGGTGAAGTACCGCCCGGCGCCGGAAGAGGCGCGCCCGGACGAGTCGTACCGGCTGCAGGTGGGCGAACCAGGCGTGACGCAGGATGCACAGCCGCGCGCACCGCGGAGCGACCGGCAGACCAGCGACAAGTGATCGATGGACGCGCCCTACCGCATCGGTCACGGCTACGACCTGCACCGGCTTGAGAAGTGCGCCCCCGCCGGGTCGGGGCGCCCCTTCGTATTGGGGGGCGTGCGCATCGCGCATGACGCCGGCCCGGTGGGGCACTCGGATGGCGATGCGCTGCTGCACGCGGTGACCGACGCGATCCTGGGCGCGCTGGGCCTCCCGGACATCGGCCAGCTCTTCCCCGACACCGACCCGGCGCACGAGGGACAGGACAGCGCGATCTTCCTCCAGGAGGCTGCCCGTCGCATGCATTCGATGGGCTGGGATGTGGGGAACATCGACATGACCGTCGTCTGCGAGCGGCCCAAGATCGGGCCGCACAAGCAGGAGATCGTCGCCCGGATCTCCCACATCTTGGGGGTTGCGCCCGCGGACCTCAACCTGAAGGGCAAGACGCACGAAAAGGTGGACGCCGTGGGCGAGGGGCGCGCGATCGAGGTGCACGCGATCGCGCTGCTGGTGCGCCGCTAGGGGGCGCGGATCGGCAAGGCGCGTGCAGCGCCGCCCCGGATGCCCTTACGATTCCGGGTCTATGCGAGCGATCGTCACCGGCCAGATCGGCGTGGACAAGAAGCCCTACCTGCAGGCCGTCGTCGACGCTGCGGGCAACCGCCAGAAGCGCGTCGAGCTCTTCAACGTCGGCAACCTGATGTACGACGAGGCGCCCGACGTGCGCCCGGGGCGCATCCTGGACCTGCCCTGGTCGCGGCTGGCCAGCCTGCGCCGCGCGGTGCTGAAGGACGTCATTGCGGCGACGACGCCCGCCGAGGCGCACCCGAACGTGATGGTCAACACCCACGCCACCTTCCGCTGGCGCCACGGCCTCTTCAGCGCCTTTGACTTCGACCAGCTGCGGATGCTGCAGCCGGACATGTTCATCTGCCTGGTGGACAACATCGAGGTGGTGCACCACCGGCTGCACAAGGAGCACGACATCGACGCCACGCTGAAGGACTGCATGGTCTGGCGCGAGGAGGAGATCCTGGCCACCGAGCTGATGGCGCAGGCGCTGGGCTGCGGGCAGAACTTCTACATCCTGAGCCGCGGGCGCCAGCGCGACACCGTGGAGACGGCGCTGCGCCTGGTGACGCGCCCCGACATGAAGAAGGTCTATCCCAGCTTCCCGATGAGCCATGTCATGGACATGCCCGAGGTGCTGGCCGAGATCGACAGCTTCCGCGCCGCGCTGGCGAAGCACTTCGTCACCTTCGACCCCGGCGACGTGGACGAGAAGCTGCTGCTGGACCGCGCCATCGAGGCGGCGCGCACCGGCGGCGACTTCATCGAGGTGGAGGCGCACAGCTTCGGCGGCCGCGCCAGCGGGCCCGCCATCCGCGTGCCGGTGCGCGAGGTGCTGGACATCGCCGGCGACGTGGACGGCCAGATCTACATGCGCGACTTCAAGCTGATCGACCAGAGCGACATGATCTGCAGCCTGGTGCCCGAGCTGCCCAACGGCCAGCCGGGGCTCAGCAGCGGCGTCGAGCGCGAACTGCACCACGCCTTCGAGCACACGAAGGAGGTGTACATCGTGTGGAAGCCGAAGAAGAACCCCAGCCCCTTCATCACCGAGACGGCCACCCGGATCTTCCGCTCCGTCGAGGAGGCGCTGCAGTACTTCGAGTCGCGCGGGATGTTCGCTCCCACTGATCTCTTCGGGCACTGACAACTGCGCGATCTGGCGCGCGGCGCGGCCGGGAAGGTGCGTTTTGGCGCCTTCATCCGAGATTGGGTTCACTTCCCGGTGGATCGGGGCTACCTTTGGGGGTCCCCCTGACCGACGCCCCGGAGCCCCCGCCAGCATGAAGCCCTCGATCCACCGCCATCGGCCCCTCGTGGCCATCCGCAGCGCCCTGCTCCTGGCGACGGTGGCGTGCGCGGCAATGTCGCCTGCGAACGCCTGGGCACAGGTCTCCACGCGCCCAGGGGTGGGCGCCGTCCCGTACACGCAGGGGCAGACGCAGTTCGGCGTCACCTTCCGGACCTGGGCGCCCAACGCGACCAGCGTCAACGCCGCGGGCACCTTCAACGGCTGGAGCTCCACGCAGCACGCCCTCTCCAGCGAGGGCAACGGCTGGTGGTCGCGCGACATCCTGTGGGTTCCCACGGGCGCCGAATACCGCTTCATCATCAGGAACGGCGCGACCACGCTGTGGAAGAACGACGCCCGGGCGCGCAAGCTGACCAACTCGGTGGGGAACAGCGTCGTCTACAACCCAAGCACCTACGCATGGCAGACGGGCATCTTCCAGATGTCGCCGTGGACGCAGACGGTGGGCTACGAGATGCACATCGGCACGTTCAACGTTCCCGCGGGCGCGCCGCTGCCGGGCACCTTCGCCACCGCCACGCAGAAGCTGGACCACCTGCAGGCGCTGGGCGTCAATGCGCTGATGCTGCTGCCGGTGAACGAATTCCCCGGCGACATCAGCTGGGGATACAACCCCGCGCATCCCTACAGCGTCGAAAGCAGCTACGGCGGCCCCGATGCGCTGAAGGCCTTCATCGACGCGGCGCATGCGCGCGGCATCGCGGTCATGGGCGACGTGGTCTACAACCACTTCGGCCCCAACGACCTGGACCTGTGGCAGTACGACGGGTGGAGCACCAACAACCAGGGAGGCATCTTCTTCTACCAGGATGCCCGCGCCAACACCCCCTGGGGCCCGCGCCCGGACTTCGGCCGCAACGAGGTGCGCAGCTACATCCGCGACAACTCGCAGATGTGGCTGGGGGAATTCCGCCTGGATGGGCTGCGCTTCGATGGCACCAAGTACATCCGCAAGCAGGATCAGAACGGCCCGGACATCCCGGATGGCTGGAGCCTGCTGCAGTGGTGCAACAACGAGGCGGACGCGCAGCACCCCGGCAAGCTGATGATCGCCGAGGACATGGACTCCAATGCCTGGCTCACCAAGACGACGGGAGAGGGGGGCGCGGGCTTCGACACGCAGTGGGACCCCGGCTTCGTGCACCCCGTGCGCGAGGTGATCGAGCCACCGGACGACTCGCAGCGCGACATGGAGAAGATCCGCAGCGCGGTCACCGGCAGCTACAACGGCTCGATGCAGCAGCGCATCATCTACACCGAGAGCCATGACGAGGTGGCCAACGGCAAGACGCGCGTCCCCGAGGCGATCTGGCCGGGGAACGCCGGCAGCTGGTACAGCCGCAAGCGCTCGACGCTGGGGGCGACGCTGGTGATGACCGCGCCGGGCATTCCCATGCTCTTCGAGGGGCAGGAGTTCCTGGAGGATGGCTGGTTCAGCGCCGACGACCCGGTCGACTGGAGCAAGGCCACCACCTTCGCGCCGATCACCGCGCTGTACCGCGACCTGATCCGCATGCGCCGCAACCTGAGCGGCAACACCCGCGGCCTGAGCGGCGCCAGCACCAACATGCACCACGTGAACAACGGCGCCAAGGTGGTGGCCTTCCACCGCTGGCAGAATGGCGGCGCGGGCGACGACGTGGTGGTGGTCTGCAACTTCAGCGCCAGCAACCTGAACAACTACCGCGTGGGTCTTCCCCGCAGCGGGACTTGGAATCTGCGCTTCAACAGCGACTGGAACGGATACAGCGACGACTATGGCAACTACCCCAGCTTCGACACCAGCGGGACCGGCATCGCCTGGGACGGCATGGGCTACAGCGGGCTGGTGAACATCGGGGCGTACAGCGCGCTGGTGTACAGCCAGACGCCCCCCAGCCCATACGACCTCAATGGGGACGGCCGCGTGGATGGGGCGGATCTGGGCGCCTTCTTGGCGGCCTGGGGCGGGAGTGGCGCGGCGGACTTCAATGGCAGCGGCGTCGTGGATGGCGCCGACTTGGGGTTGCTGCTCTCCGCGTGGGGGCCTGTCCAATAAGCGCGGGTCCGGATCCCGCAGGAATTCGCTGGCCCCACAGCGAGATCGGGGTTATGGTGATCCGTGGTTGGAGGTCTGAAATGGGCGAACGCGGCGAGCCGCGCATGTTTTCCCCTTCAGAGACCTGCACCATGAACAAGCTGATCGCCTGCGCCTCCGCGCTCCTCCTTGCCTCCGTCGCTAGCGCTGACGTCTACACGGACGCGCTGTTTGACACCTTCACGAACAACGACGCGAACCTGGACATCGACTCGGTGATGGTCACCGACAATGGCGTCGACCTGTCGATCGCCATCACCACGCGCGGCTTCCAGAACTGGACCAAGTACATGGTGTTCATGAACACCAACGGCGGCGGCGATGGCTCCAACGCCTGGAGCCGTCCGGTGAACCTGAACGGGCAGACCTGCGACCGCTTCGCCGGCACCTGGGTGGACCAGGGCAGCAGCAACGTGCAGCTGGTCAACTACGTGGGCGCAGGCTGGGACTGGGGCAACTTCCTGACCCTGAACAACGGCGTCGCGGGGAACACGGTCACGCTGACCTTCTCGCTGGCCTCGCTGGGGCTCTCCCCCGGCGGGACGATGTACTTCGATGTCGCCACCTCGGGCGGCGGCAACGACCCGGGCGTCGACCACCTGAGCCGCTCCACGTTGGCCACCAACGGCTGGGGCGAGCCGTCGACCGCCGGACAGTTCCTGGCCTACACCGTCACCCCAGCCCCGGGCGCAGTGGCGCTGCTGGGACTGGCGGGTCTGGTGGGTGGCCGTCGCCGCCGCTGATCGGCGCGATCTCGCTGCACCGACAGACACATGCAATCAAAGACAGCGGGCGCTCTTGTGGGGGGCGCCCGCTGTCGTTTTCTGCTGGTCCTGCAGGTGCCAGACCCTGTCCGGCGGTGCGCTCAATCGCGGCTGGCTGCGTTCGCCGGAGCGTAGCCCCAGTCGAAGTACTCGCCCACCATGCGGTCGGTGTTGAAGGTGCCGGGGATCGTCGCGGCGGAGCGCAGGGCGCGCTGGATCCACTTGGCCGGAAGGCCGTCGCTGCCGCGCTCGTAGAAGTCCGGCACGATCTCCTTCTCAAGCAGCTCGTAGAGCGAGTCGGCGTCGGCCTGGTTCTGCTGCTCGCTGTCGGGCAGCTCGCTGCCGTCGCCGATGGACCAGCCGTTGGTGCCGTCGTACGCCTCGGGCCACCACCCATCCAGCACGCTCAGGTTCACGCCGCCATGGAGCGGCGGCTTCATGCCGCTGGTGCCGCTGGCCTCGTAGGGGCGCAGGGGATTGTTCAGCCAGACGTCGCACCCGGAGGTGAGCATGCGCCCCACCTCCATGTCGTACTCCTCGATGAGCGCGACGCGCCCCTGGAAGCCCGCGTCGTGGGCGAAGCGCCAGATCATCTGCGCGAACTCCTGGCCGCCCATGTCCTTTGGGTGCGCCTTGCCGGCGAAGACGATCTGCACCGGGCGATCGCGCGCGGTCAGGATGCGCAGGATGCGCTCGGTGTCGCGGAAGATCAGCGGCGCCCGCTTGTAGGTGGCGAAGCGGCGCGCGAAGCCGATGGTGAGCGCATCGCTTGAGAAGGCCTCGCCGACGCACATCAGGTCCAGCGGGCCCTCGCCGCGCGACATCGCCTGCCGGCGCAGGCGCGTGCGGATGAACTCGACCAGGCGGTGGCGGAGCGAGCGCCGCATCGACCAGAAGTCGGCGTGGCCCGCATTCATCGCGGCCGGCCAGGGATTGCTGTCGGGCGCGGCGCGCCCCAGGTCGATGCCCACGCTGCGCCGCCAGTAGGCGCGCGCCTCGGGGGCGATCCAGGTGGGGACATGCACGCCGTTGGTGACGCTGCCGATGGGGGTCGTCTCGGGCGACTTTGCGCCGCACACCTCGGCCCACATCTCGCGGCTGACGCGGCCGTGCAGCTTTGAGACGCCATTCACGCGGCTGGCCAGGCGCAGCGCCAGCACCGTCATGCAGATGGGGCCGCTGCCGGGATGCTCGCGCCCGAACTCGGCGAAGGTCTCGCGGGTGAATCCCGCGGCGCGCAGCGGGCGGCGCAGCGCGTCGAAGCACATGTCCGCGTCGTAGCGGTCGTGCCCGGCAGGCACCGGAGTGTGCGTGGTGAAGACGGTGGTGCGCCGCACGCGCTCGATCGCATCTTCCAGGCTCAGCCCGCGCGCCACCAGCGAGGCCAGGCGCCGCAGGCCAGCAAAGGCCGCGTGTCCCTCGTTCAGGTGGTAGACGGTGGGACGCTCCTTCAGGGCGCGCAGCGCCAAGGTGCCGCCGACGCCCAGCAGCACCTGCTGGCGCATGCGAAGCTCGGGGTCGCCCTGGTAGAGCGCCTGCGTGAGCGCACGGTCCTTGCGGCGGTTCTCGGGGATGTCGGCGTCCAGCAGGTAGAGGGGGACGCGCCCCACCTGCAGCTTCCAGACCTTGGCGTGGACGCCGCGCGTGCCGATGGGGCACTCGATGCGCACCTTGGTGTCCACGATGGGCCAGCGGGCAAAGTCGTAGCTGGGATGCAGGACGCGCGTGGAACCATCGGAGCGAAGTTCCTGCAGGTAGTAGCCGGTGCGATACAGCAGGCCGACGGCACACAGGGGAATGCCCAGGTCCGAGGCGCTCTTCAGGTGGTCCCCCGCCAGCACGCCCAGGCCGCCGGCGTACTGCTGCATGCTCTCGTGGATGGCGAACTCGCTGCTGAAGTACGCCACGCGCATGGCGGGCTTGTCGCCCGCGTGGTGCTCCTCGAACCATGTGGCGGTCTCGTAGGAGAGGCGCCGCGCATCGGCAGCGTCGTTCACCAGCGCGCGGTAGCGCTCGTCCGCCAGCTTGGTTTCCAGGATGGCGGGGTCGATGTCCGCCAGCACCGCCGTTGGTGAGTGCTTGGAGGCGATCCAGAGCAGCGGGTCCAGCGCCGCGAAGGGGCGCTGGGCGATCTCGTTCCAGCACCACCAGCAGTCCAGCGCCAGGGTGCGAAGCGTGTCCAGGGTGCCGAAGGGATCCGAGATGCGCGGCTGGTCGTGGCGCGATGCCATGGGGCGGGTTCCTTGCTGCCGCCCGCCGCGGGTGAGGGTCACGCGCGCGCGGTGGCTTCTGCGGAGCGCCGGATCCTAGCCGCATCGAGGGTCGCAAGCATCCCCGGCGCCATCCGCCAGCGCCATTGCCCGCTGCCACGGCCGGGCGTGTTCATGCGCGCTTCGCGGCCCAGGCACAGGTGATCCTGCATCGACACGATCGCGGTGCGCGCGGGGCTCTGCAGGGCGGCGTGGACCATTGCATCGTTCACCTGGCCCCGGGCGGCGGCCGCGGGCGAAAGGCCCGTGTACGCCGCGAAGCGCCCGCGTGCCTGCGGGGGCAGTCCGCGCCACCAGCCCTGCGTGGTGTCGTTGTCGTGCGTGCCGGGATAGGCGACGCAGTCCACGGGATGCAGCGCGGGAAGGTCGCCGCTCTCCGCGCCGTAGAAGGCGTTGTGCAGCAGCTTCATGCCGGGCAGCCCGAAGCGCTCGCGCAGTGCGGTGACGGCGGGGGTGACGGCGCCCAGGTCCTCGGCGACCAGCGGCAGGCGGCCGCAGCCACGTTCGACTGCCTCCAGCAGTTCGCGCCCCGGGGTGGCTCGCCAAGTGCCGTGCCGCGCGGTGTGCGCGTTGCCGGGAATCTCGTAGGCGTGCACGAATCCCACGAAGTGGTCGATGCGCAGCGCGTCGAAGCGGCGCAGGCTCTCGCGCACGCGCGCCACCCACCAGGCGAACTTCGTGCGCCGGTGCTCCGACCAGCGGTAGTGCGGGTGGCCCCACAACTGCCCGGTGGTGCTGAAGCAGTCGGGCGGGACACCGGTCAGCACCTGCGGGCGGCCCGCGCGATCCAGGCGGAAGAGACGCGGATTGGCCTGCACGTCCGCAGAGTCCAGCGGCACGAAGATGGGGACATCGCCCAGGAGCAGCACGCCCTGCGCCGCGCAATGCGCGCGCAGCAAGGACCACTGGCGGTCGAACTGGTACTGCAGGAAGGCATGGAAGCCGCTCTCGCGCTGCGCGCGCGGGCGCGCGGCGGCAAAGGCGCACCAAGGCGAAAGCCACCACGCATGCGTGCGCACGAAGGCGCGATAGGAGGCACTTCGCATGCCGCCATGCGCGCGGAACGCCTGGTACGCGGCGAGGAAGCGCGGCGCCTTGAAGCGGCGCGCGCCGGCGTAGTCGGTGCGGCCCGCATCGGCAAAGGCCGGGTCGCCCGCGCGTGGGCGCAGGGCGCTGCGCGGGAGCAGGCCCTCGTCGGCAAGCAGTTCGAGGCTGATGAAGAGGGGCTCCCCCGCGAAGCTGGAGGTGCTGGCGTAGGGGGAATTGCCGGGGCCGACGGGGCCCACCGGCAGCATCTGCCAAATGCTCTGCCCCGCACGGGCGCACCAGCTGGCGAAGGCGTGCGCCTGCGGGCCCAGGTCGCCGATGCCGTGCGGCCCGGGGAGCGAACTGACGTGGAGCAGCACGCCCGCGCGGCGGCGCGCGAAGATCGCCGGCGTGGCGGAGTTCGCGAAGCGACCGGCCGCAGCGGGGCGAGCAGCCGCGGCGGGGCGCGCGGCCGCAGCGGCGCGCGCACGGACAGCGGGGCGAGCACGGGCAGTGGTGCGTGTCGGCTTCATCGCGCGCACGGGACCCCTACTTGGACGCGCGCGTCCAGACGCGCCCGCCCACTGGGGGAATCGTGGCCTTGACGACGCCATCGTCGGCGATTCCCGGCGTGCCAAGGAGCGGCTGCCATCCCTCGCCCAGTTCCTTGAAGGAGACGGTGGCGGGCGTGCCCGAGGCGTTCAGCGCCACCAGCACCTGCTCGCCGCCACCCTCCCGGACGAACGCAAAGACATCCTGCGCATCGTCCGCCAGCACCGTGCGGAAGCTGCCGGTGCGTAGCGCGGGGTGCGCCTTGCGCATCGCCACGATCTCCTTGTAGTACGCCAGCAGCTGCTTGTCGGGGCGATCCTCGGCATTGTCGTAGGGGCCAAGGTCCTCCCAGAGCATCGGCTTGCGGTTGTTGGGGTCGCTGGCGCCCCACATGCCCACCTCGTCGCCGTAATAGATCATCGGCGCGCCCACATAGGTCATCTGCAGCAGTGCCAACAGCCGCTGCCGGTCCAGTTCCGCGCGACCGGGCTTGGAGGCGTCGTAGCCCGCACCCTCCTGCTCGCGGTTCTGCGCGTTGTAGTCGCGATCGGGGTTCTTCATCATGCTGGCGACGCGATCGGTGTCGTGGCTGTCCAGCAGGTTCATCAGCGCGTAGTGCGCCTCGGCGGGGTAGGCGAAGCGGATCTCGGCCAGTCGGCGGTCGAGTTCGGTGGCGCTGATCTTGCGTTTGCGGTCCCCCACCCAACGGATGGCGGGCTTGGCGAACTCGTAGTTCATCACCGCATCGAAGGCGCGCCCGTCGAGGTACTGGTCCGCGCGGTCCCAGATCTCGCCGCTGATGTACGCATCGGGGTTGATCTTCTTCACCAGCGCGCGCCACTCCCACCAGAAGGCAATGGGCACTTCGTTGGGCACGTCCAGGCGCCATCCATCGATGCCGTCGGAGGGGTCTCCATCTCCGTTGGGGTCCATCCAGCGGCGCGTGATCGCGAAGATGTGCTGGCGCAGCCCCTCGCTCACCAGCCCCTTGGCGGAATCCTTGTGATAGACGGGCAGCTCGCTGAAGCCCCACCACGCGTCGTAGGTGAAGGGATCCCAGCTCTTGACGTCAAACCAGTCGGCGTAGGGGCTCTTGGCGCCGTTTTTGCGCACGTCCTGGAAGGCGGGATGCCCCGTGCCGCAGTGGTTGAAGACGCCATCGATGACGACGCGGAACCCCTGCTTCTTGGCCTCAGCGATGAAGGCGATGAACTCCTTGTCGCTGGGCGTCAAGGTCCAGGTCTCGGGGCGCAGCGTCTCCTCCTGGCCGGCCGCTGGACCGTAGTCCCCCTTGGTGCCGAAGTGCTCGTCGATGTGGATGTAGCTGGTGGTGTTGTACTTGTGCGGCGTCGAAGCCTGGAACATCGGCATCAGGTAGAGGGCGTTGACGCCAAGCTCCTTCAAGTAGGGCAGCTTCTCGCGCAGCCCGGCGATGTCGCCGCCGGCAAAGCGATCGAAGACGAAGTGCTTGTAGAAGGTCTGGCCATCCTTCCCCTCGTCGCCCGCGGGCTTGGCCCAGTCGTGCGTCCACGGGAAGGCGTGCGGCGGGTCGTTGGCGGCCTTGCCGTTGCGGAAGCGGTCCACCATCACCTGGTACCAGATGGCGTTCTTGGCCCATTCCGGGGTGCGGAAGCCGTCTGCTGCGGCGGGATCGAGCGAATAGACCTGCGGATCGCGCACGGTGTTGGACCCATCCTTCACAAGGAACGTGTAGGCAACGACGGAGGTGCCCTGCATGAACAGCGCGGCCTCCCAGACATCGAATGGCCCCTGCCGCCCCGCGACGCGCATCGGGATGTGGCCGCCGGAGGCGGGCAGCTTCCATGCCAGCGTGACCGCCTCTGCGTCGCCGCTCAGGGTGCGGTACCGCACCAGCCACGCATCGCCGATGCGCTGGCGGTCGCGCTGGCTCTTGGCATCGTGCTGCAGCGCCGCCCCCTCGACCTTTCCATCGCCGCGGCGGGCGGCAGAGGGATCCAGCGACGCCTCGGCACCGAGCCGGATAATCGAGTTTCGGCCGCCGTGGCCATCGTCGGCGCCATCGGGGTTTGCGGGGTCGGCGATCCACTTCGATCCGTCCAGGACGAACTTGTAGAGGCGCGTGCCGTCGGGCACCAGCGCGCTGCCCGCGAAGCTGCCATCCGGCTGGCGCTTCAGCGCGACGGCCTGCGCCTTCCACGCGGTGAAGTCCCCTGCCACTTCGACGGACTGGGCGCCCGCCGCATCCTTGGCATTCACAGTGAAGGTGGCGTTCCACCCGCGCCCGGGAACGGCGGTGGCGCGCACCGAAGCAGGCAGTCGAGCCGGCTTCTGTGCACCGCTCGCGCGCGCGAAGGGCGCCTTGGGTGGGAACTCAGTGGAAGGCGGCGGATCGGCGGCGAAGGCGCACGCCGCTGCCAGCAGCGCAGCGCTTGCCAGCGCGGCGCCGCGGGCGCGCACGAACGATGCCGCGAAGGTCGAATGTGCGTCTCGGATGCGCTCGCTGGCGGGCTGGTGCTTCATGGTTGCTATTCTTCGCGGCATGTCGCAGGACGGCGCCGCCGCGAACTTCGTCAGAATAGGCGCGTCGGCACTCCGATGGACGCTGGGAGTCGCGGCGGTGGCTCTGGTGGTCTGGGCGTTCGCGCGGGTGGCATGGCGGCTGGTGAACCGGGGCGAATCCGCGGGGGGCACCACGCTGACCGTGCTGCACTGGTCCGGCGAAGGGGGCCCCGAAGAGGACCAGATCGTCGAGAGCTCGCTGCGCCGCTTCGAGGCGGCAAATCCCGGGGTGCGCGTCAAGCGCATCAACCCCGGCGATGCGGGCAGCTTCTACACCAAGCTGCAGACGATGATGGCGGCAGGCGAGCCCCCGGATGTCTTCTATGTGGGAAACGAGCGCATTCCCAGCTTCGTCTCGCTGGGGCTGCTGGAGCCGCTGGATGCATACCTGGAGCGCGAGCGCGCCTCCGGCGCCCCGGACGCGCTGAAGATCGAGGACCTGTACCCGCAGGTGGTGGACGCCTTCCGCTACGACGGCGCGCACGCGGGACGGGGCACCCTGTACGGCATCCCCAAGGACTTCACCACCGTCGGCTTCTACTACAACAAGGCGCTCTTCCGCGCCGCGGGGGTGCCGCTGCCGACCCCCGACTGGAGCTGGGACGACTTCATCGCCGCAGCGCGCAAGATCGGCGCCACCACCGATGCGAAGGGGGAGCGATACACCGGCGCCGAGTTCGTCACCTGGCCCGCGATGATCCGCGCCTACCTCTTCACCGAGGGGGTCGACGTGGTGGGCCAGGACTTCGACCACGTGACGCTGCGCGATCCGCGTGCGCATGCGGCGCTCGAGCGGCTGCGCGCGTGGCGCCAGGACGAGGAGCACGCACTGACCAGCGGGCGCAGCAAGATTGCCACTGGCGCGGCGGTCTTCTCCACCGGGCGCGTGGGCATGGCGGGCCCCTTCGGGCGCTGGGTGGTGCCGGAGTACGCACGCATCACCGACTTTGACTGGGACTTCGCGCCGCTGCCCCACGGCGCGGTGCATGCCAACATCATCCTGACCGTCTCGTGGAGCATCTCTGCGCGCAGCGAGCGCAAGGACGCCGCCTGGAAGCTGATCCGCTGGCTGACCAGCGAGGAGAGCCAGCGCGAGCAGGCGCGCCTGGGGCTGGCGATCCCCAGCAACCGCCGCGCCGCCGAGAGCGACGCCTTCATCGATGCTTCCAAGAAGCCCGAGAGCGATCGCAACTTCCTGGACCCGATCGAGCACGCGCGCGTCGTCGAGTGGCCCGCCAACCCCAAGTTCGAGAGCCTGCTGGGCAGCAAGCTGGACGAGGCGCTGAAGACGGGCAACAAGCCGCTGGACGAGGCGATCGCCACCTTCGAGGAGTCCTGGCGGCAGGAGCGCGAGAGCCCGTTGGGGCGCGGGGGCTTCCCCTCCATGCCATGGGGGCCGATCGCGCTGGCCATCGGCGCGCTGGCGGCGCTGGCCGCCGCTCTGTTCGCCCGTTGGTTCTGGCGGCGGCCTCTGCCGCGCCACGATGCCGCCGAGGAGCGCGCGGGCTTCCTGCTGGCATCGCCATGGATCATCGGCTTCCTGCTCTTCATGGCATTTCCGGTGGTGCTTTCGCTGCTCCTCTCCTTCACCAGCTGGAAGGGGCTGGCGACGCTGGACGAGGCGAAGTGGGTGGGGCTGGGCAACTACTCGCAGCTTCTGCTGGACGATGCACGCTTCCGGACCAGCGCGGCGGTGACGCTGTACTACACGGTGCTGGCGGTGCCGCTTGGGCAGTGCATGGCGCTTGGCGCGGCGCTCCTGATGAGCCGCAGGGTGCGCGGCATCGCCTTCTTCCGCGCGGCGTGGTACCTGCCCTCGGTGCTG
The DNA here is from genome assembly GCA_044230125.1 of Phycisphaerales bacterium. Classification (GTDB taxonomy): domain Bacteria; phylum Planctomycetota; class Phycisphaerae; order Phycisphaerales; family SM1A02; genus UBA966. The sequence goes on from JBGARR010000002.1 coordinate 169,808, forward strand.
GCGGGCGTGGGCGTCGCGGTGCTCTGGCGGTGGGTCTTCGACAGCGACAGCGGGCTGATGAACGAACTGCTCGCGCCAATCCTTGCAAAGCTAGGCGCCAAGCCGCCGCAGTGGTTCGGCGCCGATGCGCGGGACTTCGGGCCGCCCGCGTTCGCAATCATGAACATGTGGTTCGTGGGCGGCTCGATGATGATCTACCTGGCGGGGCTGCGCAACATCCCCGAGGAGCTCTACGAGGCGGCCTCCATCGATGGCGTGCGCCCCCTGCGGCAGTTCTTCGGCATCACCCTGCCGATGCTGGGGCCGGTGCTGCTCTTCAACGGGCTGATGGCGGTCATCGGCAGCTTCCAGGTCTTCACGCAGGCCTTCGTGATGACCGGCGGCGAGCCGGGCGACCTGACGCGCTTCTTCGTCCTTTACCTGTACAACCAGGGCTTCGAGTTCTACGAGATGGGCTACGCCTCGGCCATGGCGTGGATCCTGCTGCTGGTGGTCATGGCGATCACCGCCATCATCCTGCGCACCAGCAGCCGCGTCATCTACTACGAGGCGCTGCGGCGCTGACCCATGCGGACCCGCGAGAGCTCCATTCTTGTCTGGACGGCGCTTGCCCTGGGCACCGTGGCGTTCCTCTTCCCGCTGTGGTGGATGGTGGTGGTGAGCCTGAAGACGGCCGCGGATGCGCAGGCGGCGACCGTGCAGGGCGGGCTGGGCGCGCTGCCCCCCCGGGACCCGCAGTGGGGCAATTACGCCGAGGCCCTTTCGCAGATGGGGTCGGTGCGATGGAGCGGCTTCCTGGACGCGCTGGCCAACAGCCTGGTCATCACCGTGCTGGCCACCGTGGGCACGGCGCTCAGCAGCAGCCTGGTGGGCATGGCCTTCGCGCGCGTGCGCTTCCGCGGCAGCCGCCCCCTCTTCCTGCTGATGCTGGCCACCATGATGCTGCCCGCGCAGGTGACGATGATCCCCCTGTTCATCCTCTTCCGCAACCTGGGGTGGATCGACACCTTCCTGCCGCTGGTGGTGCCCGCCTTCTTCGGCAACGCCTTCTTCATCTTCATGTACCGGCAGTTCATCGCCCAGGTGCCCGAGGCGCTGCTGGACGCCGCGCGCCTGGACGGGTGCGGCTGGCTGCGGATCTGGTGGCACCTGATCCTGCCGCTGACCAAGCCGGTGACCGCCATCACCGCGGTCTTCACCTTCATCTTCACCTGGAACGACTTCCTGGCGCCGCTCATCTACCTGCAGAGCGACGACCAGGCCACCCTGAGCGTCGCGCTCAACTCATTCCGAAACCAGTACGGCGGCATCAACAAGGTCCACCTCCTGATGGCGGCGAGCCTTGTCACGATGCTCCCGTGCATCCTCCTCTTCCTTGCCGCCCAGAAGCAGTTCATCGAAGGGCTGGGCAAGGGCGCCGTGAAGGGCTGACATGGCCACCATCGACCTGAACAACGTCTGCAAGACCTACACCGGCGGCGTGCGCGCCGTCGACAACGCCACGCTCAGCTTCGCCGATGGCGAGTTCATCGTGCTGGTCGGCCCCTCGGGGTGCGGCAAGAGCACGCTCCTGCGGATGATCGCGGGGCTGGAGACGATCACCGCGGGCACGGTCTCGATCGGCGGGCGCGTCGTCAACGAGCTGCCCGCCAAGGACCGCGACGTGGCGATGGTCTTCCAGAACTACGCGCTGTACCCGCACATGACGGTGCGCGGCAACATCGCCTTCGGGCTGCTGCGCCGGCGCGCGCATGGCGGGCCGGTGGCATGGCTCTTCCGCCACGGCGCATGGCGCCAGGAACTGGATGCGATCAACGCCCAGGTGGCCGCGGCGGCGCGCACGCTGGGAATCGAGGGCGAGCTGGACCGCCATCCGCGCGCCCTCTCGGGGGGACAGAGGCAGCGGGTGGCACTGGGGCGCGCGCTGGTGCGCGATCCGCAGGTCTTCCTCTTCGACGAGCCCCTCTCGAACCTGGACGCGCGCCTGCGCATCGAGATGCGCGCCGAGCTGCGCGAACTGCACCGGCGCACCCGCGCCAGCATGGTCTACGTGACGCACGACCAGGAGGAGGCGATGACGCTGGCCGACCGCATGGTGGTGATGCGCGGCGGCGTGGTGCAGCAGTTCGACACCCCGGCGGTCTGCTATGCGCGGCCCGCCAACCGCTTCGTGGCGGGCTTCGTGGGCACGCCGGTGATGAACTTCTTCGAGGGGCGCGTCGAGGGCAAGAACTTCCGGACGGGCGCGATGACGCTCGCACTGCCCGCCGCCCGCTGGCCGACGCCACGCGAAGGGGGAGCGGTGCTGGGCATCCGACCGGACCAGCTGCGCGTGTCAAGGGGCGCGGTCGATGCGGGCGATGCACTGCAAGCTTCCGCGACGCTGGACGCGATCGAGCGCCTGGGCGACCGGATGGACATGGTGCTCACCATCGGGGCACAGCGCGTCGTGGCGCGCGTCGCCAACGACGACCGGCTGGCAGAAGGGACGCCGGTGACGGTGCACTTCGACCTGGCGCAGGGGCACCTCTTCGCAGAGGGCGAGCCCGGTCGCAGACTGCCGGATGCACTGGACGCGCCGGGTGCGCGCTGACGGCAGGCGCACGCTTCGCTGACGTCGCCAAAAAACATCGCGGGCCCGGCACTGCTGCCGGGCCCACGCGGTTTCAATGGAATGCAGCTGATATCAGGGGCAGGCGCCCCAGGTGCCCAGGAGCTGGCCCAGGTCGGCGCCATTCACCTCGCCGTCGCCGTTCAGGTCGGCCGGCCCGGGGAACGGTCCCCATGAGCCCAGCATCTGGCCCAGGTCGGCGCCGTTCACCTCGCCATCGCCATTCAGGTCGGCGGGGCAGGGATTCGAGACGGAGCCCAGCACGAAGAACTGGTCGCCACCCAGGCTGGTGAAGTTCACCGAGCGGGGCTCGCCCAGGTTGCCGGTGTCCACCGGGCAGCTGCCCAGCACCTGGTTCGAGACGAAGTCATGCCCGCCACCATTGATGAAGGCGCAGATCTTGATGGTGCCTTCGGTGTAGCCCAAGACGCTCAGCGGGATCTTGTACTCGACACCCGTCGTGACGCCGCTGCCGTCCCCGGCCTGCGTGCCACCGGCGACGCCGGCGACGTTCGAGTTGTTGATGGCCACCTCGATGCCGTTGAAGCCCAGGACCGGGGCGGCTGCGCCCGCGCTGCCCAGGTACCCGCCCGCGCCCTCGCCGCCGTCCGTCAGCAGCTCGGTGCAGTTGGCAAAGAGGGTGAAGTCCGGGCCGCCACAGGTGGCGCCGACCCAGTAGTCGGCGGTGAAGCCCTCGTCGAAGGTCAGGCCGTTGCCGCTCCCGTCGTCGCCCATGCGGTTCACGCCGTTGAAGTCCACGTCGCGGTTGTCCCCGCGCAGCTTGTTCTGCCCGCCCGCCTTGCAGTCGATGAAGAGCTCGATCTTGTTGTAGTTGCTCTCGACGTTGCCGCCGACGACGACGTAGAGGTTGCCGCCGCTGATGAAGGCGTAGCCGGTGTCCACTTCGCTGCCATTGGCCCAGTCGACCAAGCCCAGGTCCGAGTTGCCGAACTGCGTCTGCAGCGACTGCACCGCGATGGGCGCGCCGTAGAGGGCTTCGGCGGTGCCGTCGATCGTCGGGGCGACCCCGGCGAAGGCGGTCATGCCGAGGCAAAGCGCGGACGAGGCGACGAGTTTGATCTTCATATGTGACAGCTCCAAGAATTGCGGTGACCGGATCAAATGTCCGGCGTTCCCCAATCCTAAGCCGCATTCCCATCAAGTCCACTAATAGAAAGCGCTCTTCCGGCGGGTTTCACGGACCGGTCAGCCCCCTTCCGCGCCGGCGCATGGGAAACGCGGCAAGTTCCCGTAACAACGCCCGGCGGGCGCGCGCCCCTATCCTTGCGGCGATGTCCCGCGTCCGCATGGTCATTGCCTACGACGGCACCGATTTCCATGGCTGGCAGAAGCAGGAACCGCCCGGAACGGCGCCGCTCAGGACCGTGCAAGGGGTGCTGGAGGAGGCCGTCCGTGAGGTGGTGCGCAGCCCGGCCCATGTTGTCGGCGCCAGCCGCACCGACGCGGGCGTGCACGCCATCGGGCAGGTGGCGGCCTTCACCGCCGACCATCGCGTGCCCATCGAACGGCTGCCGCTGGCAATCAACGCGCGGCTTCCCGAGGACGTCTGCGTGCGCAGCGCCGAGGTGGTCCCTGAGGGTTTCGACCCCATCCGCGACTGCACCAGCAAGTGCTACCGGTACACCATCGAGCACGGCGCCGATCGCCCCGACGCTGCGCTGATGTTCGAGCGCCGCTCCGTCTGGCGCACATGGCACGCCCTGCAGGCCGAGCGAATGCGCGCGGCGGCGCAGGCGATCGCCGGGACGCACGACTTTGTCGCCTTTGCCAACGTCGACCACGGGCGGGAGACGACGGTGCGCACCGTTTTCGGCTGCGCGGTGCTGGAGCCGCGGCCGGGGCGCATCGTCATCGAGATCGCCGGCAGCGGATTCCTCTACAACATGGTGAGGATCATCGCGGGCACGCTGGTCGAGGTGGGGCGCGGCCGCATCGATGCCCAGGCGGTGCGCGATGCGCTCAGGACGGGCGACCGCACCAGGACGGGCCCCACGCTGCCGCCGCAGGGACTTCGGCTGGAATGGGTGGCGTACGGGAGCGCGCACCAGTCCGTCCAGGCGACCGAGGCGGGAGGAGCGCGGCCGGCGGCCCTGGCCGTCCCGGCGGCCCCGACAGGGCTGGCAGCTCCAGCAGACCCGACGCCCGCTGCAACTACCAGCGGCGAAGTCACGAAGGATCTGGCATGAAGCGCGCCGCCAGGATCGCGATGCTGCTGGCCTGCGGTGCGCTTGCGGCACGCGTGGCGCCGCAGGGTTTCGCGGCGCCGCCCGAGCGAGGGCCGCCCCCTGGGCTCGCGCTGGACGCCATTCCCGATCCGCCCGCACTGGCTGAGTCCAACGCCGTCACCGACCTCGCACGCGCCATCCAGGCCGAAGTGCTGGCGATCGCCAAGCAGCCCCCCTCGGTGCCGCGCGACACGATGCTGGCTTACCGGCGGGTCACCTACGACCTGCTGTTCCACGGGCTGGCGGCACCCACCATGCAGCAGGCGATGGTGATCGCGGGGCTTCGACTGGCGGAGTCGCGCGCCGAGATCGACACGCTGGTCTGCAAGCAGCTCCCCCCCGAAGCGGGCGGGGACGCAGCTCAGGAAGCGCTTGCCGCGTTCGTCCGTGGCGCTTCGAATGGCCTGGTGCGCATTCCGCCCGCCGACCGTCCGGAGGATGCGCTTGGCGTGACGCTGGCGCCCCTGCAGCGCGCGGTGGCGCTGCTGGACGGCCGCAAGATCGAGCTTGGCGCGGCATGGCCGACGCTGGCGCAGCTGACCGCGCCCACCAGCCCGGTCGCGCCAACGGCCGAGGACGCTTCCCCCCGCTTCGAGGAGTCCTTTGCCGCTGCGGCATGGCTGACGGGCGCCGCGCGCGAAGCGCTTGCCCGCGCCACGGCCACCGCCCAGGAGAGCGGGAACCCGGCACAGCTGCGCCTGGTCAGTGACATCGCGCGCGCACTCACGGCGGCCACGGCGCTCACCCGCGGCGGCGGTGCCTGGGACCCCGCCCCGCTCCGCAATGCCTTCGGCGCGCTGGCAGCAACGATGGGCATCGAGTCCACCCAGACTCTGGCCGATGCGCTGGAAGCTGCGCTGCTGGCGCGCGACTACGACCTTGAAGCGATCCGCACAGACCTGCGCCCCGCTGCGCGCGACATCCAGGCGAATGCGCGCCGCCTGGCGCCGAAGCTCGCCCTGCAGCTGGAATCCATCGTGCGGGCCCGCGATCCCCTGGCTGACCCGACCCTTGCCACCTCGGTGCTGACGCAGCTGGAGGCCGGAGCGGACCTGCGCCGCCTCTGTGCCGCAGGCAGCTGGGTGGATGCCATCGGCGCCCTGCGCGCCACCAGTCGCGACCCCTTCGACGCCGTGGTGAAGCGCTGGGCCCTCTCATTGCGCGAGGTGGGACGCCGCGAGGAGACGCGTGCGCAGATGGATGCCTTCGCCGCGCAGCTGGCGCTCTTCGACCCGCTGCGACTGGAGCAACGCATCCGCGGCGGGCAGCCTGCGGCGCTGGAGGCGTGCGCCGGGCGCTCGCAGGAACTGCTGGCCGAGATCGACCGCCGCCGCGGCGCATGGGCAGCGGCATGGGCCACCGGCAAGGGGCACGGTGATGCATCCATGAAGATGCTGCGCCTGGCGCGCGTGATGGAGATGCTGGCCGCCTCCGCCGCGCTGGCCACCGACGCCCCCGCCGAGCGGCGCCTGGGCCGCTGGGGTGGCTTCTCCGCGCCGCACGATGGGATGGGGGTTCATCCGCGCGCGCTGGCCGCGCGCAACGCGCTGGCCATCGAGGCGCTGCTGGAAGGGCGCGAGGCGGAAGTAGACGCACAACTTGGCAAGCTGGACGTCGACCTGCCGGTCGCGTGGCTCGTGGCGCAGCTCTCCGAACGCCTCGGTCCGTGGCTCGAAACGCGGCTCGGCGCGGGCGTGCAGCTGCAGAGCGCGGCCTGCGGCCCGGCGCCCGATGCGTGGCTTGCCGAGGAACGCCCGTTGCTGATGCTCTTCTCGCGCTACGCACGCGAGGAGGCACGCGCGCGCGCGTTGCAGGAGGAGGAGCTTGCCGGGAAACTTCGCGCCTACCTGGCCGAGATCGCACTGCGCGTCGGCCCGGGGCTCGGACGCGCCCCCGGTCGGCTGCCCGCGCTTCGGGCGGTCGCCGACGACCTGCGCACCCGCACCGCCAAGCCGCGTCCCGGTGCCGCCAGCCCACGCGTCCCCACCGGAAACGCCCCAAAATCAGGCGAAAGGCAGAAGCCATGAACATCCTCGTCGCTGGCCCGCACCCCGATGACCAGGAGCTGGGGATGGGGGGCACCATCGCCCGCTTCGTCTCGCAAGGGCACCGTGTGCTGCTCCTGGACCTGACCGACGGCGAGCCGACGCCGCAGGGCGATCCCGCCACGCGCGCGCGCGAGTCCGCGCAGGCGGCGCGCATCCTGGGCGCCGAGCGCATCACCCTGGACCTGCCCAATCGCACCGTGGTGCATTCCATCGAGGCGCGGCGCAAGGTGGCCGGGGTCATCCGCACCTTTGCCGCCGAGATGATCTTCGTGCCCTACTTTGAGGACGCGCACCCCGACCACCTTGCGGGTACGCGCATCGTCGAGGACGCGCGCTTCGATGCCAAGCTCACCAAGGCCGACCTGCCCGGCGATCCCGTCTACCCCAAGTGGCTCTTCCACTACTACGCCACGCACCTGCGCATCGTCCCGCAGCCCTCGTTCATCGTCGACACCACGGGCTTCGCGGCGCAGAAGCGCGAGGCGGTGCTGGCGTACCACAGCCAGTTCGTGGCGAACCCCAAGAACCGCCGCGTGGTCGATTGGCTGGATGCCGCGGGCACCTACTTCGGCAGCCGCATCGGCACCGAATGCGGCGAGCCCTTCTTCGCCCGCGAGCCGCTTGGGCTCACCGGGCTCGAAGGGCTCGCGTGATCGGGGATCGCCCCGCCGGCGGCGCCGCCCATGCGGCTCACGCCAGCTTGCGCACGATTTCGACCAGGCTCTCGGCCACCCACTGCCGCTGCGCGGCGCTCATCTCGCCGTAGACGGGCAGCGCGATCGTCTCCAGCGCAGCGCGCTCGCTCTGCGGGAAGGCGCCCGGCGTGTACCCAAGCGACTTGAAGCACTCCTGCATGTGCAGGCAGAGGGGGTAGTAGATCTCGGTGCCGATCTTGCGCGCCTGCAGCTCGTTGCGCACCTTGTCCCGGATGCGGCCCGGGACGCGCACCACGTACTGGTTGTAGATGTGGCGCCCCTTGGCGGGGGCCTTCGGGAAGCGGATCGCCAGGCCGCCGGCATCCACCGCCGTGCCGCTGTCCGCGGCGCCCGCGGCGCGGAAGAAGCTGTCGTAGAAGGCGGCGTTCTTCTGGCGCGCCGTGGTCCACGCATCCAGGTGCCGCAGCTTGACGCTCAGCACCGCGGCCTGCAGCGCGTCCAGGCGCGAGTTCATGCCGATCTCGTGGTGGTAGTACTTGGGCTCCATGCCGTGGTTGCGCAGCCGCTTCAGGCGCGCGCCCAGCGCATCGTCGTTGGTGGTCATGACGCCGCCGTCGCCGAAGCCGCCCAGGTTCTTGGAGGGGAAGAAGCTGAAGGTGCCGACGTCTCCGATGCCGCCGACGCGCCGACCGTGCGCGTCCTCGGTGCCGATCGCCTGTGCGCAATCCTCCACCAGCTTCAGCTTGCGCGCCTTGGCGATCGCGCCGATCGCGTCCAGGTCCGCCGCCTGCCCGAAGAGGTGCACGGGCATCAGCGCCTTCACCTTCTTGCAGCAGCCGAAGGCCTCCTCGACGCTCTTGGCGCAGATGTTGTAGGTGGCAGGGTCGATGTCCACGAAGACCGGCCGTGCGCCCAGGCGGTGCACGCTGCCCGCGGTCGCGAAGAAGGTGAAGGTGGGGATGATCACCTCGTCGCCGGGGCCGATGTCCAGCGCCTGCAGCGCCAGCAGGATGGCGTCCGATCCGTTGGCGCAGCCGATCGCATGCTTCAGCCGCGTGTAGGCGGCCAGCTCGCGCTCCAGCTCCTCGATCTTCGGGCCCCCGATGAAGTACTGGCTCTCGATGACTTCCTTGACGACCGGCTCGATCTCGGCGCGGATGGTGGCGTACTGCGCCTTCAGGTCGAGCAGCGGGACGGTGACTTCGGTGGCGGTGGCGTTGGACATAGGTGGACGATTGTAAGGGAAGGCGCGCCCCCTACCGGCCGGTGCTCCCGAAGCCCCCCTCGCCGCGCGCCGTGGCGTCAAGGGCCCCAACTTCGCGGACCTCGGCCCGCACAATCGGCGCGATCACCATCTGAGCAATGCGCATCCCGTGCTCCACCGTGAAGGCCTGGGGCCCCAGGTTCACCAGCGGCACCATCACTTCGCCGCGGTAGTCAGCGTCGATGGTCCCCGGCGCGTTGGGCATGCCGATGCCGTGCTTGGTGGCCAGTCCGCTGCGCGGCCGAACCTGCGCCTCGAAGCCATGCGGGATCGACATCGCGAAGCCGCAGGGGACCAGTGCGATCGCACCTGCCGCCAGCGTGACGGGCGCCTCGAGGCATGCATGCAGGTCCATCCCGGCGGCGTGCTCGCTCTGGTACGCCGGAAGCTGCGCCCCCGGGTGCAGACGACGGATCCGAAGGTCGACGGTGCTCATACGTGCAAGCGTAGCGCGCGGGCGAGGCGGCGCGGTGCGCAGGGGTGTGGCTCCGGCGCGCTGGTCGTAGCGTGCGGGCCTGCGTGCACTGTGCGCGAGGCGTCCGCTGCGTGCGCCGCTACCGATCGCCGCGGCGATAGTCCAGCGAAGGGCGCCGGTGCGTGCGCCCCTCCAGCTCGGGCGTGCGCCAGCAGCCCACCCAGCGGTTGGGCCGCACCTCGACCAGCACATGTTCGTCGCGACCGGTGGCCAGCGCGGGGCGCGCCTCCTTGGGGGTGAAGGGCCACCACGGGGTCACCCCCGGCAGGCGCGTGAATTCCGCCGGATCGTTGGTGACGTCCTCGACGGTGACCAGGCGCTCGCGCTTCTCGCGCAGCATCGGGATCGAGCGGAAGAGCCCGCGCGTGTAGGGGTGCAGCGGCTCGTCGAAGAGCTCGAAGACATTGGCGTACTCCACCACGCGCCCCGCGTACATCACGCAGACCACGTCGGCGTTCTCGGCCACCACTCCCAGGTTGTGCGTGATCAGCATGATGCCCATGTCGCGGCTGCGCTGCAGCTCGCGCAGCAGCTCCAGGATCTGCGCCTGGATGGTGACATCCAGCGCCGTGGTCGGCTCGTCCGCCAGCAGCAGCCGGGGGCGGCACGCCAGCGCCATCGCGATCATCACGCGCTGGCGCATGCCGCCGCTGAACTGGTGCGGGTACATCGCCAGCCGCTCCTCGGGCTTGCGGATCCCCACGTCCTTCATCGCCTGCACCGCGATGCGCCGCGCCTCGTCGGGGCCGACCTGCTGGTGCAGGAAGATCGCCTCCATCACCTGGTCTCCAATGGTGTAGACGGGGTTCAGGCTGGTCATCGGCTCCTGGAAGATCATCGCGATCTTGCCGCCGCGGATGGAGAGCATCTCCTTTTCGGGCAGGCTCAGGATGTCGCGCCCCTCGAAGAGGATGCTGCCGCGGTCGAAGCGCCCCGGCGGGCGCGGGATCAGCTGCATCGCGCTCATCGCCGTCACGCTCTTGCCGCAGCCAGACTCGCCCACCACCGCCAGCGTCTGCTGCGGGAAGACGCTCATCTGCACCCCGTTCACGGCCTGCACGCGCGGCCCCCCCGCCGAGTTGTCGAAGCTGACCGCCAGGTCCGCCACCTCCAGCACCGGCCGCGCCAGCCGGTCGGGGTCGCCCATGGCGCGCGTGGCCTCCAGCGTGGCGGCGTCGTCGGAGATCTTGACGGCGGATGGGCTCATCAGTGCGCCGCCTTCCGGAGCTTGGGGTCGATGGCATCGCGCATGGCTTCGCCAAGGAGGTTGTATGAGAGGACCGACAGGAAGATCGCGGCGCCGGGGAAGACCGCCAGCCACCAGACGAAGTAGCCGGTGCTGGCCGTCGCGCTGGAGAGCAGCTTGCCCCAGCTGGCCTGGCCATCGGGCCCCAGCCCCAGGTACGAGAGCGTCGCCTCGATCGAGATGGCCGCGGCGATGGCGAAGCTGGCGTCCACCAGCACCGGCGTCACGCCATTGGGCAGCATGTGGCGGAAGAGGATGGCGCGCAGCGGCAGCCCCGTCGCCTTGGCCGCCTGCACGAAATCCTGGTTGCGCAGCTTGAAGAACTCGGCGCGGGTGAAGCGCGCTGCCCCGGTCCACGAGAAGCAGCCGATGATCGCCATCATCACGTAGGTGTCGCGCGGAAGCACGCCCGCGGCCACGATGAGCAGGAAGAGCACCGGCACCGCCATGAAGACTTCGACGACGCGGAAGAGCACCAGGTCCACCCAGCCACCGAAGTACCCCATGATCGCGCCGATGGTGACGCCGATCAGCACCGCGATCCCGGTGGAGACCAGGCCGATCGAGATGGAGAGGCGGCACGCCCAGAGCATCTGCGCCAGGACGTCGCCCCCCAGCGCGTCGGTGCCCAGCAGCGTGCGTCGCTCGCCGAAGGCGGTGTTTCGGAATTGCGCCAGCCGGTCCGCGTCCTGCACCCGGGTCCCGGGGGGCACGTTGCTCATGTCGCTGCGCGTGTACTCGGGCGACCAGGGGATGAGCGTCCAGGTGGCGCGAATCTTCCCCGCAGCCTCCTCGTCGATGTATCGCTCGAAGTTCACCAGCGTGGCGCCGCCGCTCGATGCAGCGATGGTCACCGCGGCGGCCCCCACCAGCACTGCCGCCGCCAGCCGCGCGCGCAGGCGGTCGACGGTGGGGATCCACGCCGCTCCCCACGAAACAAAGACGGCGACCGCGGCGCCGATGGCCCACGGCCCCGCGGTGCCACGCGCCAGTTCCTTCAGCCACTCCGCGCGGCCCGCGCCTTGAGCCCAGCTGAAAATGGCCGGCGCCAGCACCACAATGAGCCCCGCCTGCAGCCCGGCCACCACCAGCATCCCGAGGCGCTGCGAGCGGGTGAAGCGCCGCGGCCCCAGGAAGAGCCACGGCAGCCCCACGAAGGCCATCGCCAGCAGCGTCCAGTCCGGCGCCGAGAGGTGCTCGAAGAGCGGCCACTGGCGCGCCACGACGGTGCCGTCCGCGCCGATGCGCTCCAGGTAGATGGGGTGCGCATTGGCGATGAGCGGCGCGAAGACCGCGAAGAAGGCCACCACCAGGATCCACGCGATGCCCGCCACCGCGCCCGGGCGCTTCAGGACGCGCGCCCAGGCATCGGCCCAGAAGCCCTTGGCGCGCTCGGCGCCGACGCCGCGCATCACCTCGATGCCCGAGATCGCCGGGGCCTCTTGGCGCTTCTTGCCGCGTGGCTCAGTCATAGCTCACCCGCGGGTCGGCCGCCGCATACAGGATGTCCGCCACCAGCAGCGCCAGCAGGTTGACGCAGGCGATCATGAAGGTGTTGGCCAGGATGATCTCGCGGTCGCGCAGGTCGATCGCCTCGATGATCAGGCTGCCCATCCCCGGCACGCTGAAGATGCGCTCGATGACCACGCTGCCCGCCAGCATCGCCGGAAAGATGCCCACGAACATGGTGATCAGCGGCAGCAGGCTGTTGCGGAAGACATGGCGCAGGACCACGTCCTTTCGCGGCACGCCCTTGGCCTTGGCGGTGCGCACGTAGTCCGCGCTGAAGTTGTCCAGCATCGCGGCGCGCGTCTGCTTCGAGAGGACCGCAAAGCTGCCGTAGACCAGGCAGAGCACCGGCAGCGCCACGTGCCACAGCAGGTCCAGCAGCCAACCCTCCTGCCACGCGCCGTTGGCGCCGGTGGTCGGCAGGAAGGTGTACGACTCGGCCCGGCTGTCGTGCAGCCCGCTGACCGGGAAGAGCCCCAGGTACTGCTTGTTGGCCAGGAAGCCGATGGCGAAGACCCCCGCCAGCACCGTGGGAATCGAGTAAAGCGACAGGTACAGCACGCCCGTGAAGAGGTCGAACCACCCGCCGCGCCGCACGCTGGCCAGCATGCCCGTGGGCACCGCCACCAGGTACGAGATGGGGAAGGCGATCATGTTGATCAGCAGCGTCACCGGAAGCGCCGCGGCGATCAGGTCCCACACCGGCCGGTTCTTCGAGAAGGCCACCCCCAGGTCGGGCGAGTCCACGCTCACCCAGCCCGAAAGGACGCCGTAGCCGCTCTCGGGATAGGGCTTGCCGCGGAAGGCGATGGTGGCGCGCTCCCACGCCTCCTGCGAAGCGGACCACTTCTGGTGCATCGACTGCACCGCCTGCGCAAGCTTGGCGTACGCGCTGTTTGTCTTGTCAAAGGTCACGTCGCCGAAGCGCGCGGGGTCCGCGCCGCCCTTTGCGTCCAGCCGCTCCGCAAGCTCCGGTCCTGCGGCGCGCGCATAGTCCGCCAGCGCATCGCGCATCAGCCGCACCGAGCCGATGTACTCGCGCCGCGTGCCCTCGGCGTCGCGCTGCAGCTTCTTGAACTCGGGGATCGCCCCCTCGCCCTCCGCGGGCGTGAAGACGACCACCACCGGCGCGGGCGCAGGAAAGGCCGCGGCCAGCGGCGGAAGGTCGATTGCGCGCGGCGCGGGGACGCGGTCGCCGTTGGCCGAGCGCAGGTCGCGCTCCCCGAACTTCACCGGCGAGATGCGCCCCAGCCAGCGTGCGTACTGCACGATCACCGGGTCATTCAGCCCGTAGCGGTCCTCCAGGTACGCCTGCATCTGCGCCACCTTGCTGGTGTCGCTCATCTGCCCCCCCTGCACCTGCAGCCCGGCGCCGATGCCGCCGGGGGCGAGCGCCAGCAGCATGAACACCAGCAGCGTGATCCCCAGCAGCGTCGGGATCATGAACAGCAGGCGTCTGACGAGGTAGGCGACCATGTCGGTGGGCGTTCGGGCTCAGGCTGGGTGCAGGTCAGTTCGACGCCGGCGCGGGCTTCGCGGCAGCACCGACGCGGAAGAACTCCTGCGGTTCCAGCCCCGTCTTGTAGGTGTTGACGTTGCCGAAGTCGCGCTTCACGAAGCGCAGCCACGGCGCCACGCGCACGAAGGTGTAGGGCTGCTCCTCGGCGACCAGCGCCTCGAATTGCCGCCAGACCAGCATGCGGTCCGCCTCGTTCATCGTGCGTCGCGCCTTCTCGATCAGGGCGTCGCAGTCCTTGTTGGACCACTGCGGGAAATTGTCCCCGCCCTCCTTGATGCTCTCGCTGTGCCAGATCTGGCGCAGGTCGCTCTCGGGGGCATTGGAGCCCCAGGCAAGCGTGATCGCATCGAAGTCGCGCAGCTTCAGCAGCTCTTGGTAGCGGCTCCAGTCCACGGGGCGCGTGGTCACCACGATGCCCGCCTTGCCGTAGCTGTCCTTCACGAAGCGCGCCAGCCGCTCCGAGATCTCGCCGCCGGTGGCGTAGGTGTACTCAAAGGCGAACTTGTCCCCCTTCTCGTTCTCCAGAATCCCGTCGCCGTCGCGGTCCTTCCAGCCCGCCTCCGCCAGCAGCGCCTTGGCTTGGTCGGGGGCGTAGGGCAGCGGCTTCAGGGCCGGGTCGCTTCCCGCGCTCTCGGGGTTCATCGGCCCCTTGCTGACGATGCCGATGCCATCCCAGATGTCGCGGATCATCTTCTCGCGGTCCAGCAGCATGGTCATCGCCCGGCGCACGCGCCGGTCGCCGAAGGGCGTGGGAGTCTTGCCGCCGCGCAGGCCGCACTGCCACGCGATGAAGCTGTAGCCGCAGCGCATGTTGGTCCACTTCAGCGCATAGTTGGCCTTCTCGAAGTCCACCTCGTCGCGCAGCACCTTGTTGAACTGCGGCGAGGTGGGCAGCATCATCGACCCCTCGCCGTTGCGGAACGCCACCAGGCGCCCCAGGTCGTCCTTGATGGTCTTGAAGCGCATGCGCTCCAGCGGGGGCTTCTCGGCCCAGTAGGCCTCGTTGCGCACCAGCACCACGTCCTGCCCCGGGGTCCACTGGTTGCCCAGCTCGTCGGGGCCGCCGGGCAGCCGCTCCATCCGGAAGGGGCCCGATCCCATCAGCACGCCGGTGGCCTGGTTGATCTGCGAGGGCTCGAAGCGCGAGAAGTAGTGCTTGGGAAGGATCGGGTTGGCAAAGGCCGTCAGGATGTTGGTGAAGAGGGGCTCCTTGAAGATGAAGTCGACGGTGTGCTGGTCGACCACCCTCACCTCCTTCAGGTTGTCCTGCGTGCTGCGGGCGCGCTCCGCCTCGATCAGCGCGTTGTTGATGAAGTCCATGTACGTGTAGCGGACATCCTCCGCGGTCACCGGCTGGCCGTCGCTGAAGCGCGCGCGCGGGTTGATGTGCGCCCGGATCCAAAGCCCGTCCGGGTCGACCTGCCAGCCATCGGCCAGCTGCCCCTCCAGCTTCAACGTCTTGGGCTCGAAGTTGCCCAGGCTGTCGCAGACGCGGTCGATGATGCGGGTGGCATAGACATCTGTCGAGATGTAGGGCACCAGCTTGGCGGGCTGCGCCTCAAAGAGCTCGGTGAACTCGCCTCCCAGCGCGAAGCCGGGGACCTTGGAGGGATCCGTCGCCGGAAAGGGGGCGGGCCAGTGCTCCACCTTCACGCCCGGGCGCGCCCACGTGTCGCCGGCGAGGGCGGGGGCTGCGGCCTGCCGCTGCGAATCCGGCCCGCCATTCGCGGGTGCGCCCGGAGTCGCTGCACTCGGACCCGCCTTCGCCGCACCTGAAGCCGACGTCGCCCCACCGGAAGCCGGCGTCGCCGCGCCCCGCAGAGGGGCCGCCTCGCCGGCGCGCTCCACCGCGCGTGCCACCAGCGCCAGCTGCTGCTCGATCTCGTTCAGCTTGCTCTTCATCGCGTCCTGCGCCACTTCCATGCGCGTCTTCTGCACCATGGACAGCCACACGCTGCCAAGCGTCAGCAGGAGGACGATGAGGATGATGAAGTCCTTGACGCCAAATCTGTTCTGCATGGGAAGGTCCTGCGGAGGTCCTGCGGGGATCTTGCGGTGGGCGAACGGAGCCCGAAATCGTAGCGCAAAGGCCCTTACCAGCGTGCGCGGTTGGCGGTCGGGTCGAAGCGCGCGCGGAGCGAGTCGCCGATGAAGTTCAGCGCCACCAGCGTTGTCGCGATGAGCAGGCACGGAGCCGCCAGCAGCCACCAGCGGCTCTGCACCAGGTTCACTTCCGAGAGCCCGTCGCTGGCCAAGTTGCCCCAACTGGGGATCGGCTCGCGCACGCCGATGCCAAGGAAGCTCAGGAAGCTCTCGCTCAGGATCGCGGCGGGCACCGCCAGCGTCGCATAGACGATGATCGGACCCACCAGGTTCGGGAGCAGGTGGCGCGTGAACTGGCGCCATGGCGGCACGCCCACCGCGCGGCACCCCTCCATGAAGGGCTGCGCGCGCAGGCTCAGCACCTGCCCGCGGATGACGCGCGACATGGTCAGCCAGCTGGTGCCGCCGATGGCCACCAGCAGCGTGACCAGGCCAAGCACCTGCGTTGCCCCCGGGCCCAGCCGGCTGCCCGCCCGCCCCAGCAGACCATCGACGCCGATGGCAAGCAGCACCACAAGCAGGATCGAGGGCAGGCCGTAGAGCAGGTCCACCGCGCGCATGAGCAGCGCGTCGACGCGGCCGCCCGCGTACCCGGCGACCGCGCCATAGAGCGTGCCG
Source organism: Phycisphaerales bacterium (assembly GCA_044230125.1). GTDB lineage: Bacteria > Planctomycetota > Phycisphaerae > Phycisphaerales > SM1A02 > UBA966. The sequence continues at coordinate 186,103 of JBGARR010000002.1, forward strand.
ATCACCACCGTGATCGCCGCCGAACTCAGCCCCACGAAGAGGCTGAAGACGCCCCCCGCCAGCAGCCGCGCAAAGAAGTCGCGTCCCGCCGCATCGGTGCCCAGCACGCGGCCGGGCAAGTAGTCACCGGCGGCAGTGGCCTGTCCGACGCGCTCGACGTCCAGCGGCGCTTCCTCCATCCACGCGGGCGGCAGCAGGTTCAGGTTCAGGTTCGACGCGGCGTAGCGCGGTTCGGTGATCGCGCCCATCGGCACGCGGCCGAAGGTCCATGGCACGCTCAGGACGCAAGCTGCAACGACCGCCGCCAGGGCGATCCATCCGATGCGCGACCAACGAAGCGATTCAGCGCTCACGGCGCGAGTCTAGCAATGCAGCAATTGCGCGATCGTGGCGCCGACGACCGGGGCGTGCGCGCTCAGGGTGCAGCGGCGGGTGCCGCAGGCGCTGCGGCGGGCTTCCCTGTGGCAGGCGGCTTCGGGCGCCGCTCGGCGCCCCCGCGTTGATCGCCCTCTCCGCGGCCGCGCTCCTCCTCGCCTGAGAACATGCCGCGCTGGCGGATCGGCATCCCCTTCTTGACGGCGTCGATGCGCTCCGCCGTGCGCGCATCCGTCTCCAATTGCTCGGCGCGAAGCTCCTCGCGCATCGTCGTCAGCTGCTGGTCCAGCGCCACCAGCTCCGCGGCGCGTGCTCGCAGGTCGATCTCGACCTGCGATCGCGCCTTGGCCGCGATCTGGCTTCCCAGCACCTGCACCTTGGACTGATCCCCCGCCGTCTCGGCAGCGCGGTACTGCTCGCCCAGCGTCCGCAATTCAAGCTGCAGGCGCAGGTCCTCGACGCGGATCTGGTACAGCTCGGGATTGCGCTGCTTCACGATCGCCAGCGCAAAGAGGCGCCGCGCGTTCTGCTTGATCGCCTGCGACATCTCCTCGGGGGAACTGTCGCGGCGCTCCTCGATCTGCTTCGCCAGCTCGGGGCTCACGTCGCGCGCCACCTCGATGATGCGATCGATCATCTCCGGCGGCATGGTCATCTCGGGACGCCAGCGCGGGCCCTCGCTGCGATGCGCGGCATCGCCCCCCTTGCCATCCTTCGGTTCCTTCGCGGTCTGCTTCGGATCGGTCCGTGGTTCGCCTGCGGGCTTCCCAGCGGGCTTGGGCGCGGCTTGTCCAGCAGCGGCACTAGCACCAGCAGCGGCACTAGCACCAGCCCACCCCGCCTGCAGCATGCACGCCGTGATGATTGCGCCCGCTGCGAGACCAGTGAAGACCCGCCCCGGCCGCGCGCGCGTCACCGCGCACCTCCGACCGCGAGCAGTTCATCCAGCTCGACAGCCACGTCGTCGACATTGTGGCCACGGATGATTGCCAGCGCCGAGGCCCCATCGCCCGCCGTGGGATCCGAAGAGACGAGCGCAGCATCGGAGTCAAAGAGCGCGACCAGGAGCCGCTCCGAGCGCCCGCTGGCGGGAAGCTCGCGCGAAACCGTCATGACATCGGTTGGACGCTCGGGCGCCACGGGGCGCAGGAGCAGGACACCGACGAGGGCCGCTGCGGCAATCGATGCAGCCGCGGCCAGCCGGCCCCAATTCGTGCGGACGTGCGCAGGGCGAAGAATGCTTGGGACACCGGATGCGCTCGCACCGGCGGATGCGCCAGCCCCGATTCGACCTGCCGTGACCGGCGCGACAAGCTGCTGCGCCGAAGCCGCGAAGATGCGCCCTGCCATGCCCGGGCGCTCGGACGCAAACTGAGCGCCGGCGGCATCCAGGCGCGAAGCGAGCGCGCGCAGCGCCGGGTCGAGCGTGGGCTCGGGCGGCGAGTTGGCATCATGCGGAAATTCGGGATGCATGTCGTTCATCGGTCGGTCCTCACTTCAAACGCACGTCACCGCAGAGAATTGCCACGAAACCTCCGGCAGGGGGCGAATAACAATCGAGTTCACGGGGCCGCCCCGCGCTCTCCCGCCTCTCCGCGCGCCGTGGTGCCACCCCCGGCACGCAGGGGCCCCTCGAGGAGGGCCCGCAGCTTCGCCAGCGCCCGGTGGTGCCGCGCCAGCAGCGTGCCAAGCGGCTCGCCCAGCACGTCGGCCATCTGCTTGAAGCTCAAGCCCCCGATGTGACGCAGGTCGATGATCTCGCGGTCCGAGGCCGAGAGGCGCGCCATCGCCTCCTGCAGGGCGCTCAGTTCTTCGGGGGCGGCGCGTTCGTCGGCGTTCCCGCGCGGCGCCACCGCCATGGCGTCGAAGGCCTCGGGGTCCCCCGCAGTGCGGGCGTGACGCTTGCGGCGCCGCGCCTCGTCGCGCAGGCGATTCATCGCGATGCGGAAGAGCCAGCTCTCGAAGCGCCCCTCGTCAACGTACTCCGCCAGCTTGGCGGCGACGGTGCAGAAGACCGACTGTGCGATCTCCTCGGCAAGTTCCGGGTCGGCGCCCTGCGATCGGAGCAACCCGTACACACGCCCGGAAAAACGCTCGACGACGATGCGCCATGCCGCGTCATCGCCGTGTGCCGCTCGTTCGAGGATCGCCGCCAGCGCGGGGTCCGCCGCGTCCATGCCGCGAGTCTATCGACGCCGCGCAGCCGGGCCGCCGCGCTACGAGGGAATGTCCCCGTCGTACCCACCCTGCCCGCCCGCGTACTCCACCCCCGCCAGCGAGTGGCTGGCAAGGTCTGGCAAGGTTGCGGAAGGCTGTCGTGCGGCTGTCCCAGACCAGGCGCACGGTCCCCGTGGGGCCGTTGCGCTGCTTGGCCACGATCACCTCGGCGATGTTGCGCTTGTCGGGGTTCGCCTCGGCCCAGTTGGGGTCGTTCAGGTGGTAGTACTCCTCGCGGTGCAGCATCAGCACCACGTCGGCGTCCTGCTCGATGGAGCCGGATTCGCGCAGGTCGCTCATGCGCGGGCGGTGCCCGTCGCGCCCCTCGCTGGCGCGGTTCAGCTGGCTCAGGCACAGCACCGGCACGTCCAGCTCGCGCGCCATCGCCTTGACGCCGCGGCTGATCTCGCTCACCTCAACCTGCCGGCTCTCGACGCGCGTGCCCGAGCTCATCAGCTGCAGGTAGTCGATGACCACCCCCTCGATGCCGAAGCGCTCCTTCATGCGCCGCGCCTTCGAGCGCATCTGCAGCAGCGTCAGCCCCGGCGAGTCGTCGATGAAGATCGGCGTGGACTGCATCTGGTCGCAGGCGGCGATCAGCCGGTGCGTGTCCTCGCGCTGCAGCATGTTCTTGCGCAGCCGCTGCCCGTCGATGCCCGCCTTGGCGCAGAGCAGTCGCTGGACCAGCTGCTGCTTGCCCATTTCCAGGCTGAAGAAGGCGACACCCTTGCCCCCCGCCGCCATCTGCTCGGTGACGTTCAGCGCGAAGGCGGTCTTGCCCATCGAGGGTCGCGCCGCCAGGATGATGACTTCCCCCTTCTGGAAGCCGCTCAGCATCTCGTCCAGCTCGTCGTAGCCGGTGGGGATACCGGTGATGTGCCGCCCCTCGTTCTGCTCCAGCGACTTCATCACCTCGTCCAGCAGCTCCTTCAGCGAGACGGCCGCGCGCGACTCGCGCCGCTGCGCGATCTGGAAGATCCGCTGCTCCGCCTCGCCCAGCACGATCGCCGGATCCTGGCGCGACTGGTGCGCGTCGACCAGGATCTCGCCCGCGGCGCGGATCAGCTCGCGCATCGTCGCCTTCTCGCGCACCAGCCGCGCGTACTCCACCGCGTTCGCCGCGGTGGGCACCCCCTCGGCAAGCTCGATCAGGTATTGCGAACCGCCGACATCGTCAAGCAGGCCATGGTCGGTCAGGCGCTGCACCAGCGAGACGATCTCCATCGTCGCGGTGGTCTCGTACAGCGCGATCATGTGCTGGAAGATGGTGCCGTGCGAGGGCTTGGCAAAGTCATCGGCATGCGCGACGACGCCGATCACCTCGGCGATCACCTTCGGGTCGACGATCATCGAGCCCAGCAGGCTCATCTCCGCCTCGGGCGCGGAGGGCGGCAGCGCCGAGAAGAGTCGCGAGACCTCGGCAGGGTCGGCCATGGTCCGGCGCACGGCGTCGCGGCGGCGCCCGCCGCGATCGCCCGGAGCGCGTCCATCGGGGTCGCGCATCATGCTTCGTGTCTGCTCGTCCATGGCAGGAATCCTTCTGGCCCAGCGGGGCGGTGTCAGTGCGGGAAGCGCGCCAAACTCAACGGCTCATTCGTCCGCGTCCGCCCGGCGGTCGGCGCCGGCCAGCGCCATCACGGTGGTTCCCTCGTCCACGCAGGTCTTCATCAGCCGGCCCACGCGAAAGCGCGCCGTCCGCTTGGCGGGCACCATCACGCGCTCCAGGGTCTTGGGGTTCTGCGCCACGCGTTCCGCGCGCTCACGGACGTCAAAGACTCCGAAATCCCGGAATTCAAGGCGGTTCCCGCGCCCAAGCTCGTTGATGATCTCATCCAGGAACCCTTGGACGACACGACGCACATCCTGCCGCTTCATCCCGGAGTGCTCGGCGATGCGCTCGATGAGCTCTTTCTTCGTGACTGTCGACATACGGGCGCTCCTTTGAAATCGGTCCCTCGGAATGAGGTTGGACGGGCGGCAGTATCGACACTGGGAGGCAGCGAGTCAAGGCTGTACCCGCCGCAACCTCCTGCAAAACAATGACTTGTGAATATCGGCAAGTGACAGCTCGTGCCCTGACAATCCACCGGCTGTGCACCCTGGGCAAGGAAATTGCCCGGGATCAACGGCGCCCGATGGCTGCGGCGAGCACCCGGGCACGCACCGCTGCCTCGCCCGCCAGGAATCCGATTTCGCTGCGGACCACCACCCACCGCGCTCGGTGGGTGTGCTGGGGAGCGCTCGCCACGAGCGGCGCGACCTTCACCCAGTCCTTTCCCGTCAGCAGGACCGCGGCGCCAGCGGCCTCTGCGGCGGCGGAGATCTCGCCGACCGTCGCCGCGGTGAAGTGCGCATGGTCGCGCAGCAGGCGCGACGCCACGACCATGGCTCCTGCGCGCAGCGCATCAGCGACGAAGGCACCGGGGTTGCCGATCGCCGCCACGATCAAGACGCGCTTGCCTCGAATCCACTCCGGGGGCTCCTGGCCATCGCGCTCGCCATGCAGCTCAAGGTGCATCCACGCGTGTTCCGTCGCCGCCGCGGGGGGAGCTCCGTGAAAGCGCTGCACCATCGCGTCCAGCGCGGCGTCATGCGCGGCACGCGCGCGCGTCACCACCACCAGGTCGGCGCGCCGAAGTGCGCTTGCGGGTTCGCGCAGCCAACCTGCGGGCAGCAGCGCGCCATCGAGCGCGGGCCGCGTCGCATCCACCAGCACGATGTCCAGGTCGCGCGCCAGCTGCCGATGCTGGAAGCCATCGTCCAGCACCGCGCAGTCGATCGCGGGGTCGGCTGCGCGAGCGGCGGCGATCGCCGCGTGCCGGTTCGCCCCAAGGGCGATGGGCGTGCCGGCCAGGAGCGCGCGGTACTCCATCGCCTCGTCGGAACGCCCTTCGCGCGCGGCGTACCCCCGCAGCGCGATGACGGGGCGATGGCCAGCCTCTTGGAGCGTCCGCACCACCCAACGGACGAAGGGCGTCTTGCCTGTGCCCCCTGCCGTCAGGTTTCCGACGCTGATCACGGGCACGCCGGCCCGCTCGGGCGCGCGGCGCGCCAGCAGCGCTGCGCGTGCGCGCACGCCCATTCCATAGAAGAACGCGGCGCCGTGCGATGCGGGCGCGAGCCACGCGGGGAGCGGGCCGTGTGCGGCTGCAGTGCGCGGCGGCGGCGCGCCCTCTTCGCGCTGGATCATCGCGCCCCCTGCCCCACGGCACGCACCAGTGGCAGCACCAGCCTGCTGGGAAGCCCCATCACCGTCTCGGGATCGCCATCGCAGCGCAGCGGCCATCCGGCCGCCACCGCATCGGCGTAGTTGTAGCCCCCTGCCTTTCCGCACCACTCGTTGGACTTCACGTATCGGTCCAGCTGCGCTTCGTCCAGCCAGCCCAGCGCCACATCGGCGGCGTCGGAGAAGATCCGCCGCGCGCTGGTCGAGCGATCGACGATGCACACCCCCGTCACCACCGCGTGGCTGCGCCCCGCGAAGGACCGAAGCATGCGCGCCGCATCCGCCGCATCGGCGGGCTTGCCCACCACCGCGCCATCCAGCACGCACATCGTGTCCGCGGCGACGATCCAGCGCGGCCCGCCCGCGCCGAGCGCGCGTGCGGCATCCGCCATCACCTGCCGCGCCTTGAACCAGGCCAGTGACATCGTGTACATCGCGGGAACGCGGCTGTCGGCGGGAGCGCGGGCGTCGTCGATCTCGGGAACCATGACCAGCGCCTCGATGCCCGCGGCGGCCAGGATCGCCCGACGCCGCGGCGAACCGCTGGCCAGGATCACGCTGGGAGCCGCGCTCATGGTGCGCCCGCCGCTTCGGGTGCGCGCACCGCGCCGCGGGCCAGCGCCATGCGCGCCGCCACCGCGGCGGGTGCGATCCGCCGCATCAGCCGGTCCCCCAGGCGCCGGTCGCGGGAGCGCAGCGGCGCCTCGCACTCGGCAAAATCCCCCTTGATCACCCACTGCACCCCTCCATAGGGTCCATTCTCCGCCGGATCGGTGGGCCCGAAGAGTGCCACGAAGGGGCGCGCGAAGCCCACCGCCATGTGCAATGCCGCCGAGTCGTTGGCCACCACCATGCTCGCTGCCGCGATCACCGCCATCAGCCCGCCTACACGCGTGGCCCCGCTCAGGTCCACGCAATGTGCCGCCAGCGCCGGATCGGTGGGCATGGCAGCGCGGACCGCTTCGCGCTCGGAGCCCGACCCCACGAAGACCACGCGATCCATCCCCAGCTCCAGCGCCGCAGGCACGACCTGCCGCCAGTGCTCCGCAGGCCATTGCTTGGACTCCCACCTGGAAGTGGGCGCAAAGACCGCGTAGCTCCCCCCGATGCCCAGCACCTGCCGCTGGGCGTCCCACCACTGCAGTTCTTCGGACGGTGCATAGAGCCGCATGTCGCATTCCGGGGCGATTCCCTCGCAACGCAGCAGATTCAGCATCTGGTCGACCACGTGGCGCGAAGGGCCTCTTGGATGCCGCGCGTTGTACCCAAGCCAGCCCCCTTCGGCGGCATCGGCGAAGCCCACGCGGCGCGGAGCGCGCGTCCACCATGCAAAGAGGCCGCTGCGGGCAAGCCCCTGGCAGTCCACCACCAGGTCGTAGCCGGGCGCCCGCAGAGCCTGGTTCATCCAGGCGATGCTGCGGAGGGCGACTGCCGGGTTCCAGAAGGGATGCAGCGCGCGGCGCGGGAAGGGGACCACCGCATCGAGCATCGGATGGGCACGCACCGCATCGGCAAATGCATCCTGGACAAGCCATTCGAGGCGGGATTCCGGAAATGCGCGACGCAGCGAGGCCAGCACCGGCACCGTCCGGCACACATCGCCGAGCGCGCTCGGTCGGACGATGAGGATGCGTCCGGGGGCGTCGTGCATGTGCGGGCGCGCTCGTTCGAGGCGCGGTATCGAAGTATAGTTCTCGCCCGCGACCACTCCCCGCGCCAGCGGGATGCAGGCGACCGAGACACGCTGTGACCGACGACCCGAATCCGACATCGCCCGCACCTGTGCCCCCCGACCGGGCGGCGGAGAGCAGCCAGCTGGGCGCCTCCATCGGCGGCGCAGCACAGGCGCGCCACTCCATCGAGACGATGATCGGCCGTGCCGCGGTCGAGCGCGGCCTCGCCCCGCGCGATGCCGTCGCCGCCGCCTTCGCCATCCTGAAGCCAATGACGCGCGAGCAGCGCGTGCTGCAGTTCGAGCCCCTCTTCACCAGCCGGGGCATCCTGACCGCCGAGCAGATCGCGAAGCTGCGCGAGGAGCTCTCGCAGCCCGCCGATCCGGCGGGCAGCGGCGCGCCCGTCGCGGTGCCTCCCAGCGCCGCGGGTCCGGGCTTCATCCCCGGCTACGACTTTGTCCGGAAGCTGGGCGCGGGCGCCATGGGCACCGTGGTCCTGGCGAAGCAGCGCAGCCTCGACCGCCTGGTGGCGATCAAGCTGCTGCCCAAGAAGTTCGCGCAGGACCAGCAGTACATCGATCGCTTCTACAAGGAAGGCAAGGCGGCGGCGAAGCTGAACGACCCCAACATCGTCGCTGCCTACGACGTCGGCCAGTCCCCCAGCGGCGAGTACTTCTTCGTCATGGAGTACATCGACGGCGATACCGTCTTCGACCGGATCCAGTCGCAGAGGCGCATCCCGGAGCGCGATGCGCTGCGCATCGCCCGCCAGACCGCCAGCGCACTGCTGCACGCCCACGAGCGCGGCTTCATCCATCGCGATGTCAAGCCCAAGAACCTGATGATCAACAAGAGCGGCGTGGTGAAGCTGGCCGACCTGGGCCTGGCGCGCGCCGAGAGCGATTCCGAAGCTGCCAGCGAGGAACGGGGCAAGATCTTCGGCACCCCCTACTACATCTCGCCCGAGCAGGTCCGCGCGCGGCCGGTGACCCCCGCCACCGACATCTACGGCCTGGGAGCCACGCTGTACCACATGGTGACGGGGCGCGTCCCCTTCGAGGGCACGGCCCCGAAGGAAGTGATGGCCAAGCACCTGCGCGACCCGCTGCTCCCGCCGGACCAGCTCGCACCCGAGCTCTCCGGGGGGATCTCGATGATCATCGAGATGATGATGGCGAAGGACCCGCGCGAGCGCTACCACGGTGCGGGCGACCTCATCGAGGATCTCGATCGCGTCGCGGCGGGGGATCCGCCGGTGCACGCGCGCCCCAAGTTCGACCATCCGAGCGATGGTCTGGCGGGGCTCGGCGGGCCGGCGAATGGCGATCTTGCCATCTCACCTGCGCACGCCGCGCCGGGCGTCTTCAGCTCGACGGCGGGAATCGTGCTGGCGGTGATCGCGGGCCTCAGCCTGGCGCTCAACCTGGCACTGATCCTGATCCTGCTCGTGCGGCGCTGAAGCCACGCGGCCGGCGCCGGCAGGCGCGGCGAGAGCGCGGCGCGCGCTCACTTCACTTCGACAAGCAATTCGATCTCGACGCTCGCACCCAACGGCAGCGCGTTGGTGCCCACCGCGGCGCGGGCGTGGCGCCCGGACTCACCGAAGAGCTGCTGCAGCAATTCGCTGCCGCCGTTGGCGACCTTGGGCTGCTCGGTGAAGCCATCATCCGATTGCACGAAGGCCCCCACGCGGACGATGCGCACGACGCGGCTGAAGTCGCCACCGAGCTGGTCACCCAGCACCGCCAGCCCGTTCAGGATGCACTGCCGCGCCGCCGCCTGCGCCTCCTCGATCGAGCACTTGGAGGGCACGGGGCCCGTCGCGGTCAACTGGCCCTCCTTGAAGGGCAACTGCCCGGAGATGAAGATCAGGTTGCCGGTCCGCACCGCGGGGATGTACGCCGCGACGGGCTTCGGTGCGGCGGGGAGCGTCAGGCCGAGCTGCGTGAGCTGCTGTTGGAAGGACATCGGCGCATCGTAAAGCGCGATCGGGCCTGCCTGCGGACCTACGGTGGCGCTGCAACCCCTTGGCCAGCCGCGCGCTGCGCACGCGTGCGGCGCCAGGGCCGGGGAGCGCACAGCCGAGAATTTCATCTTTTTGAACATATCGGTGCTTCCCTGCTACCACCCGTCCGGATCCTGCGTATCTTCTTCGTGACGGTGCATTGGCCGATTGGCCCGCCCCGCCGACATTCCGACGCGCTCTGGAGTCCTTGCGCCACGCCCGCTCGATGCGGCATCTGCCCCGAGTCCAGCCTTGCTGGACAGCCCTAGGTTGAAAGACCTGCGGTTCCTCGGACCATGCTCTGATGCCATTCTTGCGCCGCACGATGGGTGCCCCGCACGGACGAATCAGCCGACGGCCCTTTCTTTTCGCCCTGCGCCGTCGCCCCCCAAAGCTGCCTGTTCTGGACTCGGCCCCCGGTGAGCTCGCTCACTGGCATGGCCTCGTCGCGGACTGGCTGCCCCGGTGGACTGCTGCTTCGCCCGAAATGGTCTCCGACGCCCCGACGCCTGCGTTCTTGCTGGCATCGCCTTGGCACTCCGTGCCGGCGACGGATCCTGTGCACCTGCACGCGTGATCCGGTCAGGGTGTCGCCCCGCTCCACAGCGCACTTGATCCCTGCTTTGCAGACGGGTCTGTCGCCCACCGGCTTCCGGTGCGCGCCAGGTCCGTCCGGAGAGGACGGCCATCCGGTCGTCGGCGATGAGATCCCGCGCGTGCGGGACGCCATGTTTGGAGAGTGCTGCTGTTATTGGAGAAATACAGCCATGAAGAAGCGCGCGTTTACGCTCGTCGAGCTGCTGGTGGTCGTCGCGATCATCGCCCTGCTCGTGGGCCTGCTGCTGCCGGCCCTTGCAAAGGCCCAGTTCGCGGCCAAGACGGTGAAGGACTCGAACCAGATCAAGCAGATCTTTACTGCCATGATCGGCAAGGCCAACGAGACCAAGGGCGGCAAGCTGCCGGTCCCCGGCCTGATGAACCGCCTGGCCGTCAACGGCCAGCAGGTGCCCGGCGAGGGCGCAGAGGACTTCGCCAAGAACCGCACCCAGTGCCTGTACTCGGCGTGCGTCGCCCAGGGACTGTTCAACACGGACATCCTGGTCGGACCGACCGAGGTCAACCCCGTCGTGATGGTCTATCAGAACTACAACTACCAGGCGTACCGCCCGGCGCAGGACCTGTACTGGGACGGCGACGGCGCCTCGATCGGCACCACCGGCCTGCTGGCGAAGATCAACGCGACCGCGGGCGCCTCGGCGACGGATGTCTGCCACACCTCGTACGCGCACCAGGTCCTGGCAGGCTGGCGCAAGGAGCAGAGCTGGCGCAACACGCTGGACTCCTCGAAGGCCATGATGGTCACCCGCGGCACGCAGAACGGCGTGACCACCGGCGACGCCTTTGAGCAGAGCCCGACGCTGCGCCTGCACGCGGCCGCCAAGAGCTGGGAGGGCAACCTCTGCTTCGGCGACACGCACATGGAGTTCGTCGAGACGATGCGTCCCGATGGCATCTTCTACGAGTGCGGCAACTACGCGGGCGGCAACCTGTCCAAGGACAACCTCTTCCAGTGCGCAGGCACCACGCCGGCAGAGTTCACCGGCGCAGGCTGCGTCCCCACCGGCCAGAACTGGGGCGGCGGCGACGCCTTCCTGGGCATCCACCCCAACGCCTCGACCCAGTACCTGGCGATCCCGGCGTACGACAAGCTCGACAACGCTCCGTAAGCGCCGTCGATCAACCACACAGAGATCTTCCACACTCACGCACTGACAACGGAGTCATCACAATGAACCAGAACAAGAAGGGTTTCACCCTCGTCGAGCTGCTGGTGGTCATGGCGATCATCGCCCTGCTGCTCGGCCTCCTGCTCCCGGCGCTTGCCAAGGCACGCGCCACCGCCCGCCAGGTGAAGGACAGCACGCAGGTCAAGCAGGTCCACCAGGGCTGGCTGACTGCGGCCGTCGACACCAACGGCGTCTTCCCCCTGCCCGGCGAAGTCAACCGCGCCGCGTTCAACGCCCAGCAGATCCCCGGCCGCGGCCCGATCGACGAGGCCGTCAACAACCATGCCAACCTCCACGGCGTCACCATCGCGCGTGGCTACGTGACCCCGCAGATCCTGGTCTCCCCCGCCGAGATCAGCGGTAAGGTCGTCGTCTGCTCGACCTACAACATGGGTCGCGTCAACCCCTCCGCGGACATCTACTGGGATCCGATCGACGGCGCCAACGCCCCGACCCCCAAGACCGGCTTCCAGGCCGACTTGAACACCCAGTGCAACACCTCGTACGCGGTCATGCCGATCGACAACAGCGCGCGTCGCAAGACGCAGTGGCGCAACACCGGTGACTCCCGCTTTGCCATCCTGGGCAACCGCGGCGTCAAGGAAGGCGCGACGAGCGGCACCGACTACAAGAACTCGAAGACGCTGGAGATCCACGGCGGCAAGAACGAGTGGGACGGGAACATCGGCTACAACGACAACCACGTCGAGTACGGCCGCACCTTCGTCCCCGAGAACCTGCGCACCCTGGGCACCACCAACATCCTGGACAACCTGTTCCGCAACGACGCCGGCACCAACACCGGGCCGTCCAAGAACGGCGATGTCTGGCTGGTGATCCAGAAGACGGCCGCCGGCACGACGGCCGCCCCCAACACCACGATCGACTCCGCCAACGGCGGCGACTTCGTGACCTGGGACTGAGTCTCGGCTTCGGTTTCAGCCCACAATCCCGCCCGCGGCCGGCGCCATCGCC